>CAUSSZ010000039.1:0-2802 GCA_963534475.1 Trueperella pyogenes | reverse complement strand
GAATCCAGATAATCCACAGCCCCAGAAGGAGTGGGACCTCAGCAACGCTCGCAACAGAAAGAACTGCAAGGACCGCAGGAATCACGATTCCCAGAATTAGAGCCCCGCGGCGCATCTTCGGATAACGCCGTTCGAAATTGCGCGCACGACGGGTTACCGAACGCGAATACCCATCGTGATCGGCAAGGACCGCGACAATCTGGGATAGACGGTAGCGCGAGGAGGGAAGATGCGTGGCCTCGGCAAGGAACAATCCTGAACGAGACAGATCTCGACTGACCATCGCATTGAGGTTAACCAAGAAGGGACGAACCAACAGGCCCAAAGCAAAAGCTATAAGAACGTGAATCCCCAAGACTCCAAGCGATCTCAGGTAGGCGTTGCCGTAGAAGCCACCGACGGTCTCGCGCATCGCATTGATCCCATAGGTGAAGGGGAAAAGCGGGTGGAGGAAGCGGAAGAAGGAAGGCATCATCTCGATGGGATACAAGCCCGCCGCTCCAGGGATCTGAAGAATCACGATAATGACGCACAGGCCCTTACCGATATGTTGGAAACAGGTCGCCAGCATGTAGATCACGGAAAGGAACACCAAAGAAACGAGGACAGCAGTACCTACAAAGGCGAACTTGGAGACCGTTTGGACACCGATAATCAGATCGCCGATGGAAACAACCAGAGCTTGCCCGATCGCGAATAGAGCCAAGAGCATCCAACGAGACATGTACTTTTGCGCCGAGGTCATGGAACCGACGCCCTCTTCATCGACCTCAAGCTTGAGAATGATCACGAGCGCGAAGGCACCGATCCACAGGGAAAGGTTCGTGAAGAGCGGTGCCATCGCTGAACCATATGTGGCAACCGGGAAAACAGTCTGGGTTCTAATCGATGTCGGAGCAGCCATGAATTCTGCGATTTTCTCAGGGTTGAGATTCATCGAGCCCGCCAGTGACTGAATCGCGTTGGAGGAGGAAATCAGCTGGATGTCCCCCTTGGCGCTGTCCAGATCAGACTTGAGAGACGCAATGTTCACTGAAGACTGTGCAATCGTTGTTTTCGTTGAATCAAGCAAGGTATCAAGCTGATCAAGAAGGCCCAAAATCTGCTCGCGCTGCCCTTTAAGAACAGCGATCGCGGAGCGAAGATCAGCTGAGGCAGAGGACATCTGATCCAAGGCACTGGAAATGACTGGGAGCTGGCTCGTCACGCCAGAGCGCGCCTGCGTTGCCGCCTCGGTCAAGGACTGGCTGGCGGAATTCAGTGAGTTGAGTGCCTGAGCGATCGATGTTGAGGTCGAGGAGAGGTTCCCATTGAGCGCCGATAGATTCGACAATGTCTGCCCGACCTGCGTGTTTTGTGTGCTCAGATCTTGTAGTGCCTGCGAGGCCGTGGGCAGATTCGTGATCCCCAGGCTTTGCAGGTCGCGAAGAATCTCACCGTTGGCTTGGTTGATGGATTGCCCCTCGGTGAGTACGCCGCCGATTGTCGTCGTTGTCCCCTGCACTCCTCCGTTGAGAGTTCCACCGGCACTCGAGGCTTTAGCCATGGCAGCGGAGGCATGCGTCGAAAGCCCGTCCAGAGAAGTCGACATATTCGCGGTGAACTGCGAGAGGCTGGAGCGGGTATCGGCGACAAGCTGATCGGCCTCAGACAGCGCGTCATTGAGATCACTTAGCGATGAGTCAGCGCTCGTCATTGAGCTTCGCGCACCGCTGACCTTACCCTTTGCCGAATCGAGCTTCTCCCCCATTCCGTTAAGGGATTCCTCGGCCTGCCCCAATTGTTCGCTCGCGGTCCTTACTTTCTCACTGATGTCTGAGCGTCCGTTTTGGAGAACGTCGGAAATTGATTTTCCCGTGGCAGTGATCTTCTCTGAGAGAGTCTGCGCAACAGTTGAAACGAAAGCCGAGTTGATCTGCTGATCTAAAGAAGATGCTCCTGCTCCCGTGATTTTCGGAGCGACAGCATTGTTCTTCTCATTGACGTAGTACTGGACATCGGGTTTGGAATACGTACCGTCAACAATGCCCGTGAGGCGCGTGGAGAAATCGGAAGGAATGATGAAAGCGGCATAGGATTCCCCGCGTTCAACTTCTCTCTTTGCTTGCTCAGCTGAGACGAAATGCCATCCAAGTTGATCGTTCTCGCGTAGCTTGGATTCCAGCATCGTGCCCACGTTGACGAAACCGATCACATCTTTCGTCGCGCCCTGATCTTCATTGGCAACTGCAACGCGGATCTTCCCTGTATTCGAATAGGGATCCCAAAAACCGACGATATTAAACCACGCATACAGTGCGGGTACGAAGAGAAGCCCGATGATGACAATCCACGCGGCAGGCACGGTTACCATTCGCCGTATGTCTCGCTTGAGCGATCGCACAACGGGCCTCATCAGCGCTCCTTAAAAGAACAGGCTGCGTACCTTCCGCATGGAGGGCACACAGCACTTCCTCGTGAGCACGTTACCAATTAGCGACGTGCTTGTTTGACATAGCGACGCATCGCGCGCTCTGCCTCACGCTGGTCCTGTTTTTCGCGCAGGGCCTGACGTTTATCCCACTCTTGTTTACCGCGGGCAAGGGCAATCTCGACCTTTGCGCGGCCGCCAATGAAGTACAGCTCAAGGGGAACGATCGTGTACCCCTTGGCGGAAGACTTATCGGCCAAAGTGGAAATCTGACTGCTATGCAGCAGAAGCTTCCTCTTTCGCGTCGGCGCGTGGTTGGTCCACGAACCCTGCGCATACATGGGGATATTCGCCCCGTACAGCCAGGCCTCGCCGTTCTTAATCTCTACCCA
>CAUSSZ010000038.1:0-4624 GCA_963534475.1 Trueperella pyogenes | reverse complement strand
TCCCATTCGTTTTCGCCGCCGCCAGCTTCGACCATCATGATCGCAACGTCTTCGCCACCATCTTCAGTGGTAACGATACGGCCTGCGACAACGATGTTGAAGACAGAGCGTTCCATCTCCGACCAGCGCGGGAATGCGACCCACTGGCCGTCAATGAGGGCCAGACGGGTACCGGCGATGGGGCCGGAGAAGGGAAGGCCTGCGATCTGGGTCGACATCGAGGCAGCATTAATTGCCAGGACGTCGTAGGCATCGTTGGGGTGTGCAGCCAGAACGGTTGCGACAACCTGAACCTCGTTGCGCAGGCCCTTCTTGAAGCCGGGGCGCAGCGGACGGTCGATCAGACGCGCTGCCAGGATTGCTTCGGTTCCGGGACGGCCTTCGCGGCGGAAGAACGATCCGGGGATACGGCCGGCCGCGTAGGAACGTTCTTCAACGTCAACGGTCAGCGGGAAAAAGTCAAACTGATCCTTGGGCTGCTTGCCCGCGGTGGTCGCGGACAGAACCGCGGTTTCATCATCGAGGTAGGCCATGGCCGCACCTGCGGCCTGCTTGGCGAGGCGGCCCGTTTCAAAACGCACGACGCGCTTACCGAAACGGCCATTGTCGATGATCGCCTCTGCTGAGACGATATCTTCGCCTTCCATCATATGTGTGTTCTCCTTGAACTGATCTATTTCACACTACTTCGGCGTTCGTATCGGCCTTCGATCGAAGTCCACGGCTTTTGTCCGGCTCTTCCCACATCTGTAGGCGCCAGAGAAGCCGTAAACCACTGTCGAAAACCGCGCACGATTACGCCCTATCCAAAGTATTGAGTTATCGCGTGTGCACTTCGCCCACACGTAGTGATCCGGCTCGATTCCAACATGGAATCGAGCCGGACTAAAATCAGCGGCGCAGGCCCAGTCGTTCGATCAGCGAGCGGTAACGCTCAATGTCGATCTCGGCGAGGTAGCCGAGAAGGCGACGACGACGACCAACCAGCAGCAGCAGACCACGACGAGAGTGGTGATCGTGCTTGTGAGTCTTGAAGTGCTCGGTCAGGTCCTTGATTCGCTGGGTCAGCAGCGCAATCTGAACCTCGGGGGAGCCGGTGTCACCTTCGTGGGTGGCGTACTCGGCGATGATCTGGTCCTTAACGTCCTTGCTCAGTGGCACAGGCTTCTCCTTATAACTCGTTGCACGGAGCCACAGGGCGTTCCCTGTGCATACAATCCGTGGCCGACATGACGGCTTAGACTAGTTTAGCATCCCATCTTCAGGCTTTAGTCGTGATCTGCAGCACGAGCGTCAACCTGAGGGACAAAGCACGAGGCGCTTAACGTGCTGTTACGGCCTTGGGATCCACTCGGGTGGGCACTCCGACACCAAGAACGTAGGCACTAATCCTTAGATCCTCATCCATTTGAGACAGCAATGCGTCCAAGGATTCAAAAGATTCCATTGGGCGAATACGACTCACAAACATAATGGAGACATTTTCACCGTAGAGGTTCAGGTCACTTCGGCCCAAGACATGCGCTTCAACGGTACGCACTTCACCGTCGAACTGCGGGTTCGTTCCCACCGAAATGGCAGCAGGCAAGAATTCGGCTGCTCCACCATCACCAATATGACGCACGAGCCAACCGGCATAAACTCCATCTCCGGGGACGACGCCTTCGATGTCATTGCAAAGGTTTGCGGTGGGGAATCCCAACTCACGTCCACGCTTATAGCCGTGCTCAACCGTCCCGCGGATGCGGTGAAGATGTCCCAACACGCGAGCGGCCCCTGAAACATCGCCCTCTTCGAGAAGCTGTCGAACCCACGACGATGACCAGCGCCGTCCCTCAGGAGCGGTAACGTCGTCCACCGAGGTAACGCTAAAGCCGAATTCTTCTCCAAGGGCCGAGAGGGTCTCTAGATCACCCGAATTATTGCGACCAAAACGGAAATCCTTGCCGACAACGACTTCAGCAGCTCCCATCGCATCAACCACATATTTTTGGACGAATTCACGGGGAGTCAAGGTGTAAACGGATTCGTCGTAGTGAATGACGAAGGTTGCGTTCAACCCGGAGGCAGCCATGGCATCCAAGCGATCACGCAAAGGCGAGATCAGTTTGAGAGGACTATCCGGATTGTGCACCTGCCGTGGATGAGGATCAAAAGTACAAGCAATCGCCTGAACCCCCATCGCACGCGCATCGGTGACAGCTGCAGAAATCACCTTGCGATGCCCTTCGTGCATCCCGTCAAAGTTGCCGATCGTGACAACTGAAGTCAATCCCTTAGGAATCTCGTCTAAGGAACGCCAAATCTCCACTGTGGTTACTTTCTAGAAAACAAGAACTGTTGCGAAACGGTTGTCAATAATCTTGAGAAGTCCAAGCACTTCCCCATCACCCCGACAGGCAGCAATCGGCCCAAACTCACCGGGCTGAGCTCCCGGAAAATATTCCTCAACGAAACGAAGGATCTCCCCGGCCTCGCGACGCGGAGCTTGCCCGTGCAAGAAAGCACCGGCCTCGGCCTCGGAGAGAAGAAGGCAAGGGAACATTTCCCGTGCGGCGTCGCTCAGGGAGGTCAGTGGAAGAGGAGCCTCTCCCCCACTCTGCGCCGCGGCCTCGTCCAAGGACTGCAAGGTATGGGCGCAGTCAATTGAGAACTCGCCAACTCGAGTGCGGCGTAACGAGATCAAATGAGCGCCGCAGCCCAATGCATTTCCTAGGTCTCGAGCAAGGGCACGGATATAGGTTCCCGCCGAGCACTCGACGATCAGATTGAGGTCAACACAATTGACGTGAGCGTTCTTGCCCTCCAAAGCATATTCCACCCGGTGAGAGCAAGGCTGCCCTTGCGTTTCCAGTAGGGAAATTTCTACTTCTCGAGGCTCGAGTTTCACGTCCTCACCAGCACGGACCCTTGCATAGGCACGTTTTCCGTTGACCTTGATAGCGCTCACTGCAGAGGGGACCTGAGAAATAGTTCCGCGGAAATGCGAAAGTACCGCTTCAATTTCCTCATTGCCGAGGCCCTCGCAGCCTTTGGCCGACGTTACTTCGCCTTCCGCGTCTTCGGTTGTCGTTTCGACACCAAAACGCACCTGCGCTTCATAGCGTTTGGAATGATCAGTAATCCACGTGAGAAGTCGTGTTGCCTTGTTGATTCCAAGGACAAGCACTCCCGTCGCCATTGGGTCCAATGTGCCCGCGTGACCAACTCGACGTGTATGAGCTAAACGACGGGTACGCGAAACGACGTCGTGGCTGGTAATCCCTTGAGGTTTATCAACAATCAGCAGCCCCGAAACAACATCAGTGGAGGCAGCAGACATTAACGTTCGTCCTGCTCGTCTTCCTCTTCAGGCTTGCGATAGGGGTCTGCTTCACCCGCGTACTGCGCACCCTCAGCCTGGCGAGCTACCTCTTCATCATGAGCCCGCGCGGATGCAAGGGCACTCTCTAGGGAAGCAACTGTTTCGGGAAGAGCATCAGGGATGAACTCGATACTTGGGGTAAGGCGAATTCCAAGTGCTTTACCGACCTCACTGCGAATTAAACCCTTTGCAGATTCAAAAGCGCGAGCAGTCGCTGCGCGCTCGTCATCGCCACCAAGGACCGTGTAGAAAATCGAGGCATGTTGGAGGTCACCAGTGACCCGAACATCGGTAATTGTCACGAAGCCCAGACGCGGATCTTTGATACGTCGTCCCAAGAGAGAAGCAACAGTTTCTTGAATGCGATCTTGCACTTTACGAACTCGTGCTTCATCAGCCATGGCGTCCTCCTTGTAGGGTCAGGCGTTAACCTGCGGTTCGCGAAACACCTCATCGTACCCCACCCGCGGCCCACGTTCCTGGTAAGCATCAGTACCTGGATGACCCACGTTAATGACCAAAATTGGCTCAATATCCTCACTAGGGAAGAAAGCGTCATGAAGAAGTTGTGCATCATCGGGATTCATAGGCCCGGTTTCCAAGCCCTGGGCCCGAAGAGCCAAAATCAGATAAGCAATTTGAATAGTGGCTGATGTATGCGCCATAAGCGTGCGCATCTTGTCATTATCCGTGAGCAGCTTTTCATAGCGAACACCTCGCGGGTGAAGTAAGGGAAGGTCGTGATGGAAATCCAGCTTTGCGCCGCAAACCAATACTAAAGGCGCACCTTGAGCTTGTTCCCTATTACCGCGGGGAAGAGCATGCAGAAGCTTCTGCTTTGCCACGCCACCACGAACAACCGCGACGCGAAGTGGCTGACCGTTCACTCCGGTCGGAGCCCACTTAGCCAAATCGTAAGCGGCATGAAGCTCTTGGTCGCTAACAGGCTCTTTAGTAAAGCTATATGCGGTATGGGCATCACTGAAAAGATTGGAAAGCACTTCCCGCGCATTCATAGATTCGGGGAGCTGCGATCCAAGAATTAAGGATTCTGAAACCTCAGTCATACCCTGACTCTAACGCTACAGCGCGCACACTGCTGAAGGAGAAAAAGGAGTCAGCGACACTGGCTGTTTTCCTGTGGGTATAACAAAGGCGGGTGGGGCTTGGAACGATCGTGTTCCGGGCCCCACCCGCTGTATGGAGTGTTGTGGCGGTGTCCTACTCTCCCACACCCTCCCAGGTGCAGTACCATCGGCG
>CAUSSZ010000037.1:0-5548 GCA_963534475.1 Trueperella pyogenes | reverse complement strand
CGGTGTTAACGCCGTGAGAGGGCGTCGTCCTAGGCCGCTAGACGATGGGGGCCTTCTCGCAAATTCCTTTGCGATGGCTGGGGTACCAGGACTCGAACCTAGACTAAATGAACCAGAATCACTCGTGCTGCCAATTACACCATACCCCATGGCGCAATCCGCTTAGGTCTAAACCCAAGGCGGCGACAAGAGAAAAGAATACTCAAATGCGCTTCAGATGCCAAATCGCAGGCACGTGGCACTGATCATATTTGATCACCACGCACCTGCGATTAGGTATCAGTCAGATGCTCAGCCCAGTTGGTTACGCAGAGCGTGCAGACGGTTCAACACGCTCTCGCGGCCCAAGATCTCCATGGACTCAAAAAGCGGCGGGGAAACCTGGCGACCGGTCACGGCCACACGAATCGGACCAAAGGCCACGCGAGGCTTGATATCCATACCTTCAACAATCAGTTCGCGGAGGGCATGCTCCAGAGCCTCGGTTGTAAAGGGGCCGTCGTAGTTCTCGATGTAATGGATCGTCGCATCCAAAACCTCAGGAGCATTCTCCTTGAGCTTCGATACGGACTTTTCATCCAGCTCAAGCGCATCGTCTTCAGTGAAGAGGAAGCCCAGCATTCCAGGAGCCTCACCCAGCAACTGGATGCGGGTCTGGATGAGCGGAGAAGCGTGCTGCATAATCTTCTGCTCGTCAGCGGTCAGCTCCTCATAGGAGTCAGCCGAAACCAATCCCTCACGGTGGAGGAAGGGGACGATGCGGCCTCGGAAATCATCCGGAGCAAGCAGACGAATATGCTCGGCGTTAATCGCGATGCACTTCTTGTGGTCGAAGCGTGCCGGGTTCGGGTTCACATCGGTGATATCGAAGGCAGCAGCCATCTCTTCCATAGAGAAGACGTCGTTATCCGGGCTAATCGACCACCCCAGCAGGGCCAGGTAGTTGTTCAAGCCTTCGGGAATCATTCCGGCTTCGCGATGCAGAAGCAGGTTCGATTCGGGGTCACGCTTAGACAGCTTCTTATTTCCTTCACCCATCACGTAGGGCAGGTGGCCGAATCGAGGCATGAACTTGGCAATGCCCAGTTCTTCCAGCGCACGGTAGAGAACGATCTGACGTGGGGTCGATGAGAGCAGATCTTCACCACGCAGGACGTGCGTGATTTCCATGAGCGCGTCATCAACAGGGTTGACCAGGGTGTACAGCGGGTGGCCGTTCGCGCGAACAATCACGTAGTCCGGGACCGAGCCGGCCTTGAAGGTGATCTCACCGCGGATCAGGTCGGTGAAGGTGATGTCCTCGTCGGGCATGCGCAGGCGCAGAACCGGCTGACGACCTTCAGCGCGATAGGCAGCAATTTGCTCTTCACTGAGGTCGCGGTCAAAACCGTCGTAGCCGAGCTTGGGGTCTTCACCCTTGGCCAGGTGACGAGCCTCAACCTCTTCTGGAGTTGAGAAGGATTCGTAGGCGTAACCGGCTTCAAGCAGCTTCGCGGCGACATCGCGGTAGATGTCCATGCGCTCGCTCTGGCGGTACGGCGGGTGCGGGCCGCCCTTACCGACGCCTTCATCCCAGTCCAGTCCCAGCCAGCTCAGCGAGTCAAGAATCTGGTCGAAAGATTCTTGAGAATCGCGGGCAGCATCAGTGTCTTCGATACGGAAGACGAAGGTGCCTCCGGTATGGCGCGCGTATGCCCAGTTGAAGAGGCAGGTACGGACCATTCCCACGTGGGGGGTTCCAGTTGGCGAGGGGCAGAATCGGACGCGAACATCGGCGCCACTTGCAGTAGTCACACTCATAATCCCCTAGTTTAGCCCCCTTCTTATTGCACCCGCGTCAATTCAATGGGAGTGCGAGGACTGAGCACGCGCTCTCCCCCATTTCAGGATGCCCGCACTGTTACCTTCGCTCAGACCATGAAGGCGAATTCCGAATTATCACCACTCCCCTTACACTGGGAGGTAGCTCACACACTTTGCTCTTTGGGGCACGTTTGGAAAGAAGTTTTCGCATGGATTTTTGCAGCGCTGAGGAACTCCGTCGCATTGGTTCACTGAAGTGGACGGGAGTTAAGCCCGCGGACGGCAGTGACGTCTTGGGCGCCTGGGTTGCAGAGATGGATTTCGGTACCGCTCCTTGTGTCGAGGAGCGAATGACCCGCGCGATTCGCGAAGGTTTGCTGGGTTACAACCCCCGTTGGCTTGAGCCGGAGGTTGCCCAAGCTACCGCTCACTTCCAGAAGAAGCGCTTCGGCTGGGACCTTGAAGTCGATTCAATTCGCATGGCACCCGCTGTCCTTCCGGCCTTGGAAGTAATGATTCAGCACATGGTGCGTCCCGGATCACCGGTTATCGTGCCGACTCCCGCGTACATGCCATTCTTGACGATTCCTCCCGCGCTGGGACACCCGGTCATCGACGTGCCCTCGTTGCACGATGACGCGTACCCGGGCGGCTGGACCCTTGATCTTGAGGGAATTAAGGCGGGTCTCGAGGCCGGGGCTGGCCTGGTGATTCTCTGCAATCCGTGGAACCCCGTGGGGCGCGTGTTAACAGAGTCCGAGATGCGCGCTTTGCAGATGCTGGTGTCTCAGTACGACGCTTTGGTCTTTGCGGATGAAATCCACTCCCCCCTGGTTTTGGGTGGCCGAGGCTTTACCTCCTATGCGCGACTGGGTGCAGAATTTGCAGCGCATACGATCACCGCAACTGCGGCAACAAAGGGCTGGAATATTGCGGGACTGCCAAATGCCCAGGTCATCGTGCCCGATCAGGAATTACGAGCGCGTTGGGATCGCGTGTGCCAGGAAAAGCTCCCCCATTCGACCTCAACAATCGGCGCGCTTGGGACAATCGAGGCCTACACAAACGGCGATGACTGGCAAAACGAGGTCCTGTCCGTAATCGAGGGCAATATCCGCACCGTTACCGAGGCGCTGACACCCACCGAGGTTGACTTCCGTCCCCCGCAGGCAACCTACCTAACCTGGTGGGGTTTCGAGGCCTACCCCGAATTGGGCCCGAACCCTTCTAAGACACTGCTCCAGCGCGCGCACATCGCAACAAATGAAGGGATCACCTTGGGCGAGCGTTACTCGAAGTGGGTGCGTGTGAACTTGGCGTGTTCACCGCAGGTTACTGAAGAATTGGTTTCTCGGGTTCTGGGCGTTCTTTAGCCCTTCAGTCCGCGGCCAGCGCGGCCTCGATACCGGCAACGACCGTCGTGGATGCCTTTCGCGCGGCCTCCACAACGTCTTGCGGGTCGGTTTGCACCTGGGCAAAAGACAGGTCTGAGACAACTGACATCCCGGCAACACGCACTCCGAGTGCGTGAGCGGTAATTGCCTCAAGAACAGTCGACATTCCAACGCAATCAGCACCCAATTGCACTAAGGCTCGACTTTCTGCACCTGTTTGATACTCAGGCCCACGAAGGAAGGCATAGGTTCCCTCTCGGCCACAGTGCTCACGCATCCTCTTGCTCATCTCAGCATCCCAAACCTGTGAGATGTCGACAAACAGGGGGCCATCAAATGGCGAGGAACCGCTGAGATTCATGTGATCCGTAATGACCATGACATCACCCAGAGACCAGTCGCGCAGGCATCCGTTTGCATTGGTCACAATTGCGCGTTGGATGCCCGCGCACGCAGCGGCACGGATCAGTGCGGTGACAGCAAGAGGCCCGTGTCCCTCGTATAGGTGAGTTCGTCCGGTCGCAACCAGAACGGGGCCGCATTCGCGCATGTAGACACGAAGTTCATTGCGGTGTCCATCCGCAACCGGGGCACTCACACCAGGAAGTGACCCCAAAGGCTGCGAGGCAGATGGCGCTCCCCACTGGTCGTTAAGCGCGTCTGCTAGGCCCGACCCCAAGACGACCAATGCGAAGGGCACTCCCCCGCAAAGGGAACGAATCTGCTCCGCGGCGGCAGTGGCCTCGGGGTCGAAAAGAACTGAAGAAAAACGGGGATCAGCTACCAAAGCACACCTTCCTCAATTTTTAGCCGAGCGTGTGGGAAGGCGTGGCTTCCTGCGCGCGAACGCGGCGCGCACTGGTCAGCCAATATCCGCAGAAGCCTACGAGAAGGGCAAGAAGGATTCCGATGTTGGAACCGGCCCAATCTCCCTCTCGACCTCCTAGTGGGCCAAGGAGATAGCCTTGCCACGCAAGCCACGAGGCATTCGCATTGACAACAAAGCCCCAGCCAACGAAGGAACCGACAGCCAGCGTGATGATAGCTCCCCAGTTAACGGAACCGTAGCGTCCCGTTGATGTGAAGAGTGAGGGCTCGTCGTAGTCCTGATGACGGAGCGCGATGTCAGCAAGCATGACGCCGCCCCAGGTGGCAATGACCACGCCAAGGGTTGTGAGGAAGGCAGTGAAAGGAGTCAGGAAGGAATCGGCGAAGAAGACAACGACGATCGTTCCGATGGTCATGATGGTGCCGTCGATTGCGGTGGCCACGGGGCGGGTGACCGGGACGCCAGTTGCCAACAAGGAAAGTCCAGAAGAATAGATATCCATAACAATTCCACCGACAAGGCCAAGGATTGCAACGATCGCGAAGGGGATGAGGAACCAGGTCGGAAGAATTGTTGTCAGCGCGCCGATCGGGTCGTTGCCGATGGCTTCAGAGAGAGTGTCATAGTTGGACCCAACCAGCAGCAAACCGAAGATCACCAAGATGATGACGGGCAGCGCGGCACCTGCGGTCGTCCATCCGACGACGCCGGCGGTTGAGGCCTTGCGAGGAAGGTAGCGCGAATAGTCCGCTGCTGCGTTAATCCATCCGAAACCAAAACCAACCATGAGCATGCACATCGCCCCCAGGACCATTGCGAAGGGAGCCGCGGGACGTGCAGAAAGGACCTCGAAGTTGATTGTCGAGGCCGAGAGCAGAAGGTAGACGATCGTGAGGATTGCCGTCGCCCAGGTGATCCACGTTTGGACCTTCATGATCGCTTCAAATCCGAGGATGCCCGCTCCTGCTGCAAGGACAACAACGACGATCAAGGCGATGATCTGCGCAAGCAGGTGGTTGCTGAAACCAAGCGCTCCCATGACGGTCGCAGTTGCCTGAACCGCCATGATGCCCAGGAAGGTCTCCCACCCAACAGTGAGGATCCACGAGATTGCTGCAGAGATACGGTTTCCGTTATATCCGAATGCCGCGCGAGAGAGCACGAGGGTCGGTGCAGAGCCCCGCTTACCGGCGATAGCGATCAGACCACACAGAAGGAATGAGAGTGCAACGCCAACAACGCTGACAAGAATGGCCTGCGTGAGCGAAAGGCCAAAACCCAGCACCCACGAACCCCAGGAAATACCGAGGACAGAGATATTAGCGGCAAACCAAGGCATGAATAAGGACGATGGCGTGCCTTTTCTTTCGGATTCGGGGATCACATCAAGACCGGCCATCTCGATGTTTAGACCAGACGAAACCTGAGTGGTCTCACTCATGAACAATGCTCCTCTGCATTCGTGTTACCGCAGTTCATGTGGCTTTCAATCCACACTATGAACTATAGGGAAAGCAAGCAG
>CAUSSZ010000036.1:0-9048 GCA_963534475.1 Trueperella pyogenes | reverse complement strand
GGGGGTCATTTGCGGGGTGCGGGCGGGGGGGAGGAGAGGGAGGGGCGAGGCGTCACGCCGAGCGATCAAGCGAAAAGCGTCTCTAGGTCAGGTGTCCACGGCTTTTGGGGGAGCGCGCGCAGTTTCTCAACATCCATCGATTCAAGAAGCTGCGAGGCAGAATGAACCCCTTCAATACCCATCGAGCGGGCTAAGACCCCAATGATCTGGGCAATCGTCACACCACGTTCTGCAAGTTCCTCGATGGTTACCGCTCCATCGCGCTTAGCGAGTCGCGCGCCTGATTGCGCTAAAACCAGGGGAACGTGTGCGTAGGTGACGGTGGGATATCCCAATAAACGTGCCAGAATTGCTTGGCCTGGCGATTGAGAGAGCAGATCGTCGCCGCGAACCACTTGGTCAACTCCTTGGAATGCGTCATCAATGACGACCGCAAGGTTATATGCCGGTGCACCGTCGGAACGCTGGATGACAAAGTGATCGACAGGACCCGTGTACTGGCCAAAATATTCGTCATGCACCGTCCACTCTGATACGGGAGCTTTCAAGCGCAGGGCGGGACGGCGTCCCTCGGCCGCGAATTCTTCGCGCTTTCGGGCGATCTCAGATGCGCTCAGGTGCAAGCAGGTCCCGGGGTAATGACCAGGGGGAACGTGCGGTGCGGATGCAGCTTCACGGATGTCTTTGCGCGAGCAGAAGCATTCGAATGCATACCCGTTACGCAGCAGCGTTTTGACAGCTTCATCGTGGAACTTAGCGCGAGAAGACTGGATCAGGACTTCGCCATCCCAATCAATTCCCAGCGCCTTCAGTTCGTCAATCTGACGTTGTGCGGAGCCCGAACGCACCCGGTCGATATCTTCAATCCTCAAAACGAAACCTCGGCCGGTCACTCGTGCCCACATCCACGCGAGCAACGCAGTGCGAAGATTACCCAAGTGGAGGTCGCCGCTGGGGGAGGGAGCAAAGCGTCCGGCGCCTAGGGCATGCTCAGGGTGGCCTTCTCCGATTGTGATTTCCGAGGCCGAATTCTCAGGGGAAGAAGCTGAGTTTTCCGCCCCATCGTGTGACTGGGATGTCGAGGTCGACGCAAATGCCATACCCCCAGACTAACCTTGGATGCATGGAGACACGAGCGCATCTGAATGGTGATGAGCAGGACGTCGGTGTATCGATGCATCATCACCTGAGCTGGCTCACGCGCGTTCCCTCGTGGTTGTGTGTTGCTTTCGGAGCTTTCCTTGGCACAGCAATTCGTGCGGGATTGGATCTTGCAGCTACGGGTAGCGGGAAACTTACGGTTTTTTCTTGGTCCACGGTGGCCGTAAATCTTTGTGGGGCTTTCTTTCTTGGTTTTGTCACTGCGTGGGCACAGGGCTATTTCCGCGAGGACGCTGTGCGAAGAAAAGTCATGCTTGTCGCCGGAAGTGGCTTCGCCGGCGCTCTGACCACATACGCCACCATGGTCATGGCCAGTGTCCATAATGCGCTCCAAGCAATGACAGCAGTCCCCGCTGATGGGGGCGAGCTCTCTGGAGCTGTTTCGACTCCGTTTAGTGCTGCGGTGGTGTCCTCCTTGCCTCTGCTTATCGAGGGAATGCTTGCAAGCCTTGTATTGCTTGTAGTTGGGATTGGGTCTGCTGCTTTGGGGTACTCACTCGCTCCGAATAAGGAGCCAAGGCCTCGGGGGGAAAAGAAATGACCCCACTTCTCTTCCTTCTCGTGTGCGTTTTCGGTTCCCTGGGTGCGCTTTCTCGCTGGCAGCTGGATCTTTATCTCAAAAAGTGTCGAGCAAAGCGAACACCCCAGTGGGGGATCGGTGTGGTCAATCTACTGGGATGCACATGCGCTGGTGCACTCGCGGGTTTTCTTGCCCCCAACGCCCCTGTTTTCTTCCTGTTTTCAACGGGATTTTTAGGCGGATTTACAACCTTTTCCACCGCCGTTCTGGACGCGGTGATGCTTCTGAGTCATCGTCGGTATTTGTCTGCCGCCGGTCTTGTTTTCGGCGTCTGGTTGGGGGGAAGCGTCCTGGCTATCTGCGCGTTTCTTCTCACGTCCAGTTTCGCAATGTGAGGTTGTGTAACGAAAAATTTGGACACTCCGTCATGGACTCATAGTCTAAGGGTGCATGAAAGGAGGACCCAGTGATTGATCTGATCGACGTCTCGAAGATCTATCCCGTGAAGGGAAGTGATGATGTCGTTGCCCTTGACCACGTGAATCTGCACGTTAAAGCAGGCAGTATTCACGGAATCGTCGGCCAATCAGGTGCCGGTAAGTCAACGCTTATTCGTTGTTTGACTGCGCTGGAAAAACCCACTTCTGGGTCGATCATCGTTGACGACATTGATCTGTCGCAGCTTCGCGGGCGCGAACTGCGCCAAGCGCGACGCAAGATCGGCATGGTCTTCCAAGCAGCCAACCTTTTCGATGCCAAGACCGCGGGAGAGAATATTGAATTCCCGCTGAAAGTCGCCGCGAAGAAAGAATTCACCCGCGAGCAACGCAAAGAACGCGTTCGTGAACTTCTTGCCCTAGTCGGCCTCGAGCACCGTGGCGGTGCCTACCCCTCAGAGCTTTCCGGTGGCCAGCGCCAACGCGTCGGTATTGCGCGTGCGCTTTCAGATACCCCTCGAGTCTTGCTCTGTGATGAGCCAACCTCAGCCCTTGACCCCGAATCAACCCGCGCGATTTTGTCGCTGCTGCGTCAGGTGCGCGATGAAACCGGCGTCACTATCGTCATCATCACCCATGAGATGTCGGTCGTTCGCGAAATCTGTGATTCCGTAACGCTCCTGAAAGACGGAGGAATCGTCCAGAGCGGAACAATCGAAGAAGTTCTGGCTGACCCGGGTTCGCCTCTGGCAAAGGAATTGGTTCCTGCGCCCAGTGTTGACGAACTGGATGTCACCGACTTCAATCGTGAGCTGACCGCGCGTGAAATCGCTGCACAGAGCAGCTCAGCAAAGGCTGATTCAGCGGGGGCCAAAACCCCAGCCAAAACCTCAGCCCAGCCCTGGGAATCTGGAAATATCCTTCTGGACGTGATCTTCACGTCGCATCCGGGTGTTCCCACTGGCTCGAATATGCTCAACCTTGCCGCAAAGCTTGGCGCGGATGTGACCGCAGGGACCTTCGAATCGATGGGTTCTGTCCAAGTTGGTCGCCTGGCTCTGGCGATCCCCGCAGCCGAGCGTTCTTCGATTATTGAGCAGCTTCGCGCCCAGGGCGCGCATGTGGAGGTGAGGTCGCTGTGAACCTTTCGGCTCTTTCAACAGTCCTGACGCTGCTTCCACTGGGTAAAGGTGACCCGACGTGGGGAGACAACCCCGCACTCACCCAGCAGTTCCTCCCGGCAATCTGGGAGACCCTGCTCATGGTCTTCTTCGGCACCCTCTTCACCGTGCTCGTCGGCCTTCCTTTGGGTCTGCTTCTTGTCCAGACCTCGAAGACGGGACTTACCCCTAACAAGACCATCAACCAGATCCTTGGTTTGATTGTCAATGTTGGCCGTTCTTTCCCCTTCCTCATCCTCATCATCGTGCTGCTTCCGGTGACCAGGTTCGTCATGCGCAGTGCAATCACGTGGCAGGGAGCGACCTTCCCCTTGGTGATCGGTGCGATTCCGTTCTTTGCTCGCCTGGTGGAAACCAACCTGCTTTCCGTCGAAAACGGTAAGGTCGAGGCCGCCCTCATGGCTGGGGCCTCAAACCGCCGGATCCGTTGGAGCATTTTGGTTCGCGAGGCCCTGCCCGGCATCATCCAGTCCGTGACGGTTTTAGCGATTACCCTGGTGGGCTACTCGGCAATGGCAGGCGTCGTTGGTGCGGGCGGCCTCGGAAAGATGGCGATCGACTACGGGTATCACCGCTTCCAGACGGACACAATGATCTGCTCGGTCGTTGCGATCATCATCATCGTTCAGTTAATTCAAATGATTGGCGACATGCTCAGCCGGCTGGTGGATCACCGCTGAGCATCCACCAGCCGGGTCGCGAAC
Source organism: Trueperella pyogenes (assembly GCA_963534475.1). Classification (GTDB taxonomy): domain Bacteria; phylum Actinomycetota; class Actinomycetes; order Actinomycetales; family Actinomycetaceae; genus Pauljensenia; species Pauljensenia pyogenes_B. The sequence goes on along the minus strand of CAUSSZ010000036.1, from coordinate 5,045 downwards.
TCTGCTTGGTAATTAAGTAAAAATTCGCGGGATGATCCCGGGCCACTCTGGTCCCCCCGCTTGTAGGAAACAGACAATCTAAGGAATTACTCTCATGCGTCACTCTCGTTCTCTTCGTACTCTTGCCGGTCTTGGCGTTGCAGCAGCACTGGTCCTCTCGGCCTGCTCCAGCGGTTCCACGGGCTCTTCATCGTCCTCGAACGGTGCAACCACCATCACCGTTGCAGCCAGCCCCTCACCTCACGCGAAGATCCTCAAGTACATCCAGGACAACCTGGCAAAGGACGCGGGAATCAACATCAACATCAAGGAATTCACCGACTACGATCTGCCCAACCGTGCGTTGGATCAGGGTGAAGTTGATGCCACCTACCACCAGACCGTTCCCTACTTGGAGAAGGCTGAGCAGCAGTTCAACTACGACTTCACTCCCGGTAAGGGCATTCACCTTGAGCCCCTGGCTATCTACTCCTCCAAGCACAAGTCTCTGGATGAGCTTCCCGAAAAGGGCGGAATCATTGGCGTGATCTCCGATGTCACCAACCAGGAGCGCGCACTTCGCCTTCTTGCTGCAAACGGTTTTGTTGAGATCCCCGCAAGCGGTGACGTCAATGTTTACACCGTCAAGAAGCTGAAGAACTTCGACTTCAAGGAAATTGACGGACCCGTTCTGGTCTCTAACCTGGGCGAGACCGACTACTCGGTGATCAACGGTAACTTCGCGCAGGAAGGTGGCCTTGCCCCCTCGCGCGATGGTCTGGCCGTCGAGTCCCCCGAGAACAACCCCTCGGTGAACGTCCTGGTGTGGAAGACCAGTGTTTCAGGCGATAAGGCCGAGGCAGTGAAGAAGCTGGATGAGCTTCTGCACTCTGACCAGGTGAAGAAGTACATCGAAGACACCTGGAAGGACGGCTCGGTGATTCCGGCCTTCTGATCAAAGGTTCTCACGATTAACTGATCGCTACTTTGATGTGTGGGGGTGCGGCAAAGCCGCGCCCCCACACATGTTCCACACGCATAAAGGTGCCGCGTCCTTTTGGACGCGGCACCTTGAGGGTTTAAAACCAGTCGTTTGACTCAGTCAACGATGCCGTAGAGGCGGTCGCCGGCGTCGCCCAGACCGGGCACGATGTAGGACTTTTCGTTGAGGCGTTCGTCAACCGAAGCGACAACAACGGTCACATCTGCACGATCACCCACGAAGTCTTCCAGAACCTTCAGGCCCTCAGGAGCAGCCAGCAGGCAGACGCAGGTGACATCCTTGGCTCCGCGGTCGAAGAGGTACTTGGTTGCGGCAACCATGGTGTGACCGGTTGCGAGCATGGGATCCAGAACGAAGCACTGGCGGCCCGAGAGGTCTTCGGGAAGACGGTTTGCGTAGGTCTCAACCTCAAGAGTCTTCTCATCGCGCTTCATTCCCAGGAAGCCAACCTCGGCAGTGGGAAGAAGACGGGTCATTCCTTCGAGCATTCCCAGCCCGGCACGAAGTACGGGGACTACGATGGGGCGCGGCTCGCTAATGCGCTTGCCAACGGTAGGCGCAACAGGAGTGTTGATTGCGATCTCAGTGGTTGAGACGTGGCGTGTGGCCTCGTACGCAAGAAGGGTGACCAATTCGTCAACCAGTTGGCGGAAAGTTGCCGAGTGGGTGTCGCGGTCACGCAGAACGGTGAGCTTGTGGGCAATGAGCGGGTGATCAGCAATATGAAGGCGCATGGTTCAAGAGTAACCCGCGAAGTAGGGTTTACGCGATAGGCTGAAGGGGTGGCAACTATGGATCAGTACAAAGAAGCGATGGCTCGCGCACTCTTCCTCGCGAATAAAGCACGCGAATTGGGAGATGTCCCCGTGGGTGCGGTCGTTATTGACTCAGTAGGACGGATTATCGGCCGCGGTTGGAATTGCCGCGAGGCCGAGCACGATCCCTGCGGTCACGCTGAGATTATGGCCCTGCGAGAGGCCGGAAAGCGTTTGAATCGATGGAATCTCATCGGTTGCACGCTGGTTGTCACTCTGGAGCCCTGCACGATGTGCGCGGGTGCAATTGTTTCATCTCGCGTTGATCGCGTCGTCTTTGGCGCGTGGGACCCCAAGGCTGGAGCAGCTGGGTCACTGCGCGATGTTCTTCGTGATTCTCGCCTCAATCACCAGGTCGAGGTCGTCCCCGGAGTTCTGGCTCAGGAAGCAACCGTCCAGCTTCGTGCATTCTTCGAAACGCGTCGAGATCGTCCGGACAACCCCTTCGTTGGAATCCCTCCGCGTGAACGTGAATCTAAAGAACCTGAGATTGAAACCCTGAGTGGCTGGGCGGCTTCTCATGCCCAGCCGGACATTTCCATTCCCGAGGCCTCTGCCGCGCAGGAAACCCCAGACGCCGCCCCGACCGCTGCGGCCATCGCCTCGATCCTTGCGCGCATGAACCATCCTGAGGCCACGGAACCCGCGCAGGCGGCTCAGGAGGAGCCGGCAGGTACAAAGCAAGCCGCAGCAATAGAAACTCCCGCAGCGGCTCCGCGAGCAGCCGTGGCGGCCTCGGCGGCCCCTCACAAAGGCCACAGCTCGGTGCCGCCTCGTCGGGTGCGCTCGTACGCGGCCACGAACGACGCCCCTCAGGCGGCCTCCCAGGCTGAGCAGGCTCCTCGACGCGCTACACAGCCCACTGTTCAAGCGAAGCAGCCTCTGGTGCTTCCTCAGCTCAAGCCCGCTGAGTTTGTCCCCGGAACGGCCGGGATTGTGGTTCGTACGCGTGCGTCAAAGCACGGGAGGGCGACTCAGGAGTAGTTCGGCCTTGAGGAAAGCGCCGAGCGCTCCTCATTAAACGATATGGGTGTGGCCCGCGCATTGTGCGCGGGCCACACCCATCAAAACTGTCGACGTGGGTTTTATCGATCGAGTCCCACCCGGCCGACCGCCTTCCACAGGCTTCCAATCACAGCCGCCCCGGCGATCGCCTTAATGATTCCGCCCACGATAAAGGGCGTGAATCCTGCATTCATGGTCTGCACGAAAGACATGCTGACACCACCCATGCGGACAATAAGCCACATGTAGGGGATGCCGACCAGGAAGGGAACCAGGGTTGCACCACCAAAGGCCGCAAGAGACAGCCAGAGGTGACGATCCCATGCGCGCTCAGAGAGCTTTCCGATCAACCACGCGGCCGGAATGAAACCAATGATGAAACCAAAAGACGGCTTTGCAAGTGCAGCAAGACCGCCACTTGCGGAGGAGAACCACGGCACTCCAGCAAGGCCAAGTACCAGATAAGACGCCAGTGAGAGGGCCCCGCGACGTGCGCCCAAAACAGCGCCGACCAGCAGAACACCAAGAGTTTGGCCGGTGATGGGAACAGGCCACATGGGAATGGCGACCTGTGCCAGGATGCCGACGAGCCCCGCGCCAGCGAGAACGGCAAGAGCATCTCGACGCAGCGATGCGCTACCGAAATGATCAGCGAGTACCGGTGAGAAAGTCGAAGAAGCCAGTGGTGTCGTCATGAGAAATCCTTTGAAGAGTGTGATTCGGATGGGTACGCATGAATCCATGCGATCGCGTAGTTACCGTCGTGGGATAAAGAAACAAGCCATGTGAGTGAAGCTGAAATCTCGCGTTCTGTTTGTTTAAGTGCGGCGGCAATTGCTCCGTGGAAGCGCAGGGAAGGGCGCCCCCAGCGGTCATTCACCACTTCGATTTCCGCCCAATTTACCTGGTCGCGCTCAAGCGGATCTTCGCGACCGTAGTACAGGGAGGACCAAGCCTTGATGAAGGCCTCCTTCGCCGCCCAGCGAGCTGCAAGGGACTGAATCGAACGCACCGACATAGAACGCACCGACAGTCCTGAACTCGCACGGGAACTCGAAAGGCCCTCAGAAGCTTCGCTGGCGGGTGCCCCCTGCTCGGGAGTGAAACGCGCTGCTGCATTCCACTCCCGAGCAGTGAAGACCCGATGAAATACCGAGCCTTCCTGGCCGAGCTGCTCCCCGAAAGAAGCAACATCGACCAGGTCGACACCGATAGCTGCCGGTTTCATGCCGGTTCTCAGTTCTGAGCTTCCTGTGAATCCGAAGCCGCTGATGCGTAGGTGCCATCTGCACCCAGGCGAGCGGAAGGATCCAGGAGCAGGGCAACCTCGGCCTCGTGAGTGTCGGTTGCCGGAAGGCGACGTCCCTCAATGGGAACGAAGAGCTCCGCGTGTCCGATCATTCCCTGCTCCAGGTGACGCCGTCCCTCTTCCAAGCGCTTCTGGGCGTGTTCACGCCACTGAGCCAGAGCGCCCTCGCCGCGCTCGGCACGCAGCGCAGCCTCAAAGGCGGCGGGGTGAACAAGGACGACGATCGCGGCGATGTGGCCAAAGCCCAGCGAGGTCAGGACACCGGCGCGGACGGGTGAAGCGGACATGTCCAGCGGCTGGCGCAGCCACAGGAGCGGCATCCACTGAGCCATTTCCGGATCCAAGCAATCCAGCGCACGGTTTGCGGGCAGTTCCTGACGACGGAAGATATCGATCAAACCTGCCGCCTGGAAGAGCGCAGCGCCACCCTTTGCGTGACCGGTCAGGGTCTTCTGCGACACGACATACAGCGGGTTGCCCGCTGAACGTCCAAGCGCAGCCGAAAGACGCGAGTGAAGCTCGGCCTCGTTCGGGTCATTCGCGCGAGTTGAGGTGTCGTGCTTGGAGACAACCGCGATATCGTCCGCGCTCAGACCGAGGTCCTCGAGGGCGCGAGCCAGCTGGGAATTGCGACCACTGCGTGCAGCCGCCAAGGCACCGAGGCCGGGGGCCGGGATCGAGGTGTGCGCACCGTCTGCGAAGGAACGCGCGTAGGCGACAACCGCTTGGACCGGCAGACCCAGATCCGCTGCGATATCGCCGCGGGTGACCAGCAAAGTGCCACCGCCGGCAGCTTCGAGGAAGCCAGCGCGACGACGGTCTCCGGCGCGAGAGAAGTGGCGCGGAGTGATTCCACGTGCTTCAAGCGCTGCGGACTCGGCGGTCGCGTTCATGTTGCCGAAACCGGTCAGCGATTCGACGGAAATATCGTCGA
>CAUSSZ010000035.1:0-11712 GCA_963534475.1 Trueperella pyogenes | reverse complement strand
ACATGGGGATATTCGCCCCGTACAGCCAGGCCTCGCCGTTCTTAATCTCTACCCAGGCGTCGACAAGCGACGCACGGCCCATTCGGAGGGCTTTCACTTCGGTGCCCGAAAGCACCATGCCGGCCTCCCAGGTATCTTCAATGAGATAGTCGTGGCGAGCCTTCTTGTTGCGCGCAATAGTTTTCTTCTCGTCCGAGGCAGCCTTACGCTTCTCGGATTCGGTAGGCTTTGGTTTCTTCCATTCCTTCGGCATAAGCACCCCCTCAGTGAGAAATTACAGGAGAACTATTGTCCTACAAGTAATCCAGAGGTTCAACATCAGCACCATTGCGCATGACGGACAGGTGCAAGTGGCAGCCGGTAGCGTATCCAGTAGCGCCAACCCAGCCCAGAACCGTATCGCGTCCAACGTGCTGGCCAACATAGACATTGGTGGACTGCATATGAACATACGCGGTCGACATGGACGCGCCATTCATCATCCCGTGGTTCACGTAGACCACGTTTCCGCCAGCCGTTTCAACGGTCACAGCGGTGACAACACCTTCGGCAACCGGATAAATTTCAGTACCGCAGTTTGCCGCAAAGTCTGTCCCATTGTGATAGCGAGAGATCCCAAGGACGGGGTGGACGCGCCACCCGAATGGTGAAGTCACAACCAAGGGAACGGGAAGCGGGCTGGAGAAGTTCGACGAGGAGGTGTAGCGCCTATTCTGGCGGCGGTTCTCTTCATCGATCGCAGCGAGCTTCGAGGTCGCATCCTGGTATTCGCGCTGCCACTGGCCAAGTTGTTCTTCAGCCTGAGCCTTCTGCGCATCCCACTGGGCGCGTTTTTCTTCCGAGGTCTTCTTCAGTTCGTCGAGCTCGCGAAGCTTCGTTTCAGCAGTGTTCTTTGCGCTCTCTGCTTCTTCCGAGGCCTTGCGCGCCTTCTCCTCTAGAGAAGAAATTCGCGAGGTGACTGCGTCTTGTCTGCTCTGCTGGTTACGCGTCGCTGCCTGCATATCCATTGCTTGGCTGAGTGCACTATCTTGAGCGCGCGTCATGGCATCCGCTGCGGCTGCACGATCCGCAATCTCTTCAGTTCCTGAAGAGGACAGCGCGATCAGAAGGGGTGAGCTCACTCCCCCAGACTGATACATCTCGCGAGCCAATGCACCCACAGCTTTTTGAGATTCCTCTTGCTGTTTGCGTGCTTTCTCCATCGCAGTGTTGAGACGAGCAACCTCTGCCTGAGCTGCATCCAGTTGTGCCTGTGCAACATCATGCTCGCGCTTGGCGCCCTCGTAGCGTTCATTCGCAGTGTCAAGCTCAGCCTGGGCAACGGGGATCTGAGCATTCGCCGTTTCAAGGTCTAAGTAGACCTGGGCGAGCGAAGCGTCCAAACCCTCAAGGTTGTTGCGAAGCTCTTGCACGTGCTGCGCGGACTCACGCTGAGCCTGAGCAACGCGATCACGGTCTTCATCCGCAAAAGCGGGTGGTACCAGAGCAAGCGGCGCTGCAACAACAAGCAGCGTCACCGCACTGGTAAGCCCCGTTGAAAAACCGTGAAAACGCGTCTTTGCCATAGAGATCAGATCTTCGTGTACTTCGCCAGTGAGAAGGCGGATGCCGACAGCGCAAGGAGCACTGCAGCAATAATGAGGATCGGCGACATGATCCACACTTCGCGCATGCCAATAAAGTTCGTCCAACGGAATGCCTGCGCAAGCCACTGATTCACCAGGACGTGAACACCAACGAACAGGGTTCCCACTGCCAAGAGAGCACCGACCACCGCAGCAATCGCGCCCTCAATCATGAAGGGAGCTTGAATAAACAGATTCGAGGCGCCAACCAGTCGCATGATGGAGGTTTCGCGTTCACGGCTCATCGCGGACAGACGAATAGTGGTCGTAATGAGCAAGACTGCGGCGACGATCATCACACCCGCCAAGCCCAGCGACAGGCCTCGGGCCTTACCCAAAACCTGGAACAAAGGCTCAACGATCTCACGCTGGTCCTTCACAACGGATACACCAGCAGAGCCAGTGAACTCGTCGCGAATAATGCTGAATTGCTCGGGGTTGACCAGCTTGACGCGGAAAGACACCTGCATCATGTCCTCGGTCGTCCACTGCCCCAGCGGAGAATTACCGTAGATCTTCACGAAGTTCTTGAAGGCCTCAGCCTTTGACTCTTCGTAGACGTCCTTAACGTAGGGAGCCAGCTCTGCAGAACGGAGCTTATCGCGCACCGCAGCAATCTGTGTTTCTGTTGCCTCTTGGTTATTGCAGCTCGGAGTCTGATCATTGTTGGCACACATGTAGATCGACACTTCGATCTTGTCGTACCACTGACTCTTCATTCGTGAGACCTGCATCTGCGAAAGGCCAGCAATACCCACAAACAGCAGGGACACGAAGGTCACGATCACCACGGCAACAGACATCGCGCGGTTTCGCGACAGGCCCTTGCCAACTTCCGAAAGAATAAAACGTAACTTCATTACTTCACCGCCCCGTACACGCCGCTGTTCTGATCACGAGCAACCGTTCCATCGTGCAATTCAATGACGCGCATACGCATCTGGTTCACGATTGCGGCGTCGTGCGTTGCCATCACAACTGTGGTGCCATTGCGGTTAATGCGATCCAGCAAACGCATAATTCCAAGCGATGTATCCGGGTCCAAGTTACCGGTTGGCTCATCTGCAAGAAGCAGCTCAGGACGGTTCACCATTGCGCGAGCAATTGCCACGCGCTGTTCTTCACCACCGGAAAGCTCATGGGGAAGACGCTTTTCTTTACCTGCCAAACCGACCAGTTCCAGAACATCGGGAACCTGGGTTTCAATAGCATGGCGAGGCTTACCAATGACCTCCATTGCCAGAGCAACGTTCTCGTACACGGTCTTAGAAGGCAGCAAACGGAAGTCCTGGAACACGGTCCCGACCTGACGTCGCAACTTAGGAACCGACCAACGCGAGAGTTTACCCACGTCATGGCCAAGGACCCACACCTTTCCTGACGTCGCACGAATTTCCCTCATGGTGAGTTGAAGGAAGGTGGACTTACCGGAACCGGACTTTCCCACGAGGAAGACAAACTCTCCGCGCTTCACTTCAAGGGAAACATCATCTAATGCCGGACGCGCACCAAGCTGATACACCATGGTGACGTGATCAAATCGAATCATGAGCCGTCTCTGATTGGGGTTATGGTCCCTTTTACCCTATGCAGCTCGGGCCTCAAAACTTAGGCGACACGCGCAAAAGCCCGGGCTAGGCCCGGGCTTTTCGCATCAGTCTTGATTCTGCTGGTTCTTACGCCAACGAATTCCGGCATTGATAAAGCCATCGATATCACCATCGAAGACGTTCTGAGGATTGCCGGATTCGTATTCGGTACGCAGATCCTTCACCATCTGGTAGGGCTGCAAGACGTAGGAGCGCATCTGATCACCCCACGAGGCCTTCACATCACCTGCGAGTTCCTTCTTCTTCGCCTGCTCTTCCTCGTGGCGCAGCACAAGAAGGCGAGATTGCAGAACTCGAAGAGCGGCCGCACGGTTTTGAATCTGCGACTTTTCATCCTGCATCGAAACGACAATACCCGTCGGAATGTGAGTCATTCGAACGGCGGAGTCCGTCGTATTCACCGACTGACCACCGGGGCCGGAAGAACGGAAGACATCGACCTTCAGTTCGGACTCGGGAATCTCAATGTGGTCCGTCGACTCGATCAGAGGAATGACCTCAACAGCAGCGAAGGAGGTCTGACGACGTCCCTGGTTATCAAAGGGGCTGATACGCACGAGACGGTGGGTGCCGGCCTCGACCGAAAGAGTGCCATAGGCGTAAGGAGCTTGGACCTCAAAAGTTGCGGACTTCAAGCCAGCTTCTTCTGCGTAGGACGTATCCATAACCTTCGTCGGATACCCGTGGCGCTCTGCCCAGCGCAGGTACATGCGCAGCAGGATCTCAGCGAAATCTGCAGCATCCACGCCGCCAGCGCCACTTCGGATGGTGATGACTGCATTGCGCTCGTCATATTCGCCATCAAGAAGAGTACGGATCTCAAGGGCGGACATATCGTCCTTCAATGAGGCAAGGTCAGATTCAGCCTCGGCAAAAATATCTTCCGCGTCCGCGGGATCGCTCTCAGCGGTCTCACGGGCCATGTCGACAATCGCCTCGAGGTCGTCAATGCGCTCTTCCATTGCCAGAACACGATCGAGCTCGCTCTGGCGGTGCGACAGCTGCGAAGTCACTTCCTGCGCATGCGCGGGGTCATCCCACAGGTCAGGAGCGGCTGCCTTCTGCGACAGCTCCGCAATTTGGGCGCGAAGACGCTCGGGCTGCACAACGGCGGAAATATTTTCCATCGTCGTACGCAAGGACTGGATCTCTTCAGAAAACTCAATGGCCACGTCTAAAGGGTAGCCGATTCATCTAATTATTGACGAGGCCGGGGCCGGGTGAGGGACAATCACTCCCCTCACCCGGCCCCGGGCCGTGCCGTTATTTCATTGTATGAACGCCTCTACGGCGCATCCGCCTGCATTCAGGAGATTGCGTCCAGCAGTTCAGGAGGCCAGCTGGCCAGAAGGCAAGAGCCACGCCTTTTCGGCCTCGATTCCCAAGCGCACATACTGGCCTTCTTCAAGAAGGTCCTCTGCACGCGGGTCGGAGACCACACACACCAGCGAGCCAAACTCGGTTTCAATCTCGTACTCAACGGTTTCGCCGTAGAAGATCGAGGTGACAACCTGGCCCAGCGAACCGGTGAGCGTCGCAGGCTTTTCATCGGTTGCAGAGATGCGCATGGATTCAGGACGAACCAGAACAACCAGCTCGTCACCCGAACGAACGGCTTCCTTTGCGCTCTCAGAAGCGTGAACGTTGAGCTGCTGGCCCAAAGCCTCGATCTGAACCTTGCCATCCTCACCGACCTCAATGGCCTTTGCGGGAACAAAGTTCGCGCGACCAACGAAGTCAGCAACAAAAACGCTGGCCGGGTGCAGGTAGATCTCTTCGGGGGTGTCCACCTGCTCGATTCGTCCCGCATTCATCACGACAATGCGATCAGACATTGCCATTGCTTCGGACTGATCGTGCGTGACGTACACCGAGGAAATCCCCAGACGCTTTTGCATCCGACGAATCTCCACGCGCATCTTCACACGAAGCTTCGCATCCAAGTTCGACAAAGGCTCATCGAAGAGCAGAACCTTCGGGCGCACGACCATCGCTCGGGCCAGTGCAACACGCTGCTGCTGGCCGCCGGAAAGTTGGGAAGGAGCGCGATCTGCCATCGCGGTCAGGTTCATTGCCGCAAGTGCAATATCAACCTCTTCCTTGATTTCCGTTGCGCTCTTCTTACGCAGATGAAGGCCGTATGCCACGTTCTCACGCACGCTCAGGTGAGGGAACAATGCGTAGGACTGGAACACCATGGACATGGGGCGCTTGTTCGGAGGAACAACCACCATGTTTTCGCCATCGAGCATGACCTGGCCCGAAGTCGCATCTTCGAAGCCCGCGATCATACGCAGGGTCGTGGTCTTGCCACAGCCCGAGGGCCCAAGAAGGGTGATGAATTCACCGGGGTGAATATCCAGGTTGATGTGATCAACCGCGGTGACCTCGGAAGCGGTGTTCGAGAAGGTCTTGGTCAGCTCCACCAGGGACAGGCGGCCGGGAGCATTTGTGTCATTCGTATTCGACATGGGTCTTTCCTTTGTCAACAATTACATGCCCGCGCCATTGGTGGCGGTGACAGATTTATCTCGAACAAGAACATTTGTTAGGCCGATAACAGCCATCACGATGATGATCAAAATCGTGCAGAAGGCAAAAGCGTTACCGAAACGGCCCGCATCAACCTCAGCAAGAATCTGAGAGGTCATGATCTTCGTCTTAGGAGTCGTGATGAAAATGATCGGCGACAGCGTCGTCATGGATCGCGCGAATGCGTAGGTCAAGCCAGCGATGAATGCCGGACGGATCAACGGAAGCGTCACTTTCATGAAGGTATGCAAGCCCGATGCACCCAAGGAGGTCGAGGCCTCGTCAATCGAATGATCGACCTGGTGAAGGGAGGCAATACCGGAACGCTGGCCAGAGGGCATCGAACGCGCAACGTAAACCATGATGATCGCCAGCGCGCCACCAAAGACCGCGGAACCACCCGCGAGCGCGGGCATCAGCATCAGTTTTCCGCCGACAATGAGCGGCTTGTTGTAGGTGATCAGGTAACCAATACCCAAAACCGTACCGGGAACCGAGAGGCCGAGCATGCCTAGGAAGTCCATGAAGCCAGCCGAGGCCTTGAGACGGACAACCACCAGCCACGCGACGACCATGCCCAAGACGCCAGCGATAGGCGTTGCAATCAGAGCCAAGATAGTCGTGTCGATGATGGCATCATTGCCGATGCCCGAGAGCACGTACTTGAAGTTCTTCAGAGTGAAGGTATTGTCCACGCCCAAGATCGAGACGAAGGCTCCGACAATAACCGTTGCGTAGATGGTGACAACGAAAGCGGCAAGCAGGAAAGTTGCGATTCCCAGCGGGATGCGCGCCTTCATTGAGCGAACCATACGGACCTTACCGGTCGGCTTGCCCGTCACGGTAACCGTTGAGGAGCGTCCTGACCAGTAGCGCTGCAGAAGGAAGACAAGAAGCGCAGGAACCAAAAGGATCAATGAGTATGCCGAGCCTGCAGCCGTGTTGTATTCGCCGTTAACGGCGATGTATGCGCGCGATGCCAGAACGGTGAAGTCACCGCCAATGACCAGCGGGTTCGCCAGGTCAGCAATGGCCTCGACAAACAGAAGAAGGAAGGAAGCGGCAAAGCCGGGGACGAGCATCGGAAGGGTGACGGTACGGAAGATTGTCCACGAGGACGCACCCAAGGAGGCGGCGGCCTCTTCCATCGCAGGGTCAAGGTTCTTGAGCATTCCGAGCATATTCATGTATGCAACGGGGAAGAAGGACAGGGACAAAACCAGGGTCAGACCTGAGAGACCATAGATATTCCACTGCTGTCCCAGAACCTGCGTCGAGATCAGGCCGTTACGACCAAACAGAGTGATGACCGATGTTGCCACAGCGAAAGGCGGCGAGACGATCGGGATCATGCAGATCAGGTGAAGGATCTTTTTTCCCGGGATATCGACTCGTGCCTGCACGTAGGCGAAGAAGAAACCAGCAAGAGTACCGATCAATCCAACAACCAGGCCCAGAACGACCGTGTTCAGCGCAATCGTTCGGTTCGTTGTCGAGCTGGCGAAGGAGGTCAAAACCTTCAGGCCATCAGTTGAGAAGGCTCGCGCCAAGATCGTGACCAGCGGCAGCAAGACCAGAAGGAAGAGAACTGCTGTAATGATCGCGACGATCGCAACCGTCACGGGGTCGCGTCGCACCTTCGTTCGTTTTTTCTTTCCCGAGGCCACGGCTTGCGCCTGCGGGGTTTGCGCCCCTCGGGTGCGTGGTGGCGCAACTGTCTCCACTGACATTGGCTATCCGATCTCTCCAAGTACCCGCTTAACGCGGAAAAGTCCCTGATAATGTGCGCATCCTTCAGTGGACACGCGAAGAAAGAGGGAGGGGATGGAACAGGGACATGGAAAGAACCATCCCCTCCCTTGCACCACTACTGGCGCGGCTTTGCGGCAACCTCTTCATCGAAACGCTTCGTCAGCTCGGGCTTTGCGGCCGCTGCTGCAGCGAAGTCGTAATCGATCAGGTTGATCTCATCGAGCTTGGCCATCTTGTCGTTGGTCTTGGCGTTCGGGTTGGTCAGAATCTGGTTCGAGCCAACGGTCTGGCCAAGGTTCTGAGCGTCAGCCGAGATTGCCCAGTCGATGTACTTCTTGGCGGCCTCGGAGTGCTTCGAGTTCTTCACCAGAGCGACGCCACCGATCTCGTAACCGGTGCCTTCCTTGGGGAAGGAAACAACGAGGTCCTTCATGCCCTCATCGCGGTACTTGACGCAGTCGTGAGAGAAGACCAGGCCCACTGCGACCTCGCCGCGTCCTGCGATCTGGCCGGGAGCAGTACCGGACTTGGTGTACTGCAGGACATTTGCGTGCATCTTCTTCATGTAGTCGAGGCCGGCGTCTTCACTACCGCGAAGAACAACCTGGGTCCACAGTGTCGTGAACGCAGTTCCCGAGGTCGAGGGGTGTGCCGTTGAAATCTGGCCCTTGAGTTCAGGCTTGAGAAGGTCATCCCACGACTGGGGAACCTGGAGGCCCTTTTCTTCAAGAACCTTCTGGTTCGAGCAGAAGCCCAGAACACCGACGTAAACACCGGTCCAGTAGTGCTTCGGATCCTTGTACTTATCCGGGATTTCCTTAGCGGTGGGCGAATCGTAGGCCTCGATCAGGCCCTTTTCTGCAGCTGCACCGTAGCCGTCAACCGGGCCACCATGCCAGACATCAAACTCTGGGTTGTCCTTCGCGGAGTCCAGACGAGCGACGGTCTCACCGGAGGAAAGGCGAACGTAGGTTGCCTTGATTCCGGTCTGCTGGGTGAAGGTCTCTGTCCACTTCTGGCAGAGGTCTTCCATTGCGCCACAGGCAACGGTAATGGAATCCGAAGATCCGCTTTCACTGCTACCTGAGGAGGCGGAATCATTCACAACACAACCGGAAAGTGCTAGTGCACCCGCCGCGCTGAATGCTGCAAGGGAGATGAAGCTCTTCTTCATCAGATTCTCCTTTGAATCGAGGGTATGCACGGGGCTGTCACTAGACTCGTGCGCTCTTGGTTTCATTCTTACGTGAAACAGAACACGAAAAAGGTAGCCTTAGTAACGAGCGGTAACTGATCTGTTACCGAAGATCCGGCATCGTGTACCCAACTGAGCGAACCGACTGGATCAGCTCTCCCCCACGATCCCCAAGAGCGCCTCGCAAACGATAAGCGGTCATCTTGATCATGTCTTTCCCGCCCGAGCTATCCTGCGTTTCCCACACAGAGTTGAGAAGCTCGCGGTAGCTCACAGGCTCCCCAATATGCGAAGCAAGGAAATCCAAGAAGCGTCGTTCTGTCGAGGACAACTCCACCGGCGCACCGTCGACATAGACTTTCCGGTCACGTCGATCGATACGCAAAGGACCGTTGGACACAACATCGTTGGGGTCCTTCTTGCTTCGGCGCAAAAGAGCCTGAGCGCGAAGAGTCATTTCCTTAGGACTAAAGGGTTTCGTAATGTAGTCATCCGCACCGCTTTCAAGTCCCTTAATGCGGTCGGATTCTTCAGAAAGCGCCGTAATCATGATGATCGGAACATCACTCATCGCTCGGATTCTTTGAGCAAGCGAAATCCCTGAGATCACGGGAATCATGAGGTCAAGAATGACCAGGTCGTAGTAGTGAGTTGTAAATTTCTCCCATGCCTTCGCCCCATCGCTTGCGGTTTCTACAGTTATTCCCGCGGTTTCAAGGGCGAATTTGATAATCATGAGGATCTGAGGCTCATCATCAACAACTAAAGCCTTCGCGCTCATTGGCCCTCCTCAGGCAGGAGTGATTGATCGCCACTTCGTATGGTACGCGGAATAGTCAGATAGAAGGTTGTTCCTTTGGAGGAAACCGTATCAACCAAGATCGTTCCACCGTGAAGTTTCAGAATCTTTTGCGTAAGCATCATCCCTAAGCCCGTTCCAGGTCGTAGCGAGCCTCCGGTATCGAATGGGATGAAAAGACGTTCTTTTTCTTCCTGGGTCATTCCGCGGCCGTCATCAACGATAGAAATGGTGACGTCTTCGTCAAAAGCTTGTACTGTCACAACGATCGACACATCATCGCCCGCGTGACGGGCTGCGTTATTAATAACATTGGCGATCGCCTGCCCCATCAAGCGCGGATCCAGCGACATATAGATGGGTGCTCCGTGGTTTTCCAGACGGATGGGCGAGGAATGAAAACGCCGCATCTGCGCGACATTTCTACGCACCAATTCGCGCATTTCAACGCGTTGAAGACGAAGATTGAATAAATCAGATTCCAGGCGCACTTCGGCCAGAAGATCATCAGCCATTTCGACGACCTGGTGCGCATTTTCCGCAATGGTCTTCGCAAACTTCATTTGCACGTCATTCATAGGTCCAGCCGAACCATCAGCAAGAAGTTCTGCCGCTCCCCTGACGACAGTCAATGGAGTGCGTAATTCATGGGAGAGCACCGCTGGACCGGCCATGTAGTCCTGGTGGAGTTTACGTAGTTGTTCTTTCTCTGCGCGTAGGCGCTGAACGTCTCGGCGCATTCGTAGAGCAAAGATGATCGCAAGAGCGGCAAGGAGCCACGACAGCGCGATAGCAACTATGGCAACTGATTGCATTGTCCTGCTCACCTTTCCATTGCACTCTCAACGATATCCCCACCCGGTCACGAAAGGCGGATAATAAAGTGTAAACACTCGCTCATTTCTTCTCTTCTGAAGCTTTGATCAGGTGGCGGATGATCGTTTTGAGCTTGCCAGGCGCCACTTTGCGCGCGTCTGAAAGATAGATTTCGTGGTGACGCCGCTCTTGCGTCAGGTCGATCGAGTATCCGCACTCACGCGCATGGGCGTGCATGGCCTCGACGGTGGCGGGCTCATCGTCGTAGCTACCAATGTGCAGGCACTGCACGCACAATCCTTCCTCTATCGTCAGGTACTCAGCTACCGAGCAATCAACTTTCTTTTTCTTCGTCGCTTCCTGAACCGCTCAGCCGAAATCCTCGCGCGAGACAAAGTCAGGCAGCCGGATAACGGCAATCCAGCTAAAAGTCTCCTTGCGTGTGTAATCAGCGCCTTCAACGCCGTCTTGCCACCAGAATCCCTCGAGTGGCGGTACGACGAAATCGACATACCCGTCAATCTGACGGGAGCCTTTCTTACTCATCTTGATCGTTTAGGAAATGGCGTATAGGACAGAAATTGCCCTTTGGTAAGCACCCTCCGCGTCATTAGGGTCTCCACTACCGCGCACAGCGACGAAGTGCATCGGTGGAACTTCAAGGATGCTCGGCCCTTTCTTAGGCGCGTAGAGTTCCTTATATTCCTTCTTAAAATCAAATTCCATCTCAGACTCCGGGTGAGCTCAACAGTGTGGACTATTGGCCATCATTGTTACAGGTGATGGAAGCGATCACACAAGGAATGCGGCCGTCAATAACGGTGTAGGTAACGTTCCGGTATCCCAATTTTTCAAAGAAAACTCGATAGGAGTCCACATCGAATTGTTCCTTGAAGTCAACGCCGAGCCTCGCAAGAATCTTCGGGATTATTCCTTGTTTGCTTGGCCGACGCTTGACGTAAGTCGGGACGACGATAGTGCCTCCGGCTCGGACGACTCGTTCAAGTTCCCTCATAACAGCACCAGGATCTGGAAGCAGATGGATGACATTACCTGTGATGACGATGTCGAAGGAGGCATCCTCGTAGTGAAGGCACGTGATGTCAGCTCTTTCGACCGTAGCATTGCGATATTTCGCAAGTTTTTTCCGCGCTTGTTTGAGCATTCCCTCAGAAAAGTCGGTAGCGACCAGCCTCTTGCATATCGGCGCAAGGAAGGTGCTGATTGCACCGGTTCCGCAGGCACATTCAAGAACCTCATCTTCGAGGCCAACCAGCTGAGCGACAGCGACGCCTGTTCCGTCATACACGGCACGATTGAATGTGTTTTCGAAGAAGTCGTAAAGGGGCGCAACCCGATCCCAGAACATCACTGAACCTCCGC
>CAUSSZ010000034.1:0-12185 GCA_963534475.1 Trueperella pyogenes | reverse complement strand
CCTCTAACGGTGGCGAACGCGCTACCTCCGACATCATCTACATCACGAAGGGAGCATGAGCGATGTATGTGTTAATCCCCGCTTTCCAACCGGACGCACGATTGCCGCGTCTCATCCTTGAACTGCATCGCGCAGATCCTTCGACGAAGATCGTCGTCGTTGACGACGGTTCAGGCCAGAAGTTCAGTGATATTTTCGAGGCCTCAGCCACCGCGGGCGCACACGTGATCTCTTATGAGAACAACCGTGGTAAGGGCTATGCGCTTCGGGAAGGTTTCACCTGGATCCGTGATGTTGCAGGCGACTTATCAGAGTGCGTAGTGACCGCGGATGCGGATGGGCAGCACACGCTCAACGACATTTTCCGCGTCGGTCGAACGTGCACAGATACCGGTAAAAGCGTTCTGGGCGTTCGCGAATTCGTTGGGCATGTCCCCGCTCGTTCCCGGATCGGCAACACCGCTACTTCAGCCCTGTTCTGGCTCGCGACGGGCTGGAAACTCAAGGACACACAGACCGGGTTGCGCGCATTCCCGGTGGCCCTGCTTCCCGCGCTGCTCGAGGTCCAGGGAGATCGTTACGAATACGAGCTCCGCGTCCTTTTGCACCTGGCGAAGTTCCGTCATCCGGTGACCCAAATTCCGATTGAGACGATTTACGAGGCCGGGAATCCGACCTCCCACTTCCGCCCCTTGCAAGATTCGGCTCGGATTTGGGCGCCGCTCCTGAAGTTCGCCGCTTCTTCCGGTGTTGCAACCGTCATTGACTACGTGCTGGTCCTTGTCTTGAATGCCCTCACCGGAGCTCTCTTCTTCCCGGTTATCGCCGCTCGCCTGGTGAGCGCCTCGGTGAATTTCGCAATGAACCGCCGCGTTTTCGAGGCCACGGGAGGGTCCTTGCGTCGCAGCGCCCTCCGTTATGCCGCGCTTGCCGTCGCAGTGGTCGCCGGGTCGTACACGATGCTTGCAGTACTGACTGGAATCGGAATGCCGCTGTGGATCGCGAAGATCATCGCTGACACGACCATGTATCTGGTTTCTTACTCGGCACAGAGCCGCTATGTCTTTGCACCCGCACAGGACCAGAGCGCCAAGGTCACCCGTCATGAGTCCCAGACTCAAGAAGACTCTGCCACTCAGTCCCAGGCTAAGGAGCGCGAAGTTACTTTCGCGGGAGCAGCCTCGACGCAGCTGAGCAAGCAGGCGGGAAATACGCCGGTAAAACCGGTGATGCCCACGCCCGCAGCACCGTCCATATCGACCATCCGTTCACTGAATCACGCGGCTTGAATGCTCAGCACTCAAGTGTCACCTTGAGTCTGGCCTCGTGAGCGTCGGATAATAACTATCCTCAGTGGCATACTTATGGCCTGTATAACGCATTAACAAGGAGCACCCATGCGTATCGAGATCCTCAGCGAATGTGATTCATCGACGATCGAAAAGGTTCACGAGGCCTTTGACCGCCTACTTCCGCAGCTTTCCTCTTCCGCACAGCCTTTGTCGCGCGAAGAAATCCAGAAGCTTCTGGCTCAGGAGTGCCTGCACTTGGTGTGCGCGCTCGATGAGGATGACCGGATTTTAGGAATGCTCTCGCTGGTTGTTTTCGATATTCCGACTGGCCGCCGGGCATGGATCGAAGATGTCGTTACCGATCAGGCCGCACGCGGTCAAGGCGTGGGACAGAGCCTTGTTGATGCCGCAGTTGAGCACGCTCGGGAGCTGGGAGCTAAGACAGTCGATCTCACATCTCGGCCGACGCGAGAGGCGGCGAACCGCCTCTACCGTCGGGTTGGTTTCCTTCAGCGCGAAACCAACGTCTACCGGAAGTCTTTCTGACCCCGTAAGACCCGTATGTGGGAGGTGGGACAGCATTTGCTGTCCCACCTTTTCTGTTTAAAGAAGCGTATCTGAGATGACGTTGAGGATTCTGAGCAGGGTATCGCGATCATCGCCTTCTACCGCGCCAAGAAGCCCATTGCGCACTGCGCTTGCGAAGACGCCATTTGCGGCCTCATAGGCCTGACGCCCTTCAGGGGTAATGCACACAAGGACAGAACGTCGATCCGTTGACGATCCTTCTTTGGTAATGAATCCCTTCGCCGCAAGGCGAGAGATTGCACGGCTAGTTCCCGAACGTGTCAACGAGACCAGCGCACCCAGCTCACCAGAACGCATGGGCTGCTCACCGTTAGCAAGCTCGTCAAGCATCTCAAACTCAATCAGAGCAAGAGGTGCACTTTTACTGATTTCCGAACCTAACGTGCTTTGAACAGCACGTGTAACAGAACTCCACGCGTGCCAAAGCTCAGATTCGCTCTCATCGAGGAGAGTCTCATTGCTTTGTGTAATCACCCTTTTAATTTATCAGCTAAGCAACAATAAAACTAGCCTCTGACCTGCGCAAATGCCCAAATAAACCGGACAGATTTTCATCGAATTAATACGAAGCGATACGATCTGACAACAAAATCACCCACTATAATGGTCAAAGTTGAATGACTGTCAGCTCACATTTCTCGCACTAGTGGGCAAAACGATCAAAATGGTCGATTTTTACGCTGTGCACAAATGAGCACGTCTTCGTGAACGAAACGTGCAGCGTAGGATGGATGCATGACACCACGACTTGAATCGGATCATCCCGAACTCGACGCAAACACTTTGGACTACGTCCATTTCCTTGCAGATTCCCCAACCCCTTACCACGCTGCACATCTAGTTGCGCAGCGCTTGGAAAACCTTGGTTTCACGCGCCAAGACGAAACAGCAGCATGGGATGCAACTCCCGGCGGACACGTAATGGTTCGCGGCGGCGCTGTCATGGCATGGGTAGTTCCCGAAAATATTAGCGACACCGCCGGTTTCAGGATCGTTGGAGCACACACAGATTCCCCCGCTTTCACCCTCAAGCCTTCACCTCAGACAACGACGGCTGATGGCTGGGGACAAATCGAGGTTGAGGTCTACGGCGGAATGATCATGAATTCCTGGTTGGACCGCGAACTTTGCGTTGCAGGCCGACTGATCTTGGCCTCGGGAGAAGAAATCCTGGTTCGCACCGCTCCGCTAGCCCGCATTCCTCAGCTGGCAATTCACCTCAACCGCGGGGTGAACGAATCTCTACACCTCGACCCCCAGAAGCACCTGCACCCGGTATGGACCGTAGATACTCCCGATGCATCACTCATGGATACCGTCGCGCAGGCAGCAGGCTTGGATAACGCGAATGACGTGGTCTCTTTCGATCTGATCTGCGTCCCTTCGCAGGGACCTGTCACCTTCGGTGCAGATTCGCAGTTCGTTGCTTCGGGACGCCAGGACAATCTCTCATCGGTTCACCCCGGACTCTGCGCACTTGAAGACCTCGCTCGCCAGGGACTCCCCTCAGACGGTGACATCCTTGTTTTCTCATGCTTTGACCACGAAGAGGTCGGTTCTGAGTCTCGCACGGGCGCAGCTGGCCCAATTCTGGAAGACGTTTTGCGTCGCACCGCTTTCGCCTTGGGTCGCGATGAAGATGGTTACGCGCGAATGATCGCTTCGTCGACATGCGTGAGTGCCGATGCCGCGCACTCGATTCACCCGAACTACCCCGAGGTTCACGACCCTTCACATCACCCGGTCATGGGCCGAGGCCCCATCCTCAAGATCAATGCCAAGCAGCGCTACGCAACCAACGGGGTCGGAATGGCTCTGTGGAAGCGTGCTTGCGAGGCGGCAGGAGTTCCGACACAGAACTTCGTGTCGAATAACGCCTCTCCGTGCGGAACAACAATTGGTCCGATCACCGCAACCCGACTGGGTATCGAAACAGTGGATGTGGGCGTTGGCCTGCTCTCCATGCACTCGGCTCGCGAAATGAGCCATGTCGCAGACCTTCTGGGACTGCGCAAGGTTCTGGCAGCCTACTGGCTTGGCGCCTGAGCGGATACGCCCTGGACAGAAAACGCCAAACGTATTTACGGCCGTGGGGGGCCGGGGAGTTCACGAACTCCCCGGCCCCCCACTTTTGACTCAAGCCTGTCACAAGACATGTGGCGAAGTATTAGCTCCGGAAATCAGCCGCCTGCTCACCGCTGAATGCCCGCGCAATAGTCCGAGTAAATCGGTCATTCATCTGCGGGATCTGATTCCCCGGTACGAACATCGTCTGAGTGTTCTCACCATCTGCGGGGAAGGGATCTCCACTGAGCCATTCACACGCAAAAGCCACGTCTAGGTAGGTTGTCTGATCGCCATTTTCGTAGGTAACCGGGCCAACAACTTCAACGCTGAGCAAGCGCATGGCTCGCGCCTGGCATGCAGTCTCTTCGAGGATCTCCCGGCAGGCGGCCTCAGCCGGCTCTTCACCCGGATCGATAATTCCCGTCACCGGTGTCCACGCGTGATTATCGGCGCGCTGAACAACAAGCACTTCAACGGAGGACGGGTCGATGGGAGCCTGCCAATTAATCGCAGCTCCCTCACGGCCTCGTAAGACGACAGCGGTGCAACCTGAAAGCCAGAGCATGGAGTGCCCCACGTGCCGACGTAGTTCCAGAACAAAATCCGGTGTTGCCATGAGTGACTCCTTTGCTCACAGTGTCCAGATAAATGGCACCAAGAAAATTTTGACGATGATCGCGAAGGCGAACAGTGTCGCGTATGCAGCCTCGATACGTTCATCAGCAACGCGCGCATCTGCCGCTTGCAAGACCGCCGGCTGCCCCAAGAAACCAGCAACAGCCCCCGCAGTTCGCGGCGCAGACAATCCCAGGTATCGGCCGGCGATCGCCTGAGCAGCGCAACAGACCGCCACAATGATCGTCGCCAGTATCGCAGCCTTCCAGCCCTCCGGACGAAGCAGAAGATCAACCAGTGCCGGCCCCGCGTTTAAGCCCAAAGCAGCCAGGAAGAGCATCAGTCCTACGGAGCGAATCGTGATATTGGCCGAAGCGGGAAGCGTCCATACCAGAGGTCCGGTTCGACGGAGCGCACCCAGCAGCATTCCAACGATCAGAGGTCCGGCCGCTGATCCCAGCTGGAAGGTTGCCCCACCAAACATTGGGAAAGGGATCGCCCCCAAGGCCATGCCCAGAACCATACCGATACCGAAGGCCATTCCATCAACTTCACTGACCCGACGCTCCGAGTCACCCAAGAAGCTCTGGACGTTATCAAGCTCCTCCTGCGGAACAACGACTGCCGCATGATCACCCAGATTGAGCTTGAGATCATCACGTGCCAAGAGGTCAAGATCACCACGACGGACTCGGGTAATGGTCGCACCGAAACGAGTCGCTAGATTGAGCTCAACAATTGCTCGTCCCGCGACGTCAGGACTCGACACAACAATTCGTTCAAAGGCGACATCGGAGCGGTCATCAGCCAAGTGATCGGAAACCTGCGTTCCCAACTGCTCAACGACCTCGGCAATGGCAGAGGTTCCCCCGACTAGAACAACAAGATCGCCGGCGCGAAGTTCTTCACCGGGAATCAAGACGCGAGTGCGACCTTCGCGTTGAAGGTAAGACATACGTACGCGCCCTTCGCGCCAAGCGAGAATCTTTCGCGTCAAGATCGGGCGGTCCACCCGAACAGTAACGGCGTCGAGGCCAGCGCCCGCGAGCGATGGTGTGTCCTTCTCCCCCAGCCACTTTCGTGTCACCGTCATAGTGACGACAATGATTCCGACAATCACGCCGATGGGGTAACCAAAGGCATAGCCAACTGCTGCCTGAGGATCGCCACTGACTCGCGTCGCTGCATCTAGCGCCGGCGCAGCGGTCAGCGCACCTGTGTAGAGCCCGGTTACGAGGCCTTTGCCCAGTCCCAAGAAATGTCCTCCGACCGTGGCGACGACCGCACCGACAACACAGATGATTGTGGCCGACCCCAAAAGCGAGGTCTGTTTGCGAAGGTCGGAGAAGAAGGTGGAACCGGCCGCGATACCAACCGTGTAGACGAAGAATGCCAGGCCGATCTGTTGGATGATCGCGGTCCCCTGACCGGCTTGGGGTGAATAAGCAGAGACAAGTAGGCCCACAAACAGTGCACCGGCTGCACCGAAACGCAGCGGCCCAAAGCGGATCGCGCCTAGAAAAGCGCCCAGTCCGACAACCAGGAAAATCGTCAAAAGATGGTTCTGTGCGAGGAATTGGGCCATAGGTCTAAGGGTAGTGGCCAAATTGCTAAAAAGGGACGCAAGATGGGCGTAGAGTGTGAATACATTCACGCATCCAATCGCACTGCACCCAGAATTCTTACAGATACCGTCCAGCATGTTACCGTTCAATAAAAGGACAAATACGGAAGGATCCCTCCATGACAAATCCCCAAGCGGGTTGGTACAGCGATCCCTCAAATCCCTCACAATTGCGGTGGTGGGATGGGACGCAGTGGACGAATAACACTCAG
This sequence comes from Trueperella pyogenes, assembly GCA_963534475.1. Classification (GTDB taxonomy): domain Bacteria; phylum Actinomycetota; class Actinomycetes; order Actinomycetales; family Actinomycetaceae; genus Pauljensenia; species Pauljensenia pyogenes_B. Next base: position 5,787 of record CAUSSZ010000034.1, on the reverse strand, counting down.
GCAGCGCAGGGTGCCGCACAGGCATCAGCTCCCCAGCGTCCAGTAACGACAACCTCATCCTCGTACAGCGCTGTTCCCCAAAGTCCTCTTGCAGCAAATAGCGGCTCTGCTCAGGCGTACTACCAAGCGCAACAGGGTGGCTATCCGCCCGTTCAGGGAGGAACACCAGGCACATATCCAAGCCAGCAACCCGCACAGAATGCACCTGCTGCCACACCAGGATTCCCTCCGCGTCCTGCAAGTTACACGGGCACTCCGGCGACGGCATCAACCATCCCCGGCTCTCCCCTGGCTCCCGCAAAGCCGAAGAAGCCTCAGGCTCCGAAGAAACCCCGCAATAAGCAAAAGACTTGGGCCATTATCTTCACTGTACTGAGCGTTCTTTTCATCGTTCTTGGCTTCCTTTTCCTTGGCGCAGCATCACGTAATAATGCGCGAGCCAACACGGTCAATGTAGAACTTCAGCCAGCACGTCAGTCCATCAGCGAATTGCAAAAGCAAGTCGATACGTTGAATAAGCAGCTCGGGGAGGCAGGCAAGTGAGCACGAACGGACCCCAGATTCCGAATCAGGGACAGGCAGCAAACGCAACCCAAGCTCAAGCCGCGACAGAGGCAAGCCATGCTGAAGCAGCACAGCAGAAGGCAGCTGCGCCCAAGACCGCTTCATCGAAGCGTTTATTCCTGATTACTTCGATTATCTGCGCTGTGTCATTGGTCTTTGCGCTGGTGACTTTCACGCAGAATATGGTCGCTCTGAACAGGTACCACTCGTTGGAGAATGAATCTGCGCAGTTGGAACAGCAGGCGCAGACCCTTCAGGAACAGCTCGGCGAGGCACAGACGAAGCTCGCAGAGAAGCAGGTGAAACCCTGGTGCGATTCGGTGAACGCTGACTCAACAGGCACTCGAGAGAAGATTGACCAGCTTCTTAAGCAGCTCAAGATGATCGATCCCAGCGAGAAGACAGTCCGCAACGTCTGCGGCGATAAGTACTCGGCGCTGACCGCCTCTCTGGATTACTCACGCGTGAGCGCACGCACCGAAAACGGGACGATCAAGTGCGAAACGGATGGCAACCACGTTCGTCTCAGCGGCACGATCGATCAATTCAAGGGGCCTGAATTTGCTCAAAAGACAAAGACGAAGGCCGATCTCACTTTGACGATCACCTACACCCTTGAGGGCACAACCGATACTGCAACCAGCATTGTCAAGGTCCCCGATGTCACTCCGGGTGGTTCGAAAGACTGGAAGAGCGAGGCAGACCTTCCCGGTCGGGCACTGACCTGTCGAGTCACAAACCTACAGTGGTGGCCAAGCGATCTGAAGTAGAACGCTTGATGCTTCGGCAGCTATAGCTTGAGGGGGTACGCACTGTGGCGTACCCCCTCAACACGTATTTCAGCTATTCGCGAGCGTTACCTCAGCTATGTGCAAGTGCCTGACGGACCAAGGGGATCAGCTTTTCACGAGAAGGATCCACGGCCTCGGCAAGGAACTGCTCACGGTCGGTACCCTCAAGTCCCTGAGCGGCCGGTTCCGCGCTGTCCTTGGGGACTGAGAATCCAAAGACAATCACGTCAACGATCTTACGAATGGGCATCTGATTGGCTTCGGCAGAGTCATTGACGCTACCCAGAGCCTCAAGGTAGAAGATCGAGAGGATCTCTCCCATGATGTTGGTTGGCAATAGTGCGCGACGTCCCATGCGTTCCAAAGCGGATTCGAGCATCTGGGTCACAAAATCAGCAAGCTGGTTGCGCTGATTTCCAGGAATTCCATCCGCATCGGGGTGACGCATTTGGTAGAGGCGATATTCCATCAGAAGGATATACGCCGTGCGCCCCTGCGCGGAAAGACTGTCGAGGGTATCAACAATGCGTTCCAGAGTGAGCGGACCTTCAATTGAGTCAAAGGCCTGCGTCATTTCTGTTAATAGCCGCGTTGAGTATGCAATAAATGCATCTTCCAACAGCTCATCCATATTCGAATAATTCGAATAGAAAGCACCACGGGTGAATCCGGCACGGGCCACGACCTCGTCAATCTTGGTCCCTGCGAAACCTCGCTCCACCAGAATTTCAATGGCGGCGTCAACCAGGCGTGAACGCGTATTCGCTCGCGCTCTGCTTTCGCCTTCTGCACGCTTCTTAACCACAGCCACCTCCGCGGAATTTCTAACTACGTCGAAAAGTCTAACGAGATTTTCCCGCTGTCACACGCGGAAAATAAAGGATTTTCACGCTTTAAGACCCGAATTTGAAGCCGCGAAAGTCGCGGTGGCACCACGGGGGCATATCATGTGTTTCAGAGCATAATTTTTGGGCATTTTATACGTTTTTGTATCGGAGTTTTCTATGGGCCAGTCAATTGCACTCCTCCCTCTAAATTCGGGCGCCTCTATTCCTCAATTTGGCTTTGGGACCTACAAACTGACCGGTCAAGACGCATATGACGGTGTTAGCGATGCACTCGAGTTGGGATACCGTCATATCGATACGGCGCAGATGTATGGGAACGAGGCCGAGGTGGGCCGCGCGCTGGCCGACGCTCCTGTCGCACGCAAGGAGATCTTCGTCACTTCTAAGCTCAATAACCCCAATCACGAGCCTGATGTTGCCCGCGAGAGCCTTCAACGCTCATTGGAGGACTTACAGCTGGACTACTTAGACCTGTTCTTGATTCACTGGCCGCTTCCAATGTTCTACGGGGGCGACATCATGCCGACCTGGCGTGCAATGGAAAGTTTTGTGGATGAGGGCCTGGTGCGCTCCATCGGAGTCTCTAACTTCGAGGCCCATCACCTTGCCCCGATCCTTGAGCAGGGACGCATTATGCCTGCAGTTAACCAAATCGAGTCTCACCCCTACTTCGCAAATCGCGAGCTCCACCGTTTTAACGCCGAGCATGGAATTATTACCGAGGCCTGGGCTCCCCTGGCTCGAGGAACTGTCCTTGGCGAACCATACATCATTGAGATCGCCCGCGAGGTCGGTGCACGTGAATCTCAGGTGGTTTTGCGTTGGGCGCTTCAGCGGGGAGACGTTGTCTTCCCCAAGGCCTCGTCACACGAACGCCGAGCAGAAAACCTTGACGTTTCGGGCTTTGAGCTGAGTGCTGAGCAGATGGCTCGAATCGACGCGCTGGACCGCGGAGAAGCAGGGCGCACCGGTAAGCACCCCGACGTAATGGACCGGATGTAAAACTTTCGCTTCAGGCGCAACTTATATCGTTTTTCGATGTGAGACAGGGCCGTATTGTGTGGCTACCGCTGGGCTATCGTGAAGCTATGACACATGCATCTTCGACCGATCTTGATCGCGTCCTGGCTTCTCTTGATCCCACGCCCAGCGGTACTTACGTATTTTCCTTGGTTGACGAAATCCCCCAGAACGTCGACATTTTTGCAGTGATCCGCGACGAAGATTCCTACACTGTGGTTGTCGAGGAAGACGCCGCACGTGAAGCAGGAATCAACCCCGATGAGCTGTACACGCGAATTGACTTGGGTTCTTCAACCGAGCTAGCTGCAATCGGAATCACGGCATCGATTGCTCAGATCCTTGCTGCGCGTTCAATTACTGCGAATTTCATTGCTAGCCGCCGCCACGATCACCTCTTTGTTCAGCCCGATCGCGCTCAGGAGGCAACGGCCCTCCTTGAAGATCTGGGAAGGCGCGCAAAGGGCTGGCTGCCCGCCTGAAATTTTCCTGTTCATCAGACGCGGAAAGGCGTTCGGAATAAAGTAGAAGCATGGCTGTACTACCCACGGGAAGCGATGAGGCAATCCTCCGTCTAGCCGACGGCACGGTGAAACAGCGAAATCTTCTGACCGGAACTGAAGTGTGGACAGTTCCCGGTCGAGCTCATCGTCCCCTGACTCGTCCCGGTTCCACACCACCCCTGATTGATCACGATGCTGATGGGCATCATTGCGCATTCTGCTCGGCACGCTATCTTGAGACTCCACCCGAGAAAGCCCGCGTGATCCGCACAAATACAGGGGAATGGGAAACCCTCCACGGCCTCGGCGCTGAGGAACTTGGAGATACGGTGGCGGAATTTCGGCGGATTCCCAACCTTTTCGAGATTGTTTCGTATAACTATTGGCACCTCAATCACGGCCATGTACCTTCCGAGGCCGAGAGGCGCAGGATGGCGGAGTACCTTGCCTCGCCGCAGGGGTACGACCACGTGATGCACGTGGTGCGCGCACGCTTCATGGCCTCGGGCGGGAGCGCCGAGGAGTTTGAGGAACTGTCGGATTCCGAGAAGCTCAGCCAAGCAAATGGTTTCTTTTCGGGTGGGCATGATCTGATCGTTGGGCGTCGACACTATGTTGATGGGGCGAAGGATACGTCCCAATTGGCGTCGGCTGGGACATTGACCCCCGAGGAACACTTCCAGTACATGTCGATGACCGTACGGGCGATGCGGGACCTGTACGACTTGGATCCGGCTGTGAAGTACGTGGTGGCCTTCCAGAACTGGCTCAAGCCTGCGGGTGCGTCTTTCGATCACCTGCACAAGCAGCTTGTGGCGATTGATGAGTTCTCGACGCAGACGCATGACGAGATCGAGCGTGTGCGCACCTATCCGGGGATTTATGACGAGCTGTTGAAGATTGCGGCGACCCGTGGGCTAATTTTGGCGCAAAACGATCATGCTGTGGCGATGGCTGGGTTTGGGCATCGTTACCCTTCCTTGGCGATTTGGCCACTTCACGCGCCGGCTGAACCCTGGGAGTACTCCCCTGAGCAATTACGAGGCATCAGCGACCTTGTGCACGCAATGCACGCGGCGACGGGCGCGGAGGTGCCGTGTAACGAGGAGTGGTACTACCGGCCCCCGAGTTCGTCGATCCCCATGCGTATGAGGATTTTGATCAAGTGGAGGATTTCCACAATCGCCGGTTTTGAGGGCGGGACAAGGATTTACCTCAATACGATTGATCCGTGGTCCGTGCACCAGCGGATGCTGGAACGCTTGGTTGTGATGCGGGATGAATGCTCGATCGCGCCGATGAAGCTGGGCGAGGAGTGCAAGGTCACGCCGCTGTTGCTGAGGTAGGGGTTTTAGGCGGTTTGCCGTCGTTCGTTTGTTGTTTGCGCGCGGTGAAGATAATCGACTTCCCGGTTTTCGAGCATGACAAAGGCGAGAGACCCGAGGCCTGCCCGAAAAAAATGGTGAGCTGGCTGGCTTCCCTCGCCTTGTACAAATGTCGGCCTTTCGGCCCCCGCTTTCTTACGGGCTATTATTTCAAGCCTGGTGGAGGGGTACTAACCCGACAGGACCGAGCATAACAGGGATTTATCAGGAAAGCTAGGCTTGATTTGCTCTGTATGTACACCATCAAACTGCGCGTCCAATTATCGGGCGGCAAGTAGCAGTGAGACAACATTGATTTGGAGCCCCGCGCGTGCGGGGGAAATATAAGGGGTTACCTTTCGTGTGGCGGTTTGTTAAGCTAGAGGTGCCGAGCCGGTATCCCCCGCGAGCCTGAAATAAGTGGCCGAGAGAAAGTGGAGGGCCGTAAACTCGGCTTTATGTTTGTGTGCCCGCCTCGCGTGTGCGGGGAAAACAAGAAGCGACACAAGTGCCACGTGTGCTCAGAGAACTCACTCAAGATGACATTGCGGCTAGTGCATTTCGAGCCATCACGGCCTCCGGCATTTGAAATACAGTCGATCCTGCTCAACGATTCAGCACCACTGCGATTCGCCGGGGATGACGAAGGCGAGAGCCCCGGGGACTGCCGTGAAATGACGGGCTGGCTGGGTTCTCT
>CAUSSZ010000033.1:0-13466 GCA_963534475.1 Trueperella pyogenes | reverse complement strand
CGCCGGTACCCACTTCAATATGTGCCGTCCGTGCTGCAACCGCAGAAAGAAGCGGCATAGGGGAAGCCCCCTGAGGCGCAAAATGTTGCGCCCTGAAGTAGGCGCCATTGACACCTAGATCGTCGGCAGCGACCGACAATTCAATAGCCTGATGAAGGGCATTGCGCCCGCTCAGTCCGCGCCTTCTGTCCCGTGCGTAGTGTCCAAAGCTCAGGAAACCGAAGGCCTTCAATACTTACTCTTGAGATTCGAGCCAGTGCTGTGCATCAAGAGCAGCACGGCATCCGGAGCCGGCAGCAGTAATTGCCTGGCGATAGGTGTGATCAACAGCGTCGCCACAGGCGAAGACACCCGGAAGGTTCGTTGCGGTGCCCGGGTCATTGACCAGGATGTAACCGGCCTCGTCCAAGGCAACCTGACCGGAAAGTACGGCGGTGCGGGGAAGGTGACCGATGGCAACGAAAACGCCATCGGCATCAAGAACGCGAGTCGAATCATCAACGGTGGAACGCAAGCGAACACCGGTGACAGCCGAATCGCCCAGAACCTCTTCGACAACAGAGTTCCATGCGAATTCGATCTTCTCATTGGCCAGTGCGCGATCGGCCATAGCCTTAGACGCACGCAGCTGATCACGGCGGTGAACGACAGTGACCTTTGAAGCAAACTTCGTCAAGAAGGTTGCCTCTTCCATTGCAGAGTCACCGCCACCGACAACGATGACGTGCTTATCGCGGAAGAAGAAACCATCGCAGGTCGCGCAGAAGGAGACGCCTCGACCAGAGAACTCTTCTTCTCCGGGAACATTCATATGACGGTATTCCGAACCGGTCGCCAAGATGACGCTGCGAGCCAGGAGAGTTTCATCCTCAAGGGTGATCTTCTTGATGTCGCCTTCGAGCTCCAGCGTGTAGGCATCCTCGTAGCGAACATCGGCACCGAACTTTTCGGCCTGCTGACGCATATTGTCCATCAGCTCCGGGCCAAGGACACCCTCGGGGAAACCGGGGAAATTCTCAACTTCAGTCGTGTTCATCAGCGCGCCACCGGCAGCCAGGGCACCGGCAACGACAACAGGCTTGAATCCAGCGCGCGCAGTGTAAATAGCCGCAGTGTATCCCGCAGGACCGGAGCCGACGATGACGACGTCGTGGATAGTTTCAGACATGATGTCTCCTTTTGAGCAGGTAACGGTTACTTCACTGACAATTCGCTGACCCACGCCCAAGCGCGGCCGTCTTGCGATGTTGGCATCTTACGGAAGGTGATGCTGATCGCTTCGGTTTCCACGGGATGTGCCAGCTTGATGTCCGTCTTGGGAGAGAACGTCGTCGTTGCGATTTCTGTTCCCTCTCGAGGCGTATTGGGATTTACAGCACGTACAACGCCTTCGCCACCGGTTGTCGACGGATCCATATCCAAGGTGATCTCAGAGACCGTTGCCTTCTTCTCGAGCTTCACCAAGATGGTAACCGCGGTCTGGTCCAGGAACTGGTTGTAATCGAAGTAGCGTGAGTGCCAATTCGTCTTTGCGTCGCCGTCAATCATATTGACAGCCATTTCTTCGTGGTCACCCTTATCGTTTTGCCAGGACAACACGGAAACACTAGAAATTACGGGCTTCTCCGTCGCTGCCTGAGTGGCTTCCTGGGTGGGCTGCCCCGATGCCGAGGCAGATGCCGACGCCGATGAGCTTGGCTTAGTGACCGAGCTGCTGATATCGCTGTGCTTGACAGGGCTGAGGGCGGTTGCACCTGCCCAAATCGTGGCGATGACGGTCAGAACAGCGGCAAAGATAATCGTGGGTCGCGTGGGATCGATTCCCTTTTCGCCCCCATTTCCCGAGGCCGAAGAACGTGAGTGTTCATCGTGACCCTGAGCGTCGCCGGAGTTTCCACGGCCACCGCCAGAGCCTCCGTTACTGCCTCCGCCGGCCTCGGAATGTCCGTGACCGGAGGAGCGAGTCGGGGTGGCAGCCGCTGCGGAACCCGCGACGGATGCTGCAGCCCCTCCGACAACCGCGCCCTCGGCGAAACCGTGGGGAAGCGGAGCGGGGATACGAGAAGATGATTCCTGATGCTCAGCCTTAGCGGCGGCCGTCTCAGCCGAGGCCTCGGCAGCTGCGGCGCCCAAGGGGATACCGGCGGGCGCGGTTGCGTCGACGTCGTACATGCGCGCGGTTGCGGGCAAGGTCGGGACGATGGGGTGTTCGGGCTTTGCTTGGCTCATCTGGACGCTCCCTTGGGAACCGCGATTGCTGTGAGGAAGGGTTGGGACATTCGCAGGTGTGTCCTGCTGGGGTGAATGAGACGATGCCGCAGGGTGGCCCTCGCCGTCGGGATGAACAACATCATCGAAGGTTGGCACCGAAAGGTCAACAGAAAGGGGAACCCAATGTGGCGTTCCTTCACGGGGAGTGTGCTGATCCTCGGTAGCCATGGTTTCCTCCTGAGGGGACGGTGCCACACCATTATGAACGCTTTGTGGTTCAGGTGTAGGTTGCGCGGCCGAAAGCAGGTCACACACCGCAATCGGAAGGTGCAAACGCTTGAGCAGGGGACGAATACTGGTTGAAGATTCTTGGGGATTGATCACGCGCATTGCGATCATGTACACGACGGTGACGATGATGGCCACCACGCCGAACTTCACACCCGAAAGCAGCCAGCGCAGGATCTTCGAGGACAGGGTCGTGTAGATTCCCATGAGCCAAAGAGCGCCAAAACCGATACCGCCGGCGATGATCGCACACCCGACGTAGGTGAGGTAGGAGCGCGTGATTTCCGAGGAATTCACGTAGCTGTTGCGCTGACCGACCCAGCGCATGGCAATCAAACCCTGAACGATTCGGCAGACGGTTTCACCAAGAGCTGCGCCGATCACCCACCAGCGCACGCCGGTTGCGAAGTAGATCGACCAACCGACAATGATCTGCAAGATCGTCGGAACAATGCCCATCAGGAAGACGGGCTTGGCATCCTCGTAGGCGAAGAAAACGCGCTGGCTCATCAAAACGATGCCCGTGGAAGCCACACCGGGCATGAGGGAGACCAGGATCAGCGCGTAGGAAGAAATCAGTTCGGGGCGGGCGGTGTTCGTGACAACCAGCTGCATCATGGGAGCAGCGCCCGCCATGAAGATCGCAGCGGCAAGAACCGTCAGTGAGGTGATCAGGCGAATGCCTGTGTGGTAGTGCTCGGCGACTTCTTCGTCATTGTCGTCGGCAACCGCGTAGTTCAATCGCGTAAAGATTGCGGTTGCAAGAGAAACAGTGATGACCGACTGCGGCAGCATGAAGATCAAGAAGGCTGCTGAATACCCCGCCAGGCCCGCAATGGGCATGGGGTTCTGGTTCAGGTAGTTATCCGCAATTGAAGCGATCGCGTTCGTCGAAAGAACACCAACCTGAGATACACCCAAGGTTGCGAAAGTCCAACCCGCAACCTTTGAGGCGGAGCCAAAAGACGTTCCACGGAAGTGGAAATCAGGCTTGAAGGAAACTCCCGCACGCCGCATGGGAATGAAGAGCACTAGAGCCTGGCAGACCACGCCCAAAGTGGTTGTGATCGACAGCAGCCAGAACTGAGGGGATGTGAAGTCAGAGATTGCGAAATCTTCGTGGGCGCCCCACAGAATAAGGAAAGCCACCAGACCCGCGATGGCAATGATGTTGTTAAGCACTGGCGCCCACATGTAGGGACCGAAGACACCGCGGGCATTGAGCAGCTCGCCCAAGAGGTTGTACAGGCCGTAGAAGAAAATCTGCGGGAGGCACAAGAATGCGAAAGCAACGGCAAGTGAGCGAATGTCTTGGCTGTATCCGGGTGCCATGATGACGATGAGTACCGGTGCCAAGAGAGTTGAAATGAAGGCAACGAGGAACAAAATTGTTCCGGCCAGAGTAATCAGTCGGTTGATGTAGACCTGACCCTCGTCGCGTTTGAGTGCGCGCACGATCTGAGGGACCAAGACCGCATCGAAAACGCCCGATGCCAGCAGATTGAAGATTGTGTTGGGAAGAGTATTTGCCGTTTGGAAAGCCGCGGAGACCGCGCCACCGGCAGAACCCAGGGCCGCCAAGAGCATAGCGGCTTTAATGAAGCCAAGGACTCGGGAAACCATTGTTCCCGAGGCCATCAGTACGCTGGCTCGAAGAAGTGAGCCGTTGCGGGCCTGGCTTTCACTCATTCTGATCCTCTACATCTGGTTTGGGTGAATCCGAGCTTTCCGGATGATCCGGGTGGCGCGGGGGACGTCCTGCATGAACAAAACCTCCGCTTGAAAGTGGAACGTTCACTGTGCCCTTTTCGACGCCGCCCATGCCGGGAAGATGCGAAGACTCTTCGGTCTGCGAGGACTTCAAACGACGTCGAATGGTCCGAATGATGCCGCCAAGGAAGGCAATTCCGACAATGACGGTCATGACCGCAGTGGCTGCGTCTTCCCATCCCGCGCGCATTCGCACCAGGACTTTCTGGGAATCATCAAGAACGGCTCCGCTGGGCGTTGACACCTTATAGGTCACGCGAATATCACCCGAACCAATTGCCGTGACTGGCACATCCACATTCGAGGAGGAATTCGCGGGGATCGTTGCCGTTCCCGTACTGGTTACGCGCAGGCGGGGGTCACTGGGAAGCAAAGTCACTTCGACATTGACTGGCCAGGGAAGTGAATTACGCACGCGAACGGGGAAATTTGCGCTCTTGTTAATCAGATTGACGGCATTCGAGGATTCAACCGAAACGGAGGACCTGAATGTATCAAGTGCCTGCGTATTTGCAGTGATCGTCTGGCTTTGCTGGTCACCCGCATCCGCTTGGAGCGCGCCGGCTACGGTCGAATTCAACTGAAGACGTGCGGCATCGACATTCTCTGTGGCATTGGCCAAGGGAAGTGCGTTTGAATATGCTGCGCTCAGTCCTGCCGTTTGCGAGCGCAGTGAGTCAGAAAAATGCGCGTCCTCGACGGGGTTACGTTCAATGTCGGTGGCCTCGGAATCCGCCAGTTCACTGAAACTGGTGCCCTTAACCCAGCGGTTATCAAGGATCGCACGAACACGCTCAATGCGATTCTCATCCAGCGAGGACCCGCGCTGAAGTGGAACAAATAGGGTACGCGAGAAGTTTGGGCGCTCGCGGGTGATCATTGCGGTCAAAGCTGTCAGGAATTGCTGAGTATCCAGCTCATCATCAACGCTTTGCGCATCCCACGACAAAAGCTCACTCAGGTTGTCGATTGAGGCAAGAGCAGTGACCGTGTCCCCAGACTGAGCAGAGTCACCCGTGTGGGTCTGGCCGTCAGATGAGAGTTTGACCTTGGCCATCGAGGTGAAGTTCTGCTCTGAGCTTGGTGCTAGTTGCCCGGGAGGAGCAATCACAGTCGAGGCGTATTTGCTGTTGAGCGCTTGGGTACCCCAGCTTTGCGAGGCAGGCCAGGAAACATTTGAGATCAGTGTTGGCCCGAAGTTGTCGTTAGCTGACGAGGCCGAGCTTGAGTCCGACGATGGAGTGGCGCTAGGTGATTGCGAACTTTCGCTTGAGGGAGTTGCGCTTGAGGAAGAAGAGGCAGAGCTCGTGGGAGAAGTAGACGCATTTGAACGCGAGGAAGGTAGGAGAGCCTTGACCTTGCTGACGGAAGTTGGAACCGAGGCGCGCGATGAGGTCAGGTAGTCCATGACCGCGTCATTGTTGAGCGTGGTTGCCAAGGAAAGGTCTGCGTCGTGGCTGGGCAGAGCAACCAATTCTTTCGTGCGCTCGAAGAAAGTTTGGAGAAAGGCCGCGCGAGTATTGCGATCTGCCGTGATCTCAGCCTCGGAACGCGCAGTGGGCGAGGAAGACGCACTGGGCGAAGCGGAGGCGGTGGCCTCGGAAGAAGAGGAAGTCGAAGGAGAAGCAGGCGAGGAGGATACGGAGGGGAATGCGCGAGTTGAACTTTGGTCTTCGGGGACCATGAGCTCACGGACCAAAGTATCCGAATCGGTCGCAAAAGTGACACCGGTCATCGATGCCGCGGACAGGATCGAATAGGAGTCGGTGGGGGTTTGCGGCGTTGATTCGGTCCATGGGAGCAGGACATTTGCGCGAGTGGGTTCAAGGGAATAACCCGAATCCCACACGAGGATTGAACGATCGGACCCGCGAGTTTCATCGCCTTCAACAACGATGGTGATTCCACGCGGTCCCCACTCGAAATCTGATCCGAAGGGAAGAGATTCAAATGGGATTGTGATGTGGAAGGTCTGCTCGGTGTGAGGAGCAATCGTTGCCTCGAGGGTCCCCGCGTGAACGCGCCGACCCTGCCAGCTCTGACCAGAAAGGTATGAGGAAAGCTCCGGTGCGGTCACGGGTGAATAGGTCTGGACGTAGGCATCCAGCGATGGGTTCGTGACGGGCTTATCTGACAGGTTTCGAACGACGCCCGATACCTGCACGTTGTGCTGCGAGGTAATGACCCGTGGTTCCAGCCTGTTGATTCGTACGTCAATTCCCGAGGCCTGACCCGCATCTCCCAATATCTGCGGTCGCGTTGTTGATTGGGGCGCGAGCCCAGAGAGCGAGGCGGAGCGCGCAGAAGCTGAGGCCTGTGCTCTTTGGGTTCCCTGAACGTGCGTGGGCAGCTCTTGAGCGCTCGCGGGGGTGGCCCCTAGGAGCAGTGCGCTCAGAGGCAAAAGAGTCAGTGCGTATCGAGCTGCTGGCGGCTTGATCATGATGCATCCCGGTAGAGCAAGTCCAAAGCGATACCGACAATGCGCCTTTCATTGGGATAGGCCAGCTCCTGGGTGAGGTCGCGCAGGGGAACCCACGCGGCGTCTTCGGCCTCGTGATCGGGGTCGCCCTCGACGGTGATGGAGCCTGAGATATAGCCCATTAAGTAGTGGTGAACGACCTTGTGAATCCGTCGATCTGCACCTGAGAACCAGTAGTCGATCGACGCCAGGTGGCGAATAATTCGCCCGTGGATTCCGGTCTCTTCGGCGACTTCGCGCAGAGCCGCTTCCTCGGGAGACTCACGGCCTTCAAGATGTCCCTTTGGGAGGCACCATTCGATCTTCCCCGACCGATTACGGCGAGCAATGATTGCCGCATAGGGCTGACCATCGCGAACATCGACAACGACGCCGCCCGCGGAGGTTTCAGAAGAAACGGGAAGGAAATGGGGTGTCGGCTGGACCGTACGCAAAGAAGGATTGCGACGCGGAGGTCGGGGCACTCCGGGTCGTAAGGCTTCAGAAGGCACAGTCATACCTCCACTTTAGGCGGGATTGGGGCTCTTGGTCAGGTCGCACCATCGGTCAAGTGGGAATTACCGCAATTTTTGTGTGTCAGAAGGCCAATTGGTGCGACCTTCGGCGCATGTCAACCGGAGACGAGGCCGTGGTGCGGATGCATCAAAGATGCGGAAATCATGGCATGCTGGAGGGGATGAGTACACAACTTTCGCGAACGATGGGTCAATCCCGCTCACACGCCCCCCTTCCTAGCGGTCTAGGCGAGGGCGATCTGGGTCTATTAATGGCTCAGGCACAGCAGGCTTTTTCCCACCTTCCCAAGGAAATCCTCGAGCTCGGTGAAATTTTCGCCGAAGCTGGAGAGGAAATCAGCCTGGTCGGTGGACCGGTTCGCGATGCCTTCTTGGGACTCACTCCCCACGATTTTGATTGCACAACTTCTGCACGTCCAGAGAAAACTGAAAAGCTATTGGCGCAGTGGGGGAATGCAACCTGGGATATTGGCCGCGAGTTCGGGACCATTGGTGGTCGCCGCGGAAAGCTGGTCGTTGAAGTCACGACCTATCGCACGGATTCGTATGAGGTCGGTTCGCGCAAGCCCGAGGTCGAGTATGGCGACACCTTGGAAGGCGATCTGACGCGGCGCGATTTCACCGTCAATGCGATGGCCATGCGACTGCCTCAGATGGCTCTGGTTGACCCCCGCGATGGCCTTGGTGATTTGGCTTCGGGACGCCTGCGTACCCCCGTCAGTGCTCTGCAGTCCTTTGATGACGATCCGTTGCGGATCATGCGTGCTGCGCGCTTCAGCGCCCAGCTGGGTATTGATGTTGATGAAGACGTCATGGATGCCATGGAGTCAATGGCCGGTCGCCTTGAGATCGTCTCAGCTGAACGTATCCGCGCTGAACTTGAACGACTCGTCGTTTCGCCCTGGCCCAGGCGCGGTTTGGAATTGATGGTCCACACCGGGGTTGCAGATATCGTTTTGCCGGAGCTGTCTGCTCTGGTGTCGACCGTTGATGAGCATCATCGTCACAAGGATGTTTACCAACATACGCTGACCGTTTTGGACCAAGCGATCGATTTGGAAACGGATGCTGACGGTCCTGTTCCCGGTCCGGATTTCATTTTGCGTTTCGCGGCACTCATGCACGACGTGGGCAAGCCGGCCACGCGTCGCTTTGAATCCAATGGCACGGTGTCATTCCATCACCATGAGTTAGTGGGAGCGAAGCTCACGCGTAAGCGGATGAAGGCCCTGCGTTTTGATAAGGCAACGATCGATGCCGTTTCAGAACTGGTTGCCCTCCACCTACGTTTCCATGGCTATGGGGAAGCGAAATGGACGGATTCGGCCGTTCGCCGCTACGTCGCCGATGCGGGAGAGCTTCTTGAGCGCCTGCATCGCCTGACGCGCGCTGATTGCACAACGCGGAATAAGCGCAAGGCTGCCTACCTGTCTGCTGCCTATGACGACCTGGAAGAGCGTATTGCTGCTCTTCGCGCCCAAGAAGAACTCGACGCTATTCGCCCCGATCTCGATGGCGATCAGATCATGGAAATTCTTGGTCTGCGTCCTTCGAAGGCCGTGAAGATGGCCCGCGATTATCTTCTGGATCTTCGAATGGAACAGGGGCCTTTGGGAGAAGAAGCGGCGCGCGAAGCACTCCTTGCGTGGTGGGCATCGGATGAAGTTCGAGAGATCGCCGCGGAGTATCAAGCGCAGCAGGAACGCTGGGAAGCAAAGGCCGCCGAAAAGAAGGCTCGCAAGCGTCATTCTGCCAGCGAAAACTAAGCCGATCCGGAGCTTGCTTTAGGCAATATGCATGCTTTCTGCGTAGGCTAGTCACGATCACCTATGCTGAAAGGCTGGTTTTTCGTGGCACCTTCTAACGCAAACGACGACCGCGGACGTCGACCTCTTCCCTCTCGGGCCGAGGCCACTCGACGTCGGCTCGCAGAGCAGGCCCGTCGCGATGGAGAGGGAACGATTCCTAAGACTTCCGCATCCTCGACACCCTCCGCACCCAAGCGGACTTCCGCAGCTGCACGGGTCTCAGGCGGGGCCTCGGCGCGCACAGGAAGCAGCAGCGAGGGCCGACGCACAAGCACCCAAGGTGCTAGCTCCTCGTCAGCAAGTAGCGCGCGTAAGCGTCCAACTCGCCCGCAAAGCGATCGCGAGGCCTCGGCAGCAGCAAGCCGCGCGCGTGCGAAGAAGGGCCCAGCTAAGGGCGGTAAGGCAAATAAGGGGAAGAAGAAGCGGAGCCTAGGTGCACGTATCGGCCGCGGAATCCTCTTTACTTTCCTTGGGCTGATCATCGCGGGGCTGGGGACCTTCTTGGTTGCCTATGCCGCGTTGACGGTTCCCCAGGCTGATCAGGTTGCGCTCGCGCAGACCACGACTGTCTACTACGCCGATGGCACCACCGAAATGGGACGGATGTCGCAGGTTAATAGGAAGATCATTGATTCATCGACCCTTCCGGACTATGTTGCGCATGCTGTTGTTGCCTCGGAAGACCGGACTTTCTACACGAACTCCGGCGTTGATCTTAAAGGTATTGGACGCGCACTGGTCAACAATATTAGGGGCGGGGCGCGCCAGGGTGCATCGACCCTGACCCAGCAATATGTTGAGCGCTACTACGTTGGGGAAACAACCGGCTATGTGGGTAAGGCCAAGGAAGCAATTCTTGCCCTCAAGATCAACCGCGAACAGTCCAAAGACCAGATCATCGGCAACTACCTCAACACCATTTACTTCGGGCGTGGAGCCTACGGAATCGAGGCCGCATCTCAGGCTTACTTCGGTCATGAAGCAAAGGACCTGACTCTTTCCGAGGCCGCAATGATTGCCGGAATCATTCCCGCTCCTTCCGCGTGGGACCCGGCAGTTGATGAAGAGAAAGCGCGCTCGCGGTGGACTCGTGTCATCAATCTGATGGTCGAAGACGGGTGGATTTCTCAGGCCGATGCGAATGCAGCTGAATTCCCAAAGACCATTGACCCCGATACTTTGGGCGGACCGACAATGGAAGGCCCGACCGGTTATCTTATGGAGCAGATCCGTACGGAACTCGCCCAAGAGGGTGGTTTCACGGCCGATCAGCTGGCAACCGGTGGATACCGAATCATTTCCACAATTGATAAGGAAAAGCAGGATCAGGCGGTTGAGGCTGCCGAGTACATGTACACGGTGCGTGGGTGGAATGAAGACTCCATGCACGTGGCTTTGACGTCACTCGATCCGGCTACCGGTGAAATCGTTGCCGAATACGGCGGCAAGGACTACCTCAAGCGCCAGCAAAATGGTGCGACGCAGGACATCATGGCTGCCGGTTCGACCTTTAAGCCCTTCGCCTTGATTGCTCACGCTGAACAGGGTGGGTCGATCTACGACACCTATGATGGTTCGTCGCCGAAGACCTTCAGTGGATTGGCACGTCCGGTGAGCAATGACTCGGGTGTGTCCTGGGGGCGACAGAACCTGGTGAATGCAACGAAGAATTCGATTAACACGGTTTTCGTTGGACTCAACCAGGAAGTTGGATCCGCGACGACCAAGCAGGTCGCTGTTGAGCTGGGCATCCCCGAAGACACCAATGGCTTGGATGACTCCCTGCTCAATGTTCTGGGCTTCGCGGCTCCTCACAATATCGATCTGGCTCACGCTTATTCGACCATCGCTTCTGGCGGCCAGCGAACCACCCCGCACATCGTCCGCGAGGTTCAAAACTCTGATGGTTCGAAGGTTTTCCAGACCACCGTGAACCCGAAGCAAGTTTTCGATACGAAGACCATGTCAACGGTCCTTCCGGCGCTGCAGGCGGTGACCGCTTCAGGTGGTACAGCCGAGGCCGCCGCAGTTCTCAAGCAGGATAGCGGTGGAAAGACGGGTACCTCGGAAGAACAGAAGACCGCGCAGTTCGTTGGGTTTACCCCGAGCTTGGTCACTGCCGTTAGCATGTACCAGCTCGATGAGAATGGTAGTCCCGTGTCGCTGACAAATATTGGCGGTTTGGGCCAATTCCACGGCGGTGACTGGCCGGTAACCGTGTGGGTGCGCTACATGAAGGCAGTGAGCGCAAACGATACGAAGCTCCACTTCGACTGGTATAAGCGTCAAACCGCGACTCCGGTGAATCCCGCACCGGTCGCGACGACCACCCCCACTCCGACTGAGGAAACACCAACGCCGACTCCCGAGGCCACCCAAGAAACCCCTGGAGCTGAGGTTCAGCCAACCGTTACTCCTTCTGCCCAAAACAACGGCGGAAATGGCGGCAATGGTGGAAACGGCGGCGGTTCTAACGGCGGGGGCTCATCGAATGGTGGTGGCGGACGCCCCGGTGGCGGTGGCGGTCCGGAGTAAAGCCTATTCGGGTATAACAAAAGCCGGGGCAATCCCTTTCGGGATGCCCCGGCTTTTGTATAAGCCTTGTCAGACTGTCACTTCACGGCCAGAACGCGAACCTTGAGGTTTGCGCGAACATCGGCGTGGAGGTTGACCGTCACGGTGTGGTCACCGGTGGTCTTGATCGGGTCGGTGATGATCACGCGACGACGATCGATGGTCTGGTTCAGCTGTTCCTTCACTGCGTCAGCAATCTGAGCGGCAGAGACGGAACCGAAGAGGCGTCCGTGTGCACCGACCTTGCTGTTCACGGTAACAACCGCGGCCTGCAGGGCGTCGCGCACGAGGCGTGCATCGTCGACGGAAGCGATCTCACGACGGCGGCGAGCTGCTGCCATCTGATCGATCTGTGCCTGTGCACCCTTGGTCCACTTGGTGGCGAAGCCACGGGGAACCAGGTAGTTACGGGCGTATCCAGACTTGACCTCGACGACATCGCCTGCGGAACCGAGACGTTCCACATCGTGGGTGAGGATGAGCTTGGTAGTTGCCATTTTTCAGTCCTTCCCTTCGAATCAGCGGCCGGTAGAGGTGTAGGGCAGCAGGGCCATCTCACGCGCATTCTTGATGGCGCGAGCAATGCGACGCTGCTCCTGGACGGAGACACCGGTGACGCGGCGAGCGCGGATCTTGCCACGGTCCGAGATGAACTTACGCAGCAGAGCGGTGTCCTTGTAGTCGATCGATTCGATCTTGGCCGACTTCAGCGGGTTGGCCTTCTTCTTAATGGGCTTATTGCGAAGTTGAGGCTTCGCCATGATGTTCTCCTTGATGATCTGAGCGAGTGAACGCTCCCAAGCATGTGTTCAGCGTGTGTCAGCGCGTTGCTGACGAAGCGCTATTTAGAAGGGCGGATCTTCGGCGAAAGAGGTCGCAGCACCGGAATCGGATGTGCGCCACGGATCGTCTTGAGAGCCGCCGGCGGGTGCGCCATAGCTGGCCTGGCCCTGTGAGTAACCACCTTGGTTTCCGTAGCCCTGCTGCTGTCCGTAGCCGCCACCTTGGGAGTAGCCTCCCTGGGGTGCTCCGCCTTGCGAGGCCGGGCCGCCCGTGCGGGTGACCTGTGCCTTTGCGCGGCGCAGTGAGGGGCCGACCTCGTCGACTTGAAGTTCGACGACGGTACGACGTTCGCCCTCGCGGGTTTCGAAAGAGCGCTGCACGAGGCGACCGGTGACTATGACGCGCATTCCCTTACGCAGGGATTCGCCGACATTTTCAGCCATTTCGCGCCAAACAGAGCAGCGCATGAACAGGGTTTCCCCATCCTTCCATTCGCCGCTTTGACGGTCGAAGGAACGCGGGGTAGATGCCACCGTGAAGTCGGCGACGGGTGCTCCGCTCTGCGTCCAACGCAGTTCCGGATCATTGGTCAAATTGCCAATGATCGTAATGACGGTTTCTCCAGCCATTGGATCTCCTTGGTGGGCTGTATGAGGTGATTGCTCAGGTGAGCGAAGGTCAGTGGGCGTCCGGACGCAGGAGCTTCGTGCGCAGGATGGACTCGTTCAGAGTCATCAAGCGGTTGATTTCCAGCGCAATTTCGGGGGTGGTCGTCATGTTGATGACGACGTAGATGCCCTCGGAACGCTTGAGAATGTCGTAGGCAAGACGACGCTTGCCCCAGATGTCGACCTTTTCGACGGAGCCGCCATTAGCGGTGACCTGCTCGAGGTACTTCTCCATCTGCGGGGCGACGGTGCGCTCGTCGATCGAAGGATCGAGGATCACCATCAGTTCGTATTCACGCACGTTGATACCCACCTCCTGTGGTCTTCGCGGTCACGGTATTTCCGTGACAGGAGGGTCATGCGTTGCAAT
>CAUSSZ010000032.1:0-13466 GCA_963534475.1 Trueperella pyogenes | reverse complement strand
GTCCATGACCAATTCGAGGAGATATCAGTGACCACCAAGCGGACTTATCAGCCGAACAACCGTCGTCGTTCGAAGACGCACGGCTTCCGCCTGCGTATGAGCACCCGCGCTGGCCGCGCAATCCTGGCTGCACGCCGTCGCAAGGGCCGCGCCCGCCTCTCCGCCTGAGCTTTCGCGAGGTGTTGCCCCGCTCGAACCGCATGGTGAATCCAGCGGACTTCCGCCTCGCAATCCGAAGCGGATCGCGCGCGGGTCAGCAAAGGCTCATTGTGCATTGTCGAACCGACGAGGATAGTGATTCACGCCTCGTCGGTTTCGTCGTACCTAAAAGCCAAATTAAACGAGCGGTTGGACGTAACCGAGTTAAGCGGCAATTGCGTCACCTCATGAAAGAACGCTTGGGTGCACTTCCTCAGGGCGCACGCGTTGTTGTTCGCGTTAAGCATGACGCCCTGGGTGCAAGCTCGTGCGAACTTGGGGAAGAATTAGACCAAGTTCTTCGCCGTGCATGGAAGAAATGGGATCATCGGGAGGGAGGTCGCCCATGAGCTCTCCTTTTGCCTACATTGCGATTCTTCCCGTGCGCTTCTATCAGCGTTTTATCTCCCCCATGTGTGCCCCGCGTTGTCGCTACTACCCCACCTGCTCAAGCTATGCTTTGGGCGCATTGCACACCCACGGCCTCGTCAAAGGGACAATCCTGGCCGTGTGGCGCATCCTTCGTTGTAATCCGTGGAGCCTGGGCGGGGTCGATGAAGTTCCCGCACGCGGCAAATGGACTGGCGAGGCCTGGGTTCCTCCGGCAGATTGGGCCGGATACGACGACCCTTGGGCACGGCCCGTCATGGGCATGAATAATCAAGACTTCTCGGCAGGAGCCGAGCACCACGCGGACACGAGCGGTGTCCCCCGCGCATCATAAGGAGATCTCCTGTGGATTCCATTCTCTATCCCTTCGTTGTCGCAGTCGCATGGCTGTGGATTCGAATTCACGACTTGCTTCTGCTGGTTGGAATGAGTTCAGGTGCAGGACTTGCATGGATTATTTCCATCATCCTGCTGACCGTCCTTGTGCGCGTGCTCATCATCCCGCTGTACCTCAAGCAGCTGAAGAGTATGAGGGGCACCTCCATTGTTCAGCCCCAAATGCAGAAGATTCAGGCGAAGTACAAGGGAAAGACCGACGTTGCCTCGCGCCAGCGTATGCAGCAGGAAATTTCCGAACTCAATAAGAAGTACGGAGTCAACCCCTTCGCGTCCTGCCTGCCGATGCTGGTTCAGCTGCCGGTTCTTTTCGCAATGTACCGCGCGATCTACGCGATCCACGCTCTTGCTGAAAACACCTACTCGGTCGGTTCGCGCCACATCGATTCACTGGGTCCGATCACTCAGTCGGTCGCAAGCGAGATCGATGCATCCCAGGTCTTCGGAGTCCCGCTGTCACACACCATCCGCGACTCGCAGCTCGTGTCGCTGCCGACCTTGGTCTTCGTCATCTTCATCATCGTTATGGTCGTCAGCCAGTTCCTGACCATCCGCCTGACGATGTCGAAGAACATGCCGCTGAACCAGGACCCGAACAACCCGATGGTCCGTTCACAGCGCATGATGATGTACTTCATGCCCTTCATGTTCATCTTCTCGGGCCTGTTCTTCCAGATGGGTGTTGTTATCTACACGACCACCGCTGGTATTTGGGCCTACTTGCAGATGCTGTGGGTCATTCGCAATATGCCGAACCCGAACTCAGCTGCCTACAACGAACTCCTGGCCAAGCGTCAGGATGCCTACCAGTCGTGGGCACGTCCCTTCTTCGCGGAATATGACGAGAAGCGTCGTGAGCTTGCGGATGGCTCTGATGAGCTCAAGGCTCTTAATGAGACCACGCTGACCGAGGTTCGTAGCCGTGCCAAGCGTCAGAAGATCGCTTCTGATTTCCCCGAGGCCATGAGCGCCGGAGAGATCGTTTCTGTTTACCGCAACCTGTCCATGCAAGAGTGGACGACCCTTCCCGATGAGGTTTGGATGAAGGGTGTCAAGGTTGCGACTGAGCGCGCAGCAGAACGTCGTGAGGCTGCTGCTAAGCGTGAAGAGGCCCAGCGTCAGGTTCGCGCTCGTGGCGGACAGGCTGCTTCTGCCGAGGCCTCGTCAGATGCTGAAGCCGCAGAGCTCGAGCGTAAGCGCCAGGAACGCCGCAAGGCTCGGCGCGCTGCTGCAAAGAAGAAGAAGCGCTGAGGCGCCCATAGACCATTCGATGCCTGAGGCATCAAACCCCTACGGAGGATAAACATGAGCGAAGAAACGACAAACGAGCTCTCGCGCCTTGAGGAAGAAGGCGAGCTCGCTGCCGATTACTTGGAAGAACTGTTGGATATTGCCGACCTCGACGGCGACATTGAAATTGATGTCGAGAATGGCCGCGCATCAGTAGAAATCATTTCGGAAGATCCCTCTGCTCTGGATCACCTTGTTGGCGAAGATGGCGAAGTTGTCGACGCCCTTCAGGAACTCACGCGCCTTGCCGTCCAGACCGAGACCGGCGAGCGTTCGCGTCTGATGCTCGATATTGCGGGCTTCCGTGCCGATCGTAAGGCTGATCTTCAGGACCTCACTCACGAGGCAATTGCGCGACTTCGTGCGACTGGTGAGCCTCAGAAGCTTGAGCCCATGAACCCCTTCGAGCGCAAGGTCTGCCACGACGTTGTTGCTTCCGAGGGTCTTCGCAGTGAGTCCGAGGGTGTTGAGCCCCGTCGTCGCGTTGTGATCCTTCCTGTTGAGGATGCTGACGCCGATGCCGACTTCGCCGACGAGGCCGAGGAGGCCTGAGTGGACGCGCTCGGTAATTCCCCTCGCGAGGCCGAAGATGACCTTGAACTTGAGGTTCCCGGACCCGAAGTTCGAGAGCTTTTCGGTCTGGCCTACCCAGACATTGCCGAGTTTGCGAACATGCTTGTTGAGGAAGGTGAGCTCCGCGGGCTGATCGGTCCGCGTGAGCTCCCCCGACTCTGGTCGAGGCACCTGGTGAACTCTGCCGCCGTCTTGGATTTTCTTCCCAAGAAGGGACAGATTTTGGATGTCGGTTCTGGGGCAGGCTTCCCCGGGATCGTTATTGCGATTTGTCGCCCAGATCTTGATGTCCATCTTGCTGAGCCCATGGCGCGACGTTGCGTATGGCTTGCTGATGTTGTGGATACTCTTGGTTTGGACAATGTCAGTATTCACCAGGCTCGGGCCGAGGAGCTTCGCGGTAAGGGCAAAGCTGATGTGGTGACCTCACGTGCCTTGGCGAATATGACGAAGCTCGTACGTATGACCTCAAAGCTCATTGCCCCCGGTGGTTCTCTTGTTGCTCTTAAGGGACGCCGTGCGGGTGAAGAGGTTGAGGCCGCTGCAGCTGAGTTGAAGCGTCATCACCTGAGTGCTCAGATCCATGAGGTTCCCTCGGTAATGGAAGATGATTCAACTTACGTCGTTGTCGCGAAGAGACTTCGTTCCTAATTCCTCATTTCTTTTCCACGGGTGTGTCCTCGGTTTTCTCCCGCGGGCATGACTGCCTACACTTGTGTCATTGACGTGTGAGAAAGGCTTGTGTTTTATGGCCGGCGATACCCCACTTTCGGACCAAATTACGCGGAATTTTCAGTATCGAGAGTTCCTTGAGACGGCTGAGTTTGGCGTACCCGCGTCGACACGTGTCATTGCGGTAGCGAATCAAAAGGGTGGCGTTGGTAAGACGACCTCGGTTGTCAATCTTGCGGCTTCTTTTGCGCAGGCCGGTCTGAAGGTTGTTGTTATCGACGCTGACGCCCAAGGTAACGCATCGAGTGCTCTAGGCGTTGCTCATGGTCCTGGGACGCCTTCGACGTATGAGGTCATTACCGGTCAATTGACGATCGGTGAAGTTCTTCAAGCCTGCCCCGAGATGGATAACCTGTGGGTCTGCCCGGCTACCATCGATCTCTCTGGCGCGGAAATTGAGCTTGTTGATCTTGAGCGTAGAGAGTTTCGTCTTGCCGATGCCGTTGAATATTTCGTTCAGGCGTATCAGCAAATCGATCTGATCCTTATTGATTGCCCGCCCTCGCTTGGCCTGGTGACTTTGAACGTCATGGTTGCAGCTGACGAGGTTTTGATTCCTATTCAGACCGAGTACTACGCGCTTGAAGGTTTGAGTCAGCTGTGGTCAACCATCGATCGGATCAGCGCAGACCTCAATCCAAAACTACATGTTTCAACTATGCTGCTTACGATGGCCGACAAGCGTACGCGCTTATCCGAGGAAGTTGAGAATGAGGTACGTTCACACTTCCCTGAGCAGACGCTGCAGACTGTCATTCCTCGTTCAGTTCGCGTCTCTGAGGCGCCAAGCTATGGTCAGAGCGTTATCACTTACGATCCGAACGGTGCCGGTTCACTTGCCTATCGCAAGGCTGCGTACGAGCTGAGCCATCGTCTGGCGAAGTAATTTCGCTTTTCGTTCACTAAAATCATTTTTTCAGGGCCTCGATCGTTTCGATATGCGATTGAAGCCCTGATTCTTTTCTCAGGAGAACGCGTCTGTGAAAACGCTTTTTTGTTTGCTCGATACACATTTTGCTGTTTCACGTGAAACAATGGACTCAATACTCAGTATTTGCGAGATTGGTAAGTGAGCATGGCCGAGCAATCAGAATCGACTCATAAGTCCCAGCGACGTACAGGTTTAGGGCGTGGTTTGGGTGCACTCATTCCCCCCGCTCAAACTGAGAATCCTGAAGATGTTGCTAAGCGACCCCTCGATGTTCTTTTTCCAGGCGAGCGTAAAACGTCAGGTACAGTGCGCGGTGGTTCCGCTCGTGAGTTACTGGAACCGAAATCTCGAACCGCTAAGTCAGCATCGCTGAAGTCCAAGTCATCGGCTCGATCTAAGGCGAGTGCACAGACTGCAGCGAGTACCAGTTCTGATGATGAGAAGGCTACGTCTACATCTGGCTCCGTACCCAGAACTGTTTCGTCTGAACCTTCGGGCTCTTCTCATTCCGCGTATCAGGTAGCGGATGGGTCCAGCCCGAGTACCTCGGCGCATGTAAGCGATGATGTTTCACGTGAAACATCGGATTTGATGCAGGTACCGGGTGCGACATTTGCAGAGATCCCGCTTGAGCAGATCGTTCCAAATACCCGTCAGCCTCGCCAAATCTTCGATGAGGACGACCTGAACGAACTGGCGGCATCGATTCGCGAAGTCGGTGTCTTGCAGCCGGTTGTTGTTCGACGAATTCCCCTTAATGAGCAACCTTCAGAGACGCTTAAGGGGTTCCTTGAGGAAAAGCCCGAGGCTCGTTATGAGCTGATTATGGGCGAACGACGTTTGCGCGCCAGTGAACTTGCGGGCCTGGATACAATTCCTGCCATCGTTCGACACACTGAAGACGAAGACCTGCTCCGTGATGCACTTCTTGAAAATCTCCATCGAGCACAGTTGAATCCTCTTGAAGAAGCGTTTGCGTATCAGCAGCTAATGGCGGATTTCGGAGCCACACAGGAGGAGCTGTCGAAGAAGATCGCACGGTCTCGTCCGCAAATTGCAAATACTCTTCGCCTGCTCAAGCTCCCGGCTTCTGTGCAAAAGAAGGTTTCGGCACAGGTCTTGTCCGCAGGGCACGCGCGTGCACTTCTTGGCCTACCTACGCCTGAAGATATGGAGATCCTCGCCAATAGGATTATTGCTGAGGGCTTGTCGGTTCGAACAACTGAAGAACTGGTACGCCTCGGCTCAGTACAGCGTCCTTCGAAGCGTTCGCTGAAGCGTATTAAGGTTTCGTCTCCGCTCGGAGAGCACATGAGCCAAGTACTTGCGGATGCTTGGGATACGCGCGTAACCGTTTCCGAAGGTAAGAGGAAGGGAAAGATCATCATCGAGTTTGCAGGCTCAGATGATCTGCAACGGCTTGCTGACCTTCTCCTCCCGCATGCGAACAGGCAATAGCGCGGCTATTAATTCGCAGATAAACGGGTAGCGATTGATCCTAGACACCTAGATTCCGCGATGACGAGCTAGTGGGCGATGTTTCACGTGAAACATCGCCCACAGTGTTTGATATCAGCAAGAGTCATAGCTTCCTGGAATTATGCTTCGCATGAAGCTATGAAGCTATGAAGCTATGAAGCTATGAAGCTATGAAGCTGGACGATGGGACGATCTGCGTAAGTAGGTATCACTACAGCTGCTGGGTCGCAGCCACGCTGTAAAAACAAAAGCGATCATCAAGCCGGCGCCAACAAGTCGCGCGAGTATTCCAAATAAATGCAGAGAAATTGCAACAGTATTGAACGCGAGAGATACTCTGGCCAATTTTGTTGAATCGGCAGTCATAGGAGAGAATAGAGGCGGAGGTTGACATACATGGCTGACGAGCTCAATACTGAACTAATTTTCTTCGATGTCGGAGGAGTATTAGTTAGTCAACGTCCGGACCCGCGAGAATTTGCCAAGATCATTGGCCTCGATGACTCTGCAGAATGCGTGTCGCTGGTCGATAAAGCCGTGTGGGCACATCGCGACTCATATGACGAAGGAATGTCGGATCTAGACTTCTGGGACTCGGTTTCAGGTGATTGCGGCCTACCTCAACCATCAGAAAATCAAGTCCGCAAGCTAGTGACCGTAGATGCTTCGCGTATGCATGCTATCGACGAAGCAGCGGCTCATCTTCTCAGCGACCTGAGAAGTGCGGGGTATCACCTAGGCTTGCTCGCGAATATGCCCGCAACGCACGCATCGGTAGTGATGGAAAGCGTCTGGGCTCAAAGGTATATCAATGGACCGATGATCTTCTCCTCGCACGTCGGTATCACAAAACCGAATAGAGGGATCTATCGAGAGGCGCTTGCCTCTGCCCAACGAGAGCCGCAGGAACTTCTCTACATTGACGATCGATACGAGTACGTCAAGGCTGCAGAATATCTTGATATACCCGCTCTGACCTGGGAAAACGCAGATACCATCCGGGAAGATTTGAAGAAGCTGGGCATTCTTTAAAAGCTTGAGAATAAAGTTTGGGGCTACACCATCGCGGTGTAGCCCCAAACTTGTAGCTCGAAACTATAAAGCTAGATTCGTCTGGCAGAGTGCAGTTACCTGCGCTGCGCGACGTACTCGACAATAGATGCACAGATCTCGTCGAAAGAACCCGTTGCCTCGGCAGCCTGAGGGAATAGCGATGTATCAGTCATGCCGGGCGAAACATTCGCATCGATGAACCAGAAGTTTCCGTCTTCATCAGCGATGAAGTCAATACGGGAGAGATCACGCAGGCCCAAAAGCTCGTGAATCTGGATGGCTGCAGACTGCACATCCGTCATCTCGTCGTCGCTTAGGCGAGCGGGCACAAAGTACTCGCTCTCATCGGTTGTGTAGCGAGCTTCATAGTCGTAGTGCCCATCATCTGTGGCTACCTCGACTGGAGGTAGTGCAATGGGGCCATCTTCTAAATCGATCACCGAAACAGCAATGTCACGCCCAGCAACATAGCGCTCAAGCATGACATGCTCCTCATAAGAGAAAGCATCGACCATTGCTGAACGAAGATCGCCCGCGTCGTATGCCTTTGACATACCCAAGGCAGATCCACCAGAAGAAGGCTTAACGACCAAGGGGAAGGTGAGTCCGGCCTCGATCATCTTCAGGACATTGTGTGCACCAAGCTGACGGAAAAGCAGCTGGGGAAGGGCAATCCACCCGGGGGTATCAAGCCCCGCGGAACCAACCAAAGCCTTCGCAGTGGGCTTGTTCGAAGCGAGCATCGCCTGGGCAGGCGTTGAACCCACGTAAGGAATTCCGGTTCCTTCAAGCAGGGTTTGCAAAGATCCATCTTCACCGATGGAGCCATGCACGAGCGGCCAAATAACATCGGGCCGAAAATCCGAAATTGCAGAGGGAAGGTTTTGATCGAAATCAACAACCTTGGCTGCAAAACCCTGATTGACCAGCGAATTTGCAACACGTCGCCCCGAACGTACGGAAACATCACGTTCGTGGGTCAGACCTCCGGCGACAATAAGGACCTTCAAAGATTGAGCGGACATGAGGGTATCTCCTTGTCAGTCTTCGGTATGAACGGAACCGTCATGACGGTTAGTTAAAAATTCAGCATCTTCTTCGGGGGCAACGCCGAACATGTCGACCAATTGCTTTTCGGCATTAACAACCCCAGCAAGGCGACGGATACCCTCGCGAATACGATCCGGTTCCGGATAGCAGAAGGACAGACGCATGTGGTCAGTGCCGCGACCGTCATAGTAGAACGCGGTACCCGAAACGTAGGCAACCTGGGCCTTTACGGCGCGGGGAAGCATGCTGCGAGCATTCAAGCCTTCTGGCAAAGTGACCCAGGTGTAGAAACCACCGACAGGCTTCGTCCACGAGCACTCGGGCATGTACTCATCAAGAGCATCCAACATCGCCTTGCAGCGCTCGGCGTACATGGCCCGGTAGACCTTGACCTGGCCATACCAGTCGTAATTGTTCAGATAGCTGGACAAGAACATCTGCCCGAACATGCCCGGAGACAAAATGGCTGCTTCCGAGGCCAAGATCAGCTTTGCGCGGATAGCGTGGGGAGCGAGTGCCCATCCAATACGCATACCGGGAGCAAACATCTTAGAAACCGAGCCCAAGTAGACAACACCCTCGGGAGAGAAAGAATGAATAGCGGGCAGTGGATCCGAATGGAAGCCAAGCAAACCGTAGGGATTATCTTCCAAAATCAGTACATGCTCACGCATACAAATCTCTGCGATACGTTGACGCCTTTCAAGGGTCAAGGTCACGCCAGCAGGGTTCTGGAAATTCGGAATCGTGTAGAGGAATTTAATGGCGCGACCGGCGGACTTCAGGCGACGGATCGTCTCTTCCAAGGCCTCGGGAATCAGACCATCTTCATCCATATCAACGTGAACAACATCGGCTTGGCGGGCACGGAAACACCCCAGAGCGCCCACATACGAAGGAGACTCGGCCAAAACAACATCGCCCGCGTTGATGAAGAGCTCTGCCATCAGGTCCAGGGCTTGCTGTGAACCGGTAGTGATCACCACGTCATCGGGATCGGCGCCAATGATCCCGTCATAGGTCATCACGCTGACCAGTTGCTCACGCAGGGGCTCCCAGCCTTGGCCGGAACCGTACTGCAGGGCCTGAGCGCCAGAGGTCAAGATCAAGCTCTTTGCAGTTTCAGCAAGGCTCTCAAGGGGAAGGTCCTTCAAATTCGGCATACCGCCGGCAAGAGAGACAACCTCGGGGCGAGAGACGACAGAAAACAGTGCGCGAATCTCAGAAGCTCGCAGGTTATGAGCTCGATCTGCGTAGGCATCAAACCACGGGTCGAGTCGATTTCCCTGTGACTGAGGATCCTGAGACATTAGCGAACCTTTCTATATAAGTATGTCGAAGGACACACGTATCTAAGTGTGCCACTAAAACGACTGTCGTGACATAAGCGCCGAGGCCGTGGACACTTAGTCTGCGCCGTGCGGGTCCGCTTCCTCAACGGAATAAATGCCCGGAAGATCAGAAATTGTGGCGATCAGTGCGGGCAGCGCAACACGGTCGGCGGTCGTCGTCTCAATGAATGCATGTCCACGCTTACCCTCGGTGTCAGATCGAACCTCGGAGACGCGCCACTTTGAATCTGTCATCACGCTCAAAACGCGACGCATGACCCCTTGACCAGGATCGAAGACCAACTCCAAAACAATCGTGTTGGGACGGCGGGGAGCATGGGGACCGATGTGGCGTGAAAGAGGCGTCAATGCGAAAACAACAATGAAGTGCATCAATGTGACAGCGGTTCCCGCGATCCACAAACCGGCGCCACACGCCATACCAATTCCGGCAGTCTCCCATACGGTTGCGGCAGTGGTCAGGCCTCGGACTGCTCCCGAGCGGGTCAGAATAATACCCGCGCCAAGGAAGCCAATTCCAGAAACGATCTGCGCGGCGACGCGAGAGGGATCGACGCGCACCAGATCTGCCGCAAGCACGT
This sequence comes from Trueperella pyogenes, assembly GCA_963534475.1. Taxonomy (GTDB): domain Bacteria; phylum Actinomycetota; class Actinomycetes; order Actinomycetales; family Actinomycetaceae; genus Pauljensenia; species Pauljensenia pyogenes_B. Next base: position 3,441 of record CAUSSZ010000032.1, on the reverse strand, counting down.
CATTAAAACCGTACTTCGAAACGACCATGAGAAGGGCTGAGGTCATACCGACAATCGCATCAGTACGAAGACCAGCGCTCTTTCCACGGGCCTGACGCTCCAAACCGATCAGAGAGGAAAGGAATAGAGCAAGCAAGATCCCGAGGATCTGGTCGATATGTTGGCTCAGAGTGAGCACTGGCCCTCCTTGGCAGCGGCGCGGTGATGGTGTGTCATTGATTGTTTACAAGGGTACATCCCCTAGGAAAAACCAGGGGCCAATCAGGGCCTTACCTCATGGTACAAAAGGCCAGCAAAGCGCAGACTTAAACCATGACTTCACCACTGCAGCAGGGCGCAGGCGCGCCACAAGCTCCTTATGCATCCACGGCCTCGGGAATGGTTGTCAACGGGCTGACAAAACTCTATCAACGCGGCGGAAATACGGTTCAGGCGCTCGCGGGAGTCAGCCTATCGATCCCCCAGGGCAGTCAACTGGCAATTATGGGGCCCTCGGGCTGCGGAAAGACCACGCTTTTACACTGCTTGGCGGGAGTGCTGCGACCGACGACGGGAAGTATCACCCTGGATGGTACTGAAATCACACAACTGAGTGAGGGAGCAATTTCAGAACTCCGCCTCAAGCACTTTGGTTTCGTGTTCCAAGATGGGCAGCTGCTTCCAGAACTTCCCTGCCAGGAAAATATTGCAATGCCCCTGATGCTGGCAGGAGTTGCGCGTAAAGAGGCCATTGCCCGCGCACAGCAGATCCTGGTGAATCTGGGGCTGGAGGGTGCAGGTCCATACCGCCCCGGCCAACTCTCCGGTGGTCAGGCGCAGCGCGTTGCGATTGGGCGCGCGCTGATTACCAATCCCAAAGTTGTCTTTGCCGATGAACCGACGGGCGCTTTGGATCAAAGCACCGGCGAGGAGGTCATGGGTGTGCTGACCTATGCCTGCCAAAGCACCAGGGCGAGCTTGATTCTGGTGACCCATGATCCTTCGGTGGCCGCGCGGCTTCCGCATGAAATCCACATGCGAGACGGCCTGATCGATCAGCAGGTGTCTCGATGAGCACAATACTCACTGCGGCACGCGCAGTCCTGGGTTCTCGTGATCGCGCGACCTCAATTCTGACAGTTTTGGCTTTCGCCCTTCCCCACGCAATTCTTCTTTCCGTCACGGGTGGGGTTCTGATGTTCTTCTCGCGTACCTATGACCTGCCAGCTGGTTTCGAGGGAATGGGTGGCTTTTATGTTTTGCTGGCGTGCTTTGCGGGACTTTTGATGATCGTCCCGACTCTGAGCATGGGCGCGGCCGCTGCGCGTCTGGGAATGAGTCGACGCGCACGGGATTTAGCGGTTCTCCGCCTCATGGGATTAGGGCCTGCAAAAACGCATCTTGCGTGTCTGATCGAGACCGCGGTCTATGCAGCCATTGGTGTGGTGTGTGGTACCGCTCTATACGGCGCACTTTTGCCGGTTTGGCAGCTGATTTCCTTCCAGGGTGAGCGCATCGGGGTTCACGAAATGTGGGTCGGTCCCCTTGTCCTCCTTGCCGAGGCCGTACTGATGATTGTGCTGGCCGCAGCTTCGTCGATGCTTGCGATGCGTAAAGTGGCAATTACCCCCTTGGGTGTCACGCGTCGTACTGAGGGGGCGAAGGTTTCAGCACTGTGGCTGACTCTGATGCTTGTTCTGATCATAGGCTGGGTGATTGTTGCTCAGTTTATGATGCAGCTGGGGTCGGCGATTGCCTTCGGGTTGTTCTTGGGATTCCTTGGCGTGATTTTTGCGCTGGTTAATGTCGTGGGAGCTTTTTCGGTATCCCTTCTGGGCAATGCCATGGCAAGTCTTGCGCGCACTCCTCAGATGCTTCTTGCGGGTCGTCGTATCGCTGATGATCCAAAGAGCGTTTGGAGGTCTTTCGGTGCGGTTGCCCTGGTCGCCTTCATTGTCGGTGTGCTCATGCCAATCTTCAGCTCGATCGTGAGCAGTACGGGGGATATGCAGGACGTCGAGAGGATCCTCGTGTCGGATATTCGCACGGGAATGCTTCTGACTTTTGGTATCACTATGGCTTTGGGTGCAATTTCGACTGCGATCAATCAAGCCATTCGCGTCATTGATTCCGTTGAGCAGATGAAAGCCTTGGAATTCATGGGCTCACCCCGAAACTTTATGGATCGTGCGCGCAGGATTGAAATTCTGCTTCCGGCACTGCTCATGATCGGGGGAGCAATGAGTTTGGGCATTGTCTTTATGTCTCCGATCATGGCCCTGAGCGCAGGGCTTGCCCCGATGCTGATTTTGGTGGGTATGACTGTGCTGGGCATTGGGCTGATTATGTTGTCTTCCGAGGCCACAGGACCCTTGCGTCGTAAACTATTGAGCGATCTTCACGAGGGGAATAACTGAATTAATACGGTGTAAAAACAGCGCTTTAAGGTTGCGCCTTAATCAGCTTCAAACAGCCTCTGACCTGGGAAAATGTGCATCGATCAATGCACATTTTCCCAGGTTTTATCGATTAGTCGGGATTAAAATAAAGGCACTGGTTGGGAGGTCAGGGTTTCGACCGGGCTGAGCTTCCACTTGCAATGGCGCTGGTGGAATGACGTGCCGGTGCTTTTGCCCCTACAAAAGCACCGGCAAGTCAGCCGTCCAGAGACCTCAGCTTTCGCAGGCAGATGTCTTATCTGGGACCCCGCGATAGCTAAGTGCCGCGGACTTAATCAATTGGGTAGCCCGTTGGAAGACCCTGATCAGCAGGAACCCAACCGAGCTCAGGTGCCACATATTTGGCGAAGTTGCTGATGATCGAAAGATTTTCCTGGAATCCCAACTGGACTATTAGTCAGCCATCACTGTATAGTTCAGTGCATGCTGACTATTGCTTCGCGCCTCGACGTTATGAACCGGCTCGGCCGGGCCATGGCCGACCCGACGCGCTCCCGGATCCTGATGTCCCTGCTTGACGGTCCAAGCCACCCTGCCGTGCTCTCGCGCGAGCTGGGGCTGACCCGCTCGAACGTGTCCAACCATCTGACCTGTCTGCGCGACTGCGGCATCGTGGTTGCTGAGCCCGAGGGGCGGCAGACCCGCTACGAGATCGCCGACCCGCACCTGGCCGCGGCGTTGACGGCGCTGATGGACGTGACGCTGGCGGTGGACGAGAGCGCCCCGTGCATCGACCCGCACTGCTCGGTGCCCGGCTGCTGCGGTCCGAGCAGCTCCGAGGACGCCTCGTGAGCGCCGCCTGCGGCTGCGACGAGCCGACCACCAACGCCGCTGAAGAGACAGAGGAGACCGAGCGCCCGTGGTGGCGCGACCCGGGCCTGGTGGTGCCGATCCTCTCCGGGGTCGCGTTCGGCACCGGTCTGGTGCTGGAGTGGTCGGGGCTGCACGTCGCGGCGCTGGTCGCGTTCTGGGCGGGCCTGCTGCTGGGCGCGTACACGTTCGT
>CAUSSZ010000031.1:0-15734 GCA_963534475.1 Trueperella pyogenes | reverse complement strand
CCGATCAGTGTGCGCGGCGCCTCGCCGCTACGAGGCCGACGCCGGCGACGCCTAGTAGGCCGACGAGCGCGATGGCAACTCCGGTGTTTGCGCCAGTGCTGGCAAGCTTGTTGCCTTCAGTGCTCTTGCCGCCCGTGGGCTGCGGCTGCTCAGGAGTCGGCTCGGACTGCTCGGCAGTGGGCTGCGGCTGCTCAGGAGTCGGCTCGGACTGCTCAGGAGTCGGCTGGGACTGCTCGGGAGTCGGAAGCTCGGGGAAATCGCACGTCGAAGACTGCGAGGTATCGGACTCGACGATGGCTGCACCACTCGTCGTCGTCCCCGAGATCTTCACGAGCGGAGTAACCTCAGCGCTGCCGGCGATAAGGAACGAGAACTTCACCGACCCGTTGGCGGGAAGCACGAGATCCTTGAAGGTCAGAACTTTACCCGCGACCGTCGGCTCGGGGGCGCCGCTGGCCGACTGGGGAACGTAGGTGGCGTCGTCCGACAGGGTCGCGATGACCGTCTGGACTGACTTGACGTCCCGGTTCGGGTTCGTGATCGTCACGCCGATGGTGCGCGTCGCGGTGGAGTCGGCGCCCGGCTGGGCGACGGCGCACGTCGCGGAGGATAGCGCGACCTGGCCCTTCGGCGAGAAGGAGGTGACGAGAGAGTAGTCGACCGTCGCATTCGGCTCGAGGGTACGAGTCCAGCTCAGAGCCATGGCGTTATCCCGGTTGGAATCTGCTCGCTCGAGCTTGTTGGGCAGCGGCGCGCGATCCTGGATCTTATCCCAGACCTCGTTATAGGAACTGTAGTAGTAGTTCGAACCGGCAGTCGTCGGGATGAACTGCTCAACTCGGCCACGATCCGTATGCTGGCCGGTTTCCGGATCCTGCGCTCGGCAGATGACCGTACCCGTGTTCTCGTCGTACTCACCGAAGCCGTAATCGTTGTCCTGAAGGTAGCAATCCGCCGCGTGGTAGAGAGTAAAATCCTGAGCTGCAGCCGAGATGTTCTTCACCGACGAGGTCGTCGTGTAGAAGTCATTGCCCGTTGTGTAGGTGTCCGTCTGCGTGATCTCGAATCCACCGCCGCGAACGACAGTCGTGAGGACCCACGGATCGGCTTGAGTGCCCGTTCCTGACTTCGTTTGCGAGACCGGCGTCCAGGCGGTCATCCCCATCGAACTCGCAGATCGCGAGTTCAGCTTCCCCGGACCGAACAGCTCGGATCCCACAACGAGGAAGGTTCCACAGTCGGCTGGATCCTGAGCGGATCGATGATTGTAGAACTCGTTGTGCTTATCGCCCTTGTAGTTGATCGAGCAGTTGAGCGTGTCGGAGATGGCGATCCGGACAAGCGGACCTTCCGTATCCTCAATCGTGGGACCGGCGGCGAAGGCTGCCAACGGGTTGAGAACGAGGGACGCGGAGCCGAGCGCTGCAATGACCAGTTTCTTGGACAGGCGCATGAAGAGACATCCTTAAGCGTTGTTGGATAGTGTGCGGTCAATCTAGCATCCGCGCGACAACTTTCCAAATGGTTGAACTTGTAATGTTCGATCGTCGCCGCCAGTGCTTGATCTGCGCCGCCGTGAGACATCCCCGGTGCGCTCAAGGCAAGCGAGCAGACACGACAAGGAACCCCGGCCTCGTCACGCATATGCGGAAGAGGCCGGGGAACTTCAGGAAACCGCTGAGGCGGTTACTCCTTGAAGGTCATACCGAAGTCGATCGCTCCAAGGGCATCCAGGAAGTCCGCGGACACCTGGCCATCTTGGAAATCGAGCTCGGAGTAGTTCGAGTTCGCCATTGCCTCGGGCGTGGGCTCAACCGTGACGTTGTTGTAACGCGCCAGGCCAGTACCAGCCGGGATGAGCTTACCGAGAATGACGTTCTCCTTGAGCCCAAGAAGCTGATCCGACTTGCCGTTCATCGCGGCCTCGGTCAGAACCTTCGTGGTCTCTTGGAAGGACGCTGCGGACAACCAAGAGTCGGTTGCCAGCGAGGCCTTCGTGATGCCCATGAGCATCTGACGACCGGATGCAGGCTGGCCACCTTCAGCAGCAACCTTGCGGTTCTGCGCCAAGTAGGCCATACGGTCGACGAGTTCGCCGGGCATGAAGGAGGTGTCGCCGGGCTCCAGGATGGTGACCTTGCGGAGCATCTGGCGGACGATAACCTCGATGTGCTTGGAGTGGATACCAACGCCCTGATCGCGGTACACCTTCTGGACCTCGTCCACAAGCTGCTTCTGAGCCACGTTGCGGCCCATGATGCGCAGAACTTCCTTGGGATCCAGCTGGCCTTCGGTCAGTGCGGTACCGGCATCGATGTGCTGACCCTCTTCAACCAGAAGCTTCTGGCGACGAGAAACCTCGACGACCGAATCTTCCTTACCGTCATCACGGATGATGACGATGCGACGTACCGAGGGGTCTTCATCGTCAATGTGAACGCGGCCAGCGGCCTCGTTCATCTTGGCTTCGACCTTCGGGCTACGCGCTTCGAAGAGCTCCTGAACACGAGGCAGACCCTGGGTAATATCGGCTGCCGAGGCCGCACCACCGGTGTGGAAGGTACGCATCGTCAGCTGGGTACCGGGCTCGCCAATCGACTGGGCGGCGATAATACCGACGGCCTCGCCGATATCCACCTGCTTGCCGGTGGCCAGTGAACGACCGTAGCAGGTCGCACAGGTACCAACCTGAGACTCACAGGTCAGGACGGAGCGGCAGACAACTTCCTCAACTCCGGCTGCAACCAGCTCAGCAAGCCGTGCATCACCGAGGTCATCGCCAGCGTGGGCGACGACAGTGCCATCTTCCGCAACCGCATCGCGGGCCAGAGTACGTGCGTAGGCAGTGGTTTCAATGGTGTCCACTGCTTCCCACTCACCCGCAGAGTTCTTCTGCGCGATCTTGATGCGCACGCCCTGACGGGTGCCACAGTCGGCCTCGCGAACGATCACGTCCTGCGAGACGTCGACGAGACGACGGGTCAGGTAACCAGACTCAGCGGTACGAAGTGCGGTATCAGCCAGACCCTTACGGGCGCCGTGGGTAGCGATGAAGTACTCGAGAACCGTCAGGCCCTCGCGGTAGTTCGCCTTAATGGGCTGCTCGATCAGCTTCTGCTTCGGGTCGGACACGAGGCCACGCATACCGGCGATCTGCTGAACCTGCGACCAGTTACCACGGGCGCCCGAGTTCACCATGCGGTACACGGTGTTGCGCTCGGAGAAGTTCGCGCGCATGTCCTCGGCGACCTCTTCGGTGCACTGCAGCCACAGCTTCACGAGCTCCTCGTAGCGGGTCTCCTCGAGGATGATACCCGTCTCGAACTGCTCGACGATCTCGGCGGCCTTGGCCTCGTAGCGGGCCAGGATCTCGCGCTTGCGCGGCGACGCCTGAATGTCGGAGAACGCAATCGTGATGCCCGACCAGGTCGACCAGTGGAAGCCGGCCGACTTCAGGGCATCGAGGCAGTCCGCGACGAGCACGTTCGGGTAGCGCTGCGTGAGCGTGTTCACGATATTGCCGAGCTGCTTCTTGCCGACGACCTCGTTGACGAACGGGTAGTCGGTGGGCAGCAGCTCGTTGAAGATCGCGCGGCCGAGGCTGGTCTCGAGGATCAGCTCGTCGCCGCTCTCCCAACCCTCGGGGGCTTCCCAGCCCTCGGGCGGCACGGTGCCGTCGGCGAAGCGGATGCGCGCGGTCGCGTTCAGGTCCAGGTTGCCGGCGTCGAACGCCATCTGGGCCTCCGCCTGGCTGGAGAAGTACGGAACCACGGGGTTGCCGTCCTCGTCCTTCTCGACGGGCACCGACGGGTCGGGGTTCGAGGTCAGGTGGAACAGGCCGATGATCATGTCCTGCGACGGCATGGCCACGGGGCGGCCGTCGGAGGGCTTGAGGATGTTGTTCGTCGACAGCATGAGGATGCGGGCCTCGGCCTGCGCCTCAGCGCCCAGCGGCAGGTGGACAGCCATCTGGTCGCCGTCGAAGTCGGCGTTGAACGCGCCACAGGCCAGGGGGTGCAGCTGGATGGCCTTACCCTCAATCAGCTGGGGCTCGAACGCCTGGATGCCGAGGCGGTGCAGCGTAGGTGCGCGGTTCAGCAGCACGGGGTGCTCGCGGATGACGTCGTCGAGGACGTCCCACACCTCGGGGCGCTGGCGCTCAACCTTGCGCTTTGCGGCCTTCACATTCTGGGCGAAGTTCTTCTCAACCAGGCGCTTCATGACGAAGGGCTTGAAGAGTTCCAGAGCCATCTGCTTGGGCAGACCACACTGGTGAAGCTTCAGCTGCGGGCCGACGACGATAACGGAACGACCCGAGTAGTCGACGCGCTTACCCAGAAGGTTCTGACGGAAACGACCCTGCTTACCCTTGAGCATGTCAGAGATCGACTTCAACGGACGGTTACCGGGGCCTGCAACGGGGCGGCCACGACGTCCGTTATCGAAGAGGGCATCAACAGATTCCTGAAGCATGCGCTTCTCGTTGTTGACGATGATCTCAGGCGCGCCCAGCTCGAGCAGGCGCTTGAGTCGGGTGTTGCGGTTGATCACGCGACGGTACAGATCGTTCAGGTCAGAAGTCGCGAAACGGCCACCATCAAGCTGAACCATGGGGCGCAGGTCCGGCGGAATAACCGGAATCTTCGTCAGAACCATGGACTCGGGCTTGTTGCCGGTAGCTACGAATGCGTTGATAACCTTCAGACGCTTGATGGCGCGTGTCTTACGCGGGCCATTTTCGTTCTGGATGATTGCACGAAGCTGTTCAACTTCGCTTTCCAGATCGAAGGTCTGCAGACGCTTCTGGATGGCGGATGCGCCCATGTCACCCTTGAAGTAGGTGCCATAGCGGGCAACCATCGCACGGTAGAGGCGCTCATCACCTTCGAGGTCACCGACCTTGAGGGACTTAAAGCGCTCCCACACCGTCTCCAGGCCTTCGATATCGCCCTCGTAACGACGACGGATCTTGGCCATATCGCGTTCGCCGGCCTTGCGGCGGCGCTCGATCTCGGTTGCGGATGCATCGTTTGCTTCAAGCTCAGCAATCTCTGCTTCCAGGCGCTCTGCGAATTCGTTGATCGCAGCATCGCGCTGGTTTTCGAGGTGGGTCTTCTCGACCTCGAGCTCAGAACGCAGATCCATCAGATCCTCTTCACGGCCCTTTTCGTCAACCTCGGTGATCATGTAGGCAGCGAAGTAGATGACCTTTTCCAGGTCCTTCGGAGCCAGATCCAGCACGTAGCCCAGTCGCGAGGGAACACCCTTGAAGTACCAGATGTGGGTGACGGGGGCGGCAAGGTCAATGTGACCCATACGCTCACGACGCACCTTGGAGCGCGTCACCTCAACACCACACTTCTCGCAGATGATGCCCTTGTAGCGCACGCGCTTGTACTTACCACACGCGCATTCCCAGTCGCGGGTGGGGCCGAAGATCTGCTCACCGAACAGGCCGTCGCGCTCGGGCTTGAGCGTACGGTAGTTGATGGTCTCCGGCTTCTTCACTTCACCGTGGCTCCACGAGGCGATATCGTCGCCCGTGGCCAGGGTGATCTTCAAACTGTCGAACGTCTTGGCGTCCAGCAAAGTCATTGCTCCTTATCAGATCGCATCGATGGTCGCCGCGGCGTTCGGACGCGCATCAAGAGTGATGCCCAGTTCCTCACGCGCATTGAAGTCGTCATCTTCTTCACGCAGGTCAATCACGTTGCCGGCTGCGTCGAGAGCTTCGACGTTCAGGCACAGCGAACGCATTTCCTGGATCAGAACACGGAAGGATTCGGGGATGCCGGGTTCGGGGATGTCCTCGCCCTTAACAATTGCCTCGTAAACCTTGACACGTCCGGTGGTGTCATCGGACTTGATGGTGAGCAGTTCCTGCAGTGCGTAGGCAGCGCCGTACGCCTCCAGGGCCCACACTTCCATTTCACCGAAGCGCTGGCCACCGAATTGAGCCTTACCACCCAGGGGCTGCTGCGTAATCATCGAGTACGGACCGGTCGAGCGAGCGTGAATCTTGTCGTCAACCAGGTGGTGCAGCTTGAGCATGTAGGCGTAGCCCACTGCGATCGGGTACGGGAAGGGTTCGCCGGAACGACCGTCGAAGAGTCGCGCCTTGCCCTCGGCGTTGGTGAGAACGTCACCATCGCGGTTGGGGTTGACGTTGCGCAGCAGACCTGCGAGCTCTTCGGCCTCGAGGCCGTCGAAGACCGGGGTCGCGACGGGGGTCTCGGGGGCAACGGTAATGCCGTCCTTGGGCAGGTGCTTGGTCCACTCTTCGCCGGCCTTGACAGCTGCCGAAACGTCCCAACCCTGGTGGGCAAGCCAACCGAGGTGGAACTCGAGGACCTGACCGACGTTCATACGGCCGGGGACACCCAGCGGGTTGAGGATGATATCAACCGGGGTTCCGTCCTCGAGGAAGGGCATGTCTTCGACCGGGAGGATCTTGGAAACGACACCCTTGTTACCGTGACGGCCTGCCATCTTGTCACCAATGGTGATCTTGCGGCGCTGTGCGACATAGACGCGAACGGTCTGACGCACGCCGGGGTTGAGATCGTCTTCGTCGTCGTTGAATTCACGAACGCCGATAACGATGCCCTCTTCACCGTGGGGAACGCGCAGCGAGGTATCGCGAACCTCGCGGGCCTTCTCACCGAAGATTGCGCGCAGCAGGCGCTCTTCGGAGGTCAGCTCGGTTTCACCCTTCGGGGTAACCTTACCGACGAGGATGTCGCCAGCGGTGACCTCGGCGCCGATGCGGATGATGCCGCGTTCGTCAAGATCAGACAGCGATTCTTCCGAAACGTTCGGAATATCGCGAGTGATCTCTTCTTCACCGAGCTTGGTTTCGCGGGCATCGACTTCATATTCTTCGATGTGAATCGAGGTCAGAACATCGTCTTCGACAACGCGACGGCTCAGGATGATGGCGTCCTCGTAGTTGAGGCCTTCCCACGACATGTAAGCAACCAGCAGGTTCTTACCCAGTGCAACTTCACCGTTGTCGGTAGCGGGGCCGTCAGCGAGGACATCGCCGACCTCCACGCGCTGGCCTTCATCAACGATGACGCGCTGGTTGGTGCAGTTACCGGGGTTCGAGCGCTCAAACTTTTCGAGGCGGTAGGTATCGCGTCCACCTTCGTCAGTCGTCACAACGACCAGGTCGGCGGAAACTTCGGTGACAACACCGGAGTGCTGAGCGATGACCATTTCACCGGAGTCATGTGCGGCACGCTGTTCCATACCGGTACCCACCAGCGGCGCTTCCGTGGTGAGCAAGGGAACAGCCTGACGCTGCATGTTCGCACCCATCAGGGCTCGGTTTGCGTCATCGTGCTCAAGGAAGGGAATGAACGCGGTTGCCACAGACACCATCTGGCGTGCGGAAACGTCCATGTAATCCACGCGATCACGGGCGATCAGCGTCGGGTCCTCGCCTGCAACACGGCACAGAACCTGCTCATCAATGAAGTGGCCCTCGTCATCGACAGGCGAAGAAGCCTGAGCGATGAAGTGTCCCTTTTCATCGTCAGCGGTCAGGTACTTGACCTCGTCGGTCACCTGTCCGTTGCGAACAATACGGTAGGGGGTCTCGATGAAACCGAAGGGGTTGATGCGAGCAAAGGTTGCCAGCGAACCGATCAGACCAATGTTCGGGCCTTCAGGGGTTTCAATCGGGCACATACGACCGTAGTGCGAGGGGTGAACGTCACGAACCTCCATGGAGGCGCGATCGCGAGACAGACCACCGGGGCCCAGTGCCGACAGACGGCGCTTGTGCGTCAGACCGGCCAGCGGGTTGTTCTGGTCCATGAACTGCGACAGCTGAGAGGTTCCGAAGAACTCCTTGATTGCCGCAACGACGGGACGAATGTTGATCAGGGATTGCGGAGTAATAGAGTCCGTTTCCTGAGTGGTCATACGTTCGCGGACGGTGCGCTCCATACGAGCAAGACCGGTGCGAACCTGAGCCTGGATCAGCTCACCCACGGCGCGAATACGACGGTTGCCGAAGTGGTCGATGTCGTCGGACTCAACGCGAACCTCGACGGGCTCGCCGTGGCGGACGCCTGCGAAGGTCTTCTCACCTGCGTGCAGAGCAAGCAGGTACTTCACGGTTGCAACAATGTCGTTGATCGAGAGCACCAGTTCAGAGGTGCCTTCGGGAGAATCAACCGCGAGCTTCTTGTTGATCTTGTAGCGGCCGACCTTTGCCAGGTCGTAGCGCTTGGGATCGAAGTAGAAGTTGTGCAGGAGCGCTTCAGCGGCCTCGACGTTTGCGGGCTCACCCGGACGCAACTTGCGGTAGATATCGGTCAGTGCCTCTTCGCGGGTACGCGCGGTGTCCTTCTCAAGAGTCTCAAGAAGAATCGGGTACGCGGCGAACTGCTCGCGAATCTCACCTTCCGTCAGGCCAATTGCCTTCAGGAAGTGGGTCACCGACTGCTTACGCTTACGGTCAATACGTACGCCGACAGCGTCGCGCTTATCGATCTCGAACTCCAGCCATGCACCGCGGCTGGGGATGATCTTCGCGTTGAAGATTTCCTTGTCGGAACCGCGATCCGAGGTACGTTCGAAGTAAACACCGGGCGAACGGACCAGCTGAGAGACAACGACACGCTCGGTGCCATTGATAATGAAGGTGCCACGGGGGGTCATGAGCGGGAAATCGCCCATGAACACGGTCTGGGACTTAATTTCACCCGTGTTGTAGTTCATGAACTCGGCGGTCACATACATGGGTGCCGAGTAGGTGTAATCCTTAGCTTTTGCTTCTTCGACCGAGTACTTCGGTCGCTCCAAGCGGTGATCACGGAACGACAGAGACATGGTGCGTGCCACGTCTTCAATCGGCGAGATCTCCTGGAAAATTTCTTCAAGGCCGGAAACATCCGGAACATCCACGCGTCCAGCAGCCTTTGCGGCATCCACGCGTGCTTTCCATGCATCGTTTCCCAGTAACCAGTCAAAGCTTTCGGTCTGCAGGCCGAGCAGGTTCGGTGCCTGCAGGGGCTCGCGGAGCTTAGCGAAAGAAATGCGGTTCTTGGGCTGGTTGGCAGTGTTGGTACTTGCAGCCAACGGGGGTCCTTCCCTGCGTTTTCATTGCGCGCACACGCCTTTTAGCCCATTAACTGACACCGTCCACATCCGCCCAGCGCCTATTACAGCGAATGGGTACGGGTCACCTCGGGCACAATAAAGCGCAAATACTCATAATAGGCACACGAATATAGGGGTGCAATGTACGGACGAGAATATGTCCAACCTCACGTTCAGCTGGCGCTCAGTCCAACTTCAGCCATTGAAGCTCTTCGCAGAACGTGGTCCGTGCCCCAAGTCGGGCTTGAACCGACGACCCACGGATTATGAGTCCGCTGCTCTGACCGACTGAGCTATTGGGGCTCTGAAAGTGTAACGCGAACTCTCACCTTCAGCGCAACACGAGCCTTGCTCAGCGGCTAATAAACGTTACTTCAGAACGACAACGACATCCGGGTCGCCGGTCTGCGTCTGCTGCACGCGGCTGATTCCAAGGACCTTCGCGACCTCTTCAGCAGTGGCCTTGAGGTTTGGATCCTCGTAGTAAACGGTCGTTACTTCGGTATCCCAACCGCGCGCGTTCGCAGCAGTGGCACCGTCAAAGCCTGCGGAGGAAAGCGCGGAAACCTTCTGCGCTGCCAGTCCCTGTGTTCCGGTTCCGTTCAGCACGGAAATCTTCGCGGAGTGACGCACGGGAATCGACGGCGAAGGAGAAGGAGTCTCGCTGGTCGTCGGGGCCGCGGAAGGCGTCTGAGTGGCCTCGGTAGTCGCAGAGGCGGCGGGGGCCTGGGTCGTTGCAGCGGTCGTGGAGACGCTTGTGGTCGTCTTCTGCTGAGCACCGCCCGAAGTCAGGATGTGGCTAATCCCCCACGCGGCAGCGGGAACGATCACCAGCACCGCAAGGAAAGGCCATACGCTCTTCCATCGCGAGGGCTGCTGAAGGTGCATGCCCTGGGGCATGTCTTCGCCGGCGCGGTCAAATTCGTCCTTTGGATACTGTGAAGTCACGGCTTCAGAGTAGCGAAATACCCCCGCTCCCGCATAGTCCCTGCCCGCGTGCCTTAGATTTCCCTGAACGCCTCCCATTGTCGAGGCCGTGGCTGGGCACGCCTGAGGTTACAGTAGGTGCGTGGAATCTTTGGACACCGTTATCGATCCCTCCTGGGCGCGGGCACTGGCACCGGTTGAGGGAAAAATCCATGAATTGGGAGCTCAGTTGCGTCGGGAGATCGAGGCCGGGCACGGCTATCTTCCCGCCGGTAGCGATGTCTTGAGGGCCTTTACCTATCCTCTTGACCAGGTGAAGGTCCTCATTGTCGGGCAGGACCCCTACCCCACTCCCGGCCACGCTATTGGGCTGAGTTTCTCAGTCGCACCGGGGATTCCTTTCCCGGCCTCGCTGCGCAATATCTTCAAGGAGCTCACCACCGACCTTGGCATTCCCATGCCAACCAGCGGTGATCTGCGGCCATGGTCTCGTCAGGGAGTATGCCTGCTCAACAGGGTGCTGACGGTCAGGCCCGGACAAGCCGGTTCCCATCGAAAGATGGGCTGGGAGGAAGTCACCTCCTGCGCAATTGATGCTTTGGTGAACCGGAGGGATGCATCCGGGAACCCGCTGCCCCTGGTCGCAATTTTGTGGGGGCGCGACGCGCAATCTCTGCGCGAGCAATTGGGATCCACGCCAGTCATCGAGTCTGCGCACCCCTCTCCCCTGTCAGCGCGCCGCGGCTTCTTTGGCTCGAGGCCCTTCTCCCGCGCGAATACTCTCCTTGAGAAGCAGGGAGCAACGCCGGTGGACTGGAGATTGCCGTAGGCCTCTCGTTGCCCGGGACACGTACAACGAACAGGGGTGCGCTCGCGCATAGTGACGCGAACGCACCCCAATATTTTGGCTGAACGACCGGCTACTTCAGGAAATCAAAGCGCTGGGCCGAACTTCCATTGTCCTGATAGAGATGAACCGTTGTTCCGTTCTGACTGCGCCCACCTTCAAGATCAAGGACCAGCATGGGTGAGAGTGCCGAAACAAGAACTTTATGGCCACCTCGCTCTTGGATGACCCACTTTTGAGCCGCGGAGGAGTTCGAGGGCTGCTGATTGACCCGAGCCGGCCAGTTCTTCCACGCCGCGAAGACATCCAAGACTTTCCCAGAAGCCACGTTGGTCAAGGTCACGTAGCCCTTGTCATCGTGACTGATACGCCACTTCTGTGCCGCACTTCCATTGGACTGATAGGACCACACGCGAGCTCCCGCGTCGCGAGATGCCCATTGGACCTCGACACGATTATTCGGGGCAACAACTGGACGGATCTGATACTCACCATCAGGAACCAAGTTGCGGTTCTCCTTCGCCCACTGGTCCAGGATCTCTTGGGGCCCTTGAACCGGGTCCAGACGCCACTGCTGAGAGGTTGTTCCATTGGCCAGATAGCCGTCAATAGCCATACCATTACGCGCCTGTCCCCAGCGAAGATTGACAACCAGACCGGTCCCGACATTGCGAAGCATATACGCCCCTCCCGTCACCGAGAAGATGGCCCACTTCTGGTTCGCATTTGACATGTCCGTGTCCCACAGCTGGAGCTCGGTACCGGGAATCGGAGTGCCATCAGTGGAATCCAAGGACTTATTCGACCAGGTATTCACCAATCGGTAGAAGCCATCAGATTCACGGCTAATTTTCCAGATCTGATTATCGGTCTTGCTTGAACCCCACAGCTGAAGCCGAGCTCCGTTGTTCATCGCGTAGTCTTTCAGATCGATCCCCTTCCTGGGATCAACGACGCTTGCCAGTTCGTAGTAACCGGGGGTGATATCTGCCTGACCCGCCGAGGAAACCTTGGGCCGCGTCGGAATGAATGAAAATGCCTGAGCATCAGAGCCATTTGCATTCCACAGGCCAACATTTGCTCCCGCTGAAGCATTGGCCGCTGCAACATCCAAAACGATTGCGGGATCCAAAGCCGAGACGATCTTCACTCGGCCCTGATAGCCCGAAGTGATGCGCCACTTCTGCGCACGCGTACCGTTAGAACTCCATTGGTCAACGTTGGTCCCAGGACGCGAGGACCCCCATTGGGCATCAAGCACCTTACCCGAGGCCACATTGGTGATCGTCGCAAGTCCTTGAGAATCATAAGAAACACGCCACTTCTGGGCATCGCTTCGATTTGCGTCCCACAGCTGGACATTCGCGCCATCATCGCGGCTAGCACCGGGAACATCCAGAACCAGGTGATCCGCGAGCGCTGACTTAATGAAGTACTCCCCCGGCTCTACCGAGGACTTTTCACCAATTGCATCTTGACTGCGGACCTTCTCGAAACGATCCCCCTGTTTCTTGTAGTAGACGATGACCGAATCAGTGGCATCCCACAGCGCATGTGTATAACCTTCGCGCGCGGCGATCTGGTCAGAGAACTCCACCTGGTAGCAGCTGTGCCCACCTGGACACAAGCGCTTCAGCTGGTCCCAAGCCCGATCAATCGGGACGATCCAGAAGTCAAGGTCACGGTAGGGCGAATCGGCCTTAGCCATAGCTTCACCCTTGGTGTAGTTAAACACTCCCTTCGAGCGCCCAGGCTGGGTCGACTCAAAAGTTGAGGACTGATAACCGGCAATATCAATTCCCGGGTTAAAGAACAGAATCAATTCCGCCGCAATGGAGGCATCGACATCATCCATTCCCAGGCGCTTGAGCTGTTCTTGCTTTGGAACTGACATTTCCGTAGGCGTCGCTGGGTGCCCCTTGTAGTAGTAGGCGTAGCGATCCCCGTAGTAGCTCTTCGTAAAGCGGGCATAGTCTTCGAAGCCCTGTTCATTGGGATGAATCGTTCCAAGAAGCAGAAGGACGTCCTTGCCCTCACGTTCCGCGGCACTGAAGTACCCATCGTTGAAGTTATAGAGGGCCTTAAACTGCTCGGTCGCTTCCTTCGAGGGCTTGATATTCGCACTCAGCAGCTGAGAGATATTAACGCCGCGAACCTTCGGCGACTTTTGAACTTGGGTTGCAAAAGCATTCCCATCTCCCGAAGTACTCAATAGCTTCGGGCGAGCCAGCCACCAGTGTGCATTCGGCTCAGAATCAACCAGTGCCCACAGATAGTCAGCGGTGCTCCACTGCTCGGAGGCCTTCGCATCAACACGCCCATTGGCGTAGGCGTGTTCCTTCATTTCTTTCCACTCGCGAAGCAAACGCTCGTGCGTTCCTCGCGGGTTTGATCCCTGATAGAGATCAGCAAACTTGACGTAGGAATACGCCCCATCGGTCATGAGATTGATCGTGTACTGGTCTTGAGGGATCCGGTTTGCGTAGATGACCTTCTGGACCATATTGGGGAACATATCGACCGAGTAGAGGTGGAAAGCAGAAGAAGGATCCAACTCACGCAAATCACGCACGTAATCGGCAAAGACGTCGATGCGATCACGGAACTGCTGCGCGGCCTCGTCGAAACCGCCGGGCTGGAACGCGTTCTCACGCTCAGTCAGGTAAGGAAGCGCATAAACTCCACTCTCTGGAGCTCTTGGGCCGGGCAGCGCATTCCAGTCATAGGCATTGGGACGCTCGAACATGGCGATGACAGGGCCGATTGCCCGAACTGAATCCTTACCCCAAAGGTTCAGCGAAAACATCGCGACGGGAAGTGTCGCGCTGACTGGAGCAAGCACGTAGCTATCCGCGGTCACACCGACTGTGCGCTTTGGGAATTTACGGACTACCACCCCGTTTTTCTCGGTCGAAAGTTCGACAGTGAACTTCCCGAAGTTCTTGAAGTCGAGAATGTAGTAGTCGTCAGTGAACTCCTTCAATGAGATCCGCTGATCAATTTCGCGCGTCACTTTCCCGCGGTAGCTCATTGTTGCGCGCAGGTGCACAGTATCCGCACTCTCGCGGAGTTCTTTGCCAGCTTCGCCCTCGGGGAGCTCAATGACGACATCCGTCGTATTGCGTTCATTAGTCAGGGTCATATCCGACGAGGCAGTCGCTCCACGAGCCGCCCGATCCTGACCGCTGGGGGCGGAGGGTAGAGGAGAGGCCTCGCTGGTCGGCTGGGAGGTTTCCACTCCGTTAGCTACCTGGGGTGCTTCTGTTCCGGTGGTCGCCGAGGCCTCGGGAGAGGGAGCGGGAGAGGCTGGCTCCGCTAGAGCGGGAGCTAAACCTGCTCCGCATACAAGCGCGCCGGTGAGCAAAGCGGTAAGAGACAGCTTTCGAATCGAGGCAGAACGCACTCGAGCGTGTTGATGATGCATGATCAAACCCATCCTTCGGGGGCATGGACGCCGGGAATACGTCCAAATAGAAGGGAAGAATTGGGTTGATTCTACCGATGAAAGAGAAGGTAAGTTGATCAATCAATCAATGTGTCGGAGAACACGACATGCACGGTCCGCGGCGATGCGAGAAGAGCCGAGGGCTAGCTGCAGAGGCTACCGAAGAAACCGCGTTTCTTCTTCGCGGCGGCATACTCCTCTTCGGTATGGTCCTTATCGCACCACTGATCCGGGGACACTTGTTCCCTCACCGAGTCAATGTGCTTGCCGCAGCCCTTCCAGGTGGTCTTT
This sequence comes from Trueperella pyogenes, assembly GCA_963534475.1. Taxonomy (GTDB): domain Bacteria; phylum Actinomycetota; class Actinomycetes; order Actinomycetales; family Actinomycetaceae; genus Pauljensenia; species Pauljensenia pyogenes_B. The sequence continues at coordinate 1,113 of CAUSSZ010000031.1, read as the reverse complement.
CCGCATACCTCACAGGTGGTGGGTCGACACATGATTGTCTCCTTCGTTGATCGGGCCTCGAATCCGTCAGCGGATCCGCTGCATGGTGTTATGAGGTTTTTCTAGGCAGGCTGATTGCTTTGTCGCATCAGCCTAGCCGGAGGAACAATTGCTCAAGTTCTTCGATCGAGATGCTCCCAGTTTTGACTAGAGATTCTTCCGCTTCGGCTGTCGGCACATCATCGTTGTCGAGGCTGGAATCCTCGAGCACACACTGCGACATGATCGTCGCAACCGCGAGGTAGCTAGCGCGTTTTATCGCGGAGTTAACGGCCGCGAACTGGGTCAGCACATCCCGACAGTTCGCATCTCCACTCTCGATATGGTCGATGAGGCTGTCGAGCTGCCCGCGAGCACGCTTGAGGCGATTGATGACCTGCTTGCGCGTCGTCATGAGCGTCCTTCCCCCGTGACGAGAACGGCCTCGGCCTTCTCTCCGAGCCATGCGCGCAGCGTCTGAATGCCGCCCGACAGCATGGTGACGTTAAAGCCCGCGTGGCGCACGATGCGGTAGCCAATCCAAGAGCGCACGCCCGCCGCGCACATGACAACGAAGGGCTGGTCGCCGACCTTCTCATCGACCCAAGAGCGGACTTCATCGAGGCGGTCGCGCAGCTGGGTGTGCGGAATGTTCAGGGAGTTCGGCATGTGCCCGGCCGCGTATTCCCCCACCGTGCGTACGTCCAGGACCGGCATATCCTCGGTCAGGGCCTCCGGACCGGTGAGGATGAGCTCGCCGGTCAGCACGTTGTGCGCGACCATTCCGGTCTGGTTGACGGGGTCCTTGGCCTGGCCGTAGGGCGGGGCGTAGGCGAGGTCCAGGTCGATGAGGTCAGTGGCGCTCAGGCCGGCCCGCATGGCGGTCGCGATGACGTCGATGCGGCGGTCCACACCGTCGGCGCCCACGGCTTGCGCGCCGAGAATCTGTCCGCCGGTGCCGACATGCATGAGGATGTGCACGGGCTTGGCGCCGGGGAAATAGCCCGCGTGCTGGTTAGCGTGCGTGTGCACCGTAAAGTACTCCGCGCCCGAGGCATCGAGGGCCTGGCGGTTAGCGCCGGTCATGGCGGCGGT
>CAUSSZ010000030.1:0-16154 GCA_963534475.1 Trueperella pyogenes | reverse complement strand
GCTCTGGAAGAACAGTGGAAGACGAACCTGAACTCTCAGAACTCGCGCCCGCTGCTCAAGCTTGGTCTGTCGAAGAACGTTCAGTACACCTACGATGCCTCGAAGCCTTACGGCGAGCGTATTACCTCGCTGCTCGTCAATGGTGCGCCCATTGATATGAACAAGGAGTACACGGTTGGATCCGTTACCTTCCTGCTCGCAGGTGGTGACACCTTCCCGGCGCTGACCCGTGGCACGAAGACGGTTTTGGGTAACCTCGACCGCGATAAGTTCAACGAGTACTTGGGCGCACACAACGGCATTAAGGCTGCGACTCTCAAGCAGGCAATCGGCGTGACGCTCCCCAGCGATACGCTTACTCCCGATCAGGAATTCACTGTGCCCTTGCGTGGCCTGTCCTTCTCCGAGGGCCCCGGAAAGACCCAGAATGTCAAGGTCTCCTTCGGATCGGTTGTCGCCAGCGCAAGTGTCGATAACTCGCTGCGTGAATTGCATGCCTCTGACGAGGCCTCGGTCATCACAACCGATGGTGCAGGCCAGGCAACTTTGAAGGCCTCGCTGCCGATGTCGGTGTGCGCTACCAAGCCCGAAGGGGGAGTACTCTCCCTGCCCGTCACCGTTGAGACCGACTTCGGAACCGTTGTTCCCGAGGCCGCAGGTTTGACCGTGTCGGTGGCTTGCCCCGCCGCTGCGCAGCCTGCAACGCCGAACACTGCGGTGAACCCGAAGGCCCCGAAGGGCAAGAAGCTTGCGAAGACCGGTTCTGTAGCTGGAATTGCAGTTTTGGCTGCTCTTGCCTTGGGTGGTGCAGGGTTTGCTCTGCGTCGCAAGAAGAACTGAAACGGATGCTGTACTCATGAAGATCTCAATCTGATTGAGCACTGAATTCGCACGTGGGTGGCACGGTCGTATGGCTGTGCCACCCACTGTTTTTGTTAACTGTGTCAATCTCAGAGTGTGTCTCTTCTAGGGTTTGGCAGTTTTATGCAAGTGTGCCCATATGTTGAGAGGACAACTGTGATTCAGAAATGAATAATTACTGCATTTATGCGGAAAAGATGAGATTTATAGATTCGTTATCGAGCTGTATCCAATCCGCCTTGACACGCCTAATTGTGACGGGTGAAACTCATTAGTGGGCGTCAACGCAGCACACTTATGCGTTCTCGCAAGCGGTGATGCATGTGCCCATTCTGGGTCTCATCGCATCCTCGCATCTATCCATCTCTGGATGTACACAACCTATGTGGAGGAAATACAGCATGAAGACCCTCACCAAATTTGTTGCGGTCGCCGGCGTCGCAACTCTCGCGCTGACCGCGTGCTCATCCGGCCAGAAGGCCTCGTCAGAATCTAGCTCTGACGCAGCATCGAAGGGCGCAAGCTTCAAGGCTTGTGCAGTGTCGGACGCAGGCGGTTGGGACGACAAGTCCTTCAACGAGTCCGCATACAACGGTCTGAAGGCCGCACAGTCCAAGCTCGGTATTCAGATCAACACGGCAGAGTCCTCCTCCTCGGCAGACTTCGTGCCCAACACCGAATCCATGGTTTCCGACGGCTGCAACCTGATCATCGGCGTTGGCTTCAACCTCGAGAAGGCGCTCCACGCCTCTGCAAATGAGAATAAGGATGTTCACTACGCACTGGTTGACTCCTCCTTCTCTGATGATTCCAACAAGACCGTCACCGTCGAGAACGCACGCCCACTGCTCTTCAACACCGCTGAAGCCGCCTACCTTGCGGGTTACGCCGCAGCAGGCATGTCCAAGACCGGCAAGGTTGCCACCTTCGGTGGTATCCAGATTCCTTCGGTTACCGTCTTCATGGACGGCTTTGCCGATGGTGTTGCCGCCTACAACAAGGCCAAGGGCACCAATGTCCAGGTCCTCGGTTGGGATAAGGCAACTCAGAACGGCTCCTTCACCCAGTCCTTCGATGACCAGGCACTGGGCAAGCAGCAGGCACAGCAGTTCATCGACCAGGGCGCTGACATCATCATGCCCGTCGCCGGCCCCGTGGGCCTGGGTGCAGCAGCAGCTGCACAGGCTGATGGCAAGACCTACATCATCGGTGTTGACTCCGACTGGTACGAATCTGCCCCCGACTACAAGTCGATCGTTCTGACCTCGGTCATGAAGGAAATTGGTGCTTCGGTTGAGCAGGCCATCACGGACTCCGTGAACGGCAAGTTCACTGCAACCCCCTACGTGGGCACCCTGGAAAACGGTGGCGTTTCCATCGCTCCCTTCCACGATTTCGACTCCAAGGTTCCCTCGGATCTGAAGGATGAGCTGACCAAGCTCACCGATCAGATCAAGAAGGGCGAGCTGAAGGTTGAGTCCGCAAACTCCCCGAAGTGACGCGGAAATCTTAGGTTGGGGCGCGGTGGTTTTCGACCATCGCGCCCCACTTTTTTCGGCTATCCTGAAACGGGAGCTCGACCACGCAGAAGGGGCGCAGTAGAGTGAAATTGGAACTGAAGGGGATCACCAAACGTTTCGGTCCTCTGGTCGCAAATAACGACATCAACCTGACAATTGAAGAAGGCCACATTCACGCACTTCTGGGTGAAAATGGAGCGGGTAAATCAACGTTGATGAACGTGCTCTACGGCCTTCACCAGCCCGATGAAGGTGAAATCCTCATCGATGGAAAGCCCGTCCACTTCGATGGCCCCGGCGACGCGGTCGCAGCCGGCATCGGCATGGTTCACCAGCACTTCATGCTGATTCCAGTGTTTACCGTCGCGGAATCAATCGCACTGGGATTTGAACCAACCAAGGCAAGCGGCTTGATTGATCTTGCTCAAGCACGCAAGACCGTTAAAGAGGTTTCAGCGCGATTTGGTTTCGATCTTGATCCCGATGCGCTCATTGAAGATCTCTCGGTCGGCGCTCAGCAGCGAGTCGAAATCGTTAAAGCGCTTTCCCGCCAGGCGAAGGTCCTTATTCTTGATGAGCCAACGGCAGTGCTCACGCCTCAAGAAACTGACGAACTCATGGCGATCATGCGTCAGCTTGCCGACGCGGGGACCTCGATTGTTTTCATCACTCACAAGCTTCGCGAAGTTCGAGCCGTCGCAGACGAAATTACCGTGATTCGACGCGGTACCGTCGTTGGTGAAGCCTCCCCGCAAGATTCTGAATCAGAACTGGCGAATAAGATGGTCGGCCGCTCCGTCATGATGCGCGTTCAAAAAGCTCCCGCAGCGCCCACTGGTGGGGGACTGGAATTCAAGGCAATCTCCATGCTTTCGCCCCAGGGAGTTCCACTTCTTGATCACGTCTCCTTCGCGGTAGAGCGCGGCGAAATCGTCGCCGTCGCGGGCGTGCAGGGCAATGGTCAGACCGAATTGGCGCAAACCGTTTTGGGTCTGTGCACCCCAGATTCTGGTGAAATTCTTCTGGAAGGCGAAGACATTTCCCACGCGGGTCCCCGTAAGTCTTTGGATGCGGGCGTTGGCTTCATTCCCGAAGACCGTTCGACCGATGGCATTATTTCTACTTTCTCCATTGCTGAGAACTTGATTTTGGACCAGTACAAGGATTCCTCCTTTGCATCGGGCCCAATGCTCAAGTTGGGGGCCATTGCACAGAATGCGCGCGATAAAGAGCAAGAATTCGATATTCGTTTGACCTCAATCAACGACCCGATTTCCTCGCTTTCTGGTGGAAATCAGCAGAAGGTTGTTGTCGCGCGTGAGATGTCGAAGGATCTCAACCTGCTTGTTGCGAACCAACCGACCCGCGGTGTGGATGTTGGTTCTATCGAATTCATTCACAAGCGCATTGTTGAGGTGCGCGACCAGAACATTCCCGTCCTTCTGATCTCATCGGAATTGGACGAAGTGATCTCGCTGGCCGATCGCATTGTCGTCATGTACCGAGGCCGCGTGATGGGGGTTGTTCCCGCGGACACCCCGCGTGACGTTCTTGGTTTGATGATGGCTGGTGTTCCCTATGACGAGGCCGTAGAAGGCGTGCACGAACACGCTGAGGTTTCGGATTCACACGTGGAGGAGAACTGATGACCGCGGTAAAGCGTCCTTCGAAGGCACTGATTGTGTGCCGTCATATTCTGGGATCGCGATGGTTCGTTTCCATCCTTGCGGTTCTCATTGCCTTCGCTATCGGTGCCATTCTGATCGCGATGACCGGAGCATCTGTGGTCGATGCCTACTACGCGATGTTCCGCGGAGCAATCTTCGATCCAACCGCTCGTAGTTTTCAGCGTCAGATCAAACCTTTGACAGAGTCCCTGTTCTTCTCCATCCCTTTGGTATTGGGTGGCTTGGGCCTAGCCTTGGGCTTCCGCGCAGGCCTGTTCAACATCGGTGGTAAGGGCCAGATCATCTTTGGCGCTCTTGCCGCTGTCTGGGTTGGCTTCGCAATGAACCTGCCGCCCGTCATTCACACTCTTGTTGCTCTTCTTGCCGCAATGGTTGCTGGTTCGCTCTATGCGGGAATTGCCGGTGTTCTTAAGGCAAAGACCGGGGCAAACGAAGTCATTGTCACCATCATGCTGAACTCGATTGCGACCTTGGCGCTGGGCTACATCCTCTCGAAGAAGTCATGGCAGGTTCCCGGTTCTAATCAACCTCAAACCCCGAAGGTCGCGGATTCAGCTGCCTTCACCCGCATCTTGGATGCGCCCTTCAAGATCCACGTTGGTCTTTTCATTGCCCTCCTCGCCGTCATCGTTTTCTGGTGGCTTATTGAGCGCTCGACCCTTGGCTTTGAAATTCGCGCCGTTGGTGCGAACCCCGAGGCCGCCCGTACCGCTGGTATCTCAGTCGGAAAGATCACCGCAATTACCATGGCGATCTCCGGTGCGTTCCTGGGACTTGCAGGTGCGAACGAGGCCTTGGGTACCGTTGGTTACGTCTCCAGGGACATCGCTGGTTCAATCGGTTTCGACGCCATCACCGTCGCGCTTCTGGGCCGCAACAAGCCTCTGGGCACTCTGGGCGCAGGTATCCTCTTCGGAGCCTTCAAAGCCGGTGGTTACACCATGCAGGCCAAGGGCGTTCCGATCGATATGATCTTGATCCTCCAGTCAGTGATCGTCTTGCTGATCGCAGCTCCCATGCTGGTCCGCTGGCTCTTCCATCTGCCAAAGGAAACCAAGAAGAGCTTGCGTGCTGAGCTCGCTGAACTCAGCGGTGAGCACTCTGAAGAAGACGGGAAGACCCCGGCCATGGCCTCGGCAGTGAAGGAAGACGCAGCATCCAAGGGCGGCGATGCCGCCATCGATGGTGCCTCCACCGATACGGAAGGAGAGGCACGATGAGCCAGACGCGCGCAATGAATGATGTTCAGCTGAAGCGTTCGTGGAAGATGCCGGTTGTCTACGTTCTGGCAGCCCTTCTGCAGATCCTTTTCGTCGTCAAGGTCAGTGGCGATGTCACCATCAGGCTCAACGACAAGTCCCAGAGCATCAATATCGACGATATTGTCACCCCCGGTCGTCCTATCCTTCTGGTACTGACGGTACTCACCCTTCTGGTGACAGCCTGGTCGATCTACTCGGTGTGGGCACGCCGCCAAAATCCGCGGTGGCTTGACGTCACCATGATGATTGTCGCGGGAATTGCGACGGTCTTTGGCTTCTTGATCTACGCGGGTTCGGGTTCGGCCGGTGTCGTCACACTGACCTCCACCCTCTACTCCACAGTGGCAATCTCGACGCCTCTGATCTTCGGCTCCCTTTCGGGCGTTGTCTCCGAACGCGTTGGCGTTGTCAACATCGCCATTGAAGGTGACCTGCTCTTGGGTGCTTTCGCCGGTGTCATGGCGGCATCCTTCTTCCAGACCTCGTGGGCAGGTTTGATTGCCGCCCCGATCGCGGGCGCATTCCTTGGCTGCCTCTTGGCACTCTTCTCGGTCAAGTACGGCGTGGATCAGATCATCGTCGGTGTGGTTTTGAACGTCCTGGCAGCGGGTCTGACGACCTTCTTCTACGGAACGTGGATGACGAAGAAGCCCGAGCTGTTCAACACCAACAGGTTCTCGCTCTCAGACATCAAAATCCCGCTCCTAGGTGAGATCCCGATTCTTGGTCCCGTGCTCTTCAACCACAACATCTTGGTGTACCTGATGTACGCTACGGTGATTTTCTTGGCGGTTTACCTTTACCGTTCGCGCTGGGGCCTGCGCCTTCGCGCCTGTGGTGAGCACCCGCGAGCCGCCGATACCGTGGGCATCAACGTCAATCGCACGCGAACCCTCAATGCGATCCTCGCTTCTGGTTTTGCTGGATTGGGCGGCGCATTCTTCACCATCGGTTCGGGCCTCTCCTTCACCGACAATATCTCCGCAGGTAACGGCTACATCGCCCTTGCGGCAATGATTTTGGGTAAGTGGCACCCGATCGGTGCTATGGGCGCAGCGCTCATGTTCGGTTTCGCTCAGGCGCTTGCCCGCTTGCTGCCCAACCTTGAGCAGTCCATTCCTTCGGACCTGATCTCGATGATTCCTTACATCGTGACCATCATTGCGGTCGCTGGATTCGTCGGAAAGTCGCGTCCGCCGGCAGCCGAAAACATTCCTTACACGAAGTGATCGACGGCTAGGTAGATAAAGGACCCAAACATGGATATCAATTGGGAAGAACTCAAGGATCTTGCGATCTCGGCAATGGAGCAGGCTTACTGCCCCTACAGCGGTTTCCCCGTTGGTGCGGCAGGACTGACAACCGATGGACATACCTATTCGGGCTGCAATGTGGAAAATGCCGGTTATGGCGTCACCCTGTGTGCCGAATGCGGGATGGTCTCGCAGATGGTGCGCTCGGGCGGAGGCCGCTTGGCAGCGGTCGTTGCAGTGAATGGAAACTGCGAACCCGTGGCTCCTTGCGGACGCTGCCGCCAGCTTATTTTTGAGCACGGTGGGAATGACTGCTTGGTTCTGATGCCCGAAGGCGTCATGACCATGAAGCAGGTGCTCCCGGGAGCTTTTGGTCCGCACGACCTAACCGAAGTCGCCTCGGCGCGATTCACAGAAGACTAATCACTGCGGCGGGCGTATGTGTCATCAGGTGACATGTACGTCCGCCACACGCATAGCCTGACAACAACACCCAGGAAGGACATCATGAAACAGTTTGATGCCGTCGACGTCATCCGCGTGAAGCGCGATGGCGGGAAACTGTCCACCGAAGAAATCCAGTGGACCATTGATGCCTACACGCGCGGGGTAATGAAAGACGAACAAATGGCAGCGCTTGCCATGGCCGTCTTCCTGCGCGGAATGGATCGGGAAGAAATCGTCACCTGGACCCAGGCCATGATTGACTCCGGTGAACGCATGGATTTCGCTCGAATCGGCCGAGTGACCGCTGACAAGCACTCCACTGGCGGCGTCGGCGATAAGATCACCCTTCCTCTTGCGCCCCTGGTTGCGTGTTTTGGCGTTGCCGTTCCGCAGCTTTCGGGCCGAGGCCTTGGCCACACAGGCGGAACCTTGGACAAACTCGAGGCCATCCCCGGCTGGCGTGCCGCTCTGTCCAACGAAGAGATCTACCATCAGCTGGGCGAAGGTTGCGGCGCTGTCATTTGCGCAGCGGGTGCGGGACTTGCTCCCGCAGATAAGAAGCTCTACGCACTGCGTGATATCACATCAACAGTCGATTGCATTCCGTTGATTGCTTCTTCGATCATGTCGAAGAAAATTGCTGAAGGCACCGATTCACTGGTCTTGGACGTCAAGGTTGGCAGCGGCGCATTCATGAAGGACATTGACAACGCCCGCGAGCTTGCCCGCACCATGGTTGATCTTGGACGAGATGCCGGTGTGAAGACCCAGGCGCTGCTCACCGATATGTCGACCCCGCTGGGACTCAAGGTCGGTAATGCGCTTGAGGTCGAAGAATCCGTTGAGGTTCTGGCTGGCGGCGGCCCCGCAGATGTCGTGGAATTGACCGTCGAGCTTGCCCGAACCATGCTTTCCATGGCCGGTAAGAGCGATGTCGACGTTGAGGCTGCTCTCAAGGACGGTCGTGCGATGGATACCTGGCGCGCAATGATCCGTGAGCAGGGGGGAGATCCCGATGCTGCGCTACCGACCTCAACGCTGACCCACACTGTCACTGCCGAGGCCGATGGCTACCTTTCCGAAATGGATGCGCTCAGCGTGGGCGTGGCCTCGTGGAGGCTGGGTGCCGGACGAGCAGTCAAGGACGATCCGGTGCAGGCTGGTGCGGGTATTGAAATCCATGCCAAGCCCGGCGACCAGGTCAAGGCAGGCCAACCGCTCTTCACCTTGCACACCGACGACGAATGGCGTATTCCCCGAGCGCTTGAGGCGCTGGACGGGGGAGTGGCGATCAGCGAAACCACACCCGCTCCTCGTCACATCATTTTGGACCGCGTGGGCTAAGACTTAAACCAGACCGAACAAGCGACACGACCACACACGTATTGGAGTACACGATCATGAAATCGACACCGCACATCAACCCGACTGCCCCAATCGCGCCGACCATCTTGCTGCCCGGAGATCCGCTTCGCGCCAAGTTCATTGCCGAGACCTACCTTGAGGATGCGCAGCAATTCAATGCGGTGCGTAACATGCTGGGCTTCACCGGTACCTTCCAGGGCACCCCGGTATCGGTTATGGGCTCGGGTATGGGTATCCCTTCGATCTCGCTGTATGCGTGGGAACTCATTCACGTCTTTGGCTGCACAAAGCTCATCCGTGTGGGCACCTGCGGCGCGCTGCAGCCCGGAATCAACCTTTACGATGTCGTCATCGCTCAGGGAGCCTGCACGAACTCGAACTTCATCGATCAGTACAACATCCCTGGAACCTACGCCCCCATCGGCTCCTACCGCCTGATCGAGGCTGTACGCGGGAATGCAAAGGAAAAGGGCGTGACCACCCACGTGGGTAACGTCCTCTCCTCGGATACTTTCTACAATGCCGATCCGACCTTTAACGAGCGCTGGCAGAAGATGGGCATCATGGCCATCGAAATGGAGACTTCGGGCCTGTACGCAACTGCCGCCGAGGCCGGGGTTGAGGCTCTGGGTATCTTTACCGTCTCTGACTCGCTGGTGACCGGTGAGGAAACCACCGCGCACGAACGGCAGACCGCGTTCACCCAGATGATGGAAATTGCACTTCCTCTGGCGCAGATCTGAGGACTTGAAAAGGAAAAGTATGAAGAAGTCTGAAGTTGCACACCTGATTGACCACACGATCCTCAAGCCCGAGGCCACTCACGCCGATGTCGCGCGGATCGTTGAGGAAGGTGCACGTTTTGGTACCTATTCCGTGTGCGTGTCCCCATCGATGCTCCCGCTTGAGGTGCCCGAAGGACTGAAGGTCGCCTGCGTCGTGGGCTTCCCTTCGGGGGCAGTGAAGCCGAATGTCAAGGCTTACGAAGCCAAGCAGGCTATTGCCGATGGCGCTGACGAGATCGATATGGTCATCAATATTGCCCTGGCAAAAGAAGGCAAGTTCGATCAGGTCGAAGACGAGATCCGAGCCGTCCGCGCGGAGATTCCCGCGGGTAAGGTCCTGAAGGTCATTATCGAATCGGCGGCCTTGACCGACGAAGAAATCGTTGCAGTCTGCCGTGCGGCGGTCGCTGCCGGTGCTGATTTTGTCAAGACCTCAACTGGTTTCCACCCTGCAGGTGGAGCATCCGTTCACGCGGTGAAGCTCATGCGTGAGACCGTGGGCGAGGGTGTCGGGGTGAAGGCCTCGGGCGGTATCCGCAATGCAGAGACCGCTGTCGCCATGATCAATGCCGGCGCGAACCGTTTGGGTGTGTCTGCAACCGCAGCAATTCTTGAAGGCCTTGAGGACTGAATATGAACCTTATTGAACGTGCCCAACAGTGGGTTGATCACGATCCGGATCCCGTAACCGCCGAAGAGCTCGGATCATTGGTCCAGGCCGCTCGCGAAGGCGATCAGGACGCAGAACTCGAACTTGCACGTGCCATGAATGGTCCCTTGCAATTCGGTACCGCTGGCCTGCGTGGTGAGATCGGTGCCGGCGAGTCTCGGATGAACCTTGCGGTTGTTATCCGTGCGACGGCGGGCTTGTGTGCAGTGCTCCTTAAGCATGCTCCGCGCACTCCGCGTGTCGTTATCGGATGCGATGCCCGCTACGGTTCGGTTGACTTTGCTCACGCGGCTGCGCGTGTGGCCTCGGCAGCGGGATGCGAGGTGCTCTTGCTTCCCCTGATGAACCCAACCCCGCTCACCGCTTTCTCGGTGCGCGAACTGGACGCGGATGCGGGAATCATGGTGACCGCCTCGCACAATCCTCCTCGCGACAACGGCTACAAGGTCTATCTGGGTGGAACAGTCGTGACGGATGCCGGTCAGGGCGTCCAGATCGTTCCTCCTTTTGATGCAGAGATCGCCTCGGCGATTGCGTCGGCTCCCTTTGCCGATCAAATTGCACAAAATGATGAACTCATCGTCAATGTGGATCCCCGCGAAGACTACATTGCCCGCGCAGCCTCTTTGGCCTCGGGAAGTGCTGAAAGTAAGGCTGACCTGGGGATTACTCTGACGGGAATGCACGGCGTGGGCGCTGCGCTCACCAAGAAGGTCCTGGAAGAAGCTGGCTTCACCAATGTCTCTCTGGTTGCTGAGCAGGCCGATCCGGATCCGGATTTCCCGACCGTCTCCTTCCCGAACCCGGAAGAACCTGGGGCGTTGGACCTGGCAATCGCGCATGCCGCCGCTCACGGATCGGATCTGATCATTGCTGTCGATCCCGATGCGGATCGCTGTGCTCTCGCTGTCCCCGACAGTGAATCTGCGACCGGTTGGCGTCAGCTCTCTGGTGATGAGATCGGATCATTGCTGGGTGAATTCCGCGCTCAGAGCGCACCTTTGGACGCGGTTTTTGCGAACTCCATTGTCTCCTCGCGACTTCTGGGCAAGATCGCTGAGGGACATGGCTTGAAGTACCAGCACACGCTGACCGGCTTTAAGTGGATTGCCCGCGTTCCTGGCCTCTACTTCGGTTACGAGGAAGCAATTGGTTTCTGCCCCGATCCTTCGCGTGTGCGCGATAAGGACGGTATTGCAACATCCGTTGTCGCAGCCTCCCTTTTCGCGCAGCTCAAGACTGAGGGCCGCAGCGCGAAGGATGAATTGGAACGCATGGCGCGCCTGTATGGCCTGCACGTGACTGCTCCCTTGACCTTCCGTGTTGAGCGACTGGAGCTCATTGCTGAAGGAATGCAGCGCCTGCGCGCTCAGCCGCCGACGACCCTTGCCAGTGCTGAGGTTGAAGGCGTCGTGGACCTGTCGAAGGGTTGGGACGGCCTTCCCGGAACAGATGCACTTATGGTCACCACCACTGCGGGTGACCGCGTGATCGCTCGTCCTTCGGGCACTGAACCTAAGCTCAAGTGCTACTTGGAAGTGATTATTCCTGTCGAGGAAGGCGCTGAGGTGCCTTGGGAGGCCGCTCGCGCTCGCCTGGAGATCATCAAGGCTGAGTTTGGCGCTGCGATCGGGATCTGAATAATTTCCGAGGCTGTAGCTACTGTGCAGCACGCAGTAGCTCTGGCATCAAAGACCTTTGGTGGGTGTCGCCTTCGGGCGGCGCCCACCAGTCTTATTCGCCTCCTTGCAATGCGTCTTCCCTGGAAGCGCTGCTTCGTCATTGATCTTCCTATTACCGCCTGCGCGTGGTTGACTCGCAACAAACAATCGAGGCTGGCAGGATAAAGGTGTGAGCGAAGAACACAGCGCATCAGATACGCAGCCGCAAGATTTTCACGATCATCTGCTTTTGCAAGCCTTCGCGTGGGATCTCCCCGCCGATCAAAGCCTGTGGAGAAGCATTGCCGCTTCGGCGCAGGACCTTGCGGATCTGGGAATCGAAGGTGTCTGGCTTCCGCCCGCCTATAAGGGCTATATGGGACGCGAGGATGTCGGCTACGGTGTCTACGACATGTACGACCTGGGTGAGTTTGACCAAAAGGGAAGCGTCGGGACAAAGTACGGGACAAAGGAAGAGTATCTGGCTGCCATCGATGCCCTTCATGCAGCGGGTATTCACGTAATTGCCGATATTGTCTTTAACCATCGCCTGGGTGGGGATGAGACCGAAGACGTTCGAGCGCGCAAGGTTGATCCGGGGAACCGAATGCAGGTGATCTCCGACGAAGAAACGATACGCGCATGGACCCGTTTTACTTTCCCGGGCAGGGCTGGAGCCTACTCCGATTTCCAATGGGATTGGCAGTGTTTCAACGGTATTGATTGGGACGAAAACACGAAGAGCAACGCTGTTTGGCTTTTCGACGGTAAAGAATGGGACCCCACTGCCGGTGAGGAGCTGGGCAACTACGACTACCTCATGGGCTGCGATGTTGATGTCTCTTCACCGCAGGTTAATGAGGAATTAGACCGTTGGGGCCGCTGGTACATCGAAACTACGGGCGTCGATGCACTGCGCTTGGATGCCGTTAAACACATCGGTTCAGATTTCTTTGCGCGCTGGCTGCCAAATTTACGCGCGGCGACCGGCAAACTTCTTCCCGCGGTCGGGGAGTATTGGAGCTACGACGTGGGGCAGCTGTGCTCCTACCTTGACCGAGTCCCCGATGTTGCGCTTTTTGATGTCCCATTGCATTTCCACTTCCACGAGGCTTCCGTCTCGGATGGGAATTTTGATCTTTCGCAGCTTTTTGCCAATACCTTGGTTGGGACTCACCCGGAACGGGCCGTCACTTTCGTTGAAAACCACGACACACAACCGGGACAGTCATTAGAATCCACTGTCGCCCCTTGGTTTAAACTTTCCGCCTACGCCTTGATTCTGCTGCGTGATAGTGGAGTGCCCTGCGTTTTTTGGGGAGACCTTCTGGGTAGCGGCGATTCTCTTCCCGCTGTGAGTGAATTACCCTTCCTCATGCGTGTGCGCAAGGCCGCCGCTCAAGGCCCACAGTTCGATGCATTTGATGATCCCGATGTCGTTGGTTTTTCTCGCCAAGGAATCGAAGGTGACCCATCAACTGGTTGCGCTGTCATCCTTTCAGACCGACTTGCCGGTGAGAAGCGTTTATTCCTTGGGAACTGGCGTGCGGGTGAGACCTGGGTGTGTGCTATTGGCGAGCATCCGGCCGTCGTTATCGAAGAAGATGGGTGGGCAACTTTCCCGGTTGCCGACGGTGGCCTTTCCGTTTACTTTCCCGAGGCCTCGCGCCTGTAACGGGGCAGCTGCTACTTGGCCTCGTCCGAGGAAGTCATGAGGATGGGGGAGGGGCGCAGATTGCGCATACCGTTCCACACAAGGTTAACGACGTGTGAGGCGACTTCTTCCTTGCTCATTCGACGCTCGTCAAGCCACCACTGGCCCACCTGCGCAATCAGGCCGACAAGCATTTGTGCATAGAGGGGCGCCCATTTGGGATCCATATGCGCATGAGAAAACTGCTCGGCTAAGAGATGCTCAACCTTAATGGCCACATCTCCAAGCAGTGACGAGTAAGAGCCGGACGTCGAATTCTGTGGGGCATCACGCACCAGGATTCGGAAACCATCCGTATGAGATTCGATGTAGCTCAACAGGGCGAGTGCTGAATCCTCAAGGATCATTCGCGGGCGCTTATGGGAATCCAGAGCGGCTTCCAATGCGCTCATAAGTGCCTGGACTTCTCGGTCCACAATGACGGCGTAGAGGCCTTCTTTCCCCCCGAAATGCTCATAGATAACGGGTTTTGAGATCTTTGCGTGAGCGGCAATTTCCTCGACACTGGTGCCGTCAAATCCTTTTGAGGCGAAAGTCGCACGTCCCACAGCAACCAATTGCTCGCGACGTGCAAAAGCGCTCATTCTCATCCGCTTCTCGGCCATGTCTTAACCGTACACTCACACCGTGTCATAGGTTCTAGATGGCATAACACGGTGTGTTTATGGCACAATCTATGTGTCCTTCCGCCTTGGTGTAACGGCAGCACAGAGGTTTTTGGTGCCTTTAGTCTAGGTTCGAATCCTAGGGGCGGAGCTCAGAATGAGCGCGCGTGAAAGGGCGACATGACTACTCCCACAGCAGTGATTGTTCTGGCCGCCGGCGCTGGAACCCGAATGAAGTCTTCCCTTCCCAAGGTTGTTCATCCAGTTGTTGGGCGTTCAATGATTGGTCACGCGCTGCACGCAGCTGCGGGGACTTGCCCCGATCATCTTGTTGCGGTTGTCCGTCACCAGCGTGAACTCGTCGCTGCTGAAATCCTGCGCAATAACCCCGATGTGATCATTGCAGACCAGGATGATATTCCCGGAACCGGTCGTGCGGTGCAATGTGCACTCGACGAACTTTTGCGCCGCGGTCATAGTCTTTCGGGCACGATCTTGGTGACCTACGGCGATGTCCCCATGCTTGATGCAGATACCCTGAATGCTCTTGTTCGCTCTCACGATGAGCGCGGCGCAACAGTCTCAGTGCTGACGACAATTGTTGATGATCCCACCGGCTACGGGCGGATTATTCGTGATGAGACAAGCGGTGATGTCTGCCGGATTGTCGAACAAAAAGATGCATCTGAAGCAGAGCGTCAGATCCGTGAAATTAATGCCGGAATCTACGCATTTGATGGTGAATTCCTGCGTGATGCGTTGATGCACGTGGGGACCAACAACAATCAGGGTGAGGTTTACCTTACGGATGTCCTTGCTCAGGCATACCAGGCGGACCGCGTAACAAACGGTGTTGTTCTTGACGATCAATGGATGGCGCAGGGCTGCAACGACCGGGTCCAGCTTGCCGAATTGGCCGCAGAAATGAACCGTAGGATCTGCGTGGAACATATGCGTGCAGGCGTTTCCATTGTGGATCCCTCAAGCACGTGGATCGAATGTGATGTCCGCATTGATGCGGATACAACGATCTATCCCAATACTGTTCTGCGCGGTCGTACCCAGATCGCCACGGGCTGTGAAATTGGCCCGGGAACAACACTGACGAATGCACAGGTCGGGCCGGGGTGCCGAGTACCTGCCGCCTGGGTCAGTAACACACGCCTAGAAGGCGATACGATAGTAACGCCTTTTACTTCGATCGAACGGTGAATAAGGTTACTGCTCGACGAAAAAAGTCCGCATAAACGGGAGGGACATACCGCATGACGGGGCTGGTAACCAGCGGTGAAAAGCGTCTGGTTCTTGTATCGGGTCGAGCACACATTGAACTCGCCCAGCAGGTTGGCGAAGAGTTGGGTTGCGGAGTTTCACCGACGACCGCGTATGACTTTGCCAGTGGGGAAACCTACGTTCGTTTTAACGAATCAGTACGTGGTGCGGATGTCTTCGTCCTGCAATCGCATACCGGTGAAGTGAATAAGTGGCTGATGGAGCAGCTCTTGATGATCGATGCAGCGAAGCGAGCATCGGCCAAGCGCATTACCGCAGTTGCCCCCTATTACCCCTACGCGCGCCAGGACAAGAAACACCTGGGGCGCGAACCTATTTCTGCCCGCCTTATTGCTGATCTGTACAAGACGGCAGGCGCGGATCGCATCATGAGTGTTGACCTGCATGCTTCGCAGGAACAGGGCTTCTTCGACGGTCCGGTTGACCACCTCTGGGCGATGCCCGTCCTGGTTGACTACGTGCGCTCGCACGTTGATCTGTCCAATGTCTGCATGGTCTCTCCCGACGCCGGTCGTATTCGTGTCGCGGAGAAGTGGTCAGCAAAGCTGGGTGGATGCCCCTTGGCTTTCGTCCACAAGACTCGCGATACCACCCGTCCCAACGTAGCTGTTGCTAACCGCGTTGTTGGCGATGTTGCGGGTAAGCAGTGCGTGCTGGTCGATGACATGATCGATACCGCCGGCACCATTTCTGAGGCCGTCAAGGTTGTGATGAATGCGGGTGCCTCCTCCGTTATCGTTGCTGCAACCCACGGCATTTTGTCCGATCCTGCAGCTCAGCGTCTTTCCGAATGCGGTGCCCAGGAAGTGATCGTTACTGACACCCTGCCCATTGCACCTGAGAAGCGCTTCGATAATCTGACAATTCTGCCGATTGCTCCGCTGCTTGCACGTGCAATCCGCGAGGTTTTCGACGATGGATCGGTCACATCTCTCTTTGATGGGGTCGCCTGAGGCCTCAAAACGCGCTATTCTGGCTAGGTTGCTCCGGCGAGGGCGCGAAAGCGCCGTTATCGACAGGGCTTTCTGTA
>CAUSSZ010000029.1:0-16180 GCA_963534475.1 Trueperella pyogenes | reverse complement strand
CTATCAGATCTTCACGTATGTGAAGAATATGGAGGCCGCGCATAGCGGCGAGGCAAACAGGGTGTCAGGCATGCTCTTGTATGCGAAGACCGATGATGAGGTCTACCCCGATGGCGTGTATCAAATGAGTGGGAATGCGATAACTGTGAGGACGCTCGATCTCAACAGACCTTTTGAGGAGATCCGCTCACAACTCGACGGGATTGTGGAGGCGCACTTTCCACGGTGATATCCTCGCCAGTAGTGCAAGTTTTCACCGGAAAGAAGGCTCGCCGTGTACAAAGTCGTGCGCACCGCTTTGCCGCTCCTTTTCATCGCTGCGGTCTACAGTGGCGGGCCCTTTTATGACGTCTTCGGCTGGGGAACAGACTGGCCCACGTGGGGCACTCTCCTATTGATTACAGGGATCGCGAATATCCTCTGCGTTTGCTTCGACCGAGCAGAGGGCAGCCCGAGCAGGCTGGCGTTTTGGGATCTAGTCCTCAAGCTCTGCATGATCCCCTTCTACACACTGATATTCCTCTACGCGACTGGCATTGCAACGATCATGTTTGTCATCCCCGGGCTTTTTCTTGCAGCGCCTTTCGTTGTGGTTCCCTTGCTCGCAATGTCCTACCTCCTCATGCTCGCGACGTCCTCCTACGGTTTCGCGGCCTCGCTTCGCGCTGCAAAACGCGGTCTACTCCCCAGCTCCCTCGCGGCGATCCACATAGCACTGCACTTCTTCGCCGTCGCAGACTTCTTTTCCGCCGCTGTCCTCTACCTGCAGCTGCGCAGAGCGGACAAGGCGCGCATAGCCAGCGCCGAGGCCTCGGCAAGCACCCCCACCCCAGCATCCCGCCGACGTACAATGACGAAATGACTGAAACAAGCAGGCGAGCGCAATGGTTTTCCGATAACGAACGCAACTGGGACGACCGCGCCGAGCTGCACATGGCTGGCAACTACTGCGACTACCAGCGTCTTCTCGAAGACCCGACGGCCATTAGCACCGAACTGGCCCAAGATATCGAAAAATTCGGCGATCTCACAGGCAAAGAGGTCATCCACCTGCAGTGCCACGTCGGAACGGAAACGCTCGGGTTTGCGCGCCGCGGGGCCTCGCGCGTCATTGGCCTCGACCTGTCCGAGGCCTCGCTTGCCCACGCGCGCAGCATCGCTCAGCGCGCGGGCGATGACGTCGAGTTCGTTCACGCGAACGTGTACGACGCGCGCGAAGTAGTGTCCGGCACATTCGATCTGGTGTACACCTCGATCGGCGTTCTGTGCTGGCTGCCCGATATCGCCCAATGGGCGCGAGTCGTCGCTTCCCTGCTCAAACCGGGCGGCACCTTCTTCATCCGCGATGACCACCCGATGTTTATGACAATCGGGGAGGACATTTCCGACGGGCTCAAGATCGAGCAGCCATACTTCGAGCAGGATGCCCCGATGACGTGGGATGACGATTCAAGCTACGTGGATTCACCCGGAGCACCGCGGATTACTCACACAACAAACCACCAGTGGAATCACTCCCTTGGACAGATCGTCACCGCCCTCATCAACGCGGGGCTAGTGATCGATGAGCTCGAGGAAACCCCACGCGCTGCATGGTGCCCGTGGCCCGAACTCATGGAACAAGACTCCACCGGAGCCTGGCACCTTCGTGAGCACCCAGAGCGCCTACCCCTTCAGTTCGCGCTCACCGCACACAAGAACTGAGGGCTCACACCCAGACTCAGCCACCCATATGTGCCGACACGGCGCCTTTCTTGAGGGTTCCTCGCACCATGATGCAGTGTCCGAAGAACATCTGATCATCGTCGAAATAGGCGGTGAATGAGCCGCCTGCGCTCATCGATATGCTGCTGAGCTCAATTCGCTGAGCAAAGCTCTCTTCTGTAATTTCTGGAGCCTCGTCGTCACCAGATTCCTGCCAATCGCTAGCGCTCGCGGTCAACGAACGCGCCGCGCAGTCACGCATGTCGCGGTCCCATTGTTCTTGGCTTGCGAGCAGACTCTTTATCGCTTTTCTGGCTTTCGTCCAGCTCGCCTTTTGAGTCGGGTTAACCTCCAGCGAAATGTCGATTGACGCGCCACGCCACTGAGCTTTCCCCTCAAAGATCCCCAGGGTCTTATCCAGGGTTAGCTCTCCTAGGGCCTCGTCATTCAAGATGATTGGCCTGCAGTATTCAGTCAGGATCTCTTCCAGCTCTGGACACGGCGGGTTCTCTTCACAAACCTCGACAACTCGAAACTGATTCTGCGAGGAAGCTGTAACAATCTCAGGTACTTCTTCGGGGATCTTCTTGCGTACCTTCACGCGATAAATCGTTCGCTCTTTAAAGCGAGAAAATATATCTCCCGCATCATGGTCCTCATCAGTGGCGGGATAGACTAAGCGCCCTTCATTTGGGAACAAAGTACCGGTCTCGCACTCCAGATACGCGAGAAAATCAACGGAGACTTCCCAAAATCCGTTCCTCTTGTTGGCTCCTTGTCCCTCAGCAAGGACAACAAGAATCTCGCGTTCAACGTCCTCAAAAGTACGCTCCCACTCCGCTTGCGTCATGCGATCTTTCGCACGCATGTACTCAAGTAAATTCATGAGAGTTCCTCCTTGAACGGCCAGAGCGGACATATTACAACGAACGTTACTCCCCTCCGTATCATCAGCAAAAACAGACAGGTCGTCAAAGAGTCACGAGTTCCGGGTGTTCTTATAGCGCCTGTTCCACCTCAAAGAACTAGGCTAATCACGACAGCCGTACCACCCGTCACAGGAGCAACCATGGAAACCATCACCTTAAACAACGGCGTCAAAATTCCCCAGGTAGGCCTTGGCACATACCTGCTTGAACCTGATGATGCACAAGCCTCGGTCACCTACGCCCTCAACAATGGTTACACCCTGATCGACACGGCAAATGTTTACGTGAATGAGCGCGCGGTTGGGCGCGGAATACGCGCATCTTCCAAGGCCAGCGAAGACATTTTCCTTGAGACCAAGCTATGGCCTTCCTTCTTCGAACGGGAGACAGAAGTTGACGAAACGCTAGAACGACTGGGCGTCGACTACATCGACCTCATGATCTTGCACCAGCCCGCGGGGAACATCATTGCCGGTTACCGACAGCTCGAGGCCGCTTACAAGGCTGGCAAGCTCCGTGCCATTGGCCTATCCAACTTCGACGTCGCCCAGACGCAGCGCATCCTCGATGAATGCGAAGTTGTCCCCGCGATCAACCAGGTCGAGTGCCACCCCTACTTCCCTCAGACGGAGCTTAAAGCACTCCTCAAGAAGCATGACATCGCACTTCAAGCATGGTTCCCCTTGGGTGGGCGCGGAAACGATTCCATCATGGGTGAGGCCTTGATTCAGGCTATTGCTGAGAAGCACGGAAAGTCCCCGGCTCAGGTCATCTTGCGCTGGCACGTCCAGCAGGGACACATCGTGATCCCCGGTTCCAAGACTCCCTCCCACATCGCACAGAACATCGAGCTCTTCGACTTCGCTCTGACCGATCAAGAGATGGCACAGATCACCACCCTTGACCGCGGCAAGCCCATGTTCGAGCACACCGAGGAGCGGCTCGCACAGTTCGCTGCATTCGTGCCCGACGTAGAGGGCCAGAAGTAAAGACGCCCTCTAGCTGCGAACTGCCGCTAGTTACATAAGCTGCCTCCTTTGGCACATGAACGACGTCGCCCTGTACGCAAGTGCCGGGCGGCGTCGTTTTTCCTACTAAACACAGCGGGAACTGGCCGTATAGCGCCCTAGGAGCTGCGGCCTGTGTGGGATAAGATTTCTCTCGCAGGCCGCAGCTGGTTACAACCCTGGTGGCGTCGCACCTGCTTGGAGGAAAAATGCGCGTTTTTGAAGAGTCCCAGGCGGCGCCGTCGCCAATTACCTCGCAGCGTGCCGCCCGCACCCAAAAACCCCAGACCATTGAGGTGCGCGGGGCGCGCGTGCACAATCTGAAGAACCTAGACGTTGATGTTCCGCTAAATAAAATCGTTGGTATTGCTGGCGTATCTGGCTCAGGTAAATCCTCCCTGGCCCTGGGGGTTCTCTATGCGGAAGGCTCGCGCCGCTACCTGGAGTCACTGTCCACCTACACGCGCCGGCGCATGAGCCAAGCCCAACGCTCTGACGTGAGCGAAGTGCGTTACGTGCCGGCGTCGTTGGCGTTGCGGCAAAGGCCGGGCGTGCCCGGAATCCGCAGTACTTTCGGAACCATGACTGAGCTAGCCAACAGTCTGCGACTGATGTTTTCGCGCCTAGCCCACCACCGCTGCCCTAACGGGCACTACGTTGAGCCCTCATTCGACGTCGCCCGCATGGCTGAAATTACCTGCCCCACCTGCGGCGTAAAATTTTATGGCCCTGGCGCTGAGGACCTGGCGTTTAACTCACGCGGAGCCTGCCAAACTTGCTCGGGCACAGGCCTGACCCGCAGCGTGAATGTTGCTGCGCTGGTGCCGGACCAGAACCTGAGCATTGACCAGGGCGCCGTCGTAGTGTGGGGCACGCTGATGTGGGCCCTGATGAAAGACGTGTGCCGCGAGATGGGTGTGCGCACCGATGTGCCATTCAAGGAGCTAACTGAGGCGGAGCAGGAGATTGTTTACCACGGCCCGGCGCTAAAAAAGCATATTATTTACGTAAATCCTAAAACTAACCAGTCGGCCGAAATGGATTTCACCTATTACAACGCCATTTATACGGTCGAAAATGCGCTTTCTAAAGTTAAAGACGAAAAGGGTATGAAGCGCCTGGAGCGTTTCTTACAAGAGGACACTTGCCCTAAGTGTCACGGCACCCGTATGTCTGAAGCCACCCGGGCGCCCCGGTTGCGCGGTATTGGTCTGGACGCGGCCTCGCAAATGACCCTGTCTGAACTGATGGGGTGGGTTAAGGGGGTGCCCGACTCGCTGCCGCAGATGCTGCGTCCCATGGCCCAAAATATTTGTGAGGCTTTCTTTGACACCGCCCAACGTTTGCTTGACCTGGGGCTGGGCTACTTGGCGTTGGACCGTGCGGCGTCCACACTTTCTACCGGTGAGCGCCAACGCGTGCAGCTAGCGCGGGCGGTGCGTAACCGTACCACGGGCGTACTGTATGTGCTTGATGAGCCTTCGATTGGCTTGCACCCGCATAATCTCAAGGGTTTGACGGGGGTGATGGATGATCTGTTGGCGGATGGCAACTCAGTGATTTTGGTTGACCACGACACTCAGGTGCTCACCCACAGTGATTACCTCATTGAGATGGGGCCCGGCGCTGGTTCCGACGGCGGCACGGTGGTTTGCCAGGGTACGGTTGCGCAGGTCATGGACAATTCTGCGTCGATTATTGGGCCGTATCTGAGGCAGCAGAACCAGCCCAAGCCGGCGCGGGCGGATCTTTTTGAGCGCGGCAGTATCCGCCTAGTCACGGACGCGATCCACACGGTGCAGCCACTTGAGGTGGATATTCCCCAGGGACGACTCACAGTGGTGACTGGGGTTTCGGGCTCAGGTAAAACCACCATGGTGCTTGAGAGCCTGATCCCGGCTTTGCAGGCGCGAATTGCCGGTCAGGCGCTGCCGGGGCATGTGCGCTGCCTGGAGGCACCGGGTATTGGCCGGGTTATGCTCATTGACGCCACCCCGATTGGTATTAATGTGCGCTCGACTGTGGCCACCTATACGGGGGTGCATGATGAGTTGCGTCAGCATTTCGCCAAGTCCGAGGCGGCTAAGCAGTATGGAGCCAAACTTGCCGCTGAGGCCGGCTCAAAACCTGGCCGCCGCCGTGGGCTTACGGCTGGCGCGTTTTCTTATAACACTGGTTCTTTGCGTTGCGACACTTGTGACGGCACTGGGCAGATCTCCCTTGATGTGCAGTTTCTTCCCGACGTCGAGATTTGCTGCCCCGATTGTCGCGGATCTCGTTATGGGCGTGCGGCTCACGAAATTAGGTGCTTTTTTGACGACGGCGCTGCTTACAGCCTGCCTGACCTGATGGCTATGAGTGTGGATGAGGTTTTGGCTGTTTGTGCGGGCCTTAGCCGGGTGAGCAAGAAATTGCAGGTGCTGCACGATTTGGGTTTGGGCTATTTGACGCTTGGCGAGCAGACACCAGGGCTTTCTGGTGGCGAGGCACAGCGGTTAAAGCTTGCCAGTGAGATGGGCCGGGGCCAGGGCGATTCGGTGTTTGTGTTTGATGAACCCACTATTGGCCTGCACCCAAAGGATGTGCAGACCCTAATGGGAGTGTTTGCCAGTTTGATTACTAAAGGCGCCACCGTGGTGGTTATTGAACATGATCTGGACGTAATCCGCAGCGCAGACTATGTGGTGGATATGGGCCCTGGCGGAGGTTTGGCCGGTGGTCAGGTGGTAGCCACCGGCTCCCCCGCTCAAATCAAAGCCTGCCCCACCAGCCTCACCGGCAAATTCATCTAGCAGCACTCAAACTTGAGCATAAAAGTTATTTGTTTTACAGAAGTATTTCTAGATGAGTTCTAATTTTGCGCTCTACCCCAAGTTGGTCATAGATGAAAGCGAAGCATAAGCCTGCGCCCTATCATCCGAAACACTATTACCACAGCCAGACAACGCTCACGTAGCGCACATAACCAGGGCCTGTTGTTCTTGAGGATCGTGACAGGCTTCCCGTCCGGTTCACCTCTGCCGTCACTCGCGAAAAGTTATTCTTCGCCTCGGCGAGCCCCATAGTAAGAGCCGACATATTACCTCTTTCGATTCTAGCCACAATTACGGCCAGAATATGGCATCAGATCAATCGATTGGCCACAACGAGCGCGGAAGATCTGACACTCGCTACGCTCGCCTAATAAAGAAACACCGGCCTCGTCCCACGAATCAGGGACGAGGCCGGGGCTTGCTACTCTAGCCGGCTATTTTGGTCAGCTTAGTCAGCTACTCTGGTCAGTTTCAGCCAACTTAGTTAGCTAGGAAGCCGCTAGAAAGCGTCACTCCCACTCAATGGTTGCCGGCGGCTTGGACGTGACATCCAGAACCACACGGTTGACCTCGGCAACAGAGTTCGTGATGCGCGTGGAGATACGAGCCAGAACGTCGTAAGGCAGGCGCGTCCAGTCGGCCGTCATCGCGTCCTCAGAGGAGACGGGACGCAGCACGATCGGGTGACCATAGGTACGACCATCACCCTGAACGCCCACGGAGCGAACGTCAGCCAGCAGGACAACCGGGCACTGCCAGATCTCCTGATCCAGGCCGGCCGCCGTGAGCTCCTCGCGGGCAATCAGGTCCGCAGCGCGCAAGATATCCAAGCGCTCACGCGTCACCTCACCGATGATGCGAATACCCAGCCCGGGACCCGGGAAGGGCTGGCGGTTCACCAGGTAATCGGGCAGGCCCAGCTCGCGGCCAACCGCACGAACCTCGTCCTTGAAGAGGGTGCGCAGGGGTTCGACCAGCTCGAAGGTCATGTCCTCGGGCAGGCCACCCACATTGTGGTGGCTCTTGATGTTGGCCGCACCCTCGCCGCCGCCAGACTCGACGACGTCGGGGTACAAGGTGCCCTGGACCAGGAACTTCACTTCACCACCGGCAGCGCCGACCTCTTCGATGACCTGCTTCTGGGCGGCCTCGAAAGAGCGAATGAACTCGCGACCAATGATCTTACGCTTGGTCTCGGGGTCGGTGACTCCGGCCAGAGCGGACAAGAAGCGCTCGGACTCATCACAGGTGATGACCCGGATGCCCATGCCACGCGCGTAGTCGTTTTCAACCTGCTCGCGCTCACCCGCACGCAGCAGACCGTGATCGATAAAGAAGCAGGTGAGCTGATCGCCGACAGCTTTGTGAACAAGCGCCGCGGCCACGGAGGAGTCCACGCCGCCGGAAAGCGCACAAATCACCTGCGCGTCGCCGATCTGTTCGCGGATCTTCGCGACCTGCTCGTCAACAATCGAACCCGGCGTCCACGTGGGTTCAATTCCCGCACCCTTGTAGAGGAAGTTCTTCAAAGCGTCCTGGCCGAACTGCGAGTGGCCAACCTCGGGGTGCCACTGCAGGCCGTAGAGGCGACGCTCGCTGCATTCGAAAGCTGCAACCGGGGTCTCGGCAGTCGATGCGGTGACGGTGAAGCCTTCGGGCGCGCCCTGAACGGCGTCACCGTGGCTCATCCAAACGACCTGACCCTCGGGAGTCCCGTCAAACAGGCAGGATTGCTCAGAAACAGAGGCGTCGGTGTGCCCGTACTCGCGGGTTCCCGTGCGTCCCACGGTTCCGCCCAGCGCGTGGGCCATGGTCTGGAAGCCGTAGCAGATTCCCAGGACCGGCACGCCGGCGGCGAAAATAGCGGGGTCAATGGAAGGAGCGCCCTCTTCATACACGGATGAGGGGCCGCCGGAAAGAATGATTGCTGCGGGTTCTTTCGCGAGCATTTCGGCGACCGGCATGGTGTGCGGGACGATTTCCGAATAGACGCTGGCTTCGCGCACGCGACGAGCAATGAGCTGGGCGTACTGCGCGCCAAAATCGACAACAAGGACGGGATGAAGATCAGCTGAAGTCACCCCACCATGCTACCTGCTTCCTAGGCTCTTCGACGAGGCCAAGCAGCGAGCGCTCCCCCACACCCGGGTTGGTTTAGTTGCTGGGAGCGTCCTCTTCTTCCGAGGCCGAGGCCACCTCGGCCTCTTCAGCAGGCTCCTCCGCCGACTGAGTTTGCTCAATGGGTTCCTCTTCGCCGGGCACCTCAGGGGCCAGCTCCACGGGCGCTACTCCCCCGACTGGGGCCTCGTGATGGTGACGCTCATGGACACGCGCTTTCCCAGCGCCCACAAGCTCACGCGCCCACGCCACACTCACCGGGTGTGAAAGCGCCGCGGTCAGCAGGATCCCAAGCGCCACCTCGGCAAAAAGGCACAGCGCGGAAAGGGACATGCGGGGCCCAAGGAAAGCCAAGCGGCCATTTCCCAAAACCACGGCCGAACCCAAGGAAGTCACCAAGTAAACGGCTGCAATCACCACAGCTGCGATTCCGCCCTGGTACAGATCATCAAGAAGTGATTCACTGCCCTTACGCAGGCGCAGGTACACGCCAAGCGCTACGCCGAACACGATCAGCGCAAGGATCACCCAGTTGCCGGGGGCGCTTGCGGGGGTCGCACCGAAAAGCGGAATTGCCGGGATCGGTCCAACGGGAGCAGAAGTCGGAGAATGCAAGGCATCGCTACCAAGGTAAAAACCGGGACCGGAAAGCCAGGACAGTGCCCACACAATCGCGTTGGGAATGAACAACAGCTGCGCAAGGACGATCATGATCGAATCAACCATGGAAGTCGACAGTAAAAGCTCGTGAATTCCACGGATCTGCGACCAGGAGACGATCACCGAAAGCAGCAGGAAAAGTCCGCCATAAACCGCCAGAGCCCACGATGCACGCCAGCCCGTGCGCACTCCAAGGCTGACCCACCTCGGCAGTTCAAAGCGGAGCTCAAGGTTCTTTGGCGCAAGCGCGACCTCCCAGGCGGCCGCAATCAAAGGGATCATGATGGCCAGGGGAAGCGCACCCCACACACTCACGTTCGTGCCAATTCCACCGGCCAAAAGCAGCGCGGTTACGGTGAAACCGGGGATTGCCATCCATTGCGAAGCGGGAGAAAAACGTCGTCCCTGCAGAAGGAGCAGCTTGGTTAGACCAATCAAGAGCAGCACAAACAGCAAAGGCACTGCGCGATAGGAGACGTCGCCCGAGACCACTCGCGCTCCAAGGGAAGCGCCCCACAGGTCAGAGGCAAAGTGGAAGGCGTCCTCCCAGGTGGTGGACACCATCCACTGGTTAGAGGACACCGCGGCGTAGGCGATCAGGGTCGGGACAACGACCAGTGCCCAGCCCAGCAGAGCCGCCTCGATCCCGGACAGCATCGAGCGCGCCCAACCCTGCGGAAGGGCAACGCGGATGGTCGGGCGGGCGGAAACTGTTGTGACCGTCGTACGCGCGGTGGGATCCTCACTCATCGAGCAGCCAGCGCCTCACGTGCCAAAATCGCGGTTTGCGAAGGGGTGCGACCAACCTTTACGCCAACTGCTTCCAGTGCTTTCGCCTTTGCCGAGGCCGTGCCAGAACTTCCCGACACGATCGCGCCCGCGTGACCCATGGTCTTGCCTTCGGGGGCAGTAAATCCTGCAATGTAGGCGACGACCGGCTTGGTCATATGCTCGGAGATCCACGCTGCGGCGCGCTCTTCGGCGTCGCCACCGATCTCACCGATCATGACAACAAGGTCCGTATCGGGGTCGTTTTCGAAAGCTTCCAGAGCATCGATGTGGGTGGTTCCGACAACCGGGTCACCGCCAATACCAATGCAGGTGGTGAAGCCTAGGTCGCGAAGCTCGTACATGAGCTGGTAGGTCAAGGTACCCGACTTAGACACCAAACCCAGTCGGCCAGGCCCCGTGATATCTGCCGGGGTAATACCCACGTTGGATTGTCCGGGGCTGATGATTCCGGGGCAATTCGGGCCAATCAGGCGAACGCCACGCTCAAGCGCGTAGTCAACGAATTCGGTCGAGTCCTGAACGGGAATACCTTCGGTGATGACGACCAGGGTTTCAATTCCAGCATCAATGGCTTCGATGGCCGCAGCCTTAGCAAATGCCGGGGGCACGAAAACAACCGAAACATTCGCACCGGTTTCCTCGCGTGCCTGTGCGACGCTTCCAAACACGGGAACCTCAACATCACCGGCAGCGCGGTTTTCAGCGCCCGGACCGTAAGGCTCAACGTGGAAGGTCACAGAAGTGCCAGCCTTGCGCGGGTTCACACCGCCGACGATATTCGTGCCGGCAGCCAGCATACGGGTCGTGTGCTTTTGGCCTTCAGAGCCGGTCATTCCCTGAACAATGACGCGCGAAGTGGAATCAATAAAAATACTCATGAGTTTTCAGTCCCTTCCCGTCTCAGGCGTTGGCGGCCAGTTCGGCGGCGCGGCGCGCTGCGCCATCCATTGTTTCTTCCATGTGAACCAGGGGGTGTGCGGCAGCAGCCAAGATTGCACGGCCTTCCTCAACCTTGTTGCCGTCCAAGCGGACAACCAGGGGCTTGGAGGCTGCATCTCCCAAAGCTTCCAATGCACCCACGATTCCGCGAGCGACTTGATCGCAGGCGGTAATTCCGCCGAAAACATTGACGAAGACAGAGCGAACCTGATCATCACCAAGGATGACGTCCAAGCCCTTTGCCATAACCTCTGCCGAGGCACCGCCACCGATGTCCAGGAAGTTCGCGGGCTTCACTCCCCACTCTTCACCGGCCAAGGCAACAACGTCCAAGGTGGACATAACCAGGCCGGCACCGTTACCGATCACGCCGACTTGGCCTTCCAAGCGCACGTAGTTCAGTCCGGCTTCCTTTGCCATGGCCTCGCGCGGATCCTGCGCGGACTTATCGGCAAAGGCGGCGTGTTCGGGGTGACGGAAAGCGGCGTTGTTATCCAGCGAAACCTTGCCATCCAGCGCCAGAACATCGCCCTGCTCGGTCAGGACCAAGGGGTTGACCTCAACCAGGGTGGCATCTTCGCCTCGGTAGGTATCCCAAAGCTGTACCAAAACGGGAGCAAGCTTCTCAACGTGCGAACGGTTGAAGCCGGCCTCGCCCAAGATCTGGGCGGCAACGTCTTCATCGATGCCAACCTTGGGGTCCAAGCCAACGCGGGCCAAAGCCTCGGGGTGTTCGCGCGCCAGGGTTTCGATATCCATGCCGCCCTGTGCCGAGCACAGTGCAAGTTCGCGGCGCTCGGAGCGATCCAGCAGGATCGAGAAGTAAAATTCTTCGGCGATATCCGCGCCCGCAGCGATGAGGACCGAGCGGACGGTGTGACCCTTGATATCCATGCCCAAGATCGCTTCGGCCTTTTCGCGCGCTTCTTCTGCGCTGCGAGCCAGCTTCACGCCGCCAGCCTTGCCGCGGCCGCCAATCTTGACTTGGGCCTTAACCACCAGAAGGTCGTTGTCGGCCAGCAGCTTCTGCGCTGCCTCGTAGGCCTCATCTGGGGTGCGTGCAACGATTCCCGCAAGTACGGGGACGCCGTGAGCAGCGAATAACTCCCGTGCTTGGTATTCGTAGAGATCCATTGTGTCCCTTCACTTTGTGCCCGAAGGCGCTGCCTTGCGCGGTTTCCACGTGAACTGTGGCGCGCAACTTCCTTAAGCCTACCGCGACTAGATCTTTTCCATGGGGGCCATCCGCAGCAACAGGCGTTTTTCAGCCGATGCGAAGGCGACTTGCGCAATGGTGCGCTCCCCCGCTCCTTCGAGGCCGATGACCGTCCCTTCACCCAAAGTTGCGTGACGGACGCGATCCCCCACGCGCACGTCCTCTGGGTTAAGCGTGTTTTTCGGAGCGCTTGCGCCCGTCGGCCGTGACACTGCAGTCCGCGCCGGGGGCGCGCCGCGTTTCCCGCCCAGGCCTCGGCCGGCAAGCGGGCCACCATCACTGCTACCGGATCCGCCGCTGCGACCACCAAAGACGGGACCGCCATCGTCATCACGGCGCGAGTATCCGTAATCTACGTAGTCTGAGCCATAGCCCCCAGACCTACCCCCATAGGAGGAGCCGTAAGCGGAACCCGAGTAACCGCCGCCACCCGAACCATATCCGGAACCTCCGCCGTATCCACCGCGCAGGCGTTCCATCGAGGTCGAGGACCGACGAATATCCAAGAGCTCGACGGGAATATCATCCAAGAATCGCGAAGGAGGCATTTCCTGAGGTGCTCCCCACGCACTTCGCACAGCCGCACGCGTCAGGTAAAGCTGCTTGCGAGCGCGAGTGATAGCGACGTAGGCCAAACGACGTTCTTCTGCCAATTCTTCGGGGTCACCCAGCGAGCGTTGGTGCGGGAAGGTCCCGTCTTCCATGCCGGTCACGAAGACGACCGGAAATTCCAGGCCCTTCGCGGTGTGAACCGTCATGAGCGTGACCTGACCGCTTCCGCTTTCTTCCTCGGGAAGTTGATCCGAGTCAGCAACCAGGGCAACACGCTCAAGGAATCCTGCCAAGCCGACCTCGCCGCTGGTCTGCACGTAGTCCAAAGCAACCGCATGCAATTCGGCAAGGTTTTCCACTCGCGAGGCGTCCTGCGGGTCTTGGGAACGTCGCAAAGTCGCAAGATACCCCGTACGGTCCAAGACTTCTTCAAGAATTTCCGCTGCGCTTGCACCGGCTTGTTCGGCGCGCCGCATGGCTTCGATCAGTCCCCAAAAATCACCGATTGCCGAGGCCGCGCGCGGGCTGAGCCCGGCCACTCCTCCTCGCGTTTCCTCAGCCTCTTCCTTGGGAAGCTCCGCCAAGGTCAGGCCGGTCCCTTCTGCTTCTCCGAGGCCTCGGCCCTGAGAAATCCAGCAATCCCGGGTAGCCGCGCCCATCGAAATCCCATAGCGATCGCTGTGGGCAATGAGGTCGGCCTCCGCCTTAGCACCGATTCCGCGGCGAGGAGTATTGATAATCCGCCGCAGCGCAACCGTGTCATCGGGGTTTGAAATCACCTGAAGGTAGGCCAAAGCGTCTTTGATCTCTGCGCGTTCGTAGAAGCGGGTGCCACCGACGACTCGGTAGGGAATGCCTTGGCGAACCAAGAGTTCTTCGATTGCTCGTGATTGCGAGTTCGTCCGGTAGAAGACAGCAATATCTGCCCAGCGCGTCCCGGCCGCCGACAGCTTTTCCATCTCTGAAACGATGAAACGTGCTTCATCGCGATCTGAATCCGCTGCGTCGACAGTGATCAGTGCGCCATCCCCCGACGCAGTCCACAGGTTCTTTGCGCGGCGGCCTTCATTTCGAGCAATGACAGCGTTGGCGGCGGACAAAATATTTTGGGTGGAGCGGTAGTTCTGCTCTAGCAAAATGGTCCGTGCACCCGGAAAATCTCGCTCGAATTCTTCGATGTTGCGAATCGTTGCACCGCGGAAAGCATAGATTGACTGGTCTGAGTCGCCGACAACCGTCAGCTGCCCCGGTTCCACTCCATCATCCCCGGTGCCTACCAATTCGCGGACCAGCACGTACTGTGCATGGTTCGTGTCTTGATACTCATCGACCAAGATATGGCGGAAGCGACGATGGTAGTGCTCGGCGATCGCCGGGTTGTCTTTGAGCAGGCGTACCGTGCGCGAAATCAGGTCATCAAAGTCCAAAGCATTGGACTGGGCAAGACGCTTCTCATATTCTTCGTAAGCCGAGGCAACAACTCGCGAAATTGGGTCATTCGGCGCGGTATCTCGGTATTCCTGCCAAGTGATGAGCTCATTCTTGAGGTCCGAAATGCGCGCGGCAACCAGCTTGGGCGTGAATCGTTTAATATCCACATCCGCTGCTTTCAGCACCATCTGGATCAGGCGCTGCGAGTCCTGCGAATCATAGATACTGAAAGTCGATCGCAAACCGGCCGCACGGTATTCCGCACGCAGTACTCGCACACACGCCGAGTGGAAAGTTGACACCCACATCCTGCGCGCAGCTCCCCCACCAACCAGCGCCTCGACACGCTCACGCATCTCAGCTGCTGCCTTATTGGTGAATGTAATCGCCAAAATCTCACCCGCACGGGCTTGACCGGTTGCCAGAAGGTACGCAATCCGATGCGTCAGAACGCGCGTCTTCCCAGAGCCCGCACCTGCCATGATGAGCAAAGGCACTCCGCGGTGTTCAACCGCTGCGCGTTGCTGGTCATTCAAGCCCTTGAGAAGGCTCTCAGGGTCACTGTGCTGCGCCCAACTACCTTGGCCGCTTGCCTGTCCCCATTGAGCCCTTCCCTGGCCAAAAGGAGCAATAGAAGAGCCCGCTCCCCTGACCATTGCGTTACTCGAGGAGCTTGGGTCGTAGAGGGGAAGGTCCTCCGCCTGATCGGAACCGAAGTCGAGGAAAGAGCCGAGATTGGGAAGTGAGTGATCCTGATCCATTTTCAGTGCTTGTGGTAGACGCCCTTGGTTGCGTGAACGGGTTCGGCGGTGACATTCATGCCAAGCTGACGAAGGATGCCTTCATCAACGCTGCCCAGCAGAACTGAAGAGTGCACGTCGCATCCAGCCAGTTTCGACAGTTGGTTCAAGGCCGCAGCTGCGCGTTCGCTGGAGCGCGCGGATCCAGCCAAAGCGATCAGCACCTCATCGGTGTGCAGGCGAGGATTGCGGCTGCCCAAGTGCTCAGTCTTGAGCTTTTGAATGGGCTCAATCTGTTCGGGGGCAAGTAGCTTTTCATCATCGTCAATACCCGCAAGAAGCTTCATTGCATTGAGAAGCATTGCAGAGCAGGGCCCCAGCAAATCCGAGGTCTTTCCAGTGACGATGCGCCCGTCGCTCAGTTCCATTGCTGCTGCGGGATATCCGGTTTCACGCGCGCGTTCAAGTGCGGGAGCAACAACCGGGCGATCCGCGCTGCTCAGGTTCATTGCGGTCATCAGGCGGGCCGCACGATCAGACTGTACGGGCGGGAGATCCTCGCGTGCTTCCAAGGCAAGGGCCTTGTACCAGCGGCGAATAATTTCCTGCTTCGAGGCCTCGCGGCAGACCTCGTCATTGCTGATGCAAAATCCTGCCATGTTGACGCCCATATCGGTGGGCGACTGGTAGGGAGAGGTCCCCATGATCTTTTCGAGCAGGCGACGTAGGACGGGGAAGGCCTCGATATCGCGGTTGTAGTTGACCGTCGTTTCGCCGTGAGCCTTCAAGTGGAAGTGGTCAATCATGTTGACGTCATCCAGGTCCACGGTGGCCGCCTCGTAGGCGACGTTCACGGGGTGGTCCAGCGGAAGATTCCAGATCGGGAAGGTCTCAAACTTCGCGTATCCCGAGGTCATTCCGCGCTTGTGATCGTGGTAGAGCTGAGAGAGGCAGGTTGCAAGCTTGCCTGATCCGGGTCCGGGAGCGGTAACAATAACCAGCGGACGAGTCGTGTGGACATATTCGTTGCGTCCCAGGCCTTCGTCAGAAACGATCAGATCGATGTTATTGGGGTAGCCCTCGATGGGATAGTGACGCGCGACCTTGATACCGCGGGCTTCGAGCTTGCGCTTAAAGGCATGTGCTTGGTCATTGGAATCGCTCCAGCGCGTGATGACAACATTGCCCACGTACAGCCCGTATTCGCGGAACATATCGATGTGACGGAAGACGTCATCTTCGTAGGTGATTCCCAGGTCTTCACGCATCTTGCGGCGCT
>CAUSSZ010000028.1:0-17040 GCA_963534475.1 Trueperella pyogenes | reverse complement strand
AAGTGTCCACTCGCTAAACTGAACTCATGGCCGGCCTGATCCTCAAAGAAGACATCGCCGCCGTACGTGATGCCTCGCGCATTGAAGAAATCGTCGGCGAGCGCGTCGCACTGCGCCCTGCGGGTGTTGATTCTTTGAAGGGCTTGTGCCCATTTCATGATGAACGCACGCCCTCGTTCCACGTTCGTCCCTCCCAAGGGTTTTGGCACTGTTTTGGCTGTGGAGAAGGCGGGGACGTCATCAGCTTTGTTCAGAAAGTTGATTCTCTTTCCTTTACCGAGGCCGTGGAAGCCTTAGCCCTTAAAGCTGGGATTACTTTGCGTTACGAGGCCGCAGGAAGTGGAACTCTTCGCCGCGAGGAGCCGGGGCGGCGCCAGCGCCTTCTTGATGCCCACCGCGTGGCTGAGGAGTTTTATCAGGCACAGCTCACTTCCCCCGAAGCGCATCTTGGGCGTCAATTTTTGGGACGCAGAGGCTTTGATGAAGCGATGTGCCGGCACTTCGGAATTGGCTACTCTCCGGCCTCGTGGGATGCGCTGACGCGTCACCTTCGTTCCAAGGGCTTCACCGATCAAGAGATTGAAACTGCCGGCCTGGCGACTCGGGGTAACCGCGGACTTTACGACCGTTTCCGTGGAAGGCTGATGTGGCCAATCCGCGATATTACGGGCGCGACTGTTGGTTTTGGCGCCCGGCGTTTGAACGATGAGGACAAGGAATCCCCGAAGTACCTCAACACCCCTGAAACGCCGATTTATCACAAGTCCCAAGTCCTGTACGGTTTGGATCTTGCGAAGAAAGAAATCACTCAGGGACGCAGGGTTGTCATTGTTGAGGGCTACACCGATGTTATGGCTGCCCATGCTGCGGGAGTCGGGTGTGCGGTTGCAACCTGTGGCACCGCTTTTGGGGAAGAACACGTCAAGATCGTTCGCCGACTGCTGGGAGATACCGCCGATAGTGCGGCGGGAGTCGTTTTAAGTAGTGGGAAGACCCATGGCGGTGAAGTGATCTTCACTTTCGATGGTGATGCGGCTGGTCAAAAAGCTGCGCTTCGTGCTTTTGATATGGATCAAAACTTTGCGGCGCAGACCTTTGTTGCCGTCGAGCCCCATGGCATGGACCCCTGCGAATTGCGGATGGCTCAAGGCGAGCGTGCGGTTATGGAGCTGGTGAACTCTCGGACCCCGCTTTTCGAGTTCGTCATTCGCTCCGTCTTGCGCCAATTGGACCTTAGGACTGCAGAGGGGCGCGTTAAAGCCCTTCGTGCTGCGGCTCCCGTGGTTGCTCGCATTCGTGACCGCGCTCTTCAACGCGAATACACCAGGTCGCTTGCCGGGTGGATTGGTATGGATATCTCCGAGGTCGCACGCGCCGTGCGCTCCTCTGGGAACTCACGCCCGGCCTCGAACGGGCGCGGGGGAGCAACTCCCGAGGCCTCGGCCCCCATGCCCGCACGGCGCGGTCCGGAAGACCCCGTGTCAAAGATCGAACGCCAGGCCTTGGAAGCGCTGGTTCAATACCCCATGTACGTGGTGGGTTCGGGATTTGAAGAACTTGGAGGGGAGGCATTCTCGGTGCCTTCCTACCGCGCAGTTCACGACGCGATTCGAGCCGCAGGTGGGCTTGATGCTTTCGTCAAACTTCTTCGTCAGGCCGAAGAACATTTCGGTAAAGGCGAGAAAGCCACGCAAGCCGCGACTCGTGCCTTCGTTGATGACGTGCGCGAGCTGATGATTCCTGAAGTTGCAGCGGTTTTGATGGAACTTGCGGTTGCCCCGCTGCCGCAAGATCGCGAAGATCAACTTCGCGCATACTGTCGTGGAGCGATGGGGGCAATGGTGCGTTTGGATGTGACGCGCAGGCTGGCCGATGCGAATGCGAACCTTCAGCGTTTGAGCGAAGATGACCCGCAGTACACTCAAGCATTCCGAGAGCTGATGCGTCTGGAAGAAGTGCGTCGCCGCTTTACCGAACGCGCACAATAGCCCCCGCGGCAGGTACTACTCCAGTCCAACGCTTTCTCGCAGTTGGCGTTCAAATGTTTGAGCCACTGCGATTCCTTCATCATCCAGTGGGCCGTTGGCCGAAAGGACGGAAAACAACTCACCGTCTTCGCGTCTGCGAATCTGGCCGGTGATCACCGTTCCGGAAGGAGCCGTGACATTTCGGACAACGACCTGGGTGCGGTTCACCTTCTCGGAAAGGTCTTCCATAAAAGGACGCATTGACGAGTCGCTGGATTTCAGAGTCAAAGGAGCGCGGGAAGGATCAACCCAGGTCACGCGAAGTTCCTGCTTTTCGCCGTTCCATCGCGCGTTTTGGATTTCGTACCACATTCCCGAATCAACAACGTGATCCTCTTCGATCAGGATCAAAGCAAAACGCCCCGAAACCAGAATCCGCGAATCGGAAAGCTCAATATGAGGCGAATTGGCGTCCCCTGTAGGAACAATCTCTTGCCAGGCCGGTTTTGTATTTTCAGCTTCCGTGCTCATTGCAGTGTCACCACCGCTGGAATCGAGATACCGGGAGCTTTGGCCCACAGGCGAACATCATCCAGTGCAGCGCGAGCGCCGAAAAGTCGCACATCCTGGGACTCTGAAGCAAAGAGATTGATATCCGCACGCATCGATGCTTGAGCAAGAGAAGCGGGGGAGTGATCAGGCATTGAGCAGCGCAGCTGGCGCGTGTCTTTGCTTCCGCGTTCCAAGGAACGTGAAGCCCGATCAAGAAGCGCGTTTTCAATGATTTCTGCAGATGAGAAGTCCTCGCTTGTCACCGCGGACTTCGGAAGTGTCTGAGCGATGCAATCCCAATTGGCTGTTGTCTGGGCGGCCTGTTCCGAGTTCGCAAAAGCAGAAGTCGTCTGCGAAGGCTGGGGGAGGGCTAAATCCGAAGAGGTGCCGGTTCGGACAATCCACGAAGGCGTCTTTCCGCTTTGGCCGATCAGTCGCTGGGCCAGCGCATCAACATCGTGCTCGCCCTCATCGAGGTTGATCGCGTAGGCATTCGCCAATTGCACTGCCGAGGCGTAGCGCCCAAGTGCGACTGCGCCAAGCTGGCGTGCTTCTTCGCTCGAGGTCATGGTCGGGTTTGCCGCGGTCTGAAGATCCCGGCGAGCCGAGATGACTAGCCAGGAGACGAAATCCTTCACCGTATAGGGAGCTTCTGCAATCGCCTCGGGTTGGGGGAGTGAAGCGGCATCCTCGCGGCCCTTCCAGGGCTCCCATACTCCTCCGAGGAATTCCAAGCGTTCCCGGGAACTCGTTGCTACGGCCTCGAGAGCGGAAGAACACGAGGCGCACTGGGTGGCAAGGGAAGCAAGGGAATGCGCGCGATCGGCGGCGGCGGCCTCGGTGCGCGCGGAGGTGTCACGGGAGAGCGCGAAACCGGTCAATGCGGGCAGGCTACTGGGGGATTCCACGTGGATTCCACACGCTCCAAGGCTAAGAGCACAGGCAGCAACGAACGCAGTGAAGAGTTTCGGGTGTTTCACAACAACATCATCCCATGGTCAAAAGACGAGTACGATTGCCTAGAATACCGTGTCGCGTGAAGGAGTGAAGGTGGCACCCACACAGATTGAAGAACAAGTCCGTGCGCTGGTTGAAGGTATTGTCACCGGGGCCGGAGCCGAACTTGATGCGGTGACTATTCTCAAGCAGAATGGCGCCCTGGTCTGCCGAATCACCGTCGAAGAGCCCCTGGGAAGCGAGAAGCTATCCTCTGATGCGCTCGCGGATATCTCACGCGCGATCTCCAAAACTATGGATGCCGCTGACCCGATTTCTGACGCATATATGCTGGAAGTATCCACCCCCGGTCTCGAACGCGAATTGAAGAAACCCGACCATTGGAAGCGCCAAATTGGCGGATTGGTCAGCGTCAAGATGCGAAATGGTGACAAATTTGTGGGACGGGTCAGCAATGCTGACGATAAAGGCGCTACTGTAGATACTGGCGCTGAAAGCCACACAATTGCATATGACGAGATCAAGAAGGCGCGTTCGCGCGTCGACTTCGGCTCGTGGGAATGAGGGACGCTATGGAAATCGATATGACCGCCCTGCGAATGGTCGAACATGAGAAAGGGGTATCGCTCAATACCCTTGTTGATGCCATCGAAGAGGCATTGCTGAAGGCGTACCACAACATCCCCGGCGCAATTGCAAAGGCTCGAATTGAGATCGATAAGCGCACGGGTCGCGTGACCGTTATGGCCACCGAAGAAGACGAAGAGGGTAACCCCATCGGCGAATTCGATGACACCCCCAAGAACTTCGGACGCATTGCACAATCCACCGCGCGTTCCGTCATCATGCAGCGCCTGCGCGATGCTGATGATCAGCGCGTTTTGGGTGACTTTGCCGGCAAGACCGGTCAGATTGTGACCGGTGTCGTGCAGCAGTCGCGTGACTCCCGCATGACCACCGTGAAGCTGGCCGATGATTTCGAGGCCATTCTTCCCGATTCCGAGAAGGTCCCCGGAGAGGACTACTCGCACGGAACCCGCCTGCGCGCACTGATCGTTTCCGTCGAGCGCACCGATCGTGGTGCTCGTATTACCCTTTCGCGCACTCACCCCGGATTGGTCAAGGGACTGTTTGAACGCGAGGTTCCTGAGATTCAGCAGGGACTGGTTCGGATCAAGGCCATTGCCCGCGAGGCCGGTCACCGCTCCAAGATTGCCGTGGTTGCTACCCGCGAAGGCGTCAACGCCAAGGGCGCATGCATCGGCCCGATGGGCTCGCGTGTTCGTGCGGTGATGACGGAACTTGGTGGCGAGAAGATCGACATCGTGGACTGGTCTGAAGATCCGGCACGTTTCGTTGCAAACTCGCTGTCCCCGGCACGCGTGGCTCGCGTTGTCGTTCACTCCGTGGAGCAGCGTACTGCCACCGCTATCGTTCCCGACTTCCAGCTCTCGCTGGCAATCGGTAAGGAAGGACAGAACGCTCGACTGGCAGCGCGCCTGACCGACTATCACATCGACATCCATTCCGACACTGAGAATGGTGAAGAAGGACTGGCATCGCGTTCATCTACACCGGATGACGTGATCAGTCGCTCACAATCCGATGGCTTGGAAGAGGACTGACTCGGCTAAGCTTGAAGGCGTGTCTAACTCCACTCTGATGCTTCGCACCTGTGTGGGGTGTGGATTACGCGCGCAACGCGCGGAACTCATCCGCGTTGTTGCGACCTCTGACGGGGATCTTCATGTTGATCACCGTCGTCAACTTCCCGGTCGGGGAGCGTGGTTTCATCCCGAGGCCCGCTGCCTAGACCTCGCCCGCCGCAAGCGGGCGATCGGGCGTTCACTGCGTCGATCAGTAGAAATGACTGATGAGCAGTGGGCTGAACTGGGGAAGGAAATTCTGTCTGCGGCGCACAGGGCGCCGGACAACGAGTAGCGAAAGCGGGTTGAAAGCCCATGGGCACCCGATGAGTACCCAGCGATGAGCTGCCTGCAATATCAGTGATACGTCTCCGTTCGGGGACGTTCCCGAACAAGGAGAAAAGTGGCAAAACTGCGTGTCCACGAGCTCGCCAAAGAGCTCGGAATCCCCAGCAAGGAATTGCTGGCCTACCTGCGAGACAAGGGCGAATACGTTAAAGCTTCTTCGTCCGCACTTGAACCGCCCGTAGCGCGTGAAGCGCGCGAGCACTTTGAAAAGCTTTCCGGTTCGGCATCGGGTGACGCTAAGAGCGCCCCGAAGAAGGCGGCCCCCAAGCCCAAGGCAAAGGCTTCCGCCAAGACCGCTGAAACCGCCCCGGCAGCACCCGCACAGGATGACGCTCCTGCAGCTGCCGAAGCTCCCAAGCCTTCTGCTCATAAGCCTGGGCCTCGTGCGCCCAAGGCGGCAGCACCAAAGGCCGCAGCAGCCGAAAAGGCCGAAGCTGCACCCCGCGCTCCCAAACCGGCACCGCGCCAAGCTCGTGGAAGCCATGAGGAAGCTCCCAAGCCTGCAGCCGGTGCTCCCAAGCCCGGAGCTCCTCGCGCCCCGCGTCCCGGTGGCTCTGCAGCCAAGCCGGGTGCGCCTCGTCCCGGAGCACCCCGTCCCGGTGGCCCTCGCCCCGGAAACAACCCCTACGCATCCAGCCAGGGAATGCCCCGTCCCGGTGGCAGCCAGGGCGGTCGCGGTGGAAACCGTCCCGCACGTGGCGCACAGGGCGAGCGCCCGGCACGTCCCGGTGGTGCTCAGGGAGCACGTCAGGGTGGACCTCGTCCGCAGCGCAGTGGCGCACCTTCCGGTGGCGGCCCGCGTCCGAACCCGGGGATGATGCCCGGACAGGCGAACTTCGCTCGCTCGGGTGGCCCCGCACCTTCTTCTGAACGTCCTCGTGGTGGCCGAGGCCGCGGTACCCGTCCGGGTGGCGGTAACGGTGGCGGCCAGGGCGCTCCCGGAGCAAATGCCGGTGGCGGTTTCGCTCCGCCGCGCGGTGGTCGCGGTGGCGGCCGCGGTGCAACGCCGGGCGCATTCGGTCGCGGTGGCGGCAAGAGCTCGCGCGGACGTAAGTCGAAGCGCGCAAAACGTCAAGAGTTTGAACAGCAGAACGCACCCGTCATTGGCGGCGTTTCGATTCCTCGTGGCGATGGACAGCAGATCCGCATCCGCCAGGGTGCCTCTCTTGCTGACTTCGCTGAGAAGATCAACGTCAATCCCGCAGCGCTGGTGACCGTCCTCTTCCACCTGGGAGAGATGGCAACTGCCACGCAGTCGCTGGATCAGGACACCTTCGAAGCACTGGGCGCAGAGCTCGGCTACGACGTCAAGGTTGTCTCGCCTGAAGATGAGGATCGCGAACTGCTCGAGTCCTTCGACATCGACCTCGAAGCCGAAGAGCTGGACGATGCAGAGAACATGCAGCCGCGTCCCCCGGTCGTCACGGTCATGGGCCACGTCGACCACGGTAAGACCAAGCTGCTCGACGCCATCCGTCACACCGACGTTGTCGACTCTGAGCACGGTGGCATTACCCAGCACATTGGTGCCTACCAGGTGCAGGTGAAGTCCGAGGATGGAACTCCTCGCCGTATCACCTTCATCGATACCCCCGGTCACGAGGCCTTCACCGCTATGCGTGCCCGTGGTGCGCAGGTCACCGATATTGCGATCCTCGTGGTTGCAGCGGATGACGGTGTCATGCCTCAGACTGTTGAAGCAATCAACCACGCGCAGGCCGCTGGCGTGCCGATCGTTGTTGCAGTCAACAAGATCGATAAGGAAGGCGCGAACCCCGATAAGATTCGTGCCCAGCTCACCGAATATGGCCTGGTTGCCGAAGAGTACGGTGGCGACGTCATGTTCGTCGACATCTCGGCCAAGCAGCGCAAGGGTATCCGTGAGCTTCTCGAGGCCGTGCTGCTGACTGCTGATGCAGCGCTGACCCTTGAAGCGAACCCCGATACCGATGCCCGCGGTGTCGCTATCGAAGCGAACCTGGATAAGGGCCGCGGTGCAGTGGCGACCATGCTGGTTCAGCGCGGTACCCTGCGCGTCGGCGATTCCCTGGTTGTCGGTTCCTCGCACGGCCGTGTTCGTGCGATGTTCGACGACAGCGGTAACGATGTCGCCGAGGCCGGACCCTCGACCCCCGTTGCAGTGCTGGGCTTGACCTCGGTTCCTCGCGCTGGTGACTCCTTCTTGGTCGCCACCGATGACCGTACTGCCCGCCAGATCGCTGATAAGCGCGAGGCCGCAGAACGTCAGGCCATGCTGGCCAAGCGCCGTAAGCGCGTCTCCCTTGAGGACTTCGATAAGGTCCTTAAGGAAGGCGAGGTCGATACCCTCAACCTGGTCATCAAGGGTGACGTCTCCGGTGCTGTTGAAGCTCTGGAAGACTCGCTGCTGCGCATCGATGTGGGCGAAGAGGTTGCTCTTCGCATCATCCACCGCGGTGTTGGTGCAATCACCCAGAACGACGTCAACCTGGCAACCGTGGACAACGCGGTCATCATTGGCTTCAATGTCCGCCCGGCTGAACGCGTTCAGGAACTGGCCGATGCCGAGGGCGTCGAGATCAAGTACTACAACGTCATCTACTCGGCGATCGACGATGTCGAGGCCGCGATGAAGGGCATGCTCAAGCCGATCTACGAAGAGGTCGCACTGGGCAGCGCGGAAATCCGTCAGGTCTTCCGTTCCGGCAAGTTCGGCAACATCGCAGGCTCGATTGTCCGCAATGGCACCATCAAGCGTGGAACCAAGGCTCGCCTGGTCCGCGACGGTGTGGTTGTTGCAGACAACCTGGAGATCGCATCTCTTCGCCGCGAGAAGGACGATGTCACCGAGGTCCGCGAGGGCTACGAATGTGGTATCACCTTGGGTTACAAGGACATTCAAGAAGGCGATATCATCGAGACCTGGGAAATGCGCGAAAAGCCGCGTGACTGAGGTCTTCGCTTAGACAAGGGTTTGGGCCCCGCACCTGCTGGTGCGGGGCCCAAACTTTAGTTTCGTCGGTGACTGTTTTGAGCGCGGCTTAATTGACTGCGCTCAAAACAGTGGGGCAGCGATTACATGCCGCCCATGATCTGTGCGACGAGAATCTTGCCGATCATGGCAACGGGGTAGACCAAGGCATAGCCCAAGGAAACGCGTGGATCCATATTCGTGCGAGAGTTCGCGAAGGCAAGGACTGCAGGTTGCGTTTGAGCGCCAGCGAGTAGACCGGAGAGCTTCGTTCCGCCCATCTTGAAGATCCAGCGCATGACAACGTACAGGCCAACGGCCATGATCGAGGTCATGATGATTCCCAGCAAAAGGATCTGCAGCCAGGTGCCAGAGGTGAAAGCCTTTTCAATCTGTCCACCTGCGTTAGCGCCCGCTTGTGCGAGGAAGACCAGAAGGCCGAACTCTGCCAAGACCTGACCGGCCGTGAACGGCATCGCGGTCACGAAGGGACCAATGCGTCCCAGACGTCCGAAGATCAGGCCGACGATCAACGTTCCAGCAGCCGAACCAATCGAGAAGTATGCGCCGGTTGGGGTAAAGATCGGGATTTCGCCAATGAGAATGCCCAGTGCCATGCCGACGCCCAAGGCGATTGGGTTCAGGTCGGAGAGGCCTCGCGCAGAATCACCGAAGAACTTCGTAATCTCGCGCATCTTTGAGGTCGGGGCCACGACACGAACGCGGTCGCCCTGCTGGAGGATCAGTCCGGGTTCGGCGATCATATCG
Source organism: Trueperella pyogenes (assembly GCA_963534475.1). GTDB lineage: Bacteria > Actinomycetota > Actinomycetes > Actinomycetales > Actinomycetaceae > Pauljensenia > Pauljensenia pyogenes_B. The sequence goes on along the minus strand of CAUSSZ010000028.1, from coordinate 7,852 downwards.
ACATCGCCTCGGCGCACGCGGGAAATTGTTGCGGAGTACTTATCAGCCAGGCCCAGTTCTTCAACGGTATGACCGGCGAGCTTCGGGTTAGAAATCGTCACGCGACGGAAGTCCAAGTATGCACGGTCTTCGATCAAGGAGTGCGACGAGGGGTGACCGAGTTCAGTTGCAACGCGCGCAACCAACTCGCGCGGGCCAACGACGGTCACCAAATCGCCCTGGTCAAGGGTGTCGTTCATTGAAGGACGCATGATGGGGCCGGTTTCGCCTCGGCGCAGACGTGAGAAAGTGACCTTTGAACCCATCATTGTGTGGATATCGCCGATGCAGGGATGGTCGCCACGCTCGACGCGAATCGTGCGGTTCGCCAGGGGAGAGGGGGCATCTTTATCGCGCTTGCCGTAAGAGAGAGCTGCTGCAGAAGCGATAAGCATTCCGACGACGCCGAAGAGGTAAGCAATCGAATAACCGACCGTCGCAAGGTCCAACTTTCCCGAGGCCTCACCAGCAGCGGCCAAGGCGGGAGTGTTGGTTACCGACCCGGCAAAAGTGCCTGCGATGAGTGCGGGGTCCATTCCCCACATGCGGCCGATAACTTCGCCGGCGGCTGCGGATACACCGTAAAGGGCAACCATGGCCAAAATTGGTCCGACTGCGCTCTTGATGTTGTGGAAGAAGGAAGCGCCGGAGTTCATACCGATAGCGAAGGCGAAGAGCGCAAGGCCAAGTGTGCCCAGCTCTCGGGTGACGCGTAGGTGAATTCCGTAGGTTTCAGCCCATGCGGACAGGATGATTGCAAGGAAAAGGACAGCTGCTGCGCCCAGTCCGATGCCCTTGATCTTGATGTGGCCAAAAGCCATTCCCACGCCAATGAGGAGGAACAAGAATAGGACGGGCTGATCAGCAAGCTTGGTAAATAAGATCTCCACTGTGAGGGCTCCATTGTCTGGTGATCAGGATTTTTTCTATCCGTTTTCAGTATCTGACTCTTCTGGAAAAGGACAAAATGGGCGATTCGCAAGATTCTGCGGAAATGGTGCTAATTGCTCTTAGCTCACGTCTGACAAATTTTCGATTTTGAGGCCAAGGTCCCAGTTATCTTGCACTGTGAGATCAAAAGGCCGATGGTGACGCAAGCCCGTACGGTTAGAGGCGTGATGAAGCTTCGCATTTCAGGAATTCTCGTCTCGGTCATCGTACCTAGGCGTGCGATTCCTGCCGTGTGAATTGTCGGATGGAACGCACGCCACAATCCCCGCGCACTTGCGCTACGCGTTTTCGGCCTCGGGAACAGAGGAGAACGCGCCCGCACCTGTGAAGGGGATTTTTTCATGCCAACACCCCATGATTCGCGCAAGGAATTGCGGCGCAAACCGCGCTCCTTGAAGCGGAAGCGTAGAACCGACTGGAAGGCTGATGATGACTGAAGAACAACGCCAGGTCATGACCGGCGCACAGGCCATTGTGAATACCCTTGAAGCCCTGGGGGTGACCGACGTTTTCGGTATGCCCGGTGGAGCAATTCTTCCCACCTATGACCCCCTGATGAGCTCGTCACTGCACCACATCTTGGTTCGCCACGAGCAGGGCGCCGGACATGCCGCGCAAGGCTATGCGCTGGCAAGCGGAAAGGTCGGTGTTGCGATCGTGACCTCGGGTCCGGGCGCGACGAATACCTTGACCGCAATCGCAGACGCGAATATCGATTCGGTCCCGATCGTTGTGATCTCCGGCCAGGTCGGCGCCTCGCTGATCGGAACTGACGCATTCCAGGAAGCTGACATCGTTGGGGCATCGATGCCCTTGGCAAAGCATTCTTTCCTGGTCACTCGCGCGGCTGAGATCCCTCAGCGTCTGGCTGAAGCCTTCCACATCGCCTCGACCGGTCGCCCCGGTCCGGTCCTCGTGGACATTACCCGTTCGGCTCAGGTCGAAGAATTTGAATACCAGTGGCCGGTTGAGCTGCAGCTTCCCGGGTATGAGCCCGCATTCGAGCCCGTTCCGCGCCAAATTGCTCGCGCCGCCGAGGAAATCGCGCGAGCCCAGGCTCCCGTGCTCTACGTCGGTGGTGGCCTCGTCCGCGCACGTGCGGAAGAGGAACTACGCACGCTGGTGGAACTGTCCGACGCGCCCGTCGTGACAACGCTTCCCGCACGTGGAGCTTTCCCCGATTCTGACCCGCACAACCTCAAGATGCCGGGAATGCACGGTACCGTTCCCGCGGTTGGTGCACTGCAGCGCGCGGACTTGATTGTGGCTTTGGGTGCGCGCTTCGATGACCGCGTGACCGGCCAGCTGGACTCCTTCGCACCTCGCGCACGCATCGTGCACGTCGATATCGATCTGGCCGAGATGTCGAAGAACCGCTACGCAGACGTGGCCGTGGTTGCAGATTTGAAGCCTGCCTTGGCTGCTCTGAATGCTGCCCTTCCCGAGGCCTATGAGCGCTTGGGGCACCCCGATCTTTCGGGATGGTGGCGTTACCTTAACCGTCTGCGTGAGAAGTATCCGCTGGGCTGGAGCGAGCCAAGCGACGGTTTCATGGCTCCCCAAGAGGTGATCTCAAAGCTTTCTGAGATTGCCGGTCCCGATGCGATTTACGTGACCGGTGTGGGCCAGCACCAGATGTGGGCTGCTCAGTTCCTCCAGCTGGAAAAGCCATCCCACTTTATTTCTTCATGTGGTTTGGGAACCATGGGATACTGCATTCCCGCGGCGATGGGCGCACAGGTTGGCGTCCCCGAATCGGTCGTCTGGGCGATTGACGGTGACGGTTCCTTCCAGATGACCAACCAGGAGTTGGCAACGTGCACCGTGAATGGAATCCCTGTGAAGGTGGCCCTGATCAACAACTCCGTGTTGGGAATGGTCCGCCAGTGGCAGACACTGTTCTACGGTGAGCGCTACTCGAACACGACCCTGAACCCGCAAGATGGCGAGCAGATTCCGAACTTCGAGATGCTTGCTCAGGCCTATGGAATGGCCGCGCGGACCGTGCGCAATGCTGAGGATATTGAAGAGGCCATTGAATGGGCCATGTCAATTAACGATCGTCCAGTTTTGTTGGACTTTAGGGTTTCTAAAGATGCTATGGTGTGGCCGATGGTTGCAGCCGGCGTCCCCAATGACGATATCCGATACGCGCGAGATATCGCCCCTGACTGGGAGGTGGAAGACTGATGAGGCATACGCTTTCTGTTCTGGTGGAAAACAAGCCCGGCGTGCTGACCCGCGTCTCCGGTTTGTTTGCTCGCCGAGCCTTCAACATCAAGTCATTGACGGTGGGGGAGACCGAGCATCCCGATATTTCCCGCATGACCATCATTGTTGATGCGGATACCGCCCCCATTGAGCAGGTCAAGCGCCAACTGGGCAAGCTGATTAATGTCCTGAAAATCGTTGAGCTTAACCCTGACGAGGCCGTCGAGCGTCGCATGCTGCTCATGAAGGTTCGTGCCGATGAGACGTGTCGAACCTCGGTGCTGCAGATCGTGGATTTGTTCCGCGCACATGTCGTTGACGTCCATCCTGAAGCGGTCGTTATTGAATCGATCGGTTCACTACCCAAGCTGGAGGCGCTGCTGCGGGCACTTGAGCCCTACGGCGTCACCGAACTCGTTCAATCGGGCGCCGTGGCGATCGGCCGCGGTGACCACTCGATTACGGATCAACTAAAGGAGAATTAACAATGGCAGAGATCATCTACGATGACGGCGCAGACCTGTCGCTGATCCAGTCCAAGAAGGTTGCCGTTATTGGCTACGGCTCACAGGGACACGCACACGCGCTCAACCTGAAGGATTCCGGCGTTGACGTGGTCGTTGGTCTGCGTCCCGGTTCCTCCTCCTGGGCCAAGGCAGAGGCCGCTGGCCTCGAGGTGAAGGATGTTCCCGAGGCCGTGGCCGAGGGCGACGTCGTCTCCATCCTCCTGCCTGACCAAGTTCAGCGTTTCGTTTACGCCGAGCAGGTTGCCCCCAACCTGAAGGAAGGCGCAGCCCTGCTCTTCGCGCACGGCTTCAACATCCGCTACGGCTACATCGAGGTCCCCACCGGCCACGATGTCATCATGGTTGCCCCCAAGGGCCCCGGCCACAAGGTCCGCGAGACCTACACCCAGGGCAAGGGCACCCCGGACGTCGTCGCCGTTGAGGTTGACGCTTCCGGTCAGGCTTGGGACCTGGTTCTGTCCTACGCAAAGGCAATCGGTGGCACCCGCGCCGGCGTCATCAAGACCACCTTCACTGAAGAGACCGAGACCGATCTCTTCGGCGAGCAGGCCGTTCTGTGTGGCGGCGTTTCTCACCTGATCCAGGCCGGTTTTGAGACCCTGGTGAACGCTGGCTACCAGCCCGAGATCGCCTACTTCGAGGTCTGCCACGAGATGAAGCAGATCGTTGACCTGATCAACGAAGGTGGCATCACCAAGCAGCGTTGGTCCTGCTCTGACACCGCTGAGTACGGCGACTACATCTCTGGTCCGCGCGTCATCGACGAATCCTCCAAGCAGGCTATGCGCGACATCCTGACCGATATTCAGGACGGTACCTTCGCACGCCGCTTCATTGAGGACCAGGACAATGGTGCTCTTGAGTTCAAGGCTCTGCGTGCCGAGGAAGAGTCTCACCCGATCGAGGCCACCGGCCAGAAGCTGCGTAAGGCTTTCGGTTGGACCCAGGCCGATGAGGACTACACCGAAGGCAGCGCAGCTCGCTGAGCTGATGTGATCTAAGGTTTGGGCGGCTTGCTCAGTCGACCTGACTACTGATCAAGACAGAGTTTTGATCAAATGGCTACGGGCCGGTGCATTCGCACCGGCCCACAGCTTTTTTGTGTTCGCGCGCGGTTCTACTCTGTCCTGTCTCCGCCGGCCGTGCGCTCCTCCCGCCCGTCCTCCCAGCAAAAGACACACGAAGTTGGTAAATGCCATGCCTCATAGCCTGTGTCTTTTGTTGACTTCGTGTGGAGGGGCGAGGGCAGCCCCTGGATAACCTGCGCGTTTTCTCGACTTCATGTGACAAACGCTCCCTGTTTGGCTGAGGAAACGAAGGAAACTTCGGTCTAGTTAAGAACAACGTGTGCCTATTGAAGCTTTCCTGTGTCAAAGCCAGCTACACACGCACAGCGCCACCCGTATTCGCACGCACATCAACAAAATTGGTGTAAATATGCTGAAAGGCAGCGAATAGTATCCTGATGAAACCTTCTGAAGGTCACGCGAATTTGTAAGATGACTTACGTGATGGCTGAGAGCTGGCTCACGCGGGGTTTCAGTCACGCATCCATATCACTCATCCAGAAGGACCAAAGATGACCCTCCGTCGATATGGGCGGGCCCTGGCAGCCGTCTCAGGTGCAGCACTCATGTGTGCCTCGTTCTCTGTGCCGGCACTGGCAACCCCCGAAAGTGACACCCAACCTGGTGACGCCGCCACGGCCTCGGCAAGTGAAGCAACTCCGGCTCCCATCACGGTTACCGCAACGCGAACCGACAAACTGGGGGACAAGGTCTACGTCGGGGACACCCTCACGTATACCTTCACCTATACGAATCAGACTGATGGTGCTCTGACCGTATTCCCGAAGGAGTCGAACCTTTCTGGCGTGCTGACGACCGGCGCGCCGAACTGCCGCTGGCACAACCTTTCTGCGCACACCACCAAGCAGTGCACCACTGCGACGCATACAGTGACCGAGGTCGACCTAGCAGCCGGTTCCTTCACTCCGACCTCGGCCTGGGCGGCGACCCGTGACCGCAATGGCAACGACGTCATCGCTGGGGGGATTTCCGCCAATGCCGAGGCCGTCACCGTTCTTCCCGGATCTCGCGCACCTGAACCCGACCCGGTGGAAACCCCCAAGGACTACGCGATCGGTGAGGTTGCCCGCTTGGCCTCGCCCGGGGTGGCGGGCTTTAAATGCCACCGCATCCCCGCGCTGACCACTGCCACCAACGGTTGGATCATCGCCGCTTGGGATGGCCGCCCCGAAACCTGCCAGGACGCACCCCAAGCGAACTCGATCGTCTACCGCATTTCGAAGGACGGCGGTAAGTCGTGGACGCCGATCCAAACTGCTCTAGCTGGGACGCCCGGGGCGAATAAGGTCGGTTTCTCTGATCCTTCTTTCGTCGTTGATCGAAGCACCGGGACAATCTTCCTCTTCTCGGTGAAGTCCTTTGATGCGGGTCTTTTCCAGTCGCAGCTCGGAACCGATCCCAATGCGCGCAATATTCTCCACGCACATGTTGTCGAGTCGCACGACAATGGCCAGACGTGGGTGAACCCTCGTACGATTACCGATCAGGTGACGCAGGGGCATGACGACCAGTGGTTTACTCGCTTCGCATCATCTGGTGAGGGCATCCAGTTGCGCTACGGCGCACATGCCGGTCGCTTGATTCAGCAGTATGCGGTTGCAAATGCTGGTAGCACCTCGCTCATGGCAGTTTCGGTCTACTCGGATGACCACGGCGCAACATGGAAGCCGGGTGCACCTAGCGAAGGCAGTGCGGATGAGAATAAGGTCGTCGAGCTCTCCGACGGTCGCCTGCTGCTCAACTCGCGTACTCAGGGAACCGCGGGTCAGCGCCTCGAGGCGATTTCTTACGATGGCGGCCAAACCTGGGGACCTTTCCGCCACAATTGGGATCTGACGGATCCTCGCAACAATGCCTCGATCATTCGTGCATACCCGAATGCGCCGCAGGGGTCGGCGCGTGCGCGCGTGCTGCTCTTCTCGAACGCGGATTCCTCCACTGCCCGCGCGAATGGAACCATCCGTGTGTCCTACGACGATGGCTTCACTTGGAATGAGGGTAAGGTCTTCGAGAGCGGCGACATGGCCTACTCGACCCTGCATGCGCTCGGTGATGGAACTTGGGGCCTGCTGTATGAGACCGGCGGGTACAAGAACATTGATTTCATGCGTGTTGACGCTGCGTACCTGGGTTTGACGGACCCGGGTGAGGACGTCGCGCCTACTCCGGAGCCGACGCCTTCGGTAGACCCGCAGCCGACGCCCACGCCGGCTCCGACGGTAGAGCCGACACCGGCTCCCACGGCGGAACCTGCTCCCTCGGTGGACCCGACTCCGGCTCCCTCCCCGTCAGTCGATCCGACGCCTGCCCCTCAGCCCACCCCTGATCCCGAGCCGACACCGGCCCCCGATCCCGCGCCTTCCACAACTCCCGCGCACTGGGTGAACACCGCCGACGGCTGGAAGTGGCAGCTCGAGGACGGCAGCTTCGCGGCCTCGCAAAGCGTCCTCATTGGCGATGCGACCTACCGTTTCAATGCCGATGGAATCATGGTCACCGGTTGGGATCAGCAGGACGGAAAGTGGAGCCACTACACCTTCTATGGCGCGCGCACGAATGGCTGGTTCGAAGAAGCAGGTCACTGGTACTACTTCGATCCGAGCACGGGTGTCATGAAGATCTGGTGGGCGCAGATTGATGGCCACTGGTACAACTTCGGACTTGATGGCCGCATGGTGACCGGTTGGAGGAACCTCGATGGGCACTGGTACCGCTTTGGAACTGACGGTCATATGGCGACCGGGTGGCAGCGTATCGGCCTGTCTTGGTACTACTTCGGCACCGATGGCCAGATGCGTACCGGCTGGCAGAAGATCGATGGTCGCTGGTACTACTTCGCTCATTCTGGAGCGTGGATCTGAGCTAGTCCAATGATGTGTCGTTGATTAACGAGGCCGGGGCCGGGGAGTGCGATTATGCTCCCCGGCCCCGGTGTCTGTTGAGGTCGCTATCGGGGCAGGTAAGCAAGTCCACGTTCCGTGCCCTCGGTTCCTTCGGTTGGGGGAGCATTATCGGGGCGGGGAAGCGAGGGGAAGG
>CAUSSZ010000027.1:0-17341 GCA_963534475.1 Trueperella pyogenes | reverse complement strand
CGAGGCCAAGCAACGAACACGCCTGTGTGTACAGTTTGTGCGCCTTCAGCTTACACCCAGCTCTGTTGCCAAGCGAGCTAACTCATCTCCCGGCGTTGAGATGCGTGTGTGCCCCGGTCGGGGGACCGGGGCACACACGAGAGTGAAAATATCGATGCAGGAAACGCATCGAAGTTTCAGTATTTTTCAGCGCAAGGCTGAGTTCACTTGGCGACAGCCTTCTTCAGGGTGGAGCCAGCGGAGAGCTTGACGCCGAAGCCTGCGGGGATCTTGATCTCTTCGCCGGTGCGGGGGTTGCGGCCGGTGCGTGCTGCACGCTCAACGCGCTCGACGGAGAGCAGGCCGGTCACCTTGACGGTCTCACCCTTGGACAGGGACTCGACCAGGACATCCTGGAACGCAGCAAGGGCGGCGTCAGCGTGGACCTTCGAGATGTTGGCGCGCTCGGCGATCTTGGCAACAAGTTCAGTGCGGTTGACGGACATTGAAAAACCTCATTCTTGTCGGTTATGGATGCCACTTCGGTGGCTTCAGGGAACAGATTAAGGAATAAATGGCACTTTTGTCAGTTTTTCCGCGACTTTTAAGGGCGTGTCTTAATTTTTTGGAGTTTTTTGGGCGCTTTTTGTGTCGAGCAACACAGAATTACTCTTCTTGCACTTCAGTTACGACTTGATCGCACTTCGATGACGATTGATTAAAAACACCATCAAAGCGGAACATAAAGCGCTAGTGTACGGACTAGTCGACGAAGACCACTTGGAGGATGGCTGCTATGGGGGTTTTCTCTTCACTCATCGGGGACGTCCCCGGGGATCTTTCTGCAATAGATCACCTTGCAGCTCAAATTCATGACCAAGCGGAAGCAGTGCAGATTCTCGGCGACGAGTTCCGTACAACGATACAGAAAACAACGATATGGACCGGGCGTTCTCGAGAAGCCTTTGAAGAGTCGGCGAATAGACAACAATGTCGTTTCACGCACCTGTATGAGGGGCTTGAAGCAGCTGCATCCGATATTGCCGGGTACGCGCGCGAAGTCGCAAGCGCCAAACACTACATCCACAATCGATTGCTCCCTCGACTGCTAGAAATGGATCGAATCTATGAGGCCGCCTCGAAGGAAGAGCGTCCGGTCATCTACGCGAGCTTTTCGCACGAATCCGAATCGATCGCCCACGATTACTACGTCCGCATTGAATCTTTGAAATGGGCGGCCGAGATTCTGTCACAAGCATTGCGTGAGGCACTGAGGCTCGAGCCTGTCTCGCGCGATAGATCAGTAGCGGGAACAAGTAAGGATCCCTCGCGTACACGACGGCTCAACGAAGCAGATATCTCCCGAATCAACACAGAACTGTCCCTTTTGAAGAGTGGAAACTACAACCTTCGTCAAGTGCGACAGGGAGCGATTGGTGACTGCTATTTTATTTCGGCAATTCTTGCACTTATGAACACCCCAAAAGGACAGGAACAGCTGGCGAAGGGAGTAACTCAACATTTCAATTCTTCAGGTCAAGTAGATGGATACATGGTGCGCATCTATGACAATCCACTACTCCCCTCACCAGACAGCTATTCACTCGTATTGGTACGTGAGACCTATGCGAAGGGAGCAAACTCAGGAGGATTCGCCAGTATCGTCAGCATCTACGAAAAAGCATATGCCCAGCTCACACCCGGGGGCGTCAACGAGAGTTCCTTTCTCAATGGGGATGGCATCACTTCCAACACCAATGGCCAAGGACTGCTGCGAGTCACGGGGCGTGGAAGCCATTTAGTCAATTATCAAGAGGCGTCAATCAAGAGCATTTTCGGGTCAGGCCTAAACTACGATGCGCAGGAACGCCAAGAAGTTGTAGAGGCACTCCAGTCGGGAAAGCCCGTAACTACAGCAACGGTGTACGCACCGATATTTGGGAATAGCAATCGAATTCCAGCCACTGTAATGATCGATGGTAACAATGAAACAATCCAGATCTACGCCCACCACTCATACATGATCAAGAGCGCGAATGAAACATCTCTAACACTCGTCAATCCACACGGCAGAAACCCTGGCATAAATGACCAATGGTCGATTTTGCACGGCGAGTTCTCGATGACGTGGAGCGAATTCGAGAAGTACTTTGGTTACATCACGATCGGAGAAATACCGTAATGATCAAAAGACACCCAACAGCCCTGCTTCTAAGCAGCACTCTCACAATCCCACTATTACTTGGCGGATGCACACAACATTACGAAGTGAAGGAACCCATGTCACAACCCTGCCAAACCGCAGCAGTACATTCCAACGCGGTCTTCTACCCAGTCCAAGGAAGCATCGATCCGAGTTTTGTCTTTTCAGGAGCCTGGATTGAAAACGGCAGAATGAAAACAACTCTAGATGGCGGGTGGGCATACGATCCTCCACTACCTGGTTATAACGGTGACCTCATTGAAGGAGAGCCTGTCACGATCCCCGGCACCGGGACCTTCGAGCTCACCGGCATCACTCTTTCACGCTGGGGCAACTCGCCAGAAACCATCATTTTCTGCTTCACACCCGACCCCAATCTGCTCGACAATGCCAAAAAACGCCTACCGCCAGGCCAAACACTCCCACCCCAAGATGACCACTAGAAAACTATCTTCTTTCACTTCTCTAGGTAGAACGGGGTTGCAGGAAGGGTTGATGTTTGAGTCAGAAGACCATAATCCCCTCACAGACATCGTTGTCTTGGGCTTGTCTCGTTTGCATTGCAGCGAATGAAGCAGATGGTCAAAGGTCGATTTTGCACGGTGAGTTCTCGATGTCGTGGAGTGAATTTGAGAAGTACTTTGGTTACATCACGATCGGAGAAATTCCGTAATGGTCAAGAGACACCCAACAGCCCTGCTTCTGAGCAGCACTCTCACAATTCCACTATTACTTGGCGGATGCACACAGCATTACGAAGTGAAGGAACCCATGTCACAACCCTGCCAATCAGTCGCAGTACATTCCAACACCATTTTCCGCCCAGTCCGAGGAAGCCAATTTCCCAGCTTCATACTCAACGACGCACGAATTGAAAATGGACAGATGAAGGCAAACATCGGAGGCGGTTGGCCCGAGGATGTGGACTTGCCCTCATACGGAGGAGACCTTGTGGAAGGAGAGCCTGTCACGATCCCCGGCACCGGGACCTTCGAGCTCACCGGCATCACTCTTTCACGCTGGGGCAACTCGCCAGAAACCATCATTTTCTGCTTCACACCCGACCCCAATCTGCTCGACAACGCCAAAAAACACCTACCACCAGGCCAAACACTCCCACCCCAAGACGAGCACTAGGAAAACCTCATATTGCGAGGGCAAACTATGCTTGAATCATGAATTCGTCCGCGCTCTGGCCATCATCCCTATCCCACGATTCCGACGTCGCACTCGTGGTAATTTTCATTGGCTTTTTGAGTATTGCAGCATTTAAGTACTTGATTTTGTGGGCCCTTAAAGAAACAGACTATTCCACCCAAAAGAAACAGAACATTGTCAATAAATGGGGGATCCTCCCCTACACCGCGCTGAGCATCTATTCGTTGGCACACGCGAAAGCACTCTTGTTTTGCGCATCAGAGTGCACCTTTCACCTGTCCAGGGTCGCTATCACATTCTTCTTTCTCCCCACACTTATGACCATTGCCTACATCGTGACAGAGGTTTCTTTCGTCCAAAGCGCCATCATCTGGATTCTCGATAAAGTCATTCCTGGGCGACGAAGAACTCAGAATCAGACAAAACCGCGACATAGGAAATAGAGCGGACGGCGCAATCCTCAAACGCCAATCCCGTTCGTGTTCAAACGGTGGCGGCGCTGCCTCGCAGTCAACCGGTTCCACTACTGTCTCTCAGTGCGGTTTGTCCTCGTCCGGTCAGTCTTATTGGGTTGAAACCCAGACCGAGGACCCAAGCTTGGGATGGACCTGTTCTGGAAGTCTCGGAAGCGACCCTACTTGTTGCTGGGGGCACGATGGCAAGGAAATGCGCCGTGGCACAAACAGCATTTGGCACTGACCTCATCTCTTAACCAAAAACGCAACCATTCCAATAGAAAGCTGACACAACTACGGCTACTCAGAACCCGTTCACTATCACCTGTGCCCGCCCCGCACCCCCGGCCTCGGCAATCAATTCACGCGTTAAAGCTAGCGGACACGGAATGCTAAGCAGAAGCGAGTACCGAGGCCTCGAAAATCCATGTGGTTTTCAGGCCTCGGTACTGTCTTGCATCTGCTAAGCACCAGCTCTCGCTACGGAAGGGAAATTATTCACTGGCCTCTTGGAAGGAGACTCCCCGGACATCCAACTCAGCCAACGGAGTCATGTGATCTTTTTTCACAAGGTGGTAGCCCAACCAGACTCCAAGGAATAAAGGAACCCCAATATAGGAGGAAACGGCGTCCCAGACGTTTCCAGCGAGAACTGCCTCGTAATTCTGTCCGAAGAGAACAATTAAGCACATAGCGAATGCGAGGATTGGACCGAGGGGGAAGAAAGGCGCACGATAAGGCAAGTCATCGAGTTTGAAACCCTGAAGCAGGTACGCGCGACGGAAGCGAATGTGGCAAGCACAAATCCCTAGCCACATGAAAATACCCGATACGCCAACAATGCTGACAAGCCAACTGTAGGCAGTTCCCTCACCGACTAGTGCGGTACAGAAACCAAGTGCTGAAACCACAATCGTCGCAAGCATCGCATTCCTCGGGACCCCCTTTTTGGTCACATGGCAGAACATCCTCGGAGCGTGGCCGTTCACTGCGAGAGCATGCAGCATCCTCGATGAGGCATACAATCCTGAATTTCCTGCCGAGAGGATAGAGGTAAGGATCACTGCATTCATGACAGCTGCCGCGGCAGCAATACCTAAGCGATCAAACACCAAGGTAAATGGCGAATAGGCAATGTCCGATTCAGTATTTCTCAAGAGATTTGGATCGGTGAATGGAATAAGAGTTCCAATAATTGCGATCGCGCCGATATAGAAGAACATAATCCGCCAAAAGACCGACTTAATCGCACGTGGAACATCTCGGCGAGGATCCCCTGATTCCGCAGCGGCAACTCCAACAAGTTCAGTGCCTTGGAAGGAAAAGCTCGCGATCATAAATACCGAAACCATGGGGAGAAGCCCTCCGTGGAAGGGCGCATCACCAATTCGCCAGTTCGCTAGTCCAGGAGAGCCATGTCCCAAGACACCCACAATCATTGCAATTCCTGCGATAAGAAAAACAATGATCGTGACGACTTTGATGGCTGCTAGCCAGTACTCTGCCTCACCATAGATACGTGCGCTCAGAGCATTGAGGACCGTCAAGAGTAGCAAGAATCCTGCGGCCCACGCCCAGCCAGGCACATCCGGGAACCAATAGGACATCACAATACCTGCGGCTACAAGATCCGCTGATACCGTTACTGTCCAGTTGAACCAAGAGTTCCACCCCATCGCAAAGCCAAACGAGGGACTAATAAAACGAGATGCATAAGTTTGATAGTTGCCCACAACAGGCATATGAGCACTCATCTCACTGAGTGACTGCATAACAAGTAAAACCATGACGCCTACGGCAGCGTAGGCAACCAGAGCGCCACCTGGACCAGCAGTTGATACAGTCGCTCCAGATGCGACGAACAAGCCAGTTCCGATCGCACCTCCAATTGCGATCATCTGCATATGTCGCCGATTTAAACCGCGTGCTAAATCGGTACGTTCATGGTCGGGGGCCGAATCGGAAACAGGTAAATGTTGAGTCTCAGACCTGCTGAGTGTTGAACAAGAACGCGATTCGTTCATTATCGAATTCCTCAGAATTATCGTGGCTCATATCTAATGGCTCACGAGAGCAATCGAATTGCCCTTTGGTGAAAGAGAGACGTACTTCGTGCCGCGCATCTTCATTGAAAGCGAAGCATTGCTATAGAAAGAACTCGGGGCCTGTGTCGTCGCAACACCGAACACAGACCCCGAGCCTTCTTCTTTCTCCTTTTCCCCCAAAGTCGAGGGAGGTACCCATTGCTTACGACCGCACAACCGGGAGATTACCGGGTTATTTCAGGACGAAGCATAGGGTATCTGCTCAGTCTCTCAGGCGGTCAAAACCTGAGCGACAAGCATGAGGCCACCGAAGCCGAGGACGAAAGCAACCATTGGCCAGACGAACTTAAGCCAGTGAGAGTACTTCATATCGAGCATCTGCAGCGTTGCCATAACCAAGCCGGTCGGAGCGAGGAAGAGCATCGCGTACTGACCCCACTGGTAAGCACAAACGATGATCCAACGAGGCATACCAACGGTATCGGCCAGAGGAGCGAAAATTGGCATCGAGAGAACAGCAAGGCCCGAAGAGGACGGGACGATAAATCCAAGGAAGAAGAAGATCACGAGCATCGCCAAGATGAACAGCGGACCGCTCATACCTTCAACCATATTCGAGGAGTAGTACAGCAGGGTATCGGAGATCTTGCCTTGCTCCATGACGTAGTTGATACCACGAGCAAGACCAATGATCAGGGAGACGCCCACCAAGCTCGACGAACCTTCGGTGAATGCATCAACCAGAGCCTTTTCGTTCAGACGGCTCTTACCGAAGAGCGAAAGGAGCATGATGACAATCGTGATTGCAAGGAAGGATGCGGCCATGGTCGGGAACCACCAGCCCTGGCTCATAACACCCCACACCATGATCGGGAATGCTGCAACGAAGAGGATAAGGATGAGCTTCTTCTGCCAGTTAAACTCGAAGCCCTCATTGGTGCTCTTCAGGGCCCACTGAGCGTTGAACGCTTCGTGGTCTTCCCAAGTGTAGGATGCTGCAGGATTAGCCTTAATCTTCTTTGCGTACCACCACAAGTAGCCAATGACGACTGCAGCGCCGACGACGCATCCAGCAACACGCCAAGCCAAGCCTTCAGTGAAGACAATGCCAGCAGCATTAGACGCGATGACCACCGAGAAGGGATTGATGGTCGAGAAGGTTGTTCCCATCGAGCCCGCTAGGAAGATGGCACCGACACAGATGATCGAGTCATATCCTAGCGCTAAGAAGACTGGAACAAGGATCGGATAGAACGCCACCGCCTCTTCTTCAAGGCCGCAGCTTGTTCCACCGAGGACCATCAGGAGTGAGACCATGAAGACGAGCGCGAACTCGCGTCCCTTCGTCTTCTTTGTTAGTGCTAGAAGGCCGGCCTCAAAGGCGCCAGTTGCATTGACGACACCGATCAGACCACCAAGAACAAGGATAAAGACGATGATGTCGGCAGCTTCAACTGTACCGGTCACCATACTTTGGGTGATATCTGCAATTCCTTGGGGAGTCGAATCGAGACGCTGGTAGGTTCCGGGGATCGAAATTGGCTTCTTCAGCGATCCACCGGTGAACTTTTCAATGCCGATCTTAACGTTGAGCTTATCGAGTTGTTCCTGTGTTGCGGGAAGACTCTCAACTTCACCTTGAGGAGAGGTGACCTGAAGCATCTGGCTCGAAGAATCGAATGCCAGCTTCGAGTAAGAACCTGCTGGGACCATCCATGTTGCCGCAACAGCGATCACGGTAAGAATGAAGAGGATGGTGAATGCAGTAGGCACATGTAGTTTAAAACGCCGCTTTGGCGCTTCTGCTTGCGGAGTAGCTTGCGAATCCGCAACTGCTGTTGATGTCATTACAGACTCCAATGTCCTTTACAACGCTGTAGGTATAAAAATGTGCAACGTGTTGCTGCCTCCACTCATATTTCATCAAGTGGAGGCAGCAACACGCGTGAGCACTACTCCGCGAGAATGCGAGTACCCGTTTCACCTGCAAGCGCTTCCTTTGCGCGCTTGAGTGAGGTGATCAGGGCGCTCTTTCCAGCGCTGCCTTCAACAAATCCCATGCAGGCTTCAACCTTCGGGAGCATTGAACCAGGCGCAAACTGGCCTTCATCGATGTAACGATGGCAATCTGCGAGCGTCATCGTCGCCAGATTCTCTTGATCCGGCTTGTTGAAGTTAATTGCAACCTGATCAACTGCGGTCAGTACAACCAGAAGATCAGCATTAACTTCCTGTGCCAGCAGCGCTGCCGAGCGATCCTTATCGATCACTGCAGGAACACCACTGAACCCTTCATCGGTCGACACTACCGGGATACCGCCGCCACCAACGGCAACAACGATATGGCCAGCATCGATCAATGACTTAACAACGGGAATCTCCACGATCCGAGTCGGCAGCGGGGAGGCAACCACCCACCGCCATCCGCGGCCGGCATCCTCAACGTAAGTGTTACCCGTCTCTTCCATCAGAGCCTTGGCCTCTTCTTCGGTGAAGAAGGCGCCCACAGGCTTTGAAGGCTTGGAGAACGCAGGATCATCTGCGTTTACCTCAGTCTGCGTCACGACTGAGGCGCAGTGGCGGTCGATAGAACGAACTGCGAGTTCATTATCAATCGCTTGCTGGAGATGGTAACCAATGTAGCCCTGCGACATCGCGCCACATTCCGGGAACGGAATGCTGGGAGTGCCGCCAACCTTGGTTGCCGAGTTATCAGTTGCAACCTTGATCATTCCGACCTGGGGACCGTTACCATGCGTAACGATCACGTCATTGCCAAGCTCAACGAGATCAACAATGGTCCGAGCGGTCTCCTTGATCAGTTCAAGTTGCTCAGCGGGGGTATTGCCAAGGGCATTACCACCAAGTGCAATTACAAGTCGCTGTCCCACAACAACCTCACTTCAAGGTTGCGTACATCACGGCCTTGATGGTGTGCATGCGGTTTTCCGCCTCATCAAAGACACGGGACTTCGAGGACTCAAACACTGCATCCTCAACTTCCATCTCGGTAACACCGAAACGCTCGGCGATATCTGCGCCGATTGTGGTCTTGGTGTCGTGGAAAGAGGGCAGGCAGTGCATGAAGATCGACTCGGAATCGGTCAGAGCCATGAGCTTCTCGGTCACGCGGTAGGGGCTGAGCTCCTTGATGCGCTTCTCCCACAGCTCAGCCGGCTCACCCATGGACACCCAGATGTCGGTGTAGACCACGTGAGCGCCAGTGCATGCCTCAACCGGGTCATCGGTCAGCGTGATGCTTGCACCGGTCTCCTCGGCGATCTCACGGCATTGTGCAACAAGCTCATCAGCGGGCATAAGGTCCTTCGGGCCACATGCAACGAAGTGCAGACCGAGCTTCGAGCAAACAACCATCAGCGAGTTAGCAACGTTGTTACGAGCATCGCCCATGAACACGAACTTCAGGCCCTTGATTCCCTGGGGGAAGTTCTCCTGAACGGTGAGCATGTCGGCAATCATCTGAGTCGGGTGGAACTCGGTGGTCAGGCCGTTCCACACGGGAACGCCGGCGTTCGCAGCAAGGTCCTCAACGATCTCCTGAGCGAAACCACGGTACTCAATACCGTCGTACATGCGGCCGAGGACACGTGCGGTGTCTTCGATGGATTCCTTCTTGCCCATCTGAGAGCTACCCGGATCCAGGTAGGTGACGCCCATACCAAGGTCCATACCGGCAACCTCGAATGCGCAACGAGTACGCGTGGAGGTCTTCTCAAACAGCAGAACAATGTTCTTGCCTTCGAGGTAACGGTGGGGCGTCCCAGTAAGCTTCAGTGCCTTGAACTGGCTCGAGAGGTCGATGAGGTAGCGAACTTCATCAGAAGTGAAATCGAGGAGCTTGAGGAAATGACGTCCACTCAAGTTAACTGGCATGACTTGTCCTTCCTGACAATTCATAGAAAACACCGGCAACCACCTTGGTACCGGATAACAGGTTGTAACCCTGCTCACAGGAAAGCTACACGTATACCCTAAAAAATGCAAGGCTCGAAACAAATAGTTAGAGACCGTTAAGTAAACTCTTTCCCAAAGAAAAACCGCGAATGCTTCTAATACTCTCTCACACACTTCAAGCTTCAAGACAGGTAGAGGTACGGCGGCACGCGACAGAATAATCCAAACTAACTTTCAGAGGCTGTAACTTTTCGCTTCAAACCAAGTCTTTGAGAAAAAGAGCAAACAAAGCCGCCGTAGAATTCACAGAACATTGAATCAACATAGCTCAAGTTTAATGACAGACTGAAAGGAAAATAGTCAAGTTTCCACAAAGCTAAGCTTTAATAAAAGCAATAATGAAAGCTTGACTATTTGCACCTATTCAGATAAAAATTCACGCGTTTGTACAGCGCTCCGCAGCCTCGACGACATTCATCAGCAAAAGTGCGCGCGTCATTGGCCCCACTCCCCCAGGATTCGGCGAGAGCCAGCCTGCAACGCGGTCAACACCGTCGGCGACGTCACCCCTCAAGCGCGCCTTCCCAGTTTCCGGATCGACGACGCGAGAAACGCCCACATCCAGCACAACGGCACCGGGACGAACCATATCCGCAGTGATTAAGCCCGCATAGCCCGTAGCGGCAACAACGACATCCGCCGCCCGCGTATGCGCCGCCAAATCCCGCGTTCCGGTATGACAGATTGTCACCGTCGCATTGATGTCTTTACGTGTGAGAAGCAGACCAATTGAACGACCGACAGTAACTCCACGTCCAACAACGCACACATCAGCACCACTAAGGTCGATCCCATTGCGTTGAATCAACTCAATGACAGCACGCGGGGTACACGGGAGCGGTGAATGAATGGGTTCACTCCCCCGCAGAACCAATCGGCCCAGATTTGTCGGGTGAAGACCGTCGGCGTCCTTGTCAGGATCCACAGCCTCGAGGACACGGTTCGTGTCCACTCCACGCGGCAAGGGAAGCTGAACGATGAACCCCGTGCAGGCAGGATCTGCATTTAGACCGGCCACGGCCTCGAGAATTTGATCCTCGGTGGCATGCGCGGGCAGATCTACGCGAATCGATTCAATTCCCACCTCGGCACAGTCGCGATGCTTTCCAGCAACATAGGCAACGGACCCCGGATCCTCACCAACCAAGATCGTTCCAAGCCCTGGAACAACTCCGCGAGAGCGCAAAACTTCAACCCTTGCACGAAGTTCATCTTTGATCTGAGCCGCACACGCTGTACCATCAAGAACCTTCGCATCACCTTCCCACGGAGCCCTCATTGATTCAGACCTGCATAGAGAGGATGGGCATCCGTCAGAGCGCGCACCCGCGCACGCAAAGCCTCAACTTCCACCTGTCCACTGGTTCCCTGAATCAGAGCCGTCGCAATAATGTCGCCAACCTCTTCAAAGTCAGCAACGCTAAAACCACGTGTCGCAAGCGCAGGAGTTCCAACACGAAGGCCCGAAGTCACCCTGGGCGGGCGAGGATCGAAAGGCACAGCATTGCGATTGACCGTAATACCAACCTCATGAAGGAGGTCCTCAGCCTGCTGTCCGTCTAGCGAAGAATTCACAAGATCAACCAGAACGAGGTGAACATCCGTCCCACCCGTCACCAGGCGAATCCCCGCGGCTTGGGCATCGGGAGCCAATAGACGCTGCGCAATAGCCTGAGCGCCGTCCAAGGTACGCTGCTGGCGATCCCGGAATTCCTCAGTCTGGGCAACCTTCATTGCGATGGCTTTCGCGGCGACCACATGCATCAAGGGGCCACCCTGTTGGCCGGGGAAGACTGCGCTATCAAGCTTCTTACCCCACTGCTCCCCTCGCGAGGACAGGATCATTCCCGAACGCGGGCCACCCAACGTCTTATGAACAGTCGTGGTCACAATATCTGCGTGAGGAACCGGTGAGGGATGCAGGCCAGCGGCAACCAAGCCCGCGAAGTGGGCCATATCAACCCACAACACAGCCCCAACCTCGTCCGCAATTTCGCGGAATGCTGCAAAGTCCAGGTGACGCGGGTAAGCCGACCATCCCGCAATCAGCACTTGCGGACGTTCGCGCAGTGCAGCCTCGCGAACTTTTTCGGGTTCAATACGCATCGTCTGAGGATCGACCTCGTAGCCAACTGCATGATAGTTCTTGCCTGAAAAATTCAGGCGCATACCGTGAGTGAGGTGACCACCATGTGCCAGGGATAGGCCCAGAAGAGTATCGCCAACATTTGCCATCGCCATGAGGGCTGCAGCATTTGCCTGAGCACCTGAGTGAGGCTGGACGTTGACGTAGTCCGCGCCTTGGAAGACTTCCTTTGCTCGCGAAATCGCCAGAGATTCCGCAACATCAACGAACTCACATCCGCCGTAGTAGCGACGGCCCGGATAACCCTCCGCGTACTTGTTTGTGAGGACGGAGCCTTGCGCCTCAAGCACCGCTCGCGGAACGAAGTTTTCCGAGGCAATCATTTCCAGCGTGTGCTGCTGGCGTTCCAATTCGCTATCCAAAACCGCCTGGATTTCGGGATCGAGCTGGCGCAGTGGGAGGTCATTGAGCGTATCCATTGCGAGTCCTTGCAAAGTCGTGAGCCGGGTCATCCCCGATTTTGCCTTTACTTTACCCCACGACGAGGCCACTTCCGAGGTTTCGTCCAAAATCGTCCGTTTTGTGGGAACTAAGGCCTAGCTAAATTCACTTAGTTACGATAACCTTTCTCAAAGTTCGGCTATGCGAACTTTTTGGCAAAAAAGCCATAACTAGATAACACCCCAATGAAGAGGAACTTCAATGTCCGCCGTTCACTCGCGTTCATTCCTTGCCGCCACAGCAGCCTGCCTACTGGGCGCAACTTCTCTCGCCTCGTGCTCAACTGCACCTTCACAGTCAGGCTCCACCTCACTCTCCCTCGTCGCAAGCACCACCCAGATCTGCGACTATGTCACCCAAATTGCGCAGCAGCCCTCGGCACAAAACTCCATCTCGCTCGATAAAACTGATGCCACGGGAACGCAATCCCATATTGGGGCCCCCGCCGAGCAAGCCAGCGCAAAAGTTCAGCTCACGTGTCTACTTGCCCCCAATGCCTCGGCACACGAGCACGAAATGACTCCCCAGCAACTGCAAGCACTTGCGTCGGCGAAAGTCCTGCTCGTCTCGGGCGTCGACCTCGAGCATTTCCTCGATCAGGCAGTGAGCGCTTCGGGCTTCAAAGGAACGATGGGAGTGACCTCGGGTGTTCTCACTGCCGCCGACCTCAAGGATCCCCAGGGTCAGGAACAGCGCGACAAGCAACTCCCCTACTCGGTTTCGCGAGGCACGCACACTGTCGAGGCCGCACCTTGGCCTTTCCCGCCGGAAGAAGGAGAGAGCGAGCCGGAGTTCGCCTACGATCCTCACGTCTGGACCTCTCCAGCGAACGCAGCCCTGCAGGTCCGCAACATCGGTGAATTCCTCTCAGCAGCAGACCCGGATCACGCCGAGGCATACAGGACGGCAACCGAAGAGTACGCAAAGCGTATCGATTCCCTCGATGCGTGGGCGAAGGACAGCTTTAACAGCGTTCCTGCCGATAAGCGCGTCCTCTTTAGCTCCCACGATGCCTTCGGATATTTGTCGAAACGCTACAACATCAGGTTTATCGGTGCGGCCTTGTCTGATTTCAATGAACAGCAGGACGCAACCGCTGAGCACATCGCACAGGCAACCGAGGAAGTGAAGAAATCCGGAGCGAGCGCGATTTTCGCAGAGAATTCGAATAACTCGAAGTCAATTGAAACGATTGCGCGCGCCGCGGGAGTCAAAGCCATCATTGGCGACGACGCGCTCTACGGAGATTCGCTTGGGCCCGTGGGCAGTGAAGGCGAAACCTACATCGGGTCGATCATCCATAACGTCACAACCATGACAAAAGCCTGGGATGGAACGATCGCTCCCCTGCCTTCAGAGCTCACGCGTTAAGCGGCAATCATGGAGGAAGACGCACGCGTTTTGTCGGGCTCACCTAAAAGCAGCGATCCGGACACCGCAGTATTCTCAGCAAAAAATGCCGCTATCGGCTATTCCCAAACTCCGGTCCTGACAGGAATCACCCTCTCGCTCAGCCCCGGACATGCACTCGCATTGATCGGTCCAAATGGTTCGGGAAAGACAACGCTCATGCGAGCACTCTTGGGAAGTGCTCAAGTCATCTCTGGAGAAGTGAGCTGCCCGCTAGATTTCCTGGGCTACGTCCCACAGAACAGCGACATCGACTTGAGTTTCCCGATCAGCGTCCGTCAGGTCGTCGAGATGGGAATGTACCCCAAGGCGAAGCTTCTGCGTCCGCTTAGTCGTGAACAGAAAGTAGCGGTCAGTACAGCATTAGAACAGATTGGCTTATGCGCGCGTGCCCGCGAGCGCTTCGGAACGCTTTCCGGTGGCCAACGCCAGCGCGTTCTGGTCGCGCGCGCATTGGTTGCCGAGCCTCGCCTGGTATTACTTGATGAGCCCTTCAACGGTTTGGACGAGCCCAACCGTGAAGCTCTTTTGTCGCTCATCAGGCACGCCAAAGCCAAGGGAACCGCATTCATGATTTCAACCCATGACTATCGGGTCGCAACCGAGGTATGCGATGAGAGCCTGATTGTTGCGGGGCGCCAGGTTGCCTATGGGCCGACCTCTCAAGTCTTCCGTCCAGAGATCATCAATGAAGCTTTCGGCGGGATCCACAATGTTTAGCGCGATCGCAAGTGCTCCGCCCCTGTGGCTCTCTCCCTTTTTCCTCCGCCCCCTGCTCTTCCTTGTTCTTTTTGGAATTGCAGCGGGCGCGGTTGGAACCCTGGTCAATCTGCGCAACTGGCAATTCGGCGCCGAGGCCTCGGTCCACTCGATCTTCCCAGGGATCGTCGTCGGCGCGGTTTTTGGCGGTATCGATTGGATCCCCGCGGGCGGAGGAATCTGCGCAATATTCGTTGCTGCCGCATTGACCTGGGCGATGCGACACCGTGCGCACGAGGCCGCTGCAGCAGTTGTCCTAACCTCTTTCTTCGCGCTCGGCGTCATCATTTCCCTTAAGAAGGGCGATATGTCAGGCCAAATGGAAGCCTTGATGTTTGGCCGCCTTCTGGAGGTTACTCCCCAGCGCATGACAATTTCCCTAGTGTTTTGCCTATTGGCTTGCGCCTTAGTCATTATTTCGTGGCGCGCTCAGCTCATGTGCGCCTTTGATGGTGCGGGAGCTGGCGCCGCGCGAGTACCCACGACGCTCTGCGATGTCTGCCTCAACGCCTCGATGTGCGCGATCGTCGTCGCGGGGGCCTCGGCGATCGGTGTTCTTTTGGTCGTGGGGTACCTCGTTGTACCCGCACTCGCTGCCCGCCTTCTTTCCTCATCGCCGAGGCAGATGCTGGCCTATTCAGTACTTCTTTCCTGCGCGGGTGGCGCGCTGGGGATGGCGACTCTTTTGATTCCCCTTTCCCGACCTACTTCACCCCAAGCCTCAGTTGCACTTACCCAGGTCGCTCTGTGCGCGCTCATCGTCGGAATACACGGTGCACGAAAGAGAGTTCGGACATGTTAGCGATCCTTCTCCTTCCCCTGTTAGAACTGACGCTGCTAGGAATTCTCTCCGGAATTGTTGGGACAATGACTGTCCTGCGCGGGCGCGTATTCTTTGCTGAGTCGATCACACACGGAGCCTTTCCGGGCGCGGTGATCGGTGTTGTGTGCGCATCCGTTTTCACTAGGGACCACAGCATT
The DNA here is from genome assembly GCA_963534475.1 of Trueperella pyogenes. GTDB lineage: Bacteria > Actinomycetota > Actinomycetes > Actinomycetales > Actinomycetaceae > Pauljensenia > Pauljensenia pyogenes_B. Next base: position 1,789 of record CAUSSZ010000027.1, on the reverse strand, counting down.
CTTGCGCTCTGTGTTTTCTTGGGTGCTCTTGGATTATGTTTGCCGCTTTCCGCGTTGATGAGCGCCCTGGCACGAATCCCAGGAGTCTCGGGCGGAGCCGCTGCCGGGGTCGTCTTGACCTTCAGTTTTGCCTTGGGCTATTTCCTCTCAAAGTGGTTTGCACCCTTGCCCCTGCAGATTTCGAGCTTCCTCACGGGGTCAATCATGACCGTTACTCCGGTGGATATTGTGCTTGCAGGCATCGCAATGGTCTGCACGCTATGTATTCTTGCCCTGCGCGGACGCCACATTCTCCTCTTATCTTTTGACGCACAGGGATACCGAGCAGCCTTCCGTTCCTCCCCCAGCGCCTTTGCGCTAACCGACGCGCTTATCTCGGCTCTTATCACGGTTTGTGTCATCGTGATGATTCCCGCGGTCGGTACCCTACTCCCCTTGGCGTTGCTTATTGCGCCAAGTGCCGGTTTGATGCGTTATATTGCCCGACCCGGAGTCTTAATGGTCGCTTCAGCGCTCGCGGCTCTTGCAACTTCCGCCTGCGGTTTCGCCATTTCCCTTATTTTCGAGCTATCAACGGGAGGATGCATTGCTTTAGCGGCAGGAATTTTCTTCTGCGGGTGCGTGACTTGGGAGGCTGCGTCATCGAGGTCGAAGGCCAGCTAAACCCCAGCGGCGGCGCGTTATGCACCAGAGAAATGAGGCATGAAAACAGCGCGTGAGCAAACAAAAGGGGCGCCGCAACGCGACGCCCCTTTAGTCAGTGAATCAAAGAAATTAAATAAACAATCCCTCGATCACACTAAAAATCTCAGCGAACTTCACTTAATGAAGCCGAGTTCCTTGACGGTGTTGTATTCATCTTGCAGTGCAGCAATGTTGTGCTCGATACCTGCACGAGTTGAATCGGAGACCTCGAGGCCCTCGACAACCTTCCACTCGCCGCCATCGGAGGTGACGGGGAAGCCGAAGCACAGGCCTGCGGGAACACCGTAGTGCTGGCCATCAGACATGATTGCAGCGGTGGTGAACTCTCCGGCGGGGGTTCCCAGTACCCAATCGTGCATGTGATCGATTGCGGCATTGGCAGCAGATGCAGCAGAGGACGCACCGCGTGCCTCAATGATTGCCGCGCCGCGCTTAGCAACGGTCGGGCGGAAGTAGTCTGCAAGCCACGCCTCGTCAACAAGCTCGCTTGCTGCCTTGCCTGCAACAGTTGCGTAGGAGACGTCGGGGTACTGATCTGCGGAGTGGTTGCCCCACACGACCAGGTTCTTCACGTCGGCAACAGCTGCACCGATCTTGTGTGCCAGCTGCGAGATTGCACGGTTGTGATCCAGGCGCATCATTGCGGTGAAGCGCGATGCGGGAACGTCACCGGCTGCGTGAGCTGCGATGGTTGCGTTGGTGTTTGCGGGGTTGCCGACAACCAGAACGCGCACGTCTTCAGCAGCGCCGTCGTTGATGGCCTTGCCCTGAGGGCCGAAGATACCGGCGTTAGCCTCGAGGAGGTCAGCGCGCTCCATGCCCGCACGGCGAGGCATTGCGCCAACCAGGAAGGCGGCGTTGGTGCCCTGGAATGCAGCCTTCGGATCATCGTAGATATCCACGCCTGCGAGTAGCGGGAATGCACAGTCATCAAGCTCCATTGCTGTGCCCTCAGCGGCCTTCACGCCCTGGGGGATCTCCAGCAGGTTGAGCTTGACGGGAGTATCCGGACCGAACACGGCTCCCGAAGCGATGCGGAAAAGAAGGGCGTAACCGATGTTTCCGGCTGCACCGGTGACGGTGA
>CAUSSZ010000026.1:0-18479 GCA_963534475.1 Trueperella pyogenes | reverse complement strand
CCTTCGGGGTTGATATTTCCCGAGGCCGAGAGGCCAACACCACCGGTGACGGCTCCCGCCTCATCGGTCAAGATGTCGCCGAAAAGATTGTCAGTAACGATGACATCGAAACGGCCCGGATCGGTCACCATGTAGATCGTTGCGGCGTCAATGTGACAGTAGTCGACACGGACCTGCGGGTATTCGCGGCCAACTTCCTCGACGATGCGGCTCCACAGGCCACCGGCGAAGACCAAAACATTGTGCTTATGGACCAGGGTGAGGTGGTGAGCCGGACGAGCTGCTGCCTGTTCGAATGCGTAGCGCACAAGGCGCTCAACGCCAAAGGCCGTGTTGACGGAGATCTCCTGTGCGACCTCGTGAATCGTGCCCTTACGCAAGGTTCCACCGTTTCCGGCGTAGAGACTTTCGGTGCCCTCGCGCACGACGATGAAGTCAATGTCGCCGGGGTTGGCCAGCGGGGTCGGGACGCCCGGGTAGTAGTGCGAGGGGCGCAGATTCACGTAATGGTCCAGCGAGAAACGGAGCTTGAGGAGCAGGCCGCGCTCAAGAACACCTGAGGGAACCGAAGGATCGCCAATCGCACCCAGGAGAATGGCATCGTGCTGATCGATGACCTCGAGGTCAGTGTCGGTCAGGATCTCACCGGTGCGGTGGTAGCGGCGCGCGCCCAGGTCGAATTCTGTGTACTGCAGCGTGACATCAGAGGGAATGACAGCTTCCAGAGCCTTGATGCCTTCGGGGACGATTTCCTGCCCGATGCCGTCACCGGGGATTACTGCGAGTTTCAGATTTGTCATGCTGCCATTGTTGCGCGGGGGCGGCGGGTCGGCAGAAGGTGTCCATATTTCGGGGTGCGCAGGGCGGGGTCTCGTGCCCAAACCGGGGTCCCCCGCAGGCATTGCCACCACTTGGCGGTATTGGCACACCCCGGAAGCATTGGCACCGCTAGGCGTCATCGCGTAGCCCAAAAACCGCAATGCCCGTCCTCCAAGCGGTGTCAATCGCGCCAAACAGTGTCAATCCGCCTCGAAGTCACCGGATTCCGCCGTAGAGACCACACACAAAGCGCGAAACAGCGCTAAACCGCCCGAACACCGCCAAAAGACCCGCTTCGCACGCAACAAACTTTTCCACAACGCAGGATTGCAACGATTCATCCACATGTTTTCGGCAGGAAAACACACATCCGCCTCCCTCGCCCCCACACTGTCCACTATGAGCACGCAACTGCCGCATGTAACCCTGAGCCATCGCGGGAGCTCCTCCAAAAGTTCCCATCTCAAAGGGCAATTGCGCTTACACCGCGGCGCCCATGTCCGGTTGCCATTCGACCTCAGTCAGGCGAAGCCATGGGAAATCTGGGAGTCAATTGCACTGGCACGAATCATTGCGTCAGTACAGCAAGGAAAAACGACACCACTTGTCGTTGGCAGCTCATCGCTTCTACTCCACGGGGTACAAGGCTGGATCTCAAACCCAAACGTTGAGTTGTATCAGCCGCAGCGCCGGACAAGCCAGCTCATTCCTCCGTGCAGATGCAGAACAATCTCCGTGCCCGCGACCCTGCGAGTCTATCGGCGCACTCCCCCGATTACCTCGGAACGCACGCAGGTTTCAGAACTGCTTACCGAGCACCCTTACGATGCGCTCATCCGCTGCGCGATGCACGATGATGCGCTTCAAGCCTTCGCCCTAGGATGCAGCGCCCTCCACAAGTGGTCTGTATTCAACAATTTCTCGCAAGACGTTTGCCGAGGCCGCGCCGAAGCCATACGTAATAAGCTCCTTTCGCGCTTGGAACGCGCAGAGGGCCATCGAGGTTGCGCCCGCGCGCGAAGGATCCTGGGCTCGATTGATCCGGGTTGCGACAACCCTGCCGAGGCCGCGCTGACCTGGGTGGTCCGTGCGCTATGTCCCTACGAAGTTTCGACGCAATATGAGCTCTCAGCAGGTGGCCGACGCTTCTTTGTCGACATCGCAATTCCGCATACCAAACTCATCATCGAGTTCGATGGAATCGAGAAACTGGGTTCAACACAGGGAGAATTCGACCACGCAAAACGCTCGTGGGTTCAACGCGAACAGGCGCTACAAGACCAGGGCTGGCGTTTCCTCCGAGTCAACTGGCTGGATTTCAACGACTGGGAAGCGCTGCGCAGTCGGATTAGCTCTGCGATCGGGGTGGCCTCGAAGCCTATTCCCGCTCGTTACGCGCTGTTGTGGGAGCCTCCAAGTGAGCGTTGCGATGGTGAAGGACGGCGCTTTCGGGGCCATGAATCGCATTGGCCAAATGGGACGGATGGAAGCTGGACTTAAAATTTGTTTTCCGCTTGTAAGTCAAACCGGCACGAATTGAAGGTGGGACTGAGTAGCATAACCCCATGTCGACAGCCATTGATGTTTATCCGACAGTAAATGCCCTGCCTCTTGTTGAGGAGATTCGTGGGCGCACACAAGAGTTATTTCAAACTTTATTGAACCGTCACGGTATCGGTTCAACAATAGAGGTTATAGCTTTCTATCCCTCTCCGTCGAAGGTACCAATTAAGGACGTCGAAAAAGACACGGTGTGGACGCCGGATTTGTATCTAGGCTTCGAATATTTGATTGATGGGATCTGGGATTCGAATTCCTGGCATAGTTGTTCTTTTATCGAAGCTGACGATCGGTACATCGTCGAAGAGCTCGAAGATATTGTGCCCCCAACTCGACTTTCAAAAATTCTGGCACAGGACCACTACTGGTTTGACGAAAATAACTCTGATGACCCTCCTGTTGCCTCAACCGGTTACGGTTTGGTTTGCGCGGCTCTGGCTGAAGCAACCGAAGGAATCATCGCCTCATCTGACTGCGAATTTGACGAAAAATACAACGCCGAAACCGCTGAAGAGTTTCTGGCCTGGTGGGGCGACAGACAAATCGATTTCTATGGCGAGGACGCGTTCAGAAATCCACGAAGGAAGAGATACTAACTAGTCTTTGAGTAGAAGACTCATGCACGCGCCCCCAGATGTGGTCGGCAGGCACGAAGACTCATGGACAGCCACCTATGAACCGAACAACAGGTGGTAACGACTGCGCCTCCCCCCCCATGCACCCTGATCGCCGAAATCTTCCCAAATACGGACAAGATCAGCCTCTTGACCCCCAAGAATCTACACGCGTAGAATCGTGGCCATCGTCACCGGATACACCGACCGGAACGCTCACCTACCAACCTACGCTGCGAGGAGGCAGCTAATGGCACAATCGAATGAGGAGCTTCAGGCATCGGACCTGAATTTCCAGACCCCTGAGGGCCGCAAGAGCTTCTGGCTCAACATCTTCTCAGTCTGGCTGGGCACGACAATGGAATACGTCGACTTCGCCCTGTACGGACTCGCCGCCGGCCTTGTCTTCGGCGATGTCTTCTTCCCAGAGCAGACCCCAATCATCGCTCTACTTTCATCCTTCGCGACCTACGCCGTCGGCTTCCTCGCCCGTCCGCTGGGCGCCATTATTTTGGGCCGTGTCGGCGACCGCCATGGACGCAAGGTCATCATGGTTATCACCGTCGGACTCATGGGCGTTTCAACCACTGCGCTGGGCTTGCTCCCCACATACCGCCAGGTCGGCTGGCTTGCCCCGGCATTGCTCGTATTCTTGCGCCTCTGCCAAGGATTCGGCGCAGGCGCCGAACTCTCCGGCGGCGCAGTCATGCTCGCCGAGTTCTCCCCCGTCAAGCACCGAGGCGTAGTCGCTTCACTCATCGGCGTTGGCTCCAACACGGGCACGCTCCTTGCTTCCTCAGTCTGGCTGCTAGTCTTGACCATGCCGAAGGAACAGCTCATGACATGGGGCTGGCGAATTCCTTTCTTGATCTCGATCTTCATCGCTTTCTTCGCAATCTTCCTGCGTCGTTCCATGCAGGAAAGCCCCGTGTTCACCGCATTCAAAGAACGCAAGAAGCGCGAGCAAGAATCTGTTGTCGAAGCCGGCCTTGACGCTCACGAAGGCGGCTGGCGTGCGTTCTTCGTCATGCTCGGCCTGCGCATCGGCGAAAATGGTCCTTCATACATCGCTCAGTCCTTCCTCGTTGGCTACGTCGTCAAGGCTCTGGCCATGGAGAAAGCCGTTCCGACGACCGCTGTTTTGGTCGCCTCGTTCCTCGGTTTTGCCATCATCCCCTTCTCCGGGTGGCTCTCGGATCGTTTCGGTCGCCGCATCACGTACCGTGTCTTCTGCGCACTCCTGGTTCTCTACGCTTTCCCGGCCTTTGCTCTTCTGCAATCTAAAGACCCGTGGATCGTCGGCAGCGTTATTGTTGTCGGTATGGGACTGGGGTCGCTGGGCATCTTCGGTGTTCAAGCGGCCTACGGCGTCGAACTTTTCGGCGTTCAGCACCGCTACTCACGAATGGCTGTTGCCAAGGAACTCGGCTCAATCCTCTCGGGTGGTACCGCTCCGATGGTCGCCTCGGCGCTCCTTGCAACCTTCAATTCGTGGATCCCGCTGGCAACCTACTTTGCGGTTACAGCCTTCATCGGCTTTGCGACCACTTTCGTTGCTCCCGAGACCCGCGGCCGCGACCTCACTCTCCTTGAGGACGCAATCTAACACCTCCCAAAGGAGCGAATAGACATGGCGAAGCAGCCCACCCGCGACGATGTCGCTCGACTTGCCGGCACCTCAACTGCGGTAGTCAGTTACGTTGTCAACGGTGGGCCTCGCAATGTCCGCCCCGAAACCCGCAAACGCGTTCTCGAGGCGATCGAGCATTTGGGGTATCGCCCCAACGCCTCCGCACAGTCTCTTTCACGAGGCCGCAGCGACCTTTTTGCGCTCCTCGTTCCCGACCTTGCAAACCCCTATCTAGCCGAGCTTGCCCAACGCCTCGAAGAAGAATTCTTCCGCAGGGACATGGTCTTGGTTGTCGGGGATTCTCATGATGACCAAGACCGCGAGTCGACGATTCTCGAGGCCTTCCGCCGTCAGCAGATCGCGGGGCTCGCCTGGTACGGAGTCACCCAACCGCTCCCTTTGGATCTTCTTGAGGACGCCTCGTTCCCGGTGGTTTTACTCAATGAGCCCGATGGTCAACGCATGGGAAACCACTCAAGGATCACCCGCCTCGTCGCTGACGAACAGGAGGCTGCACGCATGGCGACTGAGCACCTCCTGCAGCACGGGAGGACTCGTGTGGCGATGGTTGCTGGCCCTAAGGGACGCCACAATGCCCGCGAGCGCATCCGTGGGTGGCGTTTGGCTTTGCGTCAGGCTGGGATCGACGAGGGCGTGGTCATTAATGGACCGTTTACTCGCGTCGGTGGCGTTCAGGCTGCTCAGGCCTTGATCAATTCGGGTGCCGACGCTGTGGTTGTTTCGAACGAATTACAGGCTACTGGTTTGTTGCGTGAACTCCATCGCGCGGGGGTCGCCGTGCCCGAGGACATCGCACTTGTTGTTCTCAATGGAACGGCATTGTCTGAGTTTTTGTGGCCGCCTGTAACCAGCGTGGACATTCCCGTAAGTTCGCAGGCCGAGGCGATCGCTGATTTTGTCACGGGAACGAATCACGCACGTGACCTAAGCGTGACCTCCCGCTTAACGAAGCGAGCAAGCTGCGGATGCTCGTATTCTTCCAAGGATTCATGATGTCTCTTCCGATCATTGTCGACTGCGACCCGGGAAATGGAATCCCGGGCGCGAATGTTGATGACGCTCTAGCTCTTCTCTATGCCCTGCGCCATCCTGAGTTGGATTGCCGAGCCGTGTGGACGGTCTTCGGGAACACGCCTTCTGATACAGGAGCGAAGTGCGCCCAAGAGATCGTTGATCGCGCGGCACTTAGCGGCCAGACTCCCCCACATATTCAGCAGGGTTCAACCCATCCTTTGCGTGCGAGCACGCAGCGTTGGGACCAACAGCGCAAGGAATACGCCTCGAGCCCAGAAGGAATAAGCGCGTGGGGAGACGGGCGATTCGTTCCCCTTGCGGGCGACGGGGACTCTTCCACTGACGAGGCCGTGGCTGAGAAGTTGTTCCGCGATGTTGCGGATGCTGCATCAGCCGCTGCGTCTACATCACCGGTCCAGAAGGTAACAATCGTTGCGATTGGTCCGCTGACGAATATCGCGCGTTTGCTGGTGGCGCATCCTGAGTGCAGAGAACTGGTTAGCCAGATCGTGCTGATGGGTGGCTGCTTTGGTTTTGACGATCTTGTGGATACGAATTTTGCTGTCGACCCCGAGGCTGCGCGAATCGTTTTCGATAGCGTTATTCCGCTGACTATTGTTCCTTTGGATACGACGCGGACGACTCATATGTCTGAAGAGCGCTGGGAGCGCGTGTTGAAAGCTTGTGAGGAAACGGATTTGGCCGATGCCCTTCGACAGTGGATTAATCCGTGGCTCGCCTTTTCTCAGCAGACTCGCCCGGTTGATGGCATGTGGGTTCATGACCTAGTGACGCTGTTTGCGTTGACAAATCCTGAGTTGGTCACGATCGAGGATGCGCATTGCGCGGTTAACGAGGCGGGGAAGCTGATGCGTCGTTCAGACCGGCGCCTTGCGAGTGTTGTGACCGCGGTGGATAACGAGGGTTTACTGGGTGCATTGGAGCGAGTCATCGCAGCTGGGAACTAGGTTTTTGATTCACCCGCACCAAACTGCCCGCAGATGGGGGTGGCGCGCAGTAAAGTGAAAGCATGCTTGACGATGCGGTTGCACAGAAATTACGCGCGTTCTCTAAGGAGCGCGATTGGGACCAGTTCCACACGCCCGAAAACTTGGCGAAATCAATTTCTATCGAGGCCGCTGAACTCTTAGAGTGCTTCCAGTGGTCGCCCGATGGGGATCCCCAGGCGGTCAAAGAAGAGCTCGCCGATGTCCTCACCTACTGTTATTTCCTTGCAATGAAGGTCGGGCTTGAGCCCGATCAGATCGTGCTGGAAAAGCTTGCTGTGACGGAGCAGAAGTATCCAGTTGAAAAGTCTCGCGGGAGCAGCGTGAAGTATGACCAGCTGGATTGATCCGGCTGACAACGGCGATTAACACCTGCACAAATCCGCGCAACACCAATACAAAAACAGCGAAAAACAACACGCAAAAAATTACATCTACGTGATTCAGATGCATTAATCTGGGAATACGCAGCACTCCTTCGGGGAAATCTCCAAGAACGCAGCCAGTGATCAGCGATGTTCACTCGGCACCTATCCGCCACAGAGAAGGGTATCTCCATACACAGTGATCCCAATGCAGACCAGCGTCATTACACTCGGCCCTGACGGCAAAGCCCTTTACGGTTGGCAATGGAACAGGAAAACAGACGAGCAAGGAGCGGAGGAGCAATGAAAAGAATTAGCTACAACCCGTTGTGGAAGAAGCTCGTCGACAAAGGCTGGCTGAAGCGCGACCTCCAGCAAAAAGCTGGCATCAGCACTGAAACCGTTGCCAAGCTCGGACGGAACGAGAACGTCACCACCGCCGTTCTCGTTAAGATCGCCGAAGCACTGGACTGTGAACTGACCGACATCGCGGCGATCGTCAAAGTCATCGAGTCTGTGAAGGGAGATGACGATGCCAAAGCTCACTGAAGAGGACGTCAAACTCAGGTTCATTACACCTGCGATCACAGAGACGGCTGGTTGGCGTAAAGAGCAACTTCGTATGGAGCTTGTCATCGCTCCTGGCCAGTTCATTGTTCAAGGTACCAAGACCAAACGGGGCGAGATCAGCAAAGCGGATTACGTGCTGCTTGGTTCGAAGTCGCGTAAGCCGCTTGCGGTTGTTGAAGCCAAGGACATGGAGCACACTGTCGGAGCAGGTCTGCAGCAGGCACTAGGTTATGCCGCGAAGCTTGACGCCCCGTTCGCATACTCGTCAAACGGCAAGGGCTTCATCGAGCACGACTTCTTCACCGGCGTTGAGCGAGCGATCGGCTTGGATGAGTTCCCTACCGAGGATGAGTTGTGGCAACGCTATCTGGTTGGCAAAAGACTTGACGCTCAGGGTGCGGCACTGATCGCTGAGCCATACCATGTTGACCCATTCAAACCGCAAGAAGCTCGCTATTACCAGCAGGTAGCGGTAGACCGCACACTGGAAGCCATCGCACACGGCGACCACCGTCTACTCCTGGTGATGGCCACCGGCACCGGCAAGACATTCACGGCCTTTCAGATTATTTGGCGGCTCCTCAAAGCTGGAACAGTGAAACGGGTACTGTACCTTGCCGACCGCAACGTGCTGATCGATCAGACCATCACCGGCGACTTCGAGCCACTCTCTGGCCGCATCACCAAGGTCAAAGGCAAGCACTTGGATTCCTCTTACGAGGTTTACATGAGCCTGTATCAACAGCTCGCTGGTGAGGAGGGTGAAGAACCATTCCGGCAGTTCAAACCAGAGTTCTTTGACCTCGTCATCATTGACGAGTGTCACCGTGGATCGGCACGCGAAGAATCGCTGTGGCGACGTGTCCTCGACTATTTCTCTAGCGCCATCCACATTGGTATGACGGCAACACCGAAAGAAACCAAGGAAGTGTCAAACATCGACTACTTCGGTGAGCCTGTCTACACCTACAGTTTGAAACAGGGAATCGAGGATGGCTTCCTCGCTCCGTACAAGGTGATCCGTGTTGGCTTGGACGTCGACTTGGAGAACTGGCGACCGTTCGAGGGGCAAGTCGACGTTGATGGCAACGAAGTTGAGGATCGCGAGTACAATGTCAAGGACTACGACCGTAACCTCATCATTGATGAGCGCACCCAGATGGTTGCCAAGTACGTGACGTCCTGGCTGGAGAAGTACGGCACCGATTCGAAGACCATCGTCTTCTGCGTCGATATTGAGCATGCTGAACGAATGCGCCAAGCCCTAGCGAACGAGAACCTTGAACGGGTCATCGAGGACTACCGGTACGTAATGAAGATCACCGGAGATGATAAAGAAGGCAAGGGGCAGCTCGACAACTTCGCTGACGTCAACGAGCAGTACCCGACACTGGTGACCACATCGAAACTGCTCACCACAGGTGTCAACGTCAAAACGATCAAGCTCATCGTCTTGGAGTCCAACATTGGGTCGATGACGGAGTTCAAACAGATCGTCGGACGCGGCACCCGGCTCGATCCTGAGCATGGCAAAGAGTTCTTCACGATCATGGACTTCCGTGGATCGACCCGACTCTTCGCCGACCCGGATTTCGACGGCAACCCAGCAGGCAGCATAGACATGCCTTTGCCCGAGCCTGGAGATGACGGCGAGATCCCCGAACCCGAATGGCCAGAAGACGACGAAACCGTGGAAGACCCCGGGGCTGAAGATGACATCGAGGACTTCTGCCCAGATGATGTGATCATCTGGGATCCGCCTTGGATCGACGACCCAGACCCTGAAAAGCAAGGCAAGGTGCGAGTTCGCGGTGTCGAAGTCAAACTGCTCAACGAGCGTGTCCAGTACGTCGATCCCGTCACCGGCAAACTCATGACCGAATCGATCCGCGACTTCTCGAAGCGGTCATTGCTGAACACGTACTCCAGCCTCGACTCTTTCCTTACCGCTTGGTCGCAGGCCGAGCGAAAGGACGAACTCATCGGCCAGCTCAGCAGCCGTGGCGTCTTCCTTGAGGCGATACGCGAAGAAGCTGACGGTAGGTTCTTCAACGTTGACGATTTCGACCTGATCCTCCACGTTGCCTTCGACAAGCCTCCACTGACCAAACAAGAGCGTATCGATCACGTCAAGAAGCGCGGTTACCTCCACAAATACTCAGACACGTGCCGCGAAGTGTTGGAAGCGCTCTTGGATAAGTACGCAGATATCGGTATTTCTGAAATCGAGACAACCAGAATCCTCAGTGTTGACCCATTCACCCAGTACGGGTCACCGCAGAAGATTGCCCGCCTCTTCGGAGGACGCGACGCCTACCTCCAGGCCATTCATGAACTCGAAGACGCCCTCTACGAAACTGCATAAGGAGCACAAGTAGCCAATGAGCTTGAACTCGTTTATCTCAACCTCCCGCAAGATCATGCGCGGAGACGCCGGGGTCGACGGCGACGCCCAACGCATCGCCCAACTCACCTGGCTGTTGTTCCTCAAGGTTTACGATACGAAAGAAGCCGACTGGGAGTTCCACAACCCCGCCTACCAGTCGATCATCCCCAAACATCTCCGCTGGCGATCTTGGGCACCCGACCGAAAAGACGGACGCTCCAAGACCGGTGAGGAACTGCTGACGTTCCTCAACACTGAACTCTTCCCAGTCCTCAAATCGCTGCCGATCACCGCATCGACGCCGCTCAGTCAATCCGTGGTTCGAGCAGTGTTCGAGGATTCGAACCAGTACATGAAGGATGGCATCCTCATCCGTCAACTCGTTAACCTGATCGACGAGATTGACTTCGAGGACTATACAGACCGGCATGCTTTCGGCGAGATCTACGAGACCTTGCTGAAAGAACTCCAAAGCGCGGGCAGCTCAGGTGAGTACTACACGCCGCGCGCGGTCACCGACTTCATGATCGAAATGATCAACCCCAGGCTCGGAGAGACCGTCGCGGACTTCGCAGCCGGAACAGCCGGGTTCCTCACCTCAACGCTCAAACACCTCGACGAACAGGTCGAAAGCGTCGAAGACCGCGAGGCATACCGCTCCAGCGTTTACGGCATTGAGAAGAAGCCAATGCCGTACCTACTTGGCGTAACCAACCTACTGTTACACGACGTCGACCAGCCCCAGTTCATTCACGGCAACTCACTCGAACGCAACGTGCGCGACTTCAAAGACAGCGAGAAGTTCGACGTCGTCACCATGAACCCGCCCTACGGCGGCACCGAGCAAGAATCGGTCAAAGCGAACTTCCCGCAAGCCTTCCGTTCTTCTGAAACCGCAGACCTATTCATCGCGCTCATCACCTACCGGCTCAAACGACACGGAAGAGCCGGGGTCGTACTGCCCGACGGGTTCCTTTTCGGCAACGACAGCGCAAAACTCGCGCTGAAGGAACGGCTCGTCAAGGAGTTCAACCTCCACACCATCATCCGCCTGCCGGGCTCTGTGTTCTCGCCCTACACCTCAATCGCCACCAACCTGCTGTTCTTCGATAACACCGGCGCAACCGAAGAGACCTGGTACTACCGAGTAGACCTCCCCGAAGGCTACAAAGCGTTCTCCAAGACCAGACCAATGCTGAGAGAACACTTGGCCGACGCCGCAGAGTGGTGGGCGAATCGTCGCGAGATCGAAGATGCTGACGGCAACCCCAAAGCCCAGCGGTTCACCGCCGATCAACTTATCGAGGGCGGTTACAACCTTGATCTCTGCGGCTTCCCGCAACAAACAACCGTCGTGCTCAGCCCAGAAGAAACAATCGCTGATTACAAGACCAAACGAGCCCAACTCGACGCGCAAATCGACGCCAAGATCGCCCAAATCGAAGCGCTCCTGGTGGTGACCGAATGATAGCCGACCGCCTCCGCGCTGCCATCCTCCAAGCCGCCATTAGCGGCAAACTCACCGACCAACGACCAGAAGATGGCACTGCCACAGAACTCCTTGAACAGATTAAGGCAGAACGCGCCGCACTGGTCAAAGCGAAGAAACTCCAGAAGCAGAGGCCACTTCCACCCATCACGGATGAAGATCGGCCATTCCCGATACCTTCCAATTGGGTATGGGCGCGTTTCGGGGAGGCCGCGAGGTACGCGCAACGAGGCAAGTCCCCAACGTATGCCGATGTCTCCCCTTATTTGGCGGTCTCTCAGAAGTGTGTGCGCTGGACAGGATTCGACCCTGCGCTGGCACGCCCGTATGCGTCCGAGGCATTCGCTGCGCTTCCACAGGATCGGATTCTGAGTGCGGGCGACATTCTTTGGAATTCAACAGGCACCGGCACAGTCGGTCGGTCAACCGTCCTGCCAGAGTCAGGTGACTTCGGCAAGATGGCTGCAGATTCGCACGTTACAGTCATACGAACCTTTCCAGAGGTACTTCCCCGGTTCATCGACGTCTTTATCTCGTCGCCGCACATTCAGCAGAACATGGACGACCTGACAAGCGGAAGCACCAAGCAGCAAGAACTTAATTTGGGAACCATCCTTGAGCTGCCTCTTCCCATCCCACCGCTTGCCGAGCAGGAGCGGATTGTCGCCAAGCTTGACGAGGTTCTGCCGCTCATTGACCAACTTGCTGAACTTGAGAGAGAGAGAGAGTATCTAGACCGCGAGTTCGCCAAAGCAATCGAACGCGCAATCCTATACGCAGGCATTAGCGGAAAACTCACTAAGCAACTTTCCGAAGATGGCACCGCAGAGAAACTCTTCGAAGCTATCAAAACTGAACGGCAGGAACTCGAAAAGGAGGGAAGAATTAAAAAGCAGAAACCACTGCCATCAGTGGAAAAAACAGACGAACCCTTTGAGCTGCCAGATACGTGGGAATGGGCCCAGATCGGATCTATTGTTGATCTTATTAACGGACGCGCATACAAGCGTCAAGAACTACAAACTTCCGGTAAGTGGCCAGTGCTAAGGGTCGGTAATCTATTTACAAATGAGACCTGGTACTACTCTGACCTCGATCTGGAGGATGACAAGTACTGCAGCAACGGCGACCTACTTTATGCATGGTCAGCTTCCTTTGGCCCGCATATATGGCGTGGGGAGAAGTCGATTTTTCATTACCACATCTGGAAGATACGTTATTATTCCATGAATCGCGACTACCTTAACTATGTTCTTCAGTGGGATGTGGAGCGCATTCGTACTGCGACAACCGGTTCCACGATGGTTCACGTGTCAATGACGAACATGAGACCACGCACAATCCCAGTAGCTCCGGTCGAGGAGCAAGATCGAATCGTAAAAAGGTTAGATAGTTTGCTTCCTCTGGTGGACCAAATCGGCAAGCTTGTGTCGTGATCACCAAGGTTCACATTCGAGGCTTTCGTTGTTTCAAGGAGCTTGTCCTCACACCAGCTGAGATGACGCGAAGTTCGGGTTTCGAAGATCAGACTGCAGTGCCTGAAGCGGTATGGGTGGGTGTTGCGCAGATACTCTGCTCGCCAGCGACTACTGGCAGGAGGCGAGAAGGCGATGGGTGACGAAAACCGATTGTTTCGACAATTCGAAGCGAATCTCCGCATGACTCCGGCGACAGTCAGCGCGGTGCGCAATCGATACCATGCCATCACGCGGCGCATCAATGTGGACTTCTGGGGAACGTCCTCAGACACAGATCACTCCTGGTACGCCGGGTCATATGGTCGCGGTACAGCGATCTCGACGAGTGATATCGATATTCTCGTGGAGCTACCGCCCGGTGAATACAACAACGCTTGGCTGCGATCCCTGTTTGGTGGGAACGGGCCATCCGAGCTACTCCAAAAGGTAAAACGAAGTCTCAGTGCGACCTATCCCCAAACCAAGCTGCGTGGGGACGGACAAGTCGTCGTCGCCGAGTTCACAGATGGAGTTCGATTCGAGATAGTCCCCGTGTTTCGGGCAGAAACGCCCGGCACGTACCGTTACCCAGACACGCATGACGGCGGCTCTTGGCCAACAATGAACCCGCGCCGTGAGCTGGAAGTGTTCAATGGCCTGAGCAAGGATCACCCAGGTGGCCTGAAGAAGTTCTGCCGGATGCTTAGGGCGTGGAACAAACAGAGGCACTACTTCAGCGGGCAGGCACTGGACGCAATGGCGTTCGAATACTGGGAACAGAGCCAGTGGGCTGACAACCTGCCATACCTATATTTCGACTGGCACACCAGAGACTTCTTCGAATACTGGAAGAACGAGTTTGCCCGTGGTGGCGTTGTTGTAGCTCCGGGTACACGTCGACGAATTGACGCATTTGTTCCACCTCCTGTGGTGGATCTTCTAGCGCTTTACGCGGACATTGCCAAGACTGCGATTGATGCGACGGACACATGCCAAGCAACAGAGTTTTGGAGGCTGATCTTCGATGACCGATTCCCGAAGTCCTGAACGCGACAGACTGTATTCCCAGCTCGAGAACGAGTATGGGAATGTGGTCTACTCTCACGCCGCGCAGGAAGAACAGCGTACGAGGCTTGCGCGCTCGGAGCAGAGAATCAAGACTTTCCAAATCGTTCTTTCTGCGGCTTCAACTGCTGGCATCGTTGGTATCTTTGTGACGCAGCAGCAATGGGCGACGGTAGCTACGGGGCTACTCACTTTCGCGCTCCTTGCGCTTAACTCGTATAGCTTTCGGTTCGAACTGGGAACGCAAATAGGGAACCATCAGAAGGCTGCCGATCAACTTTGGTATCTCCAGCGGCAGTACTTGGCTTGTTTGACTGACTTCAACTCGATGAGTGATGAGGAAGTCCGCAAGGAAAGAGACAGGCTTGTAGAACAAACCAAATCGATCTACACATCCATTCCCAGGACAGATAACAAGAGCTTTAACATTGCGCGTGATCGACTTCAGAAGGAAGGACTGAGGGAGTTCAGTAGAGACGAACTAAACCTGTTACTGCCCGAAGGGCTGAGACAGTGACCTCGCGGAACCATTTGGCGCGACGAACACCTTTTGGCGGAATGCCCGTTGGCACTGGCTTCGTTGGTGCAGGCGATACCTTGGCGACGGACTGCTCAACACTGAAGCATCGGAGGGGCGGCACATTCTCTTGGCGGTGAACAACTCCCACGAGCGCTTTTACCCCGAAACCGCGCGCTTCTCGCCGTATCTCCAGGATTCGGCCAACTGCCGTTGATACGCCCCCTCTGTATTCAATCCGCTCGCTTGTGCGAGCCCTTCGCAGCGACGGGCACGTTCGTGGCGCGCCTGCTGCAGCTGGGGGTCATCCCGCCTGAGGCCCTGGAGCACAAGTACAAGAACGAGATCTTCGCAAATGAGTTCGTGCTGCTCTCCTACTACATCGCATCGATCAACATCGAGCAGGTCCACCACCAGGTGCGCGCCGAGCAGGGCGTGGATGAGGGTTATGTTGAGTTTCCGGGCATACCACTTACGGACGCCTTCCAGCTCCACGAGGGCGACGGAACAATCACCAAGGACTTCGAGGGCCTGGCTGCCAACAACGAGCGTGCGAAGGCGGAGAAGGACTCGGCTATCACGGTCATCGTCATGAATCCGCCATACTCATCGGGCCAGAACAGCGCGAATGATAACACCCAGAACCTGGCGTATCCGCGCCTGGACGAGCGCATCGCGGCCACCTACGCAGAACGGCCCACAGCCACACTGAAGAATAGCCTTTACGACTCCTACTTCTGCGCGCTTCGCTGGGCATCGGACCGCATCGGGGAACGAGGCATCATCGCCTTCGTCTCCAACAGCTCCTTCCTAGACGCAAACAGTACTGATGGTGTGCGACTGTCGCTGCAAGAGGAGTTCTCACAGATTTTCGTCTTCAATCTTCGTGGAGGAGTTCGCGGCAAAATGGGGGATGCGGCAAAGCGCGAAGGAAGAAACGTCTTCCCAATCATGACAGGCGTCGCGATCACCGTCCTCGTCAAGGACCCCACCCACTCCGGTACCGCAGAAGTCTTCTACACCGAAGCTGAGGACTCGCGACGCGACAGGAAAAGCTCGACCAGATCAGCGCCTACGAGTCCATCGAGGGGATCAGCGGAGCGGATGGGAGCTCCACGCAAACGACTTATTCTTTCTTGGGGGGATCCCGAAAGCGAAAGTGCTCCAAGTTCTAAAACCCCATATTTTCTTTGACGATAAGATCGATAATTTAGATGAGAGCGCCGATACAGTTCCGTGCGTCTACATTCCAGCTTCCGAATGAGTATTTGAGAGCTACTGCCGCGTCCCCCTCACGAATTCGGGTCGGCGTCGATCGCTCCTTGAACGTCGTTGAACAACAGGTTCGAGATCTCGACCTGCACGATCTCCACATTCGGCACGTCGTGCAGCAGCAGCGGGTCATCGGCCGAGGTCTGCAAGGCCAGAGTTCCACATCCGAACAGGCGATCGTTCAGGTCCTTGACCATCTGGATATCCGAGATGCGCGTGAGCGGAAGGTCATGTCCCACTCGCTGGAAAATACCCGAGCGCGTGATGATCCGCTTCGTCGTCACCGTGTAAGTCGCCGACAACCACTTCAGCCAGGGAATGACGAACAGTGGAATCGCCACGACCACAAAGACGATCCAAATCGCCGGCAGCGCCCACTTCCGCGAGTCCACAGGTACAAACACCGATCCAACAATTGCGGCAGCAAGCAGCAATACAACCGCCACGATCCTCCACAGCAGTACCTTGATGTGCGTGTGCATGTGGCGAACAACGACTTCATCTTTGCTCAAGAGCTTCTTCGACAAACCCATGGCCTCATTCTGCCAGACAATGTCCACACCTTCTGAAAATTTCCTCTCCCCACGATCCTGCTAGTCTGGAGCAGTCGAGAGGAAACACATGAACACCCTGGTCACTATCCTTCTGGTTTGCGCCGCACTTATCGTTGTCATTGCTGGCCTCCACCTCTTCGTGACCGGGCTTCTGGTCCGCAACCAAGCCGTACGCCCTCCCCTTGGCCTCTATCTGCGCGATATCCCGGTCGCCTCGCACGCATGGAACGCCGGCCATCAAGCTGTCTGGGTCCTGCTCTTCATGGGCGGAGTCCTGGGCACCGCGCAGGGAATCGCCGTCATCGCAATGGCCTTCATGCACACTTCCGGTTCAACCTCGACCAGCCTCATTTTCCTTGTGATGGGCGCGCTCACCGTCGTAGTCCTCGGCTGGAACGCGCGAGCTGGTGCAACCCAGGTTGCGCTGGCGACGATCGAAGAAGACCAGTCCTCCGCCGACGAGGCCTAGCGGCAGCTTCCCGGCTGCCCCACGCTGCGCTCCGCGCCTTCCCCCGCGCTGTACTCCGCACCTCGACCCAACCCGCCCCAGCCCCGTCCGCAAACGCCGCTTTCCCCAAAACACACACGAAGTCGGCAAATGTCATGCCTTATAGCCTGCGTCTTTTCCTAACTTCATGTGGCATGCGGCCGGCCGGGCAAGACACCAGCAAACACCAAGACACCCCCCATCCAGCATACTTTCAGCTATTTTCGTTGGAATGACCACATTTTCGTAAAACTGTACGGAAGTGCAGGCTCACTGCGTTACAGTGGAAACCTATCTCAAGAAAACCTGAATTTTCTCTGGAGTTTGCATGATCCTGTCAATTATTCGTCAGCGCAGAGCGCTCGGCGTGGCCGCAGCGCTCATCACTGTCCCCCTCGCGGGCGCAGCACTGCTCGCCCCCACTCACGCAGCCTCGGCAGCAGACGGAAGCACGGCCTCGGCAATCACACGCCCCGAAGTTTGCCAATCCCCCAACACCGTCATCAAGAGCGTCTTCTCCCCCGACGGCGACGTTGACAACTCACTGACCATCAACCACAACCCGACCGCGACGACCGCAACCGACGAAGCAGACCGCTTCGGTGAAATTGAGATCGCACAGGGCTCAACGCTGACTGTTTCAGGCGAGTTCTCCAAGTACACGACCTCGCGCCCTCTGGGCGGCACTTTCAACGTCAACACAACGATCATCGCTGCATCACCCTCGGGGATTGGCGGCGATTTTGATCCCGACCTGATCGGCGTCATCAACACCTCAACCGACCCGATCTCGCAGGCAAACAACGGCGGCAAGCTCTCCTACATTTTCAAGGCTACGAATCGCGCCGAGGTCGGCAAGACCTACATCGCGTACTTCCACCACACACTGATGGGAAACTCAGACTCCCCCATCAACACCGGCGGAAACACGAATCACCTGTTCTACACGGGCTTCCGCGTAAAGGTTGTTGCGCCGAAGAACTGCGCCCCCATCGTCTATGACGCAAACGGCGGCACTATCAAGGGACAGGCAACCTACACTGACGCGGTGGCCTCGACCGGTACTTCAATTACGACGCGCACGAGCCTCCTCACCGAAGAGCCCATTCGCGATGGCTACACCTTCGTGAACTGGACGAATAGCACGACTCTGCTCGGCACGACCTACACCTATACCTACAAGCCGGGCGCAAATGTCTCCGTGTGGACGACCGCTGCCACCACGAAGACCTGGGAGCAACTGCTCGAAACAAACACCTTCACAGCAGTGTGGGCACCGAAGTACTCTCTGCGCTACGACGCGAACGGTGGCTCGACCACGCCTCCAAGCGTTGAAGGCAACTTTGAGGTCGATCGCAAGACCGGCGACGTTACACAGCCTTCGGTCACGAAGACCGCTGCAGACGCAATCACTCGCGACGGATACACCTTCAAGGGATGGAAAGACCAAGCAAGTGGTGAGGACTTCACTCCCGGTGACGCGGTTGAACTGACCACCGCAAACCCGAACCGCGTGCTGGTTGCACAGTGGGAGCAAAACGCTGTTCCTACTCCCACCCCCACGACTCCGACGCCTTCGGCAACCACTCCGGCACCCGTTCCATCGGCAACCACTCCGCCACCTGTGCCTTCGGCCTCTACTCCCCCGGTCG
>CAUSSZ010000025.1:0-18819 GCA_963534475.1 Trueperella pyogenes | reverse complement strand
GGTGGATTCCGCCTGCCCGTCACCGGTGCTGCCGGTGTGGGCGTGCTGATCGCAGCTGGCTCCGCACTTGTTGCCGGCGCTGGCGCCATCACCATTGCGAACAAGCGTCGCAAGGAAAACGCCTGATCTCTAAGTGAGATTTAGCTGGGTGCGGGAAGACCCGTGGGTCTTCCCGCACCCGTTTCTATACAATCAACGCAACCCCCCCATTACCCCCATTTAAAAGGCGACTCATGAGCGAGAACGAGATCCACGCAGACGACAGCCTCTCAAGTACCCAGGTTCAGGAAGAGACGCCTGAAACTGTGGAAGAACGTGATCAACGCATTCGCAAGGCTGGGCGCCGCCGTCGCCTCTTTACGATCCTTCCTCCCGTTCTGCTGGTCCTGGGAATTCTGGTTCTGCTCTATCCCGTTATCGCGACCTATCAGAACAACCTCGAACAACAGCGCATTGCCAAGGCTTTCAGTGCCGAACAAACCAACCTTGGTCCCGATGTGCTGAAAGACGAACTTTCCCGCGCTGATGAATACAACCGTAAAGCCGCTGAAGCCCCCATTCTGGACCCCTGGTTGGAATCGCAGCGCCCCAATACTCCTCAGTACAGCGACTATCTTTCGCAGCTCGATGTCAACCCCGTGATGGCAACCGTTAAGGTTCCTTCGGCCGATATCAGCCTTCCGATCTATCACGGCACCGAAACCTCGACCCTTGAAAAAGGCGTTGGACACCTCTTTGGAACTGCGCTTCCCGTTGGTGGCGAAGGAACTCACACGGTTCTTACCGGCCACTCCGGACTGGGCAGTGCAACCATGTTCGACCACCTCAACCGCGTTAAAGTCGGCGACGTCTTCTACATTGAAGTCCTGGACCGTCACCTGAAGTACAAGGTCACTGATATCCGGACTGTTCTTCCTAATGAAACAGAAAGCCTGAACAAGGTTGCCGGAAAAGACCTTGCGACGCTGATTACCTGTACGCCCTATGGCATCAATACCCACCGACTGCTCGTCACCGGTGAGCGCGTTCCCATGGATGATCAGCAGGTTGCTGCAGAGTCGGCAAAGGTTGAACCCGCAGTCATCCAGACCTGGATGATCGCCGTCGTCGTCGGCATTATCGCCGTGCTCATCGCGACCGCAGTTCTGTGGGGCCTTGCCCGCAAGAACCGCAAGAAGCGTGAGGCCGAGGAAGCTGCAGCAGCAGAGGCATCTGCAGCGAGCGAAAACGGCGAAGACGCGTAGATCAACACTCCACAACGTTGACGGCCAGGCCGCCCGCTGAGGTCTCCTTGTACTTCGAGAGCATGTCGTTTCCCGTCTGACGCATTGTCTCGATCGCGACATCCAAGGACACCGTGTGGCGGCCATCGCCCCACAGGGCCATGCGAGCAGCGTTAATCGCCTTAACAGCGGCAATTGCATTGCGTTCGATGCAGGGGATCTGAACAAGCCCGCCAACGGGATCGCAGGTCAATCCCAGAGAATGCTCCATGGCGATCTCAGCAGCGTTCTCCACCTGCTGAGGGGTGCCGCCCAAAGCCTGAGCGAGCCCCGCAGCCGCCATTGCCGAGGCCGAGCCGACCTCCCCTTGACAGCCAACCTCAGCGCCGGCAATCGACGCGTTTGTCTTGATCAAAGCGCCAATCGCAGTTGCGGCCAGCAAGAACTCATGAATCGACGCACGACGGCAACTGGCGGACTCTGAGGACTCATCCAGAGGAAGTTCTGAAACCCCAGCTAAATTCGAGGGGGAGAAATCGGGGAAACTTGCCCCGGCCTCGGGACAAAAAGCAACGAGGTAGCCCAGCACTGCGGGAATTACGCCAGCTGCGCCATTGGTCGGTGCGGTGACGATCCTGTGCCCGGCGGCGTTTTCTTCATTCACTGCCAGTGCGTAGAGGTTGACCCAATCCATGGCACGCAGGGGATCTTGCATAACCCCAGCCCAGCCTCGGCGCTCGCCGGCCGAAAAAGCCTTCTCGGCACGCGCGCGCAACTGGGTCGCCAAGGCGTTTGCGCGGCGAGGAACATCCAGCCCGCCGGGCAAAATACCGGTGGAGGAAATCCCAGCCTCAATCGCGTGGAACATCGTGTGCGCGATCTGGTCGAGGTAGGCATCCAAGGCCCCCTCAGGGCGAGCAGAAAGTTCGTTGGCGCGAACAACCTCGGCGATGGACAGGCCCGAGCGTGCGCATTGCGCTAAAAGCTGTGCGGCCGTCGAGAAAGGATAGGGCGCGGGGGTGCACATTCCCGTTGTCTCTTGTGCAGAAGCCAAGGATGCGATCTCGGGGTGTTCGGGATCGTTATTCGTCTGGGCCATGACGAAGCCGCCGCCCACCGAATAGTAGGTGCGCTCAAGGATCAAGCTCTCGCCTGCGTAAGCGGTGATTGTCAGTGCGTTGACGTGGTAGCTCAGGACCGTGCGCGGAAGAAAACGGATATCGGACTCGATATTAAAAGGAATTTCTCGGCCACCGGCGAAAGGAAGACGGCCACTGGAAGCAATCTGAGGAATCAGGCTCTCAACTGTTTCAATGGACACGGTCTCCGGGTCATAGCCCGCTAAACCCAGCAGTACTGCACGGTCCGTGTTGTGGCCTCGTCCGGTGGCGCCAAGAGAGCCAAAAAGGTCAATGGTTACGTGAGACAGATGTGAATAATCGGGAAGTGCACACAGTTCGGTGGAGAAGGCGAGGCCCGCGCGCATCGGACCGACCGTGTGCGATGAAGAGGGGCCAATACCGATCGAGAACATATCGAAAGCGGAGAGCGGGCGAGGGGCCTCGCTGGCGGGAACTTCACCGGCGACAATGGCTGCAGGCGTAGGGGTGCCTGCGCTGTACTGATCGGGAGAAGTGACATCAATCGACGGCTGAAGATCCATGCCTCTATTGTGCCTGAAAAAACTGGAGATGAACGACGGTGATCACTCATTCGCTTCGCTGCAATGAAGCGGAGTTTTCAGTGAAAATCCCATCAATAATGGTGTTCTACACAACGTGCGGCATCCGAGACTCGCCCGAGCACGCCATCTAAATCCCGATAAACTGGGTTTCATGAGTGAACGCATGAATGTTGAGTCCTTTAACCTCGACCACCGCACTGTCCTTGCTCCCTACGTCCGCGTTGCTGATCGGAAGACTCTTCCCGGCGGCGACGTCCTGATCAAGTACGACGTTCGTTTTACCCAGCCCAATAAGGCGCACCTTGAGATGCCCACGGTTCACTCCATCGAGCACCTCAGCGCTGAACTGATGCGCAACCACACCGATAAGCTCATCGACTTCGGCCCCATGGGGTGCCAGACCGGCTTCTACGCCCTGCTCCTGGGTGTCGAGACTGAGGAATTCCTGCCCATTTTGCAGGCGACTTTCGAAGATATCCTCAATGCCACTGAAGTTCCTGCAGCGAATGAGGTTCAGTGTGGCTGGGGTGCAAACCACTCCCTGGAAGGCGCTCAAGAAGCCGTTCGCGAGTTCCTGAATCACCGCGACAAGTGGCTGGTTGTTACCCAGGATGACGCTGCGGCAGCCAAGTAATTATTCAGACCTGACGGCCCCAGTCACTTCTCAGAGAGGTACTCATGTCCCTGACCTTGACCCCTTCGCGTCAGCTTCCCGAGGTCGACGCCTTCATTCAGTGCGCCATGGTGATGGAGGCACAGCCCTTCCTGGACGCTCTTGCGCCTCTTCCCGGTTCTGACGCGGTTGAGACCCTTGTTGTGGGCGCCGATGGCCATCACCAGCAGAGCTACGCCCTTGGCCAGCTCGAAGGTCACACCGTCGTCGTTATCACCTCGGGTGTTGGCATTGCGAATGCGGCAGCAGCAGTGGCCCGAGGCCTGACCCTGGCTACCCCGAAGATCGTCATCGCGGGTGGTACCGCGGGCGGTCTTGAGGGCGGAATCCAAGTGGGCGACATCGCGGGCGCGATCGCCACGATCTACAACGATGCCGACGCCACCGTCTTTGGCTACGAGCTCGGCCAGATTCCGCGTATGCCCGTCGACTACCACTCGTCGCAGCGTGCGATCGACGCGCTCGCGGGTCTCAACGATGCCCAACCGCACCACGTGCGCACCGGCCGCATCGTCACCGGCGACTCCTTCGCCTCGGAAAAGGTTGTTGCCCGTATCCGCGCAGGCTTCCCCGATGCGCTGGCTGTTGACATGGAAACCTGCGGCATGGCCCAGGTGTGCTGGTCCAACGGCGTGGATTGGATCTGCCTGCGTGCGATCTCGGATCTGACGGGAGAAGGTGCAGACGAGGACTTCCACATGAACGGTGAGAAGGCTGCATACCACTCCTTCGAGGCCATTTGCGCCTACCTCTCGCTTTTCTGCAAGTGAGCTGATCCCGTGTCCTATCGCGTCCTCATGGTGTGTACCGGCAATATCTGCCGCTCGGTCATGGCCGAAGAAATCCTGCGTGAAGCCGCCGAACAGCGCGGGCTTGATGTTGTCGTTGATTCGGCCGGGATTAGCGATGAGGAACATGGGCACGGGATCGACTCTCGCGCTGCGCGGGCGCTGCGAGAGGGAGGGTACCGAGTGCCCTCACATCGAGCTCGCCAAGTCAAGGTGGGGGAGCTTCAGCGTTGGGACCTGATTCTTGCGATGACCTCCTCCCACCTTCGCGCCCTCGAAAGGCTTGCAGGCGGGCCTGATCCGAAGATTCGCATGTTCCGTGAATTTGAAGTGAGTGGGGGAGAGGCTAGCCACCGGCGTGACCTCGATGTTCCCGACCCCTGGTACGGAGATTATTCTGATTTCGAGGCCACTCGTGAGACCATTGAGAACTGCACTCCAGCCATCATTGAGTACATCATGAGGAGCACAACTCGGTGACGAAACGAAACAAGCGCATAGGCGCGCTTGTCGCACTTTGCGTAGCGGCGGCCTCGGCGATCGGGATAGCCGGCTGTACGGACACAACGCCGCAAGAGCAGCCGCAAGAAACAGCTTCTGAGGCGCCTCGCGGGATTCCTTTGGACTACTCGGGTTTTAACCCGGAGAACATCATGTCTGATGCCGTCTTGGATGATTCGAGAGCCATGAATGATGAGCAGATTGCTGCTTTTATCAACGAAAAAGGGGAGGGCTGCCGCGCGGGACGGGTGAACGACCAGGATGTTCCGTGTTTGAAGGACTTCAAAGCCGTCACCGAAACTTTCCCCGCTGACGAGTATTGCCAATGGGGATACCAGGGCGGCGAAGAAGAAACCGCCGCGCAGATTATTGGCCAGTCAGCACGTTCATGCGGAGTGAACCCGAAAGTTTTGTTGGTCACGCTGCAAAAAGAGCAGGGACTGGTCTACGCCTCGGGTGGAATGTTTCAGTGGTTCAGCTATCCCAGCGCGATGGGATATGCCTGCCCGGATAACTCGACCTGCGACCCGGATTATGCCGGTTTTCAGCGGCAGGTTTATTACGCCGCACGCCAGTTCGCGATCTATCGGGTGAGGCCTGAGCGTTTCCGTTTCCGTGCGGGAGAAAGGGTCGAGGCCCGCTATGGTCCCGCCGAAGAATGCACTTCCGTTGAGATCACTCCGGCTAATCGTGCAACCGCCAGTTTGTATAACTACACGCCCTATGTTCCCAACCAGGGGGTGCTTGCGGGGCATGGGAATGATTGCTCGGTTTATGGCAATGCGAATGTTTATGGTTATATGCGTGCCTGGTTTGCCCAATAATGTTGAAATCCGGGCAAATATAGGTGGTCATGGTATACACTGAGCGCGCTGGATACGCCCGTGTCCAGGTAACGAAGAAGTTGCCAAGGGGTGCGCGATGGAGCCATACGATATTCATAAGAAAACTGCCGACCCTCCGGGACCGCCAATTCACATACCGCATTTCAAACGCTCTGATGAGTGTGCTGTTGGAATTGCGCTCTTACCCGGAAGGATTCATGCCGTTGTCATGGATCGCTCTGGGCGTGTGCGTGAAGAGCGTGCGCGAATCGTTGTAAATAATGCGAATGCCATCCTTGCCATGATTAACACTCTCTGCAGAGAAATGGCAGAAAGCGTTCGTTCATATGGGGATATCAAGGGGATTGGCCTATCCCTCGGCGGGAAAGTGATCGATGGTCGAAGGTGCACGCTCGAAGAGCTGGGATGGTTGGACTTTCCTTTACTCGATTCAATCTCTGGCCAAGGCGGACTTCCGCTTTCTCTCATCAACAGTCTTGAAGGACTGGCAACCTACGAAGCCATATACGGTGTTGGACAGTGTTTTGATAATTTCATGATCGTTCAGATCGCGGAAAACGTCTGTTTCGTCGAAGTGAAGAATGGTGCAATTTGCCCTGATCCCGCTGGCGACTACCGAAGAATTGCTCACCTTCGTCTAGAGGGAAGCAATGCGGTATGCGCACAGGGGCATTATGGATGCGCCAGTGGCTCGCTGGTTCCTTCAGCGGTCATTGGGCAAGCGCGAGCTGCCCGCATGAGCGCTGATGATGCTGATCGGCCACGCGATATCGAAGATTTGATTCGCATGGCACAGGGCGGGGACCTAGCCTGCCGGAAGGCGGTTCTGGGATTCGTTCGCAACCTTGCGATGTGCCTGGAGCAGCTCAGCGAAATGGCCAAAATTGATCACATCGTACTTGATGGAAGCGCGGTGCGGATTCTTTCCTCGGAGTGGGCAGTCCTCTTTGAGGATGTGCTCTTCACTGTGGGCTCTCCGGGGGAAGTGCTTCCGATTGTGATTCGTCGTGCCAGTGAGGATTCCCGCTGGGCGTGCGGGGCTGCAGCGTATTTGTTTGAGACGTGTGACCGCGGAAGACCAAAGGTGTCGGGAGGTGACTTAAGCGGGAGTTATGTGCCACTCGTTGCGGTGTAGCCGGCATCGATTGGAAAATACCGGTCGTTTAATGAAACGGGACTGCGAGCAGCGCGCAGTCCCGTATATTTATGCTCGAAGTTGAGTGCTACTCAGCCTCGACCACAGGCAAGACCGACCAGGGGAAGTTGATCCACAAAGCGGTCTTGCGCCAGATGTAGTCCGGTTCGATGATCGAGACGGGCTTCTTGTAAATAACGACCGAGCGAGCGTCGACCTTTGCGTGGGTCTTACCATCGAGGCTCAGCCCGTCTTCGTCGATCAGTTCCATGACCTTCTTCAGGGTCTTGCCCGAGTCTGCCACGTCATCGACGACCAGTACCTTCTTGCCATCCAGAGCCGAAACATCCATGAGCGGAGGCAGAACCTGAGGTTCATCCAAAGTCTCACCCAGACCGGTATAGAACTCGAGGTTCATGGTACCGATGGCCTTCACACCCATTGCGTAGGCAATTGCTCCCGCGGGGATCAGTCCGCCGCGTGCAATTGCAACGATCAGGTCGGGCTTCCACCCGGAGTTCACGATCTGCTGTGCCAGCTCGCGTGCGGCGTCGCCGAATTCCTGCCAGGTCAGATTTTCGCGTTCTTCGCCAGTGTTGGTCGTCGCGCCGTCATCGAATGGGGTGGAAGCAGACATGTATACGTCCTTCAGCAAAAGTGATCGGGTGAATGGACATATGGTAACGCCCGGCAGTACGTTTACGCATCGTCATCCATTTGGATGACGAAGTCGTGTCAAACTGCGTAGCTGGCGCGCGTACTGTCCGCCGGGTTGACGAGGTTGTCCTTTGTAGGACCAGATAAAGATTCGCGAGGCATCAAAAGTGCGTGAACACACACCGCAAGAGGTGACCCGTCGGGGAGCTGAATAGAGTTCCCGCCGTGTTCCGCACACTGGACATACCCCCACCCATGATGGCCGAGGCGAGGGTAAGTGTGCCGATAAACGTGCGTTATCGGGGGCGCCAAGTTGGCGAGCTTTCGCTTGCCAGATGGCATCGTGATGATGTGAGGCACCAACCAGGGCGTGGGCAATTTCGTGCAGGATGACTCCACGTACCGTTTCCGCATCGTAGAGGTCAACCAAGGGCCCCGAAAGGCGAATTTCGCGTCGTGTGTGGACGCATGCTCCCGCTCGTCTACGCGCACGGTCAAATCGCAGCGACCACTCTCTTAAACCGTGGTGATCCATCAATTCACGTGCCATTGCGCGTGCGTCTTCACGCTTCATATGGCCTCGTGAAGACGATCAATCGCTGCCAACATGCGTTGAGGAGAAATCTTGCGCGCGGTTCCCAATTCTTGCGCAAATAGAGAAACGCGCAGCTCCTCACGCATCCACAAAAGTTCCTCAAATGCACTGGCGTGGCGGGCGTCGAAAGGACGCGTGTCCATGAGCTCGCGAAGCTCATGGAGCTCCTCATCGACCTGTGCCAAGGCCTGAGCAGAGCGTTCGTCACGCGCAAGATCGGAAGGCGAACGCAGAGCTTTTCGGACGCGTAAAGCTTGAGCCTGAATGTATCGCGGAAGGTTACGAAGGCGATCGATAGGTGTTGCGGCAATGAATCCATCAAATACCAGGGAATGTGCGACCCTTTCGACATCCTTGCGAAGTGCGGAATAGGCCTGTGCATCTGCAGTCGCAAGGGTGTCTTGGAGTTGCGCCCAGGATTCCATTGCGCGCACAACGACTTCAATAATCGAATAGACCTGATCTTCGTGCAGATCCCTCACGCGCTGGGAAAGGTCATCGAAGCTCGAGCGATCACGTACCGCCCACAGCCCCTGGTTTCCGCTCAGAGACACCGTGAGCGTGCGCACGCTTGCCCACTGAGCATCTGCGATCAGAGCCTCAGTGCTTCCATAGGGGGTTGATGTCAGCATGAGTGCCTCGCGTCCACTCCAACGCGTCGAGACGCGCTTGGTCGATAGCTGAACGCGACGTAGGACGAGGTTCGCCACACCCAATCCGTGCTCGCTTCTTGCCTGCGAAGCATTTGCCATGACGCGCACACCCGCCAGCGGATTCTCGGGCTTCCCTTGGGGAACTAGTGCGGGGAATGCGCGAATTGTCAGCCCCTGCGCCTGAGATTCGATTGCGGTTGGCAAAGGGGTGGTCGGGAAATCCTCAAGATTGTCGGCGAAAAGTTCACTTCCGGGAGTGCCTTCTCTACCATCGATTGCTCCCGAGGCCGTCGCTGCCTTCCCTTGCGCGCGTGCTTTTACCTCAACAGGCTCAGTCCTTGAGGAACTCGCAGACTCCGGCTTTGCTTCCGCACCTGAGCGATGCCTACCTTGTGCGCTGCGTTCTTGGGCTTCGGTCAATGCCTGGCGAACGGCCGTTCGCAACGCGCTATCGGTCGCACCGGCCAAGGTACGTTTGAGATACCCCAGGTCTTTCCCGCTTCCCAGTTCGCGTCCCTGACGATCGTGGACAACAAAAGTCATGAGCAAATGATCGGGAAGTGCGTCGCGCATAGTGCGGATATCGGAATCGCTCAGGTCAACGCCTCGGAGCTCGCGGATTGCGCGCGTGAAAAGTTCGTCGAAGGACGCCGAGTCAGTCTGCGCACTAGCGGTATGGGTTCCAGCAGGCTTTTGGGTGGAAGACTTCGCGGACCTATCGGAGGTTTGAGCTGAGGAAAGCGCAGAAAGATCGCGGTCTTTACCCCGCGCGTCTTGGGCGGAGGTACTGGCCTTGGAGAGGCGCTTATCGCTACGACCCTGACCTGTCTTCTGTCCCCATGCCGCCAAGCGCCCAAGAGCGGCGCTCAGTGATGCGGGATCTTCATCGGGTGTAGAAGCAGGGGACGCAACGTCAGAGGAAGCACCACCAGAAGGCGCCTTATCAAGCTCCTTGTTAGCACTCACGCGGCCGCTTTGGAAATCATCAATCCACGCGGAAACGCTCTTTGCGACTTCGGGAGCGGGTGCCAGCAGGCGGCGCTTTGCCTTGGGAAGCGCGCGAATTGCCTCGGTGATGAGTTCCTCGCGCATACCCGGTACTAACCAATCGGTACCCTCATCGCTCACGCGCCCCAAGGCCTCGACGGGAATGGACATCGACACACCATCGCGCGGGGAGCCGGGGTGGAACTCATAGGACAGGGGAAGGCGAAGCTCTCCCTGCTGCCAATGATCAGGGAAGCCCTCTCCGGTCTGCCCCAGGCCTCGAGGAAGAAGAAGCTCAGGAGGGTAATCCAAAAGATGAGGATTCTGGCGCTTTTCGTTCTTCCACCAGCGATTAAAGTGCCCGGCAGAGATGATCGAGGCGGGGAGGAGATCGTCAAAGAAACGCTCCAGTGCCATTTCATCGGCGACGAGGCCGTGGGTGCGGCTGCGGCGTTCGGTTTCCTTTGCGCGCTCGATCGCCTCGTCGTTGCGACGCTGGAAGGCGTGACGCTCGCGCCACTGCCCCTGAACCAGCGCGTGGCGGATAAACATTTCACGGGCGAGCTCGGCGGCAGTGATTGGGCTTTGCTGGGCGATCGCAAAAGGAGAATCTGTTGGAACAGCGCCTCGGATTGATCCAAGGGGAGTCGAACCCAACCGTCCCAGCAACACCGAGCGGTCTGCGATCAACGTCAGCCCGTAGAGCATGACTTTTTCTTGAACGTAAGCCGCGCCCCGTGAGGAATTCCATGTGGGTTCGGAATAGACGTGATTGAGTAGGTCTTTTGCCAGTGGCTCGACCCATTCGGGGCGAATACGGGCGACCGTACGTGCAAAGAGTCGCGAGGTCTCAACCAATTCCGCGGTCATCACCCAATCGGGGTGGCCGGTGATTCCTGAACCGGGCCAAATGGTGAAGTGCGTGCCTCGGCTACCCGTATAGTCGCGAGTTGCCGGATCCCATGCGCCCAGGCTGGAGAGCAGGCCAACAAGGATCGAACGGTGAATATCGTCGGTGTCGACCGCGCTGGTTGAACGCGTGAAGGCAACTGCAGCCTTCGCTGCGGCGTCCGCAATTCCCGTTCGTGACGCCTGCTCGACCACGTCACCGGCTGAAGGCATTCCCAGTGGCTCAGTGTGGATTCCGATCGTGCGGGCCATATCGCGCAGCTGGTGGGCGATATCGCGCCACTCGCGGAAACGCAGGTAGTGAATGAATTCTGCCCGGCACATACGTCTAAACGCGCTACCGGAAAGATCGCGCTGCTGGACGTGCAGGTAGCGCCACAAATTGAGGTAGGTCAAGAAATCTGAGTGCGGGTCAGCAAAACGTGCGTGTGCTGTATCTGCAGCTTCTTGGTGTTCCAGTGGGCGCTCGCGGACATCTTGAATCGATAGCGCAGCAACGATGACTAAAATTTCCGAGGCGCATCCCGATTCATTCCCAGCAATTAGCATGCGGCCCAGGCGCGGATCGATGGGAAGTCGAGCTAAATCACGGCCAATGCGCGTGAGCTCAAGCCCCTGGTTTCCCTGTGCCAGCGCGGAAGAATCGGAGTTTTTCGACGAATCCAGCGGGCGCAGTGCCCCAATTTCAATGAGTTGATTGATGCCATCGCGGATCGCTCGTGAGTCCGGCGCATCGACGAAGGGGAAAGAAGCAACATCTCCCAGCCCCAAAGCGCTCATCTGCAAAATGACCGAGGCCAGCGAGGTACGCAAGATTTCCGGCTCGGTGAAGTCCGGCCTCGATGCGAAATTATCGGCGGAATACAGGCGAATTGCGATACCGTCCGCAACGCGTCCGCAACGCCCAGAACGCTGATTTGCGCTGGCCTTTGAGATCTCTTCGATGGGGAGGCGCTGAACCTTGGTCTTATTGGAGTAGCGCGAAATTCGTGCCAGTCCCGGGTCGATCACGTAGCGGATTCCCGGAACCGTTAGCGAGGTTTCAGCAACGTTTGTCGCCAAAACAACGCGTCGATGGCTGTGTTCCTCAAAAATCCGGTGTTGTTCCGCAGAGCTGAGGCGCGCAAATAGGGGCAAGATTTCGATATCTGCGGGGTTCTTCGAGTGCGAGATATCCTTGGGCGCACGATTGCCTAGGTGATCGCGCAATGCCTGTTCGGTGTCGCGGATATCGCGCTCACCGGGAAGGAATACCAAAATATCCCCCGGGCCCTCGCTGCATAGCTCATCGACCGCATGGCAGATTGCGGTTTCGACATCGATGTCTTGACCCGCGCCGTAGCCCTCCAGAGCAAGGGGATCATCCGGGTCCTCTAAAACCAGTTGTTCGACGCCGCTTCCAGTGCTTTCTTCCTCTATTTCCGAGGCCGTGGCCGGGCTGCTTTCAGCGGGCTGAGCAGCGGGGGACCTGCTTGAGGAGGAATAGGAAGTCGGGGTATCGGCCGCAAGCGGACGGTAGCGGATCTCAACCGGGAAAGTGCGACCCGAAACCTCAATAACCGGTGCGGCTTCAATGAGCGTGCCCTGCCCAATCGGACCGTTCCATCGACCAAAGTGACGTGCGAAACGATCTGAATCAATGGTCGCTGAAGTGATGATGACCTTGAGATCGGGGCGCAAGGGGAGCAGTCGTGCAAGGTAGCCCAAGATGAAATCAATGTTCAGGCTGCGCTCGTGGGCCTCGTCGATGATCAGGGTGTCATAGCGACGCAGCATCGGGTCAGATTGAATCTCGGCCAGCAAAATACCGTCGGTCATGAGTTTGATCAAAGTGGTGGGACCGACCTCGTCGGTGAATCGCACTTGGTATCCGACGACCTCACCGGGCTCTTTGCCCACCTTTTGGCCAAGCTCTGCGGCAATGCGTTCTGCAACCGAACGCGCTGCAATACGGCGAGGCTGGGTGTGCCCGATCATGCCGGCCACGCCTCGGCCTAATTGGAGGCAAATCTTTGGGATCTGCGTGGTCTTTCCCGAACCGGTCTCGCCGGAGATGATGACAACTTGGTGCTGCGAAATCGCCTGCGCAATTTCGTCACGTCTTGCGCTGACCGGAAGATCAGGAAATGAAATCAATGGAATCGCAGCGGCCCGAGCAGCAAGCTGTTCGGGCGTGAAAGGACGGAAAGGCGCGGGTGCATGAGGGGAACGGCCCCTGCGTGAATGTGCGTGCCGGCGCCTCGGCTGCGATGAAGTGGACACCCCTTCAGGGTAACGAAGAACTTACGCCACAGCTGGATGTGTACGTTACTGGCGGAACTCTCCACTGGGCTCTGCCCACAGATGCGCCCACTCAAGCGCGGCCTCGAGAAGGATTTCCGGATGCTCACCGGCACCAAAGCGGGTGTCGTGGACCATTTCAACCCTTGAGCCGTCGGGAAGGCGGTGGAAAGCATCGCGCGTGAGATCAACCAAACCCAAATCGATATCATCGGCATCGTGGAGGATGAATGCGGGTGCGCCCTTCGGATCGATGATTGAAGAATCGACCATGGATAGATCGGCCAGGGTCTGCTTGGAAATCGTGAAAAATTCGCGAGGCCCATCGGAGTCGTCCGGAATCCGGGTCTGGCCGGTGTGCTCCAATTCGTCTAATTGGCTATTGGAGAAAATTGCACTCCAGTCGTAGGAGAGAGGGCCAAGTACCGGAGCGGAAAGAAACAGCGCGGTCGCATGAATCAGGTGAGCGGCAAGTGCAGTGACCGAGCCAAAAGAGTGGCCGTGAATAATCTGGTGTGTAAAACCCTGATCGGCAAGCCAGCCCGATGCGGCCTGGAGGTCCTCAATCTGAGACTCGCGCGTAATCACCTCGTCATCGGAGCGTCCATGCCCCGAGTAATCGAATTGGAGCGTCGCATACCCGGCCTTGCGATAGGCACGTGCTAGCTCGTCGTAGTGTCCGCCCGAGTGTTCATCCGCAAGAAAAGAATGCGAAAACAGGACAGCAGCGTCCCGTGAATCCACGGGCTGAACGAAAGTTCCCGACAGGGTGATCCCTCGGGGTGTGTTCATACGTACTTCGCTCATACCTCCACGGTACTGGTTTCATAGAAGATGCGAAATACCCCATCTCACAACGTGCGAAAAGGTAAACAAGTAGCGTGTCGCTTTGGGGAACTACTAGGCTAGTTTTTATTCGATAGTCACCATCGCACACCGGCGCATATGCGCCTGATCGCACAAGAAAGACGCATCATGGGAACGAAAATGGGAATCGCCGTCGGTTTCGGGATCGGCTATGTGCTGGGGACCCGAGCGGGACGTGAACAATACGCGCGAATTTGTGCGTGCGCGGGAAAGCTCCGTCGCTTCCCCTTGGTCGCTCGCCCCCTGGACGCTGCCGGTGAAAAAATGTCTGCGCTTGTCCGCACCCAGGGTGAGAAAGTCACGGATAAAGTTGCCGATGCGGTGAAGGAACGACTGTTCCGCATGCCGGCCGCTGAACCGGAGATTACCGAAGACGATCTGCCGACCTACGCTGGCTGAGGCGCGGATATTTCAACAATGACTGATTCCCATCTCACTGAAAAGCAAGCTTCGCGCGCGCAGATTCGCCGCTGGCGCCGCTACCTAGCCGAAGAACGTATGGAGGCGCGTACCTATCGCGCGCTGGCCGAACGTCGGACGGGCGAAGAACGTCAGGTTCTTCTTGGCCTTGCCGAGGCCGAGGGACGCCATGAGGAATACTGGCTCTCCCTTTTGGGGGAGCGTGCGCTTCCCGCACCGCATCCTCCGCTTCGTACCCGAATTTCATCTGCCCTGGCTTACATGTTCGGGACGATTTTCATTCTGGCGATGGCTCAGCGAACCGAAGAGCGTTCCTCTTACGATGACGACGCCGATGTTCCCGCGGCGATCGCTGCCGACGAACGTTTGCATGTCGAGGTTGTTCGCTCGCTCGCGCAGCGTTCCCGTGAATCCCTAGCTGGTACCTTCAGAGCTGCTGTCTTTGGGGTGAACGATGGCCTGGTATCAAACCTCGCGTTGATTTTGGGTGTCGTCGGTGCGGGAATGAGCTCGCATTCGATTTTGACCACGGGTGTTGCCGGTCTGCTTGCGGGCGCAATGTCCATGGCTGCCGGTGAGTGGGTGAGCGTCAGTTCTCAGCGCGAGCTATTGGACGCCTCGATTCCCGA
Source organism: Trueperella pyogenes (assembly GCA_963534475.1). Taxonomy (GTDB): domain Bacteria; phylum Actinomycetota; class Actinomycetes; order Actinomycetales; family Actinomycetaceae; genus Pauljensenia; species Pauljensenia pyogenes_B. Next base: position 3,973 of record CAUSSZ010000025.1, on the reverse strand, counting down.
CCCCGGTGTTGACAACACCTTGAACTCTGTTGATGTCGATGCCAATGAATTGGCACTGCTTTTCCGCGCTCGCGGGGAAGATGAAGAAAGCGCGAAGGCACACGCAGCAGATGTCTTCGCAAAACTTGCAAAATCTGATCGTCGTTCGGGTGGTAATGCCGCTCCAAGTACAGATGGCACAGAGCGACGCCCCATCTTTTCAGCGTACAAGGATGAAGATGCGGGAGCTAGCGAAGAGATCGGTACCCCGGCGCGTGCGGCGGCCTCGTCCTTCATTTGTTTCGCTCTCGGCGCTCTTTTGCCCTTGATTCCCTATATTTTCAGGCTTGATGGATTGCTTGCCGCGGGAATTTCGGTTGTCCTTGTCGGTATTGCGCTCATGTTTACCGGTGGAATTGTTGGTGTGCTTTCGGGTCGTGCACCCGCCCCGCGTGCTTTCCGTCAGCTGGCGGTTGGTTTTGGTGCGGCCGGTGCAACCTACCTGCTGGGTCTTCTCTTCGGCACCAGCGTCTCCTAATCGGTGCACCCACGCGACCGCGCTGCTCTACGGAGGGGAATGACCTCGCGCTTGATCTTGGGTACTGAGACTGCGCGTCCACAACCTTGGATTCTGTTGAGAGGTGGATAACAATAGTGAGCGTGCTCGATACTCTCAATCAAACTTTGCCGGACCTGTTCCGCGTCATCGATCTTCTTGGCGTGCTCTTGAACGGGATCCTCGGCGGACGTATCGCGCGCCTTAAACGTTTCGATGCAGTCGGTTTCATGGTCTTGGCCATCATGTGTGCACTGGCAGGTGGAATGCTCCGCGACATTATGCTCGATCAAGGCCCGCCGGTGGCCTTGACCGACCCCTTCTACCTGGGGACTGCACTGGTCGGTGCGCTGATCGCCATGCTCTGGCGCCTCAATTCCCGATTCTGGAGGATCGCGCTGGTGATTGCCGATGGAACCGTTCTGGGATGCTGGGCGGCCACTGGAGCGCTGAAGACACTGAATGCTGGCCTGGGAGTGGGACCGGCGATTCTGCTGGGAATTATGACCGCCGTCGGTGGTGGCATGATTCGAGATATTTCCGCCGGGATGGTCCCCCAGGTATTTGGTGGAAATAATCTCTACGCAACTCCCGCATTTGTCTCAGCGGCGATCATGGCTGCTTTTGGTCACTCGGGCCTGGAACAAATCGGCATGCTGGTTGCGACGATTGTTGGGTCGAGCTTCACAGTGCTTGCACATTGGAGAAAGTGGCAGCTTCCTTCGCATAATGATTGGACATTGACCATGACAGCAACGCAGCTGCGGGCACTCCTTCGGCTGCGTTCGCTCGATGAACGTGAGGTCAAGAAGATTACTGAGGACAATTCGGAACAATGAGTACAGACAGGGCTCAGAGCGGAGCAGGATCTACAGGGGAAGGCGCCCGCGGACCGCAGGCAACTCACGCGGGTGGTAGCGCGCCTCGGTCAAAAGGATTCAAGGCTGCACACCTGTCGATGATGGCGCTGGGAAGCGCGATTGGTGCCGGCTTCTTCCTGGGTACCGGTGTGGCCGTTTCCGAGGCCGGACCAGCCGTCTTGGTGTCCTACATCCTTGCCGCACTCATCGTTGTCACCGTCATGTACGCACTGGCTGAGTTGGCCGCTGCGATCCCTTCCTCTGGATCTTTCTCGACCTACGCCGAGGCAGGCATCGGCCGGTGGGCAGGCTTCACCTCTGGCTGGCTCTACTGGTTCATGCTGATCATGGTGCTTGGCCTGGAAATGACCGGCGCAGCGCAGATCTTTACAGCTTGGTTCCCCAGTGTTGACCAGTGGGTTGTCACCTTGGTCATCGTTGTTGTCTTGGGTGGGATTAACCTGCTGGCGGCCGGCGAATTCGGTCGTGTTGAGGCGTGGCTTGCAGGATTGAAAGTCGCTGCAATTATCTTCTTCCTGGTCGTTGGAGTGGGCCTTCTGATGGGCATTATTCCCGGGCGCGCTCAGAGCCTGCATCATGCTTTCATTGGAAATGGTGGTTTTGCTCCTGCTGGCCTTCCCGGAGTCGCGGTTGGTTTGCTTGCGATTATTACCTCCTTTGGCGGGCTTGAGATTGTTACCATTGCCGCCGCCGAGGCCGATGATGCGAGGCGCGCAATGTCGCAGGCGATTCGCTCGGTGATTTGGCGCATTTTGGTGTTCTACGTGGGCTCTGTTGCCCTGCTGATCTGCCTGCTGCCGTGGAATTCGGATGAGATGAAGACCAGTCCTTTCGCTGCGGTTTTGAACATGGCGGGGATCCCAGCGGTCGGAATGATCATGGAGATCATCGTTTTCACCGCACTGATTAGTGCCTTCTCTGCAAATATCTACGCGTCTTCGCGAATTGCATACTCGCTGTCTGCGCGCGGAATGGGACCGACCTGGATTCTGGGTGCGCGCGTGCACAATGCTGTTGATGAGGGTGACGAGGCCCTTGGGGTGATCGCCCTTCACGGTGACATTGAGGACGGGAGGACCCCGCGGCGCTCGGTTGCGGTTTCCGTGGCCCTGGCCTTTATCTCTGTCGCCTTGAACTGGTATCTTCCCTCGTCGATCATGCAGGTGCTCATTAATGCAGTGGGCATGGTGCTCTTGATCGTGTGGGTGATGATCGTTATTTCGCAGATCCGCTTGCACTCGAAGCTCGAGGCCGAGGGGGTTCTGTCCCTGAGGATGCCGGGTTGGCCCGGGCTGCCGTGGTTCGCTGTCATCGGATTGCTGTCGATCGCGGTTCTGATGATGTTCAACGCTGCCGGACGCGCACAGCTGGTCGCAATGGGATCACTGACCGTGATCCTGGTGTGTCTGTACTTTGTGCGTGAGAATCTTCGAAATCGTAAAGCTGCACGCGCTTCGGTTGCGAAGGTCGTCGGGAGTGATGACTAAGACGCTGTTGTTTACGCAGCGGCTTTTTCCACAGAACAACGCTTATTCGGCGTTTTCCACATATTCGTGGCTCTTTATGTCTAGGTGTGTTCGCTGTGCAAAAGTGGCTGAAGAACTGTCAGAAGGAGGTAAGTGTTGACGCGCCGAAAAGGTCCCAAACGCTCACGACTTCTGATTGCGGCCCTGCTTATATGCGCGATTGTGGGAGTGGTCTTCGCACTTGTTCGCGCTGGAATTATCGGCGGTGCTTTCGGTCTATGGGGCACAGGGTTGAATAGTTCCAGTGGTCCTTCAGATTCGTCTCTAGGAAGTGTGGAGGATAGCGCGAAAACCCTAGATCAGCTTCCCGTGCTTCAGGCACACGGTGGATCTATCCCACGCTATTCACGTGACGAATTTGGCCAGCGTTGGGCAGATGTCGACCGAAACGGTTGCGATACACGAAATGACATCCTTCGAAGGGATTTACGCAGCCTGCAGATGAAGACTTCCTCTCCGAACTGCGTGGTTGTCGGGGGGATCCTTGATGACCCTTATACGGGTAGAACCATTGATTTCCGCAAGGGTGAGGATTCCTCAGATCAGGTGCAAATCGACCACGTTGTTGCGCTTGCCAATGCGTGGCGTAGTGGTGCGTGGCAGTGGGATGCTACGCGTCGACAAGAGTTTGCGAACGATCCAACAAACTTGCTGGCCGTTGACGGCAATGCAAATCAAGATAAAGGGGCCAGCAGAGCGGATCAGTGGCTCCCGCCGAATGCTCGTTATCGCTGTGCGTATGTGCAGCGGCAAATTGTTGTGAAGAGTTCCTGGGGATTGGGGGTGACCCCGCGGGAAAAGAAAGCTATGAAAGCGGTGCTCGATCACTGCGAGTGAAGGAAAGTGTGGCAGAACGCGTGTGTCTGGGCGGGTAACGCGTAGATCTGCACACCAATGTGGCGATAGGCGGGTATAGCAAAGCCCCGACCGGTGGGACGCACCGAGCGGGGCCGCTTGCGCGCTCGAAGGGACTCGAACCCCCAACCTTCTGATCCGTAGTCAGATGCTCTATCCATTGAGCTACGAGCGCA
>CAUSSZ010000024.1:0-19494 GCA_963534475.1 Trueperella pyogenes | reverse complement strand
CCAGTGGCCTCGGCGAGGCCAGCGCGCTCAGCTTCGGTAATGTTCTTTGCAACCGGGCCGCCCAGGTTTCCTTCCTCGTCGATCGTGACGTAAGCCAGGCCCTTGGCGCCGCGCGCCTTGGCCCATTCCTGCCACTTGTCGAAGGTACGGCGAGGCTGAGAACCACCGCCGGGCATAACAACCGCGCCGACGTAGGGCGCCTGGAAGACACGGAAAGTCGTGTCCTTGAAGTACTCGGTCAGGTCAACAAGCTGGTACCCGAAACGCAGGTCAGGCTTATCCGAACCGTACTTCTCCATGGCATCTTTGAAGGTCATGCGAGGAATCGGAGTCTGGAGGTCATAGCCAATGAGCGCCCAGACATTCTTCATGATCTCTTCGGCAACTGCGATCACGTCGTCCTGATCGACGAAGCTCATCTCGATATCAAGCTGGGTAAACTCGGGCTGGCGGTCCGCGCGGAAGTCTTCGTCACGATAGCAGCGTGCAATCTGGAAGTAGCGTTCCATTCCGGCAACCATCAGCATCTGCTTGAAAAGCTGCGGAGACTGCGGTAGCGCATACCAAGAGCCGGGAGACAGACGAGCAGGAACAATGAAGTCACGCGCGCCTTCAGGGGTGGAACGTGTAAGCGTCGGCGTTTCAATTTCGACGAAATCGTGAGCGTAGAGAGTATCGCGAGCAGCGCGCGAAACCTTCGAACGCAAGCGCAGAGCGTACTGCTCAGGCTCACGACGCAGATCAAGGTAGCGATACTTCAAACGCGTTTCTTCACCGACATTGCCTGAATCTTCCGCGTTGGAGGACACCTGGAAAGGAAGCGGCGCGGAAGTATTGAGAATCTCAATATCGTCGCCCATGACTTCAATAGCACCCGTTGCAAGATTCGGGTTCTCATTGCCTTCGGGACGAGCACAGACCTCTCCGGTCACTTTCAAAACAAACTCACTGCGCAATTCGTGAGCAACGCGTTCATCGCGAACGACCACCTGCGCAATTCCCGAAGCATCACGGAGATCGATGAATGCAACACCGCCGTGGTCACGACGTCGATCGACCCATCCGGTCAGGGTGACGGTTTGGCCGACAAGGTCAAGGCCAAGCGTTCCAATATTGTGAGTGCGAAGCACTGGTTTTCCTTTCTTTGGTACCATCCGCGAGACGAGCGGCGGCACGGACATAATACCCCCATTGCTCCCCCACTCCTCGATCAACGAGTCGATACCCTGAGTTCATTCGTTTGTTTTCATTCAGCAATAATCCGCCGTACCAACAATCGAGGCACACCTTCTGCAGGCACTGGCCAAGGTCTCAGACGAAATGTGCAAGGATAATGCCATGTCCCCACGTCCCCGAGTTGAGGCATGGTCAAGTGCGGAAAAGGGACTCATGCTCTCCTCCGTCATCTTGATTACGCTTTCCGCTTTTGAATCGCTCGCAACGACCACGATCATGCCGAACGTCGTTGCCTCTTTCCATGCAGACTCTTGGTTCGCAGTTTCTTCGGGTGCTGCTCTGATTACAAATTTGATTGCAAATGTCCTAGCAGGAGGCCTTAGCGATGCATTGGGCGTCAAAAAGGTGTTTGCCTGGGGATTAGGGCTTTTCTGCGTCGGACTATTAATAAGTGCTCTCGCTCCCCATATCGCAGTATTCGTTTTCGGTCGGCTCGTCCAGGGACTGGGTGGAGGATTCATCATTGTCCCGCTCTACGTCCTTATCGGAGCAATAGCCACTCCCCTGCACCGTCCACGCTACTTTGCAGCCTTCTCCCTATCTTGGGTCTTCCCTTCCCTCGTAGGACCTGCCCTTGCCGGAATAATCGTGACATATAGTGGATGGAGAATAGTTTTTGGTGTAGCTCCTCTCCTCGCAGCATTCGGTGCGATTCCCCTTCATTCAGTTCTTAAAAATTTCTCGATCCCATCTCAAGGAGTTGCACCTTCTTTGCGCTTCGTCCGACTGGCGCTAGGCAGCGGTATTGGTGTTTTCCTTTTACAGATTTCGGGTACTTTTACTTCGATCTGGGCAATGGTGCTGGTGGGCTCTGCGGGCCTGACGCTCTCCGCAATAACGCTTCCGCGCCTTCTCCCGCCTGGCTCTTTTAGTCTGAAGCGTGGCATCCCAGCACTTGTCGCAACTCGTTTACTCATGATGGGAGCGGTAACAGGCGCAGAAGTTGTCTTGCCTTTGCTTCTTCAACGTGTTCAGGGCTGGACTCCGAGTTCAGCCTCCCTCGTCGTTACTGCAAGCGCTCTATCGTGGGCTGCTGGTTCGGTCATCCAATCTCACATCCACGTTGGCAAGAACCGGCTTAGACTCCCACGAATTGGAATGGTCTTTGTTGTCATTGGCCTCGCTCCACTAACAATGCTTCTCCAGACATCCGCCCCTCACTGGCCAGTCTTTATCGCCTGGCTCCTTGCTGGATTTGGCGTTGGCCTCACACACTCTACGATTTCAGATCTCACGCTAGGGTCAACCGATCCTTCTATGCACGGACGGGCCTCCTCTTGGCTTCAGATTGCCGACTCGGCCGGCGCAGCCGTAGAGCTTGCTTTCGTCTCCCTTGCACTGGCGCTATGGAATGCCATCGGTTTCACAGGCCCTATTGCATACCTCCCCGCAACCTTAATCGCTCTCGGAATTGCTGTTTTCGGTGTGATTGCATCAATGAGAACGCGCGAGGAAGATCTTCTCCCCCGCGCGTGCGCTCAGTGATGTAGTTGTCGCTTAGCGCCCGAAACGGCGTCCCTTCCCCAATTTCTTCGAGGCCGACTTCCGTTGAGGCTGCGTGGCTCGCCCACCCCTAAACGAGGACTTTTCGCCAAAGTCACGACCGCCTCGGCGATCATCACGACGATGATCATCTCCATGGCCTAAACGGTGCCCACGTCCGCGGTCCGTGCGAGACTTCGCTAAGTCTCGGGAGTCTTTTCGTGAAAGCGCAGCCTTCTTCGGGGAATGAGCCTTCCCATCGGGTCCCTCATCAACGCGGATTCTCAGTGCACGTCCTGAAACATGCGCCTTTGAAATTCGAGCCATGGCATCCGGACGAAGGTCTGTATGAATTTCGACCAGAGAGAAGGTCGGGTAGATATCGATATGACCGATATCTGCACCGGCGATACCACCTTCACCGGTGATGGCTCCGACAATCGCACCGGGCTTGACGCGGTCCTTCTTGCCGACTTCGATGCGGTAGCGCGTACCAGTTCCGACTGCGTGCCGAGGTGAAGTGCCCTGTTTACGTGCCTTGAGCGGGCGGTCGTTGTCGCGGCCTCCCTCAAAGTGAGCGCGTGCAAATTCGCCCGATTCGTCGAGTTCTTCTTCGCGGCGAATCTTTCCACTACCGCAACGGTCCTCAGCAATACGCGCAGCAGGTCCTTCATCCCCCACTGCCTGGGCAAGAAGTGCTGCGGCAATATCTTCAATATCCAACGAGGTCGTGTCATGAACCTCATCAAGAAGCTGCCGGTAAAGATCAAGTCGTCCGCGTTCAATACGCGCGCCAATGGCATCCAAGATTCTGCTCGCTCTAAACTGTGAAACGGCAGCGGGTGAAGGAATCTCGACCTCTTCCATGGGGGTGCCGGTGAGCTTCTCGATCTTGCGGAGTCGGCCGTGTTCCCGAGGCGTGAAGAAGGTCAATGAGCGACCTTCGCGCCCGGCGCGCCCAGTACGTCCAATTCGGTGTACATAAGCTTCTGCTTCGCGGGGAACATCAAAGTTGACGACCAAACCAATGCGTTCAACGTCGAGGCCTCGCGCGGCAACATCGGTAGCAACCAGAACGTCGAGGGAGCCGTTCTTTAGACGTTCCACCATGCGTTCACGTTCGGTCTGCGCAACATCACCCGAAATACCTGCGGCCTTAAACCCTCTCGAATTCAATTCAAGAGCAATTTCCTCAACATCCAGACGCGTGCGGACGAAGACAATTGCAGCATCAGATTCTTGCGCGCTCTGATGTTGAGCTCGAGTAGCAAGAACACGCGAAAGCGCACCAATCTTGTGCTTATAAGGAACAACCGCATAGGTTTGGTGAATCGTATCAACCGTTGAAGACTCTTCAGAAACGGCAATCTTCAGAGGATCCTTCAAATGCGTTTGCGCAATCTTTTCAATTGCGGCTGGCATTGTCGCTGAGAAGAGCGCCGTCAAACGATCATCAGGCACTGAAGCGGTAATAGTCTCGACATCTTCAGCGAAGCCCATACGGAGCATTTCATCTGCTTCGTCAAGCACCAGCATGACGACATTACTGAGATCCAACGCGCCTTTCTCAATAAGGTCAATCACACGGCCGGGAGTACCGACAACCACCTGCGCACCGCGCTTTAACGCACCAATCTGAGGGCCATAGGCGGAGCCTCCATAGACGGGAACGACATCGATATCGCGGCTCTGAGCGGCAAAATCAGAAATCGCTTGAGCAGATTGCATCGCCAATTCGCGCGTTGGCGCGAGAACAAGTGCCTGTACATGACGTTGATCTGAATCAATCAAAGCCAAGAGCGGCAGGCCAAAGGCCGCGGTCTTTCCAGTACCTGTCTGAGCAATTCCAACGACATCATGGAAGTCAAGAAGCGCTGGGATTGCCTCAGCCTGGATAGGGGTTGGAACCTCATAGCCCATGTTTGTGATGGCTTTGAGGAGATCATCAGGCAGTCCAAGATCTGCGAAAGTAGTCTCGGTAGCGTTTTCGGGTGCAGTGGACACAGTTTTCCTTACAATTAGCGTCGCTCAGGGTCGACTTCACGGATGAAGCGCGACCCCACACCGTTTTCACCGCCGAGGCTATGCTCGACCACCATTGGGTAGCGCCTCGTTGCCTAGCAAGGCTATCAGGTCATTGCCCTAGAAACAGTAGTGCCTTCGGTGAGATCGCACACCGAAGGCACTAAAACGACTCAGAAATCCAATTCTTCTGTAGGTCGGATCGCAGGACGCACATCATCTTCGGGAGGTTGCCAACTGTAGATATCAGCCTCAACCTGTTCCCCTGAGCGAATGTCCTTCACCGTATCAGCTTCTCCATCCGAACCGGGGAACCATACGAATGGGATTCCTCGTTTATCAGCGAACTTAATTTGCTTGCCGAATTTTGCGGCGCTAGGTGCCACATCGGTAGGAATACCGCGCCTGCGCAAGATGGTTGCCAAGGCATTGCAGTGCCTGCGCTCTGACTCATCAGCTACGGCAATAACGACACAGGTCGGTACCTTTCGCGAAGCGGAAACCATATCCTGCGAAAGAATTCGCGAGACTAGCCGAGAAACACCAATTGAAAGCCCTACTCCCGGGTAGGTCCGCTTCCCGTCCTTAGCAAGTGAGTCATACCGCCCACCGGAGCAAATGGAGCCGAGATCCTCATGGCCCACAATTTCGCTTTCGTAAACCGAACCGGTGTAATAGTCGAGGCCACGAGCAATCTTGAGGTCAGCGATGATGACTCCCGGCATTGCAGCGTTCGCTTCGTCAACAAGAGCACAAAGCTCAGTCAGCCCTTGATCAAGAGTTTCACTGGAAACCCCCAAAGCAGCAACTTCCTGCTGAAGCTGTGAAGCATCCTCGGTACGAATCTTCGCCATACGTAGAAGAACGTCAATCTGCTCGGAGTTCAACCCTGCCTCAGTCAGTTCTTCCCTTACGCCCTCTGGACCGATCTTGTCGAGCTTGTCCAGGCCCCGAAGTGCCGATTCAACGTCACTCACGCCAATGCCTTCGCAAACTCCCTGGACAACCTTGCGGTTATTCACCAGAACATGGACTGGCGGGATCGGTAAAGACATCAAGGCCTCGGCCATGACAAGAGGAAGATCAACCTCGTAGTGGAACGGCAACTCCCCCAAACCAACGACATCGATATCAGCCTGTGTAAACTCGCGGAAACGACCGTCCTGCGGGCGTTCTCCGCGCCATACCTTCTGAACCTGGTAGCGCTTGAAGGGGAAATCGAGCTCGTTTGCGTTCTCAATGACGTATCGTGCGAAGGGCACGGTTAAATCAAAGTGCAGGCCCATCTGGCGTTCTTTAGAAGAGCGCTGTCCCTCATCTTTCAGTGCCTGTAAGCGATCCAGAACATAGATCTCTTTCGAGGTTTCGCCCTTGGATTGAAGCTGTTCAAGCGTTTCAACCGCTCGAGTTTCGATACCCGCAAATCCATGGAGTTCAAATACAGAACGGATGTGATCAAGGATCGCTTGTTCAACAATGCGGCCCTGAGGGAGCCACTCGGGAAATCCTGAAAGTGAAGTACGTGCCATAATCCCTATTCTTTCACGGAGGAGCTCAGCTGTCGGCCCGAGCCACGGGTACGACGAGAGAGAAATTAACCGATGCTCTTCGCGCGACGTAGATAGGCATTATTCGCCAATTCATCACCCATCGTCGTCGCTACAGAGTGCCCGGGGAAAAGAATCGTCTGCGGATCAATCACATTTGCAAGGGTTCGCAAAGTATGCCGCATCTGGGTCTCATCACCGCCAGGCATATCAGTTCGTCCCACTGAACCGGCAAAAATAACGTCGCCACTGAGCGCCCACGGAACAGCAACCCCAGTGTCTAGAGCGCGCACGCCATTCCAATAGACAGTGAGTACCGAAGCACCCAAGAAAAGCGCCGAGCCTTCAGTATGCCCGGGAGCAGGAACCATCCGGAGAACAAGTCCCGGAACATACTCAAAGGAGTCGACCGGGCATTCTTTGATGACTGAAGGCTTACGCCATCCTTCACTGACTTCTTCCGGAAGCGGGAGCGAAACGTAGGAGGCTGGATCGTCAAGGCGGTACACGTCTGGTCCCGGGATCCAGACGGGTGCAGGCCCATCCGGCGCCCACGACGCAACCTCAGCGCAGTCCCACACATGGTCAGCATGACCATGCGTCGCTAAAACAGCAGCAACGTATGCCCCGTCTTCCTCGAGCGCCTGACGAATTTCTTCACGTACGCCGAAAGAAGGATCGACAACAAGCGCTCCCACTTGCCCGTCTCCCTGAGACTGCGGCGTAATCACGCAGCAATTCGCACCGTAGAAGGGAGTGGGAATGACGTGGATTCGAATGTTCTCGTTCACGACAGCGACGAGGAAATCTGGTCGAACCAAGCCTGCTTCGTTTCCAGTGCCTGCGTCAGCTCGCGAATCTTCGCTTCATCACCCGAAGCCTTCGCATCTTCAAGGTCAGCGCGCAACTGATCGAGCTGTTCTTCAAGCTGACCAAGCATTCCCGTTGCACGAGCACGAGTCTCAGGGTTCGTGCGGCGCCATTCAGCTTCTTCAGCCTTGCGAAGCTCATCCTCAACTGCACGAAGTCGGGCTTCGACCTTACGGAAGTGCTCTGAAGGAACACGACCAATCTCAGCCCAACGATCCTGAATCGACCTCAAAGCAGCCTTGGCCTCTTCATGGTTAGTAATTGGCAGAAGTGCTTCTGCTTCCTTCAGGAGCTCTTCTTTCGCGCTCAAGTTCGCCTGGTACTCGGAATCAACGGCAAGATCGTTGCGGTGACGCGCATCGAAGAATGCCTGCTGGGCAGCGCGGAAACGCGCCCACAGTGCGTCATCTTCACGACGAGAAGCACGCGGTGCGCGCTTCCATTGCTCCATCAATTCACGGAAGGCATTGGAGGTTTCACCCCAATTGGTTGAGTCCTTCAAGGCTTCTGCACGAGCAATAATTTCTTCCTTGACGCGCTTCGCCTGTCCTTGACGCTCATCGAGCTCAGAGAAGTACTGCCGACGACGACGATCAAATTGCGTACGAGTCGCAGAGAAGCGCTTCCACAGCTCGTCTTCTGCGGCTTTGTCCAAGCGCGGTCCACGACGCTGGAGCTGCTTCCACTCTTCAAGCAGATCGCGCAGGACCTGTCCCGATTGCTTCCAGTGAATCTTGCTGGACTCTTTAGCAAGGATCGCCTCCGCGCGCTCAACAAGAGCAGTGCGCTCTTCCAGAGCGTGTTCCTTTGCGAGGCGACGTTCTTCCTTCGCTTCTTCCTTACGAGCCTGCGCCCTTTCCTCTACAGCTTGGACGCGGGCGCGCAATGCCGGGAGATCGCCAATAGCATTTGGCTGTTCAACTGCTTCCTTGAGGGTGGCAAGAGTCTGGTCGATCTCCTTTGGCCCAAGGCTTGCCAAACGGTCTTCAAAGAGTTTAATCGTTGCTTCAAGGTCCGCGTAGCGACGCGTGTAAAGCGCGAAAGGATCCGATGGAAGGCCCTCGGGGAAGGATCCGATCATTCGCTCAGTATCACCGTCTTGAACCCACACATTTCCCTGGGAATCAATTCGACCAAAATCGATCGAATGCTCGGTCGTTCCGGCCGGTTCGACAGTACGTGCAGCGGCGACTTCAGGCTCAGTGGCCTGGGTTTCAGGCGAAGTAGTCACGATATTCCTTCGAGGTTGGGACAGTTTCCCATCCGACGCGATGCATGGATTTTCCACACAGGCATACCTTCAGCGGTACATGCTCCATCCTAAAGGAAAAGACCGCCAATCTCATAAAAAATAGGGTGACGTCTCACGAGGATGCCTCAAAATGAGACAGCGTTACTAATTAGCGGAGGTCGAAACACGTACCGCCTCAAACACTCCATCCACACGCCGGAGCGCGGCAAGAACCGCATTCAAATGGCTCATTTCAGCCAAATGGAAGCTGAATCGCGCAGTTGCCACCTGGTCTCGAGTTGAAACGGTAGACGCAGAGACAATATTGACTCGATATTCGGTCATGACTTTGGTGAGATCTGCGAGCAACCCGGGACGGTCCAGAGCTTTCGTCTGAATTTGGACGAGATACTGTGCCTGAGAATGCTCGCTACTCCACGAAACCTGTACAAAGCGCTCCGGATGCAGGCCTTCCAGACGTACCGCATTGGGGCACGAGCGCTGGTGAACGGAAACACCTTGACCGCGGGTAATGAAACCAACGATGTCATCACCGGGAACTGGTGTGCAGCACCGCGCAAGTTTTACCCATACGTCATTAGCGTTCATCCCATCAACGCTCACGCCTTGTCCCTTAGCGCTGAGTTCAGGGGCTGAATGAAGGTGAGCACCCGGGGTGACTGCCTCGGAGAGGGTTTCTTCGGTGCCATCTCCCCCACCCAGGTTTTCTACGAGCTTCGAGACGATATTCTGCGCAGAAATATGACCATCACCAACAGCTGCATACAGACCTGAAATATCTGGATACCCCAGCGATGTTGCGACTGAAAGAACCGAATCATGGTTCATCAGACGTTGCAAAGGCAAGTTTTGTTTGCGCATGGCGCGCGCAATGCTTTCCTTACCTGCCTCGACTGCTTCTTCTTTTCGTTCTCGAGAAAACCATGCTTTGATCTTTGACCGAGCACGCGGCGAAGCAACAAAAGCAAGCCAGTCGCGCGAAGGAGCAGCTTTATCCGACTTTGAAGTGACGACTTCAACGGTTTGCCCTGACTCAAGTCGAGTATTAAGCGGAACGAGGCGGCCGTTGACCTTCGCGCCTACAGTCCGATTTCCCACCTCAGTGTGCACTGAGTATGCAAAGTCTACGGGAGTTGCCCCGCGCGGAAGTACAACCACTTCTCCCTTAGGCGTGAATACATAGACTTCGTCGCCAGAGATCTCATATCGAAGCGAATCAAGGAATTCTTCAGGGTCCCCGGTTTCGCGTTCCATATCAACCAGTGCACGCAACCAGTTCATCTGTTCATCGGCGCTCATCCGGTCAGAATCCAACGAGTTAGCATTCGGATTCTGCTTGTATTTCCAGTGTGCCGCGACGCCATGTTCTGCATGTTCGTGCATCTCATAGGTACGAATCTGAATTTCAACCGGTTTGCCACCCGGGCCAATGACCGTTGTGTGCAGGGACTGATAGAAGTTGAACTTCGGCATCGCAATGTAGTCTTTGAAGCGCCCCGGAATTGGATTCCATCTTCCGTGCAGAGCCCCTAGAACCGCGTAGCAGTCGCGGACGGTTTCGACCAAGACGCGCACCGCGACAAGATCAAAGATCTCATCAAATGCCTTATTGCGGACGATCATCTTTTGATAAATCGAATAGTGATTCTTTGGTCGCCCGGTCACCGTTCCCTGTGTACCTGAACGTCGCAAATCTTCTTCGATCTGAGAAATTACTTCGCGTAAGTAAAGATCACGCTCAGGTGCTCGTTCCGCAACCAGATGATCAATCTCTTCATAAATTTCGGGATAGAGGATCTTGAAAGAGCGCTCTTCCAGTTCCCATTTGATCATATTCATCCCGAGGCGGTGCGCTAGGGGTGCGTAGATCTCAAGAGTTTCGCGTGCCTTCTTCTTCGCTGATTCAACAGGGACAAAACGCCAAGTACGAGCGTTGTGAAGACGATCGGCAAGTTTAATGAGGAGCACTCGAATATCGCGGCTCATCGCGATAATCATCTTGCGCAGGGTTTCAGACTGCGCGCGTTCGCCGTAACGAATCTTATCGAGTTTGGTGACCCCATCGACCAACTGAGCAATAGCGGGGCCGAAATCAGCTGTGAGCTGCTCGAGGCTATAGTCCGTATCTTCAACCGTATCGTGAAGAAGAGCTGCAGCAAGCGTAGGTGAAGTCATGCCAACTTCAGCCAAAATTGTCGCTACCGCAACGGGGTGAGTGATGTACGGTTCGCCGCTCTTACGCATCTGGCCGCGATGCGCTTTCTCGGCTGTCGCATAGGCGCGCTCAATCAGAGAAACATCCGCTTTGGGATGGTTGGCGCGAAGGGCACGAACCAAAGGCTCGATCTCTGGCGTCGTCATCTTCGAACGAGCACCGAACCACACCAGGCCTGAACGCACACGTGACCCGGCCGCAGGTGGCCGGGTCACGTTGTCATTTTGCTCACTCATTCCTCAATGATACAAGCGATCAGTAGGAATGAAAGCCGCAACTTAGAAAACGACAGCAGTTTCAACCTTAACGTGAGGTTCAAGCTTGGAACGTCCGCCAAGAGCTTCAAGTTCCAAAAGAATTGCGACGGCCTCTACCTTCGCACCACACTGCTCTAGAAGCCTGACAGAAGCTGCTGCCGTCCCGCCTGTAGCCAAGACGTCGTCAACGACTAAGACACGCGCGCCTTCTTCAACGAGGCCTGGATTAAGCTCCATCCGAGCCTTACCGTATTCAAGCTCGTAATCGATACCGATCACCGGACCGGGAAGCTTCCCTCCCTTACGCACAGTGATCATTCCGATGCCGAGCGCGGTCGCCAAAGGTGCTGCAAGGATAAAACCACGAGATTCCAGGCCTGCAACCGCGTCGATACGCCCGCGGTAGTGGTCAGCCAGCAAGCGAATCAATTCGGCGAAGGCGTGGCCATCCGCCAAAAGAGGAGTGATATCGCGGAAAAGCACACCTTCCTCAGGGAAGTCTTGTACTTCGCGGAGATGGGTGCGAACAAGTTCGCTAACTTCTGCTCCGAGCTCTGCGCTCATCAGCGGGCCTTCTTCCTCTTGGGTTGGGCTTCATTTCCGAGGCGACGACCAGGCTGGACCGGCGCCACACGTACATCGTCACCGGTACGACCTTCACGTTCGCGTCGCTTCGCGACCAAAGCATCGTGTGCCTTGGTTGACGAGCGACGTTCTTCCAGCATAACCAACAACGGCGAAGCAATGAAGATCGAGGAATATGTTCCGACGATCATACCGACGAACAAAGCAAGAGAGATGTCGGTCAATGTGCCCGCGCCCAGAAGAATCGAACCGATGACAAGGATTGAGCCAACCGGAAGCAAAGCCACGATCGAGGTATTGAGCGAACGCACCATTGTCTGGTTCACAGCAAGGTTGACCATGTCGCCATAGGTGTAGCGATTCTGATCGTTAATACCCTTTGTGAGTTCTCGAACCTTATCGAACACCACGACGGTGTCATAGAGCGAATAACCCAAAATTGTCAGGAATCCGATGACGGTTGCGGGAGAAACCTCAACGCGAGTAACTGCGAAAAAGCCAAGGGTAGTTGCAATATCGTGGAAGAGCGCAAAAATCGCCGCGACGGACATCGTCCAGGATCTGAAGTATGCAGCCATCAGCACTGCGACAAGCGTCAAGAAGATCACGAGTGATTGCGCAGCTTTAGCAGTAACATCGCGTCCCCAGGAAGGACCGATAGATGCAGACTGTACGTCCTTCGCATCGACCTTGTAGGCGCTTGCAAGTGCCTCACGAACCTCGAGTGTCTTTTGTGAATCCAAGGATTCAGTCTGAACACGGATGCCATCAACACCGACAGAGGAGACGCGAACTTCAGAAGCCAAGTTTCCCTTCTGAATCGCATCGTATGCGGGCTGCTGGGAAGTCTCAGAAAGCCCCGTCAAAGTGAATTGCGAACCACCGGTGAATTCGAATGAGCGGTTGAGCCCAAAAATTCCAATAAGAATCGCACAAACAACGATCACAGCTAGGGCTGCGCGGACAAAAATCCGACGCTTCGGGACAATCCGGTAGGACTTCTCGCCCGAATAAAGGGCATTACCCCACTGGGCATAACTCATCATTGTTCTTCTCCTGTCTGCTCGGAAGAAGTGTTGTCCTCGGCTTCTTGACTCTCCTGTTCGGCCAGACGTGCTGCACGCTTACGTTCTGCCAGAGAGAGCGGCTGGCCTTCAGCATTGGTCTCGGGAGTACTGCTGGCAGAACCAGCACCCGAAACAACCACGCGGCCTCGGCCGGCGTAGGTAACCGCCGATCGGGCACCGAGGTGCTCGGGATCAAGTCCTGAGAGCTTATGTCCCCCACCGAAGAACTCGGTACGGATGAGCAACTCCATCATCGGATGTGTGAAGAGGAAGATCACGATCAGGTCGACAACTGTTGTCACGCCAAGGGTGAATGCGAAGCCCTGAACGCCGCCAACGGCCAAGATGTAAAGAACCACTGCGGCAACAAGGTTAACCGCATCCGAAACCAAAATGGTTCGCTTGGCACGATCCCAACCTTCATCGACAGCGGCGCTCAGCGGACGACCATCACGCACTTCATCTCGAATACGCTCGAAATACACGATGAAGGAGTCTGCAGTCACACCGACTGAAACGATCAAACCGGCGATACCCGCAAGCGACAGGCGGTATCCAACTGCCCACGACAAGACCGTGATTACCAGGTAGGTCAAGCACCCCGCGACGACAAGGGAGCCAGCGGAGATGATTGCCAGGCCTCGGTACTGCCAAATCATGTAGAGAACAACAAGGACCAGACCAACCAAGCCTGCCCACAGGCCCTTCTCCAAATGCTCGGAGCCAAGGGTTGCCGAAATCTGCTGCTCAGATTGGACCTCGAAGTTCAACGGGAGCGAACCAAAACTCAGCTGGTTCGCAAGAGCAGCAGCACTCTTTGCAGTGAAGTTACCGGTAATCTGCGCGGTACCCGTTGGAATTTCAGCATTCATCGACGGCGCGGTGATGACCTGGCCATCCAGAACAACAGCGAAGTGATTCCGATCCGGCTTGCCGTAGTTCTTCCCGCTTTGGGTGTCATTGCGCAGATCGTAAAGACGCTTTGAAGCCTCGGCAAACTGCTTGGTTCCCTCAGCGTTGAAGGTCAGATCAACGCCCCACTCACCAGTGGAGTGCCCCTGAGAGTTCATGACCATTCCAGCAGTGGCTTTGGAGAGCTCCGAACCTGAAACGTCAACGGGACCCAGCAGATACTTAATCTGTCCGTTCGAATCACATGCTGCATAGGGCTTATCAGCAGGCGCTTCGGTGCGGCCACCGCGGCCGGTCGTGCAGTCAAGAGTGTACAGATCGTAGATGGCTTGCTCGGTTGCCCACTTCAGGTCTGAGTTGTTCTGAGGCTGTTCAGTGGGAGTATCCGAGAGCTGACCATCCTTATTCTGATCGGCCAGTTCTCTTGCTCGCTCAGCACTTAGCGCGGTGCTGACACTTGAGGGGCTTGCCGAGGCCGAGGGGGATGCAGATTCACTGGGCGCGGCAGACTCGGACGCTGAGGGCGTTGAGCTTGCAGAGGCCTCTGGATTGTTCACCTGCGTCTGGTCACTAGAATTGGTGGCGCTCGGGGTCGGGTCACTATGCGCCTGGGTAACCGCAGGAAGCATCGCAAGAACCGGACGGAAATTCATCTGGGAGGACGAGCGGATCAGGTTCAGCGTTTCCTGAGAGGGAGTACCTGGAATCGACACCGAGATATTCGAGGATCCCAGGGAAGAGATCTCGGACTCGGACACACCAGAGGCATCGATACGCTGACGAATGATGTTGATCGCCTCGGTGATGTCGTTCTCGGTAACCTCGCGGTCAACCCCTCCAGAAGCAACTGGAGTCAGGATCAACTGAGTACCGCCCTGCAAGTCCAAAGCGAGCGAGGGAGTATATGACGCACCTTTATTCGTCAGTTTCCCGACAACAAGAGATGCTGTACCAAGAACAAAAATAAAGATCAGAGTAAATAGAGCGCGCCAAGGGTGGCGCTTTTGAGTTGTCACGATGGTCTACCTTTAGTTGCCCTCGGGGTCACTTCGTCTCGGCCGAGTCGTCCTGCGAATCCAAGCCAAGAACCGGCTCTTCGTCAGACTCGCCAGAAGCGTCGTCTTTCTCTGCATCAGTGCTCTGGAACGGCAGTTCCTCAGCCACGTCCAAAATTGCCCGCTGATCCCAATAAGTCTCGTGGCCACCGGGGGTCTCAAGAATGACGATCTCACCATCTTGGTCAACGAAACGACCCCAGAATCCAGAGCGCAGACGAACCCATGCGCCGGGAACCATCATTTCCTTACGACGTTCTTCAGCCTTCTTTTCCTGTTCAGCCATACGCTTTCGAGCACGGCTATTGAAAATAAACATGGCGACAAGCATCAGGCCGATGAAAATCAGGAACGGTGTACTCACGATCTATCTTTCTTCTTGGGGCAGGAACGCATAAAAGCTATCCGCATACAGTGTAATAGGAAGCAGCGCATTTGGGTGACATCCCAATATAAAAACGAGATTACTCAAAAAGAACGGATTCAGCTGGCGGCGTTAAACCAAGGTGTTTCCATGCCTTAGCAGTTGCCATCCGACCGCGTGTCGTCCTCAGGATGAAACCTTCACGAACCAAATAGGGCTCTGCGACCGTCTCAACGGTTTCTGCTTCCTCGCCAACAGTCACTGCAAGGGTGGTGAGTCCAACCGGCCCTCCCGCAAATCGGCGGCACATTGCGTCAAGAACAGCACGGTCCAGACGGTCCAGGCCAAAAGCATCAACCTCAAAGAGCTCAAGAGCACCTCGCGCAGCTTCAAGCGTGAGCTGACCATTGCCTCGAACTTGGGCGTAGTCAACGACACGACGCAGCAACCTATTGGCAATTCGAGGAGTTCCCCTGGAACGAGACGCGATTTCATGGGCTGCTTTCGCATCAATAGGAGTTGAGAGAAGCTCTGCAGATCGCCGAACAACCATTTCAAGGTCATCCGTCGAATAAAACTCGAGATGAGCGGTGAAACCAAAGCGATCACGAAGCGGTGCAGGAAGAAGGCCAGAACGAGTTGTCGCACCAACAACAGTAAAAGGCGGTAGGGTCAGCGGAATCGACGTCGCTCCCGGACCTTTACCTACGACGACGTCAACTCGGAAGTCCTCCATTGCGAGGTAAAGCATTTCCTCGGCGGTGCGGGCAAGACGATGAATCTCATCAATGAAGAGAACATCGCCTTCCTGCAGCCCGGATAAAATTGCAGCTAAATCACCAGCATGCTGAATCGCCGGTCCTGAAGTGAGGCGCAAAGATGTCCCCATTTCAGCAGCGATGATCATTGCCAGTGTCGTCTTACCTAATCCAGGCGGCCCTGCTAGTAAAACGTGGTCGGCGCTCGCGCCACGAGCCCGCGCAGCATCAAGCACTAACTGAAGCTGATCACGAACAACCTTCTGACCAACAAATTCGCTCAAACGCTTGGGGCGAAGAGCAGCCTCAGCAGCCCTCTCAAGTTCTCCCGCGTCTGGAGCGACAATGTTAACGGAGGCCTCGAACTCATCGGCCATTTGCGCCTCCCAGCTTAATCAATGCTGCACGTAGGAGATCAGAAGCGTTGAGACCATTTCCGCCTAGCTCGGCAAGCGCAGCGTCTGCCTTTGCATCGTTCCATCCCAAGCCAATTAGCGCTGCCTTCACCTCTGCTTCGACTACTCCCGACATCGGTGCCGAGGCCTGAGGAAGTTCAGCCGGGAGTCCGAGCTTATCGCCCAGCTCCACAAGCATGCGCGAGGCAACCTTCTTACCAACTCCGGGAATCCTAGCCAGAGCTGCGGTATCTTGATCTGCCACAGCGCGCCGCAGATCATTCGGGGTGAAAACAGAAAGAGCGGCCAGGCCAATCCTCGGGCCGATACCACTGACTGACATGAGGATTTCGAATACTTCGCGCTCTTCTTCAGTCTTGAACCCGTAGAGCGTTAAAGAATCTTCACGAACAATCAGATGGGTATAGAGCTCAACATCATCACCTTTGTGGAGCTCACTAGCAAAAGGTGGAGTCACGAAAACCTGAAAGCCGATGCCTCCGTGGACAACGACGACGTCCCCCACACCGATGCGTGCGATGTTGCCGAGAACTCGGGAAATCATGCTTTCACCTCAACAATGCTCTTGATGGGACCGAACATACGTACGATACCCTAGCTGCGTCGACGACGAGGGTCGACCGCGCCGGTTCGGCGCTGCGAAGCTTGAGCCTCTGCCCACATTTGTTGTGCTGGAGTCAGACGTCCCCTAGCCGAAAGCTTCCCTGACTGAGAGACTGCGACTGTAGAGTCTCCCCTAGCTCCAAGCAGCCCAGTCCCTCGCCATGCATGGCAGATTGCGATAGCTAATGAGTCAGCGGCATCAGCGGGCTTCGGGGGTTTATCCAACCCCAGAATACGAGCAACCATGTGCTGAACCTGCGCCTTATCAGCATTTCCATTCCCCGTCACTGCACTCTTAACTTCTGAAGGGGTATGTATTGCCATGGGAAGTCCAGCCCGTCCCGCAGCAGCAAGTGCAACTCCCATAACCTGCATAGTCGTCGAAACCGAACGAAGATTATCCTGAGCGAAAACCTGTTCGATGGCAACGACCTCAGGTTCGTATAGGGAGATCACATGATCAATCGCATCGGCGATCTTGGCTAAGCGAAAATGCTGGGCAAGTTCGGTTGAAGACCGGGCAACTCCGACAAAAACCATCGATGCACGCCGAGAAGGATCGACGTCAACAACGCCCAAGCCGCAGCGTGTAATACCCGGGTCAATTCCCAAAACTCGCATGATTAAGATTCCCGCTGAACCATCCGTGTAAAGAGTTCGTGGAAGCGCCAGTCCGTGCCGATCTCCGGGTGGAAGGAGGTTGCGAGTGCCTGACCACTACGGACAGCAACAATTGGTCCATCGGGAGTATTTCCGGCGCGCGCGAGCACGTCAACAGACTCACCCACCGACTCAACCCAAGGCGCCCTAATAAAGACGGCGGGGAAAGGCTTTCCCTCGATGCCTTTGATATCAAGCTCTTCTTCGTAAGAGTCGACCTGACGGCCAAAAGCATTCCGGCGCACAACCATGTCGATGGCGCCAAATGAGCGCTGGTCATCCCTGCCATCAAGAATCGAAGTCGCAAGCATAATCATTCCCGCGCATGTCCCATAGACCGGCATTCCGTTTGATATCTGTTCAGCTAGCTGATCAAAAATACCGAATGAAAGCAGCAGATTGGACATAGTTGTCGATTCGCCGCCAGGAATTACTAAACCGTCAACAGAGGCGAGTTCCTCGCTACGTCGCACTAGGACAGCGCGGGCGCCGGATTCTTCCAGCGCCCGCACGTGTTCGGCGACATCACCCTGAAGGGCGAGAATGCCGATATTTACCATCCGCGTTCAGCCAATCGATGGTCAACGGGAAGGTCGTCGACGTTAATGCCAACCATTGCTTCACCAAGGCCACGCGAGACTTCTGCAATAACCGAAGGATCATCGTAGAAAGTCGTTGCCTTGACGATAGCGGCCGCACGCTTCGCAGGATCACCCGACTTGAAAATGCCGGAGCCAACAAAGACGCCTTCGGCACCAAGCTGCATCATCATCGCAGCGTCGGCAGGGGTGGCAATACCACCGGCCGTGAAGAGCACGACGGGGAGGCGGCCCTCGCGGGCGACCTCGGCGACGAGCTCGTAGGGTGCCTGAAGTTCCTTGGCCGCGACATAGAGCTCATCCTCGGGCAGGGATGTCAGGCGGCGAATCTCGTCGCGAATCTTGCGCATGTGCGTGGTCGCGTTGGAGACGTCGCCGGTTCCAGCCTCGCCCTTAGAACGGATCATGGCAGCGCCCTCGTTGATACGGCGCAGCGCTTCACCGAGGTTGGTTGCACCGCAGACGAAGGGAACGGTGAAGTTCCACTTGTCGATGTGGTGGCTGTAGTCGGCGGGGGTCAGTACCTCGGACTCGTCAATGTAGTCGACGCCGAGGGACTGCAGAACCTGTGCCTCGACAAAGTGACCAATGCGAGCCTTTGCCATGACCGGGATCGAAACGGCATTAATGATGCCGTCAATAAGATCCGGGTCAGACATGCGAGCAACGCCACCCTGCGCACGAATATCCGCCGGAACACGCTCGAGTGCCATAACTGCAACGGCACCGGCATCTTCAGCGATCTTTGCTTGCTCAGGGGTAACGACATCCATGATGACGCCGCCCTTGAGCATCTGAGCCATTCCGCGCTTGACCTGAGGGGTTCCGACCTCGCGAGTTGCCGTCTGCTCAGTCATCACTCACTCCTCTTCTTCCAGCTGGGCCTGTACCTCATCGGAAAGAGACATGTTGGTGTAGATATTCTGCACGTCGTCAGAATCTTCAAGTGCGTCAATGAGCTTATTGACCTTGAGCGCGCCTTCAAGATCGAGTTCAACTTCGGTGGACGCGACGAATTGAACTTCCGCCGAGTCATAGTCGATTCCCGCTTCTTGCAGCGCCTTGCGGACTGCAACGACATCGCTGGGCTCACACTCAATGACAAAGCCCTCGCCGAGGTCTTCAACCTCTTCAGCGCCAGCGTCAAGAACAGCTTCCATGATGCTATCTTCGTCTACACCGTCTGCAGCGGGCACCTCAATGACACCACGCCTCGAGAACAGGTAGGCAACCGAACCGGGGTCGGCCAGCGAGCCGCCGTGACGGGTGAATCCCAGACGAACATCGGATGCCGCACGGTTACGGTTGTCAGTCAAACACTCAACCAAGAAAGCAACACCGTTAGGGCCGTAGCCTTCGTACATGATGGTTTCATAATTTGCGCCACCGGCTTCTGCACCCGAACCACGCTTGACGGCGCGATCAATGTTATCTGCGGGAACAGAGTTCTTCTTTGCCTTCTGGATGGCATCAAAGAGGGTGGGATTTCCGGCGGGATCACCACCACCGGTACGAGCAGCAACTTCAATATTCTTAATCAGTCGTGCGAAGAGCTTACCGCGCTTGGCGTCAATCGCCGCCTTCTTGTGCTTGG
>CAUSSZ010000023.1:0-20685 GCA_963534475.1 Trueperella pyogenes | reverse complement strand
AAAGCTTATCAAGAGGATTGGTAACTGATTCCCAACTGTTCGATGCTGGCCTGATCGGTCAGGAAAAGCTTATCAAGAGGATTGGTAACTGATTCCCAACCCCGAATCATGCTGAAGAACGTCCGCCTAAAGCTTATCAAGAGGATTGGTAACTGATTCCCAACTGAGATTGGAATTCAACTCCCTTCAATCAAAGCTTATCAAGAGGATTGGTAACTGATTCCCAACCCACTCATGAGTTCCGCAACGACGCACAAAAGCTTATCAAGAGGATTGGTAACTGATTCCCAACGCGTAACCGGCATGTATGTGTTAAAAACAAAGCTTATCAAGAGGATTGGTAACTGATTCCCAACCTCGGGATCATCAAATGCGTCCCACTTTAAAGCTTATCAAGAGGATTGGTAACTGATTCCCAACTTTCTTCGTCTGAGGGTAGCGACATGCCAAAGCTTATCAAGAGGATTGGTAACTGATTCCCAACAGGCCTGTGATGTCGCCGCGGTCTTTGAAAAGCTTATCAAGAGGATTGGTAACTGATTCCCAACGTTCCTCAAGATGGGTATCCCTCAGTTTAAAGCTTATCAAGAGGATTGGTAACTGATTCCCAACCTGGCAGTTCGGATCCCATAGGTGGTTAAAAGCTTATCAAGAGGATTGGTAACTGATTCCCAACGCGGCCGTCATAAGCACCCAGAGGTAGCAAAGCTTATCAAGAGGATTGGTAACTGATTCCCAACTACGGAGTGATTACCGCACTGGTACCTAAAAGCTTATCAAGAGGATTGGTAACTGATTCCCAACAGAGCGTGCATTGTCACCCCATCTGGCAAAAGCTTATCAAGAGGATTGGTAACTGATTCCCAACTCCCTTTCGCCCGGAACATTGTTAGCGCAAAGCTTATCAAGAGGATTGGTAACTGATTCCCAACACGTGGACGAGCTAACGCCGGAGGCGGGAAAGCTTATCAAGAGGATTGGTAACTGATTCCCAACAACCGGCACTTAACCAGCGTTGGAGAGGAAAGCTTATCAAGAGGATTGGTAACTGATTCCCAACTTGCGCCCACGACACAGTTTTAACCGTCAAAGCTTATCAAGAGGATTGGTAACTGATTCCCAACAACGTCGTCCCAAGCTTCCAAGGCTTACAAAGCTTATCAAGAGGATTGACCCGTAATTTAGAAAATAGTGAGCTGCTCAGGAGCACCCTCAGTTTTCTTTTTCTTCGCCTGCTCAAAATGAAGCCCTGTCGCCCACTGGCGATCCGTAATTCCAATAACTCGCACTTGACCACCCTCTGGAAGATGAGACTGAATCTGCCGAAGAGTCGCATGATTCTGACCACCGGTAGGCCAATACTTCACATAGACAGAAAACTGAACCATGCTAAAACCCCAGTCGAGTAAGTTTTGCCTGAAACGAGTAGCCTCTCGCCGTTGATCTTTTGTTTCAACCGGCAAATCGAACATGACCAGGCACCACATTGGACCATCAACCATTTCAGCCACTCACATCGACTGAAGCTGGCCCCTGCCACGCCAAAACGCGAAGGCGATCCTCATCTCCCTCAACGTAACGCCCGTATTGCTGCGCCAGATCCTGGGCTACGGCTGGTATCCCATACCCGTCACTGTCAAATTTCTGCGATGCGGCGGCAACTAGCAGTCTTTTCACACCACTATCTGAAGGTGATGCAGTTGGTGAGAACTGTAAAGCAACCTCATCAATCGCTGGACGAAACGGCTCAATCAGATCATCCGCGAGCGCAAAAGCATTTCCTCTTCCCCGATGGAATACCCCCAATGCTGGAGCTAAACCCGCGGAAAGAATTGCCCGAATAAGGTGTCCTCGGAGAACCGCATATCCATAGTCAAGACACGCATTTGAACCAATAAGTTGTCCTGCACCTGGTTGTCTGCCATCTTTTAACACTCGTGACCAGTAGACGCGCGCAGCATGAGCCTCAACGTTTTCCGGATCGCCTGAGCGAACTTGGTCCGCGAGCGCAAAAAGCTCACTACTGCCCGAACGACCAAGATTCTGAAGGACATTAGCCTGTCCTTCAATCTTTGCTCTGATAATTCGTGCCCAAGCATTCTTCTTTCGAGGAAGAGTCATGTCAGCCTGCGCCCGGTGACGAGCAGCTACTCGCCCGTGATCGGACCAGGAATAACAGGCCCCTTCGGGAATTCCACGCCAATCACAGAAGAGAACTGCTACATCTGCCTCCGCTAGACGGTGCAGAACAGCGGCGCTAAGGTCGACCTTCATTCCGATAAGGACTACCGCAAGCTCTGCAACGGGAAGAGTGACCGGTTCCTTACCTTCAGGGCACACCTCTATTCCACCTCGTGTGGAATGAAGTGCTCCCTCAAATTCACAGAGGTCAATCACGCGCCACTGTTCTGCCATGGCTCTACCTCAACAACTGAGATACAGGCAGTGAATTAACTGAGCTGTAGCGAGGTTCACCTAAACAATTTCGCCGTATTACCTTCACAGTCCCGCTAGTAAGTAAAACATTAACTGCTGGACGCCAGCCTTTTCGCTCAATAATTTCTCGTAAACCATCTGAAGCATCAGCAGGAATACCTTCCGCTGACAGTAGGTAGGGGCGCAAACGGAACTTTGCGATATCAGGGAAGCCCGCAACCCGCCAACTCGTCAGTTGCGGGTATTCAGCAAGGACATCTCCGATAAAGCCACCAGAGTACTTATCCGTTTCAAGCTGCAGCTCATCACCTTCAACCAGCCACCCGATCTGGGTGGCTGTCCCATCAGCCAGCGCCTTCCGAATCTTCGACTCAGCAGTACGCATGGAAATCGTCGATGGTTTCAGCGGTGTGGTGAAGACATCCTCGTGAGTCATCTTCACCAGATCCGTCGCAAAAACGCGCACCATGGAATACGTTGTCTTCTTCCCATCAATCCTGTAGACCCGAGCGTGGTGAATTGAGCTTCCAATCTCCACGTAGCCGCCACGAACCGTCAAACAGGCAGACGGCGAATTAAAGAAGTTCAGTTGCTCATCCGCAGTGATCTTCCGACCGTGAATGTAGATTTCCCGCGATGGATCTTCAGGAAGCCCATCCTTCGGATCAAAATCAGGAAGTCGCGTGAGCGCCGTCCATAGTGCTGGAGTTTCAGCCCGATCGATCACGTCAGTCGAGAGCGCAGCCCCCAACTTTGCGTGAGTGAACTTTCGAACCGTATCATCGTGCACCTTGCTTGAACCGACGCGCAGTCGAACATTCTCAACGAAGGGAACAGCATTCTTCGCGAGCTCAGTATTGAAAAGCTCAACCGCGCGAAGCATCGAATTACACCACTGCTCAAAACGCTCGCTGGCCTGCCCCGGCTTCCCATAGAAGTTCTTCCAGGTTTCTTCCTTGCCGGTAATTCGCTGAGATTCACGCATATTGACGCGCAAGGCCAAGGTTTGCGAAACAGATTGATTCATTAACGCGATCACCAGCGCATCCATCGCATGGTGCCTGCGATCAAAACGAGTCTTACCCTTCCCACCAATCAGGTTGACGCGATTCTCAAATCCCGAGGCCTTACGTGCTTCCGCGGTCAGCTGGCCACGGTAAATACCAATGCTCGGAGTCGACTCTGCTTTGAGCTTCCGGTAGAAGCCATCAATACGCGTACGAAGCTCAATCGCCATCCATGCAACAGATTCCATGGAACGGCCATCGAACTCTTCATCCGGCTTACGCGACTTCAAGCGAGAAATCACTTCCCTTCGGAAGTGAGCGTATTGCTTCGAACTCATTCCCGGATCGCGTTCCCACGCACGGACTCGCTCAATTGCCCCATCCAAAGAAACCCCCGCACGAGCCCGTCCCGAGGTCGCCCATGCTGCAAAAGGAGTAGCGTTCTTCTGGCGATTACAGGCACCACAGACAGCAGCAAGATTTGAACGCTCATTCGAAGATCCTGAATTCGCGCGAGGAACAATATGGTCCATCTCTGCAGTTTTAAAATCGATGTCGGTACCGCAGTACAAGCACATCGAATTCTGACGTTGAATCGCCTGGTACTTAAGCAAAGAAGAACGACGAGCCTTACCCGAGATCCCCAGCTGCCGAATCATCTCATCCATATTCTTCTGGTTGAGATCTTGACGTTTCTGGCTCTCGCGCAAGAGTTTTCGCGCGACCTTCTCTGAACCCAAACCATCACGCGTGTGCTCGATGTTAATGACGTCGGGAGTCCCCCAACGATCCGTGGCCATATTCAACCAACGTGCAACCTGCTTAAGAACACGATCAACTGCGGGGTTTCCAACCGGAGCTTCGATCGCCTCAGGCTCGGGTCGCCAATCATCGTCTACATTGAAAAGCTGCTTTCGAGCGGTGTGCAGGTCCACACCTTCACTCAGCATTCGCTCGGTGAGCTTGCGCAAGCTATCCAAGGAATAGGCTGCCCGGCCTTGAGGAAGCTGGATCTTCTCGAGCTCTGTCTGTTCAACTTCGGTTGCCCGCTCAAGGAGTTCTACTACCTCATCATCTAGGTCGTTGTCATCCGTTGACCCGCCCGAATTTGAAAGCGCATCGACCATGTATCCGCGTCGCTCACTATCGGCAGACTTCCACCACTCCTTGAGCCATTTGACCTTGGAAGCCATGATCTTCTCGGTGGTGACATCCGTTGGTGGGAAGCGTAAAGCGGGTTCTCCATCAACTGAAGGACGTGCTGTTCCACGCAGGTCAGCGCGTTCGATTCCCAAGTTATCCGCAAGATCCGCCCAAGTTACCCGCTGCTTCAATCCTGCGATAAGAAGGAAATCTGTCAGTCCACGCAACTCGTCTGGAGTCAGGCAACGCTCCACGCCTCCCTCATGAATACGCAAATTCGTCAGTACTGAAACAATTCGGAAGAGTTGAAAATCAGGATGCGCTTTTTCTGCACGAATATGTTTTTCCTGCCCCGGAAGCTCATCATGACCAACCAAACCGGCTGCGCTGCCCCTAGGAGACTTTGCGAAGAAAACTTTGCGGACCAAGAGCTCAAACACATCGAGGTCCAGTCGCTGCACTTCGCAAATCTTTCGGATTTCAGCAGCATTGTCGTCTTGATAGAGCTTGCCTTGGAGAATGCCATCGTCGCCACGGATACCAGTTGTTTCCTTGTAGTTTGGAGCGCTGATATATGCACTAATCAATTGCCCCGGCGTTGCATCAGCAGGGAACTCCCGCCCCAAAGCCTCGCTGACGCGTTCATTCAATCGGCACAGAAACTCACTGGGTTCCATCGGAGTCAAGAGTGACTCAACCTTGATGTAGGGATTCCTCCATCCACGGTGGCGAGCCATGTGCCTGATCGCGATCGAGAGTGCTTCCAAACGTTCGGATTCGTCCTCAATGTAGTGATCGACAAGCTCCGCACGCGTATGCCATGGCTCGTAGGGATCCTCAAAGTCCTCAAGGTTCGGCAAGGGCCAATTTAATTCCTCTGACAAAGCGCGATCGAGTTCGGCAAGTCGGCGCCTATTCTGACGAACTCTGCGCTGGATGCGTCGCGCGACGCCAGCAGTTAGCTTTCGACTCTTAGCCTTATTTTCATTTGGATCTACACCGGCGTCATGAACGAACACCATTGAATTCAGCAGTCGAAGTGGCTGGTCGTTTTCATCGACCTCCACAGCGCAAAAACCAATTGATTTCAAGCCGACATCAATGCCGACACGATATCGAAGATCGTCTTTAATCTTTGTCATGCTGAAATCATGCCACAGACAACAAGCAGTTTCATACAGTTTCTGCAGGTATTTTTCAGCAATTTTGAAGTTATGTTAACCAGGTCAACCACAAGCATCGCGGGCAAAAAATTACCGGGTCCCGTGGAACCCGGTGGAGCAATCAGCGCCGCTAACTTGTCGACACCTTATTGAGAATCAGTTGGCACAACTATAAGCCCTGATCAGCTCTTCACGCAAGCACCTTTTGAAACAATGCAAACTTCCCGCCCCTGCCCCATCTCCTGGTTTAGCTCGTCGACTTCTAACATATGAGCGTTCATAGGCCCGGAGTCAGTGAGCTAAACCAGGAATGAGGGAGCTAAAGCCCTCAGACCCTACACCCCTTACTTGCGCCCGCCACGTGCAGCGTAGTTTTCTGCGTGACGTGCAAGTGCGGCGCGAACCAGGCCCGCGAATAGCGGGTGAGCCTTCGTCGGACGCGACTTGAACTCGGGGTGGGCCTGAGTTGCCACGTAGTAGGGGTGCAAGGAACGATCCAGCTCAACAAACTCGACTAGGTTTCCATCGGGCGAAGTACCCGAGATGTGCAGGCCAACCGATTCCAGCTGATCGCGGTAATCATTGTTCACTTCAAAGCGGTGACGGTGACGCTCTGAAACCTGGGTCTTCCCATAGGCCTCGGCAACAATAGAACCTTCCTGAAGGACCGCGGGGTATGCGCCCAATCGCATGGTTCCGCCCAGATCGCCATCGCCCTCAACAATGTCGACCTGCGAATCCATGGTGTGAACAACCGGATCCGGCGTCTCGGGATCCATTTCCGTCGAGGAAGCTCCAGCCAAGCCAAGCAGGTCACGCGCGGCCTCGATCACCATGCACTGCAAGCCCAAGCACAATCCCAAGGTCGGGATCTTGTGCTCGCGTGCCCAACGTAGCGCACCCAACTTGCCTTCAATGCCTCGGATACCAAAACCGCCGGGGACGATGATCGCATCAACGCCACCCAGAGCCTTTTGCGCGCCCTCGGGGGTTTCACAAGTGTCGGAGGCAACCCAACGCAGGTCAACGCGAGCATTATTCGCAAAACCGCCGTGCTTCACGGCCTCGGAAACAGAGAGGTAGGCGTCGTGCAGGTCAATGTACTTACCGACTAGCGCAACCTCAACGCGGTACTTCGGCGATTCAACGCGCTCAAGCAGCTCGTTCCACTCGCTCCAGTCAACGTCGCGGAAAGTCAGGCCCAGACGCTGAACAAGGAAGGCATCCAAGCCCTCGCGATGCAGTGTCGGGGGAACCTCATAGATCGAGGCCGCGTCCTTACATTCGATGACAGCATCTCGGTCAACGTCGCACATAAGTGCAACCTTGCCCTTGATTCCCTCGGGCAGCGGACGGTCCGTACGCAGCACCAGCGCATCGGGCTGAATACCGATGGAGCGCAGCGCAGCCACAGAATGCTGGGTCGGCTTGGTCTTGAGCTCACCGGCAGCGGGAAGGAAGGGGATCAGTGCGACATGCACAAAGGCAACATTGTCGCGGCCCAGGTCGGCGCGCACCTGACGCGCGGCCTCCAAGAAGGGCTGTGATTCGATATCGCCCACTGTTCCACCGATTTCGGTGATGATGACATCAGGGGCATTGCCCTCAGAGTCCGGCACAGCCTGGGCGCGCATAACGCGCTTGATTTCATCGGTGATGTGAGGGATGACCTGGACGGTGTCACCCAGGTATTCGCCGCGGCGTTCCTTTGCAATAACGGTGGAGTACACCTGGCCGGTGGTCGCGTTCGCGGCGCCGGACAGATTCACGTCCAAGAATCGCTCGTAGTGGCCGATATCGAGGTCAGTTTCTGCGCCATCTTCAGTGACGAAAACCTCACCGTGTTGGAAGGGGTTCATCGTCCCGGGATCGACGTTGATATAGGGATCAAGCTTTTGCATGGCGACGCTCAAACCGCGCGAACGCAGCAGACGCCCCAGCGAAGAGGCCGTCAAACCCTTACCTAATGAAGAAACCACACCTCCGGTGACGAAGATGTGGCGAGTAACGTTTTCCTGCGTCTCTTGGCGACGTCCATAGCTGTTTACCATGGAATCTCAGTTTACAACCACCCGTTTTCTGTTGCTACCTTGAGTGCTTCAGCTCTCGTTCGCGCATGGGTCTTATCCATCGCCGAGCTCACGTAGTTGCGCACCGTCCCCGCCGACAACATAAGCTCCGAGGCCACATCCTCCACGGTCCCCCCGCTCTCAAAAGCGCGCAGAACTTCAACTTCGCGCGCACTGAGCGGGCTTTGACCTTTCGTGAGCGCATCGACCGCGAGCGCCGGATCGACCGTGCGCAGTCCTTGGGAGGTTCTTCGGATTGCTTCCAGGAGCTGCTCGGCCGGTGCGTCTTTGACAACGAATCCAACGGCTCCCGCATCCAATGCGCGCTGGACATACCCGGGACGCCCGAAGGTCGTCACCATGAGAACCCGCGCATTCGCCCCGCGGTCTTTCAAGGCCGCGGCTGTACTGATTCCATCCATGACGGGCATTTCAACGTCCATAATGACGACCAGTGTCGAGGCGGCTTTCGCAGCCTCTTCACCACTGGAATTCTCAGCGTTATAGGCCTCGACTGCGGCGATGGCCTCGCGACCATCAGCGGCCTGAGCGACGACGTGCATATCGTCTTCCAAGTCAATGAGCGCGCTCAAGGCACCACGAATCAAGGCCTGATCATCGGCCACAATCACGTGAATCATTGGCATTCCTTTTGCGCGCCAGTACTTGACCTGCCAATTCTATCTTCCGCTTAGGCGGACTCCCCGCGGAAAGTCAGGCGCAGTGTCCAGGTATTCCCTTGGCTCCCCCAGGTCATCTCCCCTTCCGAGGCCGAGCGCTGGCGTAGTCCTTCCAATCCGGCTCCTCCCCCTGCCGAGGCCTGTGAATAGCTGCGTGAATACCCGTCGTTTTCCACCAGGACCTCATGAGGACTCAGGCGGACACTGATTGTGGAGGGACGAGCGTGAGTAATCGCGTTGGCAGTCCCCTCTCGGATGACATGTGCAGCCAAAGTTGCCCTGGGACCGGGTGGGATTTCGCCCTGAATGTCAGCGATAAATTCGATCCCCGCTTGCTCGCATAGTTCACGGGCCGACTCGACCTCTTCCTCGGCGGACAGGCTTCGCGAAGCGGCGATGATCCCGCGCAGATCTTCTTTTGCCTGGCGGGATAACTCCAGGGTCTGCGCAATCTGCTCACTGGCCTCGGCAATCTTTCCCACGGAAAGCAAGCGCTGGGCAAGCTCATTCTTCATGGTGATGACCGTCAGCGAGTGCCCAAGAATATCGTGAAGATCACCGGCAAAACGCAGGCGCTCGCGCTCGCGAACCAGGCTGATTGCTTGGCGTTGACGTTGTTGCTCTGAGTGGCGATTATCGAAACTGCGGCGCACGGCCAGGGTTAATCCCAAAACCATCAGCAGCGCGATGATCGCATAGCTCAAGGCCAGCGCGTCGATACTGCCAATGGGCAGCAAGATGGCAATGACTTCCCAGCCAACAAGTGCCACTAGGCCGGGAACCACATATTTCCTGGGGGCTTGAAGGTTCCAGCCTGCAATCGAGTAGGTGATGAAAAGGGCCGAGGTGACTCGCGATGCGCCGGCGACAACCAGGACGAGTCCCAGTGCAATCACCAGAGCCAGCAGGATCCCGTGCGAGATCCACATTTTCTTGGTGATGCACGCTCCCCATTCAGGGGTTGGATTGACGATGTAAATTGCAATATCAGCAGCAGCAACGCCAAAGGTCAGAGTGAGGATCAGCGCGATCATCCTGGGGGATTCAACGGTAGGAATCATCCCCAAGGGAAAGGCCAAGAACACCAGGTAGGGCAGCGCCCACAACACCGCGGACAAGCGCGGGTGGCGCTGTGACCACGAGGCATCTGTCCCCTGAGTTTTGGTGCTCATTCCTGTCCTTCCCCAGTGATTGGCGATGAAAGTAGTGCGAGAGCGCGCCCGATTGCGTCAGGCGTCTTAGCGATCAGTGTCCCTGCGCTGTGCCCAGATCGCAAGCAGTGCCATCGGAACAAACCACGCGACCGTAGAAATCACCCATTTCCATTCGAAATTATCGAAACCGTAGAGGGGCAGCTGAGAGAGGTTGAAGAGTCCATAGAAGGGGCTATAGGGCGCGAGCGTCTTAAAAATCGAGCCCATGGAGCTGATCGGAATGAACATTCCCGCAAGGAAAGCACCCAAGACAACGACACCATTAATCACCGCGAAGGCAGTATCTGAGCGCATGAGGAAGGCCAGCGCCAGACCAAGGGCCGCGGAAATCACTGACGCAGCCAAGGTGATGAGCCCACTTTCAACCCAGGCCTCGGGTCTCATTCGTGCTCCGGTCGCGTATCCGAAGGTGTAGGTAATGACAATAACCAGGGCGCTCATGGAAATCGCCGCGATCAAACGGGAAAAGATGAAGGCGCCCGAACCCACGGGGGACAGTGCAAAAAGCCTGGAGATTCCAGAGGTTCGCTCAAGTGCGACAACGGTTGCAGCCGATGCGGCAGCGATCATGACGCCGTACAGGGTCATTGACACCAAAACCGTTGCGCCAATATTTGCATTGATCGCCCACTCTTTCGAGTACTCCTGTCCTGCTCCAAACATCATGTACATGAAGATCGGAAGGATCAGCGCGAAGGCGAACATAGCGGGATTGAGAACCAGCTTCAGGAATGACTTCCAGGTGAGAAGCCCAAATCCCTGCCAGGAGCTCAGTGCCCGGCGGCTGATCCAGGGGTTTATTGCTGCGTGAGTATGAGTCGTCATTGTGAATCCTTAGAGAAGAGGTGCGAGGTGGCCAAAGTGAAAGACAGGACTTCGTGCCCTGCGTTCTACTGCGTGAGCTCGGCGAAAACATCCTCGAGGCTCGAGAAAACAACCTCGAATTCGCATGCCTGGGGAATAGCGACAATGTGTCGAGCGGCCTCGTCAGAGAAGGTCGTGTGGAACTCCACGCGTAACCAATGATCGGCAGCCAAGTCCTCTTCGCCTAAGGAAGTGGAGGCGGAATCGGGGGAATCGACCTCGGCAATATCGGAAAGCTCCCACACTGTCCCAAGCTCAGCCGCGCGCGCGGCCAGTCCTGCACGCACTCCCTCAAGAGAGGAAGCAGGGATAGAGAAGGCCAGGCGCGTCGACGAGTGCGCTCGGCGGATTTCTTCGGTGGGGGCGTCGGCACTCACGCGGCCCGCATTGACGATGACCGTACGCTGAGCGTAGTCCTGCGCCTCGGCCAGGTAGTGAGTGGCGAAAAGGATTGTCTTACCTTTCGAGGCCTGGGTACTCATGAGATCCCAGAACTCCTTGCGCATGGTGACGTCCATTCCGGCGGTCGGTTCGTCGAGAATGATGAGTTCTGGGTCAGGGATTAGTGCCATTGCTAGGCGAACGCGTTGCTGCTCACCACCGGAGAGCTTGCGGATTTTGCGGCCAAGAAGGTGTCGAAGGTGGGTTTCTTCGACAAGGGGGTCAATAGACTCGGTGCGCTTGTAGACGCGCGAGAAGAGTTTGAGGATTTCTGCGACGCTGTAGTCACTAGGAAGCGAACCCGATTGAAGAACGACACCGATCAATCCGCGGCGGATTGCTTCTTTGGCGCTCATGCCGAAAACTTCAACGCTTCCACTATCTGCTTGTTGAAGGCCAAGAATGATGTCGATTGTTGTGCTTTTTCCAGCGCCATTTCGGCCAAGGAAAGCAACGATTTCACCGGAATCAACGCGTAGGTTCATGCCCTTGAGTGCGTGCACATTCCCGTAGGTCTTCACCAGGTCTTTCGCGAGGATCACTGGGGTCGTGGTTTGAGTGTCCGTGTTCATGCTTTAAGTTAAGCCTGTGAGGGACATCGACAACAGTGTCGTTTTTACGAAGTTTCACATGACAATTGTCATGAGGCAGCCAATGCGGGTGAAATTTAGTATGGAAGGGTGAGTTCAAGCGAGTCATCTCTTATCACTTTGCCCGTCCGCCGTCATTCCCACTTCTACCCGCAGGTTCGTCGCCTCCTTGCCGAGGCCTTTCCACCCGCCGAACTCATTCCTGAATGGGTGATGAATGCGCTTGCACTACGCCGTTCTATTGATTTCACTGCGTATTTTGATCCGGAAGAGCCCTCGGGCTTTTGCGGAGTGACTTTCACTATTCACTCAGATGATTTGCTTTTTGTCGTGTTCTTAGCGACGAATCCCGCGGTTCGCTCGCGGGGATATGGAACGCGAATTCTTGACCAGTTGAAGGAGCATTTCCCCGGTTTTGCCATTGCTTTGGAAATCGAGCCAATGACTACCGATGCTTCTAATTTCCATCAGCGCGAAAGGCGACTGGCCTTCTATCAGCGCAATGGCTTCGTCGAAACCGGATTGTATACGGACTATGAAGGCGATCAGTACGAGGTTTTGCGCTATCTTCCCTCTCGTCTTCCGGGTGAGGCGCATCAGGGTATGCAGTATGCAGATCTAGGGGTTTTACGCAGTAGCCTTGAGGAGCTTCTTGCGTCACTGGCCATACCGGTCTACATTCCCACCATTCATGTCGGTATTAGGGAATAGCCGAGGCCGCGGCTACGCAAGAGGGTCTGGTAGGTCGCGGTGGTCGTTGGGAATCAACACCGTCGGGTCAGGCACAGAACCATCAGAAGGACGAGCACCACTCTTGTAACTAAATTCCGTGTTCTCCTGGCGAAGAATGACCGTCACAATCCCGCCATTCTTCTCATCCTTCCACGCAAGATAGTGGCCGACCCCAGGTAGCGGACTGGCATAGTCATACACCAACACAAAACCCAGCGGATTCAAACGAGCATTCCCCATCTCAATAACCTGCCCCACATCACGCGGACCACACTGAACACGCTGACTCTTAAACCAATACCGCTTAACAAGAAGATCTTTCGTATCCGCATCTATCTCACTAGGTCTACGAGCCACGTAATACGGTGAATCACCAACAATTTCGTCTCTGAAACTCAAAATCCCCGGCTCAACATCACGCTGAAATACCTCAATCGACTGACGCTTCTCCGCCCACTCACTGCCATCAGTCTCTGGAAATCTAGGCGCGTCCCTATCGAAATCCCAAATACTGGGAAGACTAAAGCTCACGTATCCAGCAATATCCCGAGAATCATTAGGAATCAACACCGTCGGATCAGGCACAGAACCATCAGAAGGACGATCTTGGGTGTCATATTCAAAAGCCAATGACTGATCCCTAATTAAGATTTCAACATGCCCTCCATTCTTTTCGTCACGCCAAACCAGACTCTCCTGATCATGCACAATCGATACATACCCAAGGGGTTCGAGATACCGGCCGAGAATTTCTTCAACGCGGTCTGCGGATTGGGTACCCCCACGTACTCTCTGACTGGACAGCTCCCATCCATCGTAGAGACGACTAATTTCGCTCTTCTCAGTCTCAGGACGAAGAGACTGAGAACCACTAAAAATTTCATTTCGTGCGGAAAGAATGCGCGGCTCCACATCACGCTGAAACGCCTCAATCGACACACGCTTCTCAAAAGGAAGATCCCCACCCTCACGCGGGGGAATATCGATGTAAGGGAGCGAGATAATTCCAATAAACACCCATATCGCGAATAGGAATCCCACCACTGCGCCTACAAAACGCAGCACGTACCGCAAATAGCGCTTTACGCGCCCTCGCTGCATTCCACGCGTGGACTGCGAATCAGACACCACCACACCTCCTCGCTCTAATCAAACAGGCACCGCCTTGCCACTCAATCATCATGACGCTCTACTGATTGAGCTGTTCCGCGCGTTGGGCCAGATCTGGACGCGCATTGACCGCCGCCGCATACGCACGTTGCGTGTCCTCCGGCATCCCCACTCCTCCAAAGGCGGCTGAGCTTAGACGGCGAATTGGCCGCCGCTGCTCCTCTTCAAGGTCAAGTAAGTCCTTCCCCGTCTTCCTGTACAAATCACCCAACTCTTCTATTGCACTAATCGAGCGGCGCCTGCGCAGGTTGACTCGTTCCTCCACTGAACGCGCGCAGGAAAGATGAGCAATCCCCGGTAGGTTCTGTTCAATTAA
This sequence comes from Trueperella pyogenes, assembly GCA_963534475.1. Lineage (GTDB taxonomy): Bacteria > Actinomycetota > Actinomycetes > Actinomycetales > Actinomycetaceae > Pauljensenia > Pauljensenia pyogenes_B. The sequence continues at coordinate 6,860 of CAUSSZ010000023.1, read as the reverse complement.
CGATGAGAAAAACACTTCGGTTTTCCCCACTCCCTCGCGCAAATCACCCAAACTACGAGCAAGGGCTTCATAAGCCCCCTCACGGAAAGAAATATCAGTCATCTCAGTGGCCCGTCTTATCCAAGGGGTCTGGTAGGTCGCGGTGGTCGTTGGGAATCAACACCGTCGGGTCAGGCACAGAACCATCAGAAGGACGAGCACCACTCTTGTAACTAAATTCCGTGTTCTCCTGGCGAAGAATGACCGTCACAATCCCGCCATTCTTCTCATCCTTCCACGCAAGATAGTGGCCGACCCCAGGTAGCGGACTGGCATAGTCATACACCAACACAAAACCCAGCGGATTCAAACGAGCATTCCCCATCTCAATAACCTGCCCCACATCACGCGGACCACACTGAACACGCTGACTCTTAAACCAATACCGCTTAACAAGAAGATCTTTCGTATCCGCATCTATCTCACTAGGTCTACGAGCCACGTAATACGGTGAATCACCAACAATTTCGTCTCTGAAACTCAAAATCCCCGGCTCAACATCACGCTGAAATACCTCAATCGACTGACGCTTCTCCGCCCACTCACTGCCATCAGTCTCTGGAAATCTAGGCGCGTCCCTATCGAAATCCCAAATACTGGGAAGACTAAAGCTCACGTATCCAGCAATATCCCGAGAATCATTAGGAATCAACACCCGCGGATCAGGCACAGAACCATCAGAAGGACGAGCACCACTCTCATAAGCAAAACTCGTCCAATCCCCATTGATATTCACATCGACTGTTCCGCCATTGTCATAGTCGCGCCAGACAAAGACATGCCTACCATCCTTGCTCATACTATCTAAAGCAAGCACGTAACCTTGCGGTTCCACATAATCACGCATGACCTCGTAGACTGCGTCCACAGACACTTTAGCCCCATCGGTGTTCTGGCTATACAAAGTCCACGATTCACCCACAGCCGTACTTATCCTACTGCCCTCCGAATAGGGGCGTACTCCACCGGTATCTTCAAACAGCGCCTGCCGAGCAGAGAGAATATGAGGCTCCACATCACGCTGAAACGCCTCAATCGACACACGCTTATCCAAAGGAAGCCGCCCATCCATCGACGGCAAACCATCATCATGCAACAACGCATAAAACGAAAACACAAAAAAACCCACAACAGCACACACAAGCACCACAACCACACGCCAAAAACGCTTCATGAGCCGTCCCTGTACTACACGCGTGGACTGCGAATCAGACACCACCGCACCTCCTCGCCGTCGTTGAGGTCAGTCTCAGCCTAACGAAGAAAGCTGATTCAGCAAGTAATTACTCGACACTATTTCGATATTTGAGAAAACAACCCATCGTAGGCAATTCGCGGGCACTGGCCTCGTACCGAAATCATCCCGCACGGCTCAAAGCCATACGCCTCCAGCGCTCGGCGCATCGGTCCGTTATCAAGGTGCGTATCGCAGCGCAAATACGGAACTCGCCCCGCGCAAAAGTCCATGACCACGCGTGTGACCCCACGGCCTCGGACGCTGGCAAGGCGATGGATCACGCCATACTCATCATCGAAGTGCCACGCACCATCAATCTGGGAATACTCCCCTTCCGGCCCGCGAGCGAAACTAAACACTGCCAAAGGCCCCTGTTCATCACAAACAAGGAAGCACTCGCCTCTCTCAATATCCCTGAGTGCATCACTGCGGTTGGGGTAATCGCTGGGCCACTGGGTCGGGTTACCGTTCGCCCGCATGAATTCCCGAGCATGATTAAAAGCAGACTCGATGAAATCCACATCAGTAGTAGTGGCTGGGCGTATGAACATGCCATCAGGGTAGCCCACACAAAAATCGAACGCGCCACCGGGCACTTCCCTACCCAAACCGATACCCTGCATTTATGGCCAGCGAACATCCCACACGACACGAGCACTTCGGTAAGTACCTTGCACTAGGTATCGGCACCCATGTCTTATGGGGTTTCTTCCCGCTCTATTTCCACCTTCTTGATCCAGCAGGTTCCCTTGAAATCATCGTCCACCGCGCACTGTGGGCTTTCCTTGCTTGCTTCATCACCTTGGCCTTGACCCGCTCACTGCCGCGAGTGTGGCGAATTCTCCACGACCCCTCGATCGCATGGCCTCTGGTCGCAGCGGGATTCCTTGTCGTCATCAACTGGACGACCTATATATACGCGGTGCTCATTGGACACACGACTGACGCCGCACTCGGCTATTACATCAACCCCCTGCTGACCGTTGCCCTGGGCATGATCGTCCTGCGCGAGAAGATCTCGCGCCTTCAGGCAGTCGCATTAGTTTTGGGTGTGATCGCTGTTGCGGTCATTATTGTCGGCCTTGGGCGCTTGCCGTGGATCTCACTGGCCCTACCCGCATCATTTGGCCTGTATTCCCTTGTAAAGAAACAGGTCGCGCTCAAGGTCCGTCCCCTTGATGGAATGACGATCGAAACTGCCGTAGTCATCCCAATTCTTCTGGGTTACTACATCTACCTTGCCGCGCACCAAGCGACATCGTTCCATGCGCTTGCTCGCTTGGGAGACGGAGCCATGTCGTGGCAGCTTCACCTGGCTCTTCTGATTGGTTCGGGAATCCTCACCGTCATCCCGCTGCTCACTTTCGCCAAAGCCTCCCAGGGCCTGCCTCTTGGCCTTTTAGGCTTCTTGCAGTACATCTCGCCCAGCATTCAGCTGATCATCGGCGTCTGCATTTTCCACGAGTACATGGAGCCCACGCGCTGGATTGCAACCGGCATCGTCTGGGTTGCACTGGCTTTGCTCAGCGTGGACGGTTTGCTTAAAGTACGCCGCTCCAAACAATAGCGATCACACCAGCACCGAGCGCTATAAAGGCCCCAATTCCCCACACAAGAGCGGACCCGCCCCTTCCCTGTCCGGGTTCGCGCACGCGCTTGCCATTCGCAAAGGCCTCGAGGTCTTGAAGTGGCCCGCTTTGACGCGGTTGTGCCCAACTCCAGTCCACCGCTTCTCCCACTGCCGAGGCCGGCGCCTGAACCTGCGCCGAGGCGTACTGTCCTGGGACCGGTGCCTCACTCTGCGGCGAGACCTGAGTCTGCGGCGCAGGGCCACTTCCGGGGACTGGGAAGTAGTCAGCTTGAGGCTGCGAGGGAAATGCTCCGCTTGGCGCGGCAACTCCCGAACCGTAGACGAATTGGGGCTCGCGCTGAGCATTCGTATCAATAATCCACTGGCGCAGCTGCGGGTACATGCTGGGGTTTTCCAAGAGCACGGCATGCAGGTCAGGGCGTGCAGCGGCAAGTTGGGCGATCAGTTCGGCAGGTAAAGAGGGATCAGCCGCTTGTGCAGGCGTAAAAGCATTTAAGTCGTACATATCCCTCCTAACTCTTCAAACTACACAGGTTCTTCGCGCGAAGTAAAGTTCGCAAAGCGAGCCATGTGCCCCTGGAAAAGCACACGAATAGTTCCCGTTTCGCCGTTACGATGCTTGGCCAAAATAATATCGGCTTCACCCGGACGATCTTCAGAATTGTAGTATTCGGGACGGTGCAAAAGCATGATGATATCCGCGTCCTGTTCCAGTGAACCGGATTCACGCAGGTCACTCATCATCGGCTTCTTGTCGGTTCGTGCTTCGGGACCACGGTTCAGCTGGGCGACAGCAACAACTGGAATGTCTAGGTCTTTCGCAAGAAGCTTGAGGTTTCGCGACAGAACTGAAACTTCCTGCTGTCGAGATTCAACCTGCTTACCCGTTGTCATCAACTGCAGGTAGTCGACAACGACAAGGCCCAGATTGTGCTGTTGCTTGAGGCGGTGACACTTTGAACGAATTTCCGTCATAGTGACGTTCGCCGAGTCATCAACAAAGATCGGAGCCTCGGAAATCTTGCCGGTTGTTTCAGAGACCTTGCGCCAGTCACGCTCGGTCATTTCACCCTTCATCATCTTGCTCATAAACACTGAAGACTCGGCGGAAAGCATGCGCATCGCAATATCGTTTTGCGACATTTCCAGAGAGAAGATGACCGAGGTAATTCCGTGTTTGATCGAGGCCGAACGGCAAAAGTCCAGAGCCAAAGTCGACTTACCCATTGCGGGACGGGCTGCGACGATGATCATCTGCCCGCCTCGCAGACCACCGGTCATTCGATCAAGGTCAACGAATCCCGTGGGCACACCGGCGAGCTTTCCCTGATTGAGTTCAATCTGCTCCAGTTCGCCCAGAATGTTCTCTGACATCTCTGCCATTGACACGTAGTCAGTTTGCGACTGTCGTTCGGCAACTGCAAAGATCTCGGCCTGTGCCTGGTCAACAATCTCATCAACGTCGCCACCGGCATCTGCGTAACCCAGCTGGACAACTCGCGTTCCCGCGGTCACCAGTCGACGCAAGATCGCGCGCTCCTTAACAATTCGCGCATAGTAGCCGGCGTTTGCCGCGGTGGGAACTGCGGCAATAATCGAATGGATATACGAGGCCCCGCCTACCCTGGACAGATCACCCTGCCTTTGCAGTTCGCCTACCACCGTCACGGCATCTGCGGGTTCTCCGCGCCCCATCAGATCAATGATCGTGTTGTGGATGATTTCGTGAGCGGGTTTGTAGTAATCCGTCCCTCGAATTTCCTCGGTGACATCGGCAATAGCTTCCTTGGAGAGCATCATGGATCCCAAGACGGACATCTCAGCGTCGATGTCCTGAGGTGGGGTGCGATCAAAATCTTCCGATGCCATTAAGGGCTCTCCTAGGCGAATTTGTGCATGTGGACGGGATTAGCCTGCCGCGTCGATTCGAGCTACCGACGTAAAGCGCGTACACGCGAGAGTACTGCCAAGTGAGGAAGCGTGCCACCCTCAAGTTCAACACGAATGTGGATGACGTGTGGATATCTTGTGGATATGGCCGCGTGTCATCCACATGTCCTGTGGAAAGGTGTGGATAACAGGTATTTCCCAAGCCCTCTCTCAGGGTATCCCCAGTTTCGAGTTTCCCTAGAATCACGCCATTTTCCGAGTAAGATCTTTCCACAGATGTGTACACAGACTGTGGATAAAAAGTGGAGCGAGAATCAGTGGATAACGATGAGCAGCGCAAACATAAGCCTCAAGCGGAGATTGAAGGTTTACGCGCGTCATATTTTTCTATCCAAGATGAATCGACATCAACTGAAAATGAGCACTCTGAACAGGCTCTATCCACAGATGGATCCACTTCAGTGGATAAACACACACTTACTGAAGCATCCGATCCCATTCCCAGCATCCCTTCAGAAAAGACAGGTGACAGCACCCCTGTGGTGACGAAAAAACCAAGCCTCACCAGACAAATCCTGGCGCTCGCCATCCCGACCCTGGGCGCAACGATCGCACAGCCCCTCTTTCTCACCATTGACTCTGCGATGGTCGGACACTTGGGTGCAGAGAAAATCGCCGGCATGTCCCTGGCCATGATCATCATCAACACCGTCTACGGAATGTCGATCTTCCTGGCCTACTCGACCACCGCCGAAACTGCCCAAGCAATGGGAGCCGGAAACGAACGCAGGGCACGCGAACTGGGAGTACACGCCATGTGGCTCGCAGCCATCATCGGTGTTTCCTTGGCTCTTCTCTTGGCACTCTGCGGAATTCCGCTGCTTCACGCATTGGGCGCAGCACCCGAAATCATGCCCTACGCCCAATCCTTCCTCTACGCATCCCTACCCGGACTTACGGCCTCGCTGATCACCATGGCGGCCACGGGTGTCCTGCGCGGAATGAAGGACACCACCACTCCGCTCATCGCGGCTGGAGCGGGCGCAGCGCTGAACATTGGCCTCAACGCCTTCCTCATCTACGGGATCAACCTGGGGATTGTCGGTAGCGGCATTGGAACCTCGATCGTCTCAACAATCATGGCGATCAGCCTGGTCATAATCCTTGCCCGTCCGGCGCACACCCTGGGAGTCTCCCTGCGGCCCTCACTCACGGGAATTCGCCAATCCGCGCGCGTCGGAGGCCCCCTCTTGGCGCGTTCGGTCGCAATTCGCCTGGCCTTCCTCACCTCGATCTGGAGCGCGACGGCAATCAGCGTCAACGGCCTGGCCGCCTACCAAGTTGTCATGTCCGCCTGGCAAATCCCACTTTTCCTTCTCGATTCCCTTGCGATCGCCTCACAAACCCTGGTCGGTTTCGCTATCGGTTCGGGCGATCGCTCACAGCTGCGCACTCTGCTTCGCACCCTCTCGTGGTGGGGAATTTTTGCGGGGATCATCATCGGCGCCCTGACCGCGGCCCTGTCCCCCTGGATCCCTTCCTTCTTCGTTTCCGAGGCCGTCGTGCGAAACATGGCAATCCCCGCGGTGATCGTCAACGCAGTCTTCTTCCCCGCTCAATCTCATGCCTTCCTGCTCGATGGCGTCCTGATTGGAGCCGGACGTGGGGCATCCCTGGCAAAGGCTGCATTCCTCAACCTTGCGATCTTGCTTCCCGCACTGTGGCTTTTCTCGGTTGCGCGCCCCACCCTTACAGAAACTCAGGCAGTTGCAGTCCTCATCGGTTTGGTCACCGGTTTGTACATGCTCACGCGCGCGCTGACCAATTCGTGGATCACCTGGTTCTCACCCAAACATGCGCTGATTCCTCGCCACGAAGCCGGTGCCCAGAGCGCCGAATAAATCACGCTTTGAACTGCGTGACAGGTAGTGACAGAAAACTGAAAAAACGCTAGACTTTGACGCTGGACTGTTTCTACCCACCCGGGTGAGAAATGAGTCCCACGGACACCCATGTGTCCGTGTGCAAAAGCCGGTGAAACTCCGGTAATTGCAACGCATGACCCTCCTGTCACGGAAATACCGTGACCGCGAAGACCACAGG
>CAUSSZ010000022.1:0-21159 GCA_963534475.1 Trueperella pyogenes | reverse complement strand
CTGCGATCAGCACGCCCACACCGGCAGCACCGGTGACGGGCAGGCGGAATCCACCATTGTGAGGAGCATCCTTGACCGTGGTCTCCAGGGTGTACTGGTTAGCAGCGGTCGAGTTGGTCTCGAGGACCTGGAAGGCGATCGGGCGAGTCTGGAGCTCGAAGCCTTCGGGAGCCTTGGTCTCAACGAGGCAGTACCAACCGGGGTTGGTGACCTTGGCGTTGTTGGCCCAGTCGTTGTTGCGCAGGCCATCGATGGTGACCTCACCGTTTGCGTCGGTCACGTAGGTGGTGACGCCAGCGGGGCTCAGCTTGGTGTCCAGGGTTGCGTCAACCGAGTCGAAGTTCTTGGTGGGAGTGCTCTGAGGCGTGCACTGGTACACCTCGAACTCTGCGCCCTTGAGCTTCGCGCTTGTATCTGCTGCGGAAACCTTGGTGATCTTCACCTTGCCGAACTTGGAGACAACCTCGGAGTTCGGGTAATCCGGCGGGGGAACCTCACCCGAGTTGGGCTTCCAACCGTTGGAGGGCTCGTTGGGGAGCAGGATTGCCTTGTTCTTGAAGAGGCCGTCGGTGCCGACCTTTTCCTTCACGGTGCCAGCCAGGTCCATCTGGACCTTGGTGGTGTCGTCCTTACGGTTCGCAACCAGCTTGGCGCGGCCGGCCGCGGTGAATTCTGCGGTCCAGAGCATGGTCTTGCCGTCGGTGCCGGTGGCGCCGATCAGCTTGTAGTCAGTGCCCTTGGTCAGAGCAACCTCACCGGTCTTGCCGTTGATGATCTTCAGCGTGATGCCAGCTTCGGGCAGTTCCACACGCTTGTCGTACTGGTCGACGACGTCGTAGAAGTCGAGAGCCTCAACTGCAGGGACGTCGGACTTGATGGTGTAGGAGATCGCGGATCCGATGGCGGGAGTTGCTTCATCGGCAACGGTCTTGTCGACGCCAGCCTTGGAGTTCTTCGGGTATGCGTGAACGTCGTAGACCCACTTGTTCAGGTCCTTCGGGTTCGTCATTGGAACGGTGATGATGAAGGGCTTGGAGCCGACGTAGCCCGCGGGGGTTTCGGTCTCAGTCACGACGTAGGCACCCAGGGGCAGGTTGGAGAAGGTGGCCAGACCGCCGCCAGCGGTGGTCTTCTCAACTGCTGCGTCAACTCCGTCTGCCTTAGCGGTAGCAACGTCACCGTTGAAACCAACGAGCTTCTCCCAGCCAGCCTGAGTGGTCAGGTCGACATTGGTCAGACGCTCAACGGTGAACTTGGCGCCGTCCAGCGGGGTGCCGGTAGCGGTGGTGTCCTCAAGGCCGGTGCCTTCGGTGGTGCCGTTGGTGGCATCCTTCACCAGCTTGTGGATGGTGATGGAGCCGGTCTTGTTGGTATCCAGGTCAACCAGTGAGGGAAGACGCTCAGCGGTGGCAACGACACCGAATGCCGATGCGGAGGGGGCTGCCGTAGCAATACCCGGAACCACTGCGGCACCGGAGGCAACCGCGATGACGGCGAGGAGGCTGACACCTCGACGGGTCTTAAGAGTTGTCATTTTTTGTGTTCTCCTGTTGTACGGGATCTTTAAACAGATCGAGTGATGGTGATTGAACTAGTCATTTACAGGGTCAGTGTCTTAGGCGAATTTATCTGCCTTCCGACGCTGTTTCATGGTGACCAGCGAGATCACCATCGCCCCGCCCATGAGCGCCACTGCGACGCCGATGTACGGGTAGATTCCGAAGCTGCCCGATACGGGCAGGTGTCCTACCTCAGTGTCTTTCACGAGGAGGGTGGCCTTGCGAGTATTTCCAACCAGGAAGCCCTTCGGACCGGGCAGGCTGCCGGAGACGGAAGAGAAGGCCTGAACTGCGCCTTTGGCCCACTTGGCCGTGTTTTCCACTTCGTCTCCGAGCTCGACCTTGGTACCGGTGCCATCTGTCTGAGCGGCGTCCAGCGTAAAGGCGATGGGCCTGGGAAGGAGCGAGTGCCCTGCGGGGGCCTTGGTCTCAACCAGCCAGTAGACGCGGCCAAGTTCCAGGTCGTTGACGGACCAGTAGTAACCGTCGGTTGCATTCGCCTGGGTCAAGGTCTTGACCACGGTGGCGTTGGCATCAGTATTCGGGTTGGCATTGTAGATTGCGAACTCAGCACCCGACAGGGGGTACATCTTGACTCCCTTGGGACCGGTGTACTGGTTCGAAGGATCCGTGAAGGTCTTACCAGTGTTCTGCGTGCCGGCCTTCACCACGACGAAGTCGTGCGGAACGGTCGGGCCACATGCCTTGTTGTTGTCGGTACCATCCCAGTCCTTGCCGTTTTCAGCGTAGACCTGGTTGAAGAGGCCGTAGCCTGGCTTTGGAATACCCGATGAATCTCCTCGGCAAGCGAGGTTCTCTTCCGAGTATCCAGTCGCGGCAGTATTACGCGTCACCGTAAAGCGGATCCAGAATTCCTTTGAGGCATTGGGAGCCAGTTCGACGCCGTTCGTCAGGGTGTACACGCCATTCGTTGCAGTTGCATCGGAGGCAGTGTCCAAACCTGCTTGGGTTTCAGCGATCTATGCAGACTGAATCTCAAGGCCCTTGGCAAATTCGGGCTTATCTGTGAGCTTGCCGGTGTTAGCAGCCAGCGTGCCATCGTTGGTAGCGACGATCTTGTAGTCCACGGTGAAGTTTGTTGCACCGGTGGCGCCGCCGTTGTTCTCGATGGACTTTTCAACGCGCAGCTTGGGTGCCTGGTATTCGTTGACAAAAGTACAGGTGATGGGTGCTGCCTCGTTGGAGGGCGCGCCTCCAACATTCTTGAAGCTCACGCCCCGCTCGGTCCTGGTCACTGCAACGTCGTCACCCACGCCGTTAACGCACTTCACGTCCTTGAGGTTCCACTTGTCATCCCCACCGGTCGAGATTTCCTTCTCTTCGATGGTGAAGTCGGAGTTACCAACTTCGAAGGGGATGAAGGTCGAGTCGTACTTAGCGTTGGCCTCACCAAAACCGGTGGGGGTCAGTGTTGCAAGCGAGTTGGTTGCGGACATGTAGGTGCCGCGCGCCGGAGCGGACGAGGCCGTGGGCTTGGTGACCGACACGGTGCCTGTGGTCGCCGGGGTACGGCTCGTGTTGTCCGCCCAGGTCGAACCCGTGGTCGCAGTGAAGGTGGCTGCCGGGATCGTCGGGTTGGCACCCGAAGGATCCTCAACGGACTTCACGATGCGCACGGAACGTTCCTCGGTGATAACACCGTAGAGGCAGGCGTAGTTGACCGAGAGCTCCTGCGTCACGAAGTAGTCAGTACGCTTGGCGTCCGACGGGACGGTGGTCGGGCAGTTAGCAGTCGGGATGGAGTTGAAGTTCTCCGGGGTCAGGAAGTTGGTTGCGTTCTCCGCAGGAACAAAGCCCCACAGGTGCAGACGGTAGGTACGTCCGTTCTGCGTGAAGGTCTTGTCCGAGACGGTCTTCTCCAACTTAACGGTGTCGGATACGTAGGGGTCTTCGTTAACGTTCCCCTTGGCGCCAGGCCAATAGCGAGGCGTTACTTCTTCCTTCACGAGCTGGTTGTGAGGCTGCTCTGCACCGCCGTTATAGTACTGGCTGTACAGGTCGTAGTCGCCATTGCCCTCGCCCACGTACTTGACGCAGTACATGCGTCCCGAACGAGATTCAGGCTTGTTGACATAGCCCTGCGAGCGATCGGCCGCGTTGACCGGATCCGGTTCGTAAGCGGGACCGATGAAATCTCCGGAGGGCGTGTAACCGGGACGACCATAGGTACCATCAAGGACGAGGTCACGTACCCGCCTTCCACCAACCAGCTGATTCACATCCCAGCCGTTTGTTCCAAAACTGGTAGAGCAGGTACCCGTGCCAGCCACACCTGGCGTCTTTACGTAGGCACCGCCCTTGCGGTAGATAATCGTCGAGGCCAGGGTGTTGAAGGTCTCGTGGTTGATGAAGGGGAATGCTTCGCCCTGATCCCCAGGAATCAGGCCCGTGAACTTCAGGTTCAGGCTAGACACAAAATAGGGCTGTCCAAGACCACCAGGGGCGGAAGCCTGCCCGATGGGCAAGTTGTTGTGGCGGATCGCACCGAGGAGGAAGGTCTGGCCCGGCTCAACCTTGCCCGGGTTATTCGGCTTGAAGCCGATGGCACTTTGACCGTTCACCCAGATCTTCGTCGGGTCTGCAGCCCACTGGTTGTAGTGCGCCTGCATCCAGGCCTTGCTGGCTGCAGTGTCACCATAGTCGGCGGTCTGGTTATCCCACTTCCACGGTGTACCACGGGCAATGTAGGTCCATGCGTCCTTATTCTTTGCGGTTTCGCCACCGAGCCAGGTCGTCAGCTTTTGATTGCTGCTGCGAAGACGGTTTTCGGTCATGCCAACGACAACACCGTAGCGGATGCTGTCATTCAGGTTCGAGCCGGTTGGGGTTTCGCGAGTATGACCCTCACCCATGATCGCGTCGACCATGCCGACATCGATCTTGGCCGCCGCAGCTTCCTGTGCCGCATACGCAGGCTGAGGAGCAACGAAGCTTCCGACAAGTGCGCTACCGGCGGTTGCTGTTACAGCAAGGGCCGCCACGAAGCGCGTCGATACAGACCTGCGTTTCGATGTAGCTGAGCTTTTCGCTTTCGTCATGCTGGAGGTGCTCCTCATGTCATGGGATAGCTGACAGTTTTCTGACAATGCGTCGTCGACTACGTATGTGCCAACAAATACGCGTGTCATCTACCGCCTATTGGGATAGGAACGATTAGAGGGTATGTAATACCCACTCGATTTACAATTGAATCGTACAGGCGACTCTCAGCTAACTATCGCGAACATGGCAGAATTGGCCATAAAATTTCAATAAATCCACCCAAATAAACATCTTTCGACCTGCACATATGTGAAATTGCTACACATTTCAGAAGACTCATTTCTTGGATATTGTGATCTAGCTCATAACTCCCAGTATTTACGCATTTTTTATTCAGAAATCGCGCATCTTCCACTCATTTGAGCTTTGCTGACACAACTTCTCTATCCGTCAACCGCGCAACCTGGGGAACACTGGAGCACATACCCCCTAAGAACGGGAGATGACAAGATACTCAGGAGCAAGACCGCGGCTGACGTTACAGGCCCCCTAAGAACGGGAGATGACCCATCAACTGCGCTACCGGGCTAGCACTACGTGCGACACGCCGACATGGGCGCAAAATTTTTCGAATTTTTCGTGCGCTTACCCACAACCTCAACCCCCTCTGTGGAGAAATCGAGGAGCTCTATCCACAGGCCCCCTCGGGCACAATTTCCTCAAATTACACCGATGTAAGCCACCCTCATCCACACCCCATCCACAGGGGACCAGTCACCTATCCACATCTAGGGTTAGGAACACAGTTAGACACAACATATTGGGTCTCGTGACGAAAGCACACACAAGGTGTAGTGTTGTCGCATGTTCCGCTCCCCCGGGTAAACAGCGGAGAAAACACACATCAACACACGACATTGAAAGGTCCGACCATGTCTATCACCGTCTACTCCAAGCCCATGTGTGTCCAGTGCGATGCGACCTACCGCGCACTCGACAAGCAGGGACTGGACTACACGAAGGTCGACCTCACCGAAGACCCCTCGGCACTTGAGTTCATTAAGGGCCTGGGCTACCAGCAAGCTCCCGTCGTTATCGCCGGCGAAGACCACTGGAGCGGCTACCGCCCCGACCTCATCAAGGCCGCAGCACAGGCCTCGGCAATGGGAACGGCACGCGTCGTCAACGCCTAAAAGCAACCCACCCGGTCCCCCAAGCAAACCGGGGGACCGGGTCACTTTTTGCTCCCTGCCCAGGGGCGGCCTCGTGAAAGGAAAAGACCAGATGGTCAACGTCGTCTACTTCTCGTCGGCGACGGGCAATACCCGCCGTTTCGTGGAAAAACTCGGATTCCCCGCTCAGCGAATCCCCCTCCTGCCCCGCGACGGATTCCTTCACGTCGATCAGCCCTACGTCCTCATCGTTCCTACCTACGGCGGAGGCAACGTCAAGGGAGCAGTCCCCAAGCAAGTCATCAAGTTCCTCAACGATGAACACAACCGTGGCCTCTGCCGCGGAGTGATCTCTTCTGGGAACACCAACTTCGGCACGGCCTACTGCCTGGCCGGAGACATCATCTCCGCAAAATTACACATCCCCCACATGTACAAATTTGAGCTCCTCGGCACTGCCGAAGACGTCTCACGAGTTCGCGAAGGATTGAGCGAGTTTTGGCAGAAAACCTCACTGACACAGGAGTAGAACCAGCCCCCTCCCCCGAGCTGGATTACCACGCGCTCAACGCGCAACTGAACCTCTACGACGCCGACGGCAAGATTCAATTCGAGGCCGATCGACAGGCGGCACGTCAGTACTTCCTCCAGCACGTCAACCAGAACACCGTGTTCTTCCACGACCTGGAAGAGAAGATGGAATACCTGGTCGAGCAGGGCTACTACGAGAAGCACGTCCTGGACCAATACGACTTCCAGGACATTAAGGACCTTCACAAGCAGGCCTACGCTCACAAGTTCCGCTTCCCCACGTTCTTGGGTGCTTTCAAGTACTACACCTCGTACACGCTCAAGACTTTCGATGGAACCCGATACTTGGAGCGCTTTGAAGACCGCGTCGTTATGGTCGCGCTCTACCTAGCACAGGGCAACATCGAAATGGCGCGCCACCTGGTCGACGAGATGATGACCGGACGCTTCCAGCCCGCAACCCCGACCTTCCTCAATGCTGGCAAGGCAGCGCGAGGCGAGCTCGTCTCCTGCTTCCTCCTGCGCATCGAAGACAACATGGAATCCATCGCCCGCGGTATTAACTCCGCGCTGCAGCTGTCCAAGCGCGGCGGTGGCGTGGCCCTGCAGCTCACCAACCTTCGCGAGGCCGGTGCCCCGATCAAGAAGATTCAGAACCAGTCCAGTGGCGTGGTTCCCGTTATGAAGCTTCTCGAGGACTCCTTCTCCTACGCGAACCAGCTGGGCGCACGTCAGGGCGCGGGTGCGGTCTACCTGCACGCGCACCACCCGGACATCATGCAGTTCCTGGACACCAAGCGTGAAAACGCGGACGAGAAGATCCGTATTAAGACCCTGTCCTTGGGTGTGGTCATCCCCGACATCACCTTCGAACTGGCCCGCAAGAACGAGGACATGTACCTCTTCAGCCCCTACGACGTCGAGCGCGTCTACGGAGTGCCCTTCTCAGAAATCTCGGTCACCGAGAAGTACCACGAGATGGTCGACGATGGCCGTATCCACAAGAAGAAGATCAACGCACGTCGTTTCTTCCAGACCATCGCCGAAATCCAGTTCGAGTCCGGCTACCCCTACATCGTCTTCGAAGACACGGTCAACGCTGCGAACCCCATCAAGGGCCGCATCACCATGTCGAACCTGTGCTCGGAGATCCTCCAGGTGTCCGAGGCCTCGACCTACAACGATGACCTTTCCTACTCGCACATTGGTAAGGACATTTCCTGCAACCTGGGTTCGCTCAATATCGCGAAGACCATGGATTCCCCGGACTTCTCGAAGACGATCGAGATGGCGATCCGCGGCCTGACGGCCGTGTCGGATCTGTCGGATATCGGCTCGGTGCCGTCGATTGCCCGCGGCAACGCGATGAGCCACGCGATCGGCCTGGGCCAGATGAACCTGCACGGGTACCTGGCGCGCGAGCACGTGCACTACGGGTCCGAGGAGGCGCTGGACTTCACGAACATGTACTTCATGACGGTCCTGTTCGAGGCCATCAAGGCCTCGTGCACGATCGCGCGCGAGCGCGGCGAGCGCTTCGAGGGCTTCGAGGACTCGAAGTACGCGTCCGGCGAGTTCTTCCGCAAGTACATTGACGAGGAGTGGGCACCCACCACGGACAAGTGCCGCGAGCTGCTCGCCGCCTCGTCGATTAAGGTCCCGACCCAGGCGGACTGGGAGGCCCTGGCGGCCGACGTCGCTACCTACGGCATGTACAACCAGAACCTGCAGGCGGTCCCGCCGACGGGCTCTATCTCGTACATCAATAACTCGACGTCGTCGATCCACCCGATCGTGTCCCGCATCGAGATCCGCAAGGAAGGCAAGATCGGCCGCGTCTACTACCCGGCGCCGTACATGACGAACGAGAACCTTCAGTACTACCAGGACGCGTACGAGATCGGCCCCGAGAAGATCATCGACACCTACGCGGTGGCGACCCAGCACGTCGATCAGGGCCTGTCGCTCACGCTGTTCTACCCCGATACGGTGACCACGCGTGACCTCAACAAGTCCTACATCTACGCATGGAGGAAGGGCATCAAGACCCTGTACTACATGCGACTGCGTCAGATGGCACTGGAAGGCACCGAAGTTTCGGGCTGTGTGTCCTGCATGCTGTGACGTCAAGCCCGTTTGTCGGGTAGAGCGGGGGTCGGGAAACCGGCCCCCGCATTGTATTTGTGCTGGCGCGCGGGGGCGCCTCCGGGTACGAAAAGAGGCGCGCGGTCGCGGGGGTACGGCCTCGGAAAGTCACGTGGGGGGCGGCCTCGTCCGCAGCCTCGGAAAGTCACACGAAGTCAGGAAAAGACACAGGCTATAACCTGTGACAAACACCGACTTCATGTGGAGCAAGCTTAGAGGATGCTTGGAACGCGCCCGTACCTCAAGCCATTGCCTATGATGGAGGCATGACGCAACCTGATCCGCAAAACTCCGGACCATTCACAGCCCCCGTCCCAATGAACGCTCCGGGATACGCGGAATCCGCGCAGGTACCGCAAGTGCCAGCACCGTCTCCGGCAATGCCAGCGCCAACTCCCGTTGCACCCCAGCAGCCCCCAGTTTCCTCTCAGCCCCAGTTCGGCGCACCTCAATTCACCTACACGCCGACCACCCCGACGCTGGAGGCACGCAATGTCCCCAGCACCGGCCCACTGGTTCTTGCTCTTCTGGGCCTGTTCCTCATCGGACTTTTCGGCTCGATTCCGGCGTGGGCATGGAGCGCTTCCGCGATCAAGAACGCTCGCTCGGCGTCCCTTCCCGAAAGTTCCTATCAGAAGGCCCTCATGGCCCGTTCTCTGGGCATCGCAGGCACAATCATTCACTCCTGCCTGGTCGTTTTCCTCATCATTTACGCGATCATCACGATCTCGCACGCGATCGGCTGAACTCATGAGCACCTCGACCAATCCAGAGCGCGCACAGCGTATTTCTGGCCAGAGTTCTACCGCTGAGTTCCGCAAGCACACCGGCAGCGATGAAGAGCTCATCCGCACGCTTCACAAACTTGATGGACGTTCGTATCCCGCTTACAAGTCCGTCGTCGGAATGTGGGATTTCGGCAGTTTCTCGCTCTCAATCGACCGAATTCAGGCCGATCCCTACGCTCCGCCTTCAAAGGTACGTGCCATTTCCACCCCGCAGGAAATGGGGCTTCCACAGGCCGCGATCGCCTCGCCTGATGCCCGGGCAGCGTGCGCGGATTACCTACTCCGTGCATTCAACCGTTCCCTGCGCGAGCGACGCCTTCATGACATTCAGGTCATGTCCCCCAGCGTCGAGATTCTTGATCGCAGTGCCTGCACCGTCAAGCCCGACCGCGTTGAATTGCGTTTTGAAGTCCGCATGCCCGCACGAGGCCGCACAATCCTCGGACACCGTGCCGCACAGATTTTCGACCTCGACGTTCCGGACGCAGTCCAAGATACTTTTGACTACCTGAGCGATATCCCCGAAGTTGAACGCGAACGTGAGGGCTTACTGCGTCATATCGCGGTTTACGAGGATTATCGCGCGCTGCAGCAGATCCTGATCGATCGCGGCTGGGTTTCCTTCATCGCTAATGGTTCCGTTCTTGCTCGCCACAGTGGAGTCTCGCAGTCCCCCATGGAGGGTGCACTTCCTTTTACTTCCCCCGCCACTCTCGAGGCCGAGGTCGAGCTCCCCCACGCGGGTGTCCTTTGCGGGATGGCAATCGAGCCCGGAGTCACGGTGATTGTCGGCGGTGGATATCACGGTAAGTCCACACTTTTGGGCGCGATTCAGCGCGGCGTATATGCACACATTCCTGGAGATGGCCGCGAATACGTCGCAACCCTTGAGGATGCGATGAAGGTACGCGCCGCCGATGGTCGGGCGGTCATTGGCGTTGACGTCTCATCCTTCATCACTCATCTTCCGGGGGATGCCGACACAACGCATTTCTCCACTGAGAATGCCTCAGGTTCGACATCGCAGGCTGCATCCTTAATCGAGTCAATCCAATTGGGTTCGACGCTCCTCTTGATTGACGAAGACACCAGCGCAACGAACCTCATGATCCGTGATGCTCGCATGCGCGAGCTGGTCCAAGCCGAAAAGGAGCCGATCACTCCCCTGGTTGATCGAATTTCCTCGCTTCACAAAGATCTGGGTGTCTCAACGATCCTCGTCATGGGTGGATCGGGAGATTATCTTGATCAGGCGAACCGGGTCTTGATGATGGACCACTACCGCTGCCTGGACGTGAGCGATCGGGCCCGTCAAGTCGTCAAAGAGCTTCCTCGTGTACATCAGAACCTGACAATGAACGCTCCTTTAGCGCGATGCGCCCCCGCGCGCTTGCATTCCTCCGATCGACCAAAGACGAAGGCAGCAGGCTTGTCCTCAATCACCATCGACAAGATCAACCTTGACTTGGGCGATGTTGAGCAGATTGTGGATCCGGGACAGACCGAGGCGATTGCGTGGATGCTTCGTGGGCTGCTTTATTCCTACGCGAATGGGACAAGTACCCTGAGTGATCTTTTGGCACGCCTTGAGCGCGCACTGAACTCTGAAGGTTTGGACGCTGTCGTAAAGTTCGGGGCGCACGCCCTGCCAGGACGCCTTGCCCGCCCACGCCTCGTCGATGTCGCGGCGGCACTCAACCGCTTCCGGGGACTGAGCTTGAGCGAGAAAGAACCCTCCAGCAGCACCGAAGACTAGGGGATGCACCGGGGGAAATCAGGGAAGGCCCAGGGCATCCCCCCATAGCGCTCGTTCTACTCGGGCAATCATGATGGAGGTATGAATACAGAACCATCTGCGACCCCAATCGTTCGCCTCGCTAACGTTTCCAAGATTTACGGCATGGGTGATACCCAGGTCACCGCCCTCAATGACGTCACCGTTGACTTCTACTCTGGTGAGTTCACCGCAATCATGGGCCCCTCGGGCTCGGGTAAGTCCACCATGATGCATATCCTTGCGGGACTTGATTCGCTGACCTCAGGTCGCGTGCTCATCGAAAACACAGAGATCACCGCTTTGAAAGATACTGATCTAACCAAGCTTCGCCGCGATCGCATCGGCTTCATCTTCCAGAGCTTCAACTTGATTCCCACCCTGGACGCGAAGGCAAACATCCTTCTTCCCTTGGAACTTGCGGGTCAGAAAGTCGATGAAGACTGGTTCAGCTTTGTTGTTTCTTCGCTGGGGCTGGAACAGCGCCTCAACCACAGGCCATCAGAACTTTCGGGTGGCCAGCAGCAGCGCGTGGCCGTTGCGCGCGCGCTGATGAGTCGTCCCGCAGTCATCGTTGCTGATGAACCCACCGGTAACCTGGATTCTCACTCGACCTCAGAGGTTCTTGATCTATTGCGCCGAGCGGTTACCGAACTTGGGCAATCCGTCATTATGGTCACTCACGATGTTCACGCCGCAACCTACGCTGATCGCGTCTTGGTTGTCCGTGATGGCCAAATTGTCTCTGACCTGCGCAATGCCAGCGAAGAGCAGCTGAACGCTGCGTTGAGGTGACATCCGTGAGCGCAACAACACGGCTGTTGAAAGCCAATCTTCATTCCCACGGTCGCCGCTACTTCTCAACTGGCTTGGCGGTTGCCATCTCCACCGCCTTCATCGTCATCACGCTTTTGTTCTCAAATACGATGACCTCCTCGCTCACCGGTAGCGTCCGCAATTCCTACCGCGGGACCACATCGGTGGTCACCTACAGCCCTTCCGAAGACGAGGCGCTGAACATGACGGCCGCCCAGGTCGGCAATGATTTCGATGCCCTCACCCAAAAGATCGCAAAGATCCAGGGCGTGACGGCGGTTGGAATTACAGCGCAATACCCCATTACAGTGAAGGCCGGCAACGATCAGACAACGCTCTTCCTTTCTCCCGCGCTCGCGGAACCCCTCAGCGCAGTGAAGATGACTGAAGGCAAAGCTCCGGCCACGGCCTCGGAAATTGTCATTCCCCAGCGCACGGCAAAGGAATCTTCCCTCAAAATTGGCGACAAACTGACAAGCCTGTCCCGTGACGATGCGGTTTCCGCACACGAGTTCACCATCGTCGGAACCTACTCTTCGGGAAATCGCGCTTTGGCACCGTCCTACGTGACGACAGAAGGTTTCGAGGCCAGCACGGGAATGAAGCCGGCCGGCGAAATTCACGTTGCAACGAATGCGCCTGCGGTGAATAAGTACGGCAATCCCTCAACTGATGATCAAGAGCAGTGGACGAAAAAGCTCACCACTGAACTGACTTCATTCAAGGGCGTCAAAGTGGCGAGCGTCTCCGCAACTGAGGAGGAAAGCCTGCGAGCGATTCAAGTCTCAGCGGCGATGCTCACCGCGATTGCGCTGATCTTCCCGGCTATTGCGATCTTGGTTGCCTCGGTTGTTGTCTCTTCGACATTCCGAGTACTTCTCCAACAGCGCAGGCGCGAACTGGCACTTCTGCGTGCACTGGGCGGAAGCACGAAGCAGGTGCGTTCTCTGGTTCGACGTGAGACCTATGCGGTTGGCGGGATTTCCTCGCTCGTCGGCATCGTCTTGGGACTCCTACTGGGCGGCTTGCTGAGCACAATCACAGAGGACACCACTTTTGTCGATGTCATCTCCTCGATTTCACCCCTCTATGTCGTGCTCGTATGGCTCTTCGGTACCCTACTGACCGTTTTCGTTGGCCGCCGACCTGCCCGCGCGGTTTCTCAAGTTCCGCCGATCGCTGCCCTTTCCCCGATTAACGAGGCCGACGCTACTTCCCAGAAGAGCCACCGTGTCGCGTTGACCTTGGGACTGTTGCTGACTGTGCTGTGCGGTGGAAGTCTGTTTGCCTCACTTCGCATTCACAATGAGTCGCAGAAATTCTTGGCCTCTTTCGGCCTGTCATTGCTGTGCTTGGTTGGCATCCTCATTACTTGCACTGTCATTGTCCCTGCGGCAACAAAGCTCTTTGGGAAGCTGTGGCCGGGAATGCTTGCGCGAATGGCGCGCGAGAATACGGTCCGTAACCCCGGTCGAACCGCCGCAACCGGCACATCGATTGTCATTGGCGTCACCCTGGTTGTCACCATGATGGTCGGAGCCTCTTCGATGCGTGACTCCCTGATTAACGAAGTCAATGAGCGTCGTCCTTTCGATATCTCGGTGTCGAACTTCAGCGACGAGGCCCTGAGTAGCGATATCCAGTCGCGTATTTCTTCTACCGATGGAGTGGCCGCCACGGTCCCTGTCTATTCCACTGTGGGCGGCGCTAATGCAGAGGATGGAACCATTGCCCCCGGTGGTAGTGGTTCTGAAGATGCCGGAACGATGCCAATTTTGGGGCAGCCCAACTACTCAACGGTCGCACACTCGAGCGTCGACCAGATTGATGATGCGACAGTGATGGTCAGTTTGGGTTCCCTGGATGGCAAGAACATCAAGCTGTGCGCAGCTGAAGGGTCTTGCATGACTCTAAAGGCGAAGTACGACAAGAATGCCAAAGCACCCTATGAGATCAGCCAGGCAAATCTGCTGAAAATCGCGCCAAAGGCTCCAATTACCGGAATGATCGTGAAGCTCAAGGACGGTGCCTCTGCGACAGATGTCCAGAAGAACCTGACAAAGATTGACACCGGTCTGTCTGTTGGCGGTTCAGCAATCGAACGTGAGATGTACACGGACATCATTAACCAGATGTTGCTCATCGTCGTCGGCCTGCTGGGAGTGTCTGTCCTGGTTGCACTGGTGGGCGTTGCGAACACTCTGTCACTGTCGGTTGCCGAGCGCACCCGTGAAAATGGCCTGCTTCGAGCCCTTGGCCTGACCAAGAGGCAGATGAAATCTATGCTCGCCCTTGAAGCACTGTTCATCTCGGTGACGGGGGCGCTGATTGGAACCGCGTGCGGAATCTTCTTCGGAGCGATCGGCATCCTTGCGCTTCCCTTGGAAGGCATCACGGTCTTCATCACCATCCCATGGATGCAGATCCTTGCGGTGGTCATGATCGCTATCCTTGCTGCGCTCGTAGCCTCGTGGCTACCTGGTCGCAGAGCAGCAAAGGTCAGTCCTTCGGTCGCCCTTGCTACCGAATAAGACTGGAATATTTAGGCTTTCTGCCAGATCACAAGTAAGGGTGTGGGGCTGGACGGTTTTCCGTCCAGCCCCACACCCTTGATATTGAAGGTTCTGAGTGATCTTCACCGCCGATAAGCGCTGAAGCCTGCCTTAGAGGCCCAAAAAGGCTTCCCAACGGGGAAGATCCCGACGCGCCAGAGCAACTCCGGCGTCAAAGGCATCTTCAAGGCGTTCAACATTCATCTCCATCTTGTCGATGGCCAAATCTTCGGGGGTCACAATTAACGCGCGTCCCTGTTCCTCCAGCTCAAATAGCTTCCGGCGGGCGGCGTTGTAGGCGACGGTACGGCGAGCTACGGCCTCGGCAATGGAGGGAAGATGGGGGAAAGCCAGCCTGAGGGCGGAGTAAACGCCGGGCTTGATCGGGGACTTGACGAAGTCCCTCGGGCGCGTGAGGACAACGAAAAACTTACGGTAGCCATCGCGCATGGGGGCATCCAGCGGGATACCGCCATCGGGCCCAAGGGCTCCATCAACGTAGGTATCGCCATCGATCGTGACCGTCGGCATGATGATCGGCAGGGTCGAGGAGGCACGAACACAGCGACCGACTTCTTCGACCGTTCGCATATCCTCCTTGGCGAACCAGACTTCTTCACCTCGGGTCGCATTGAAAGCTCCGATGCGAACCTCTGCTGGGTTTGCAAGGAAAGTATCGAGGTCCAAAGGCGCATCGCCATCGGGCTGAGCAATCTCGTCGTACAGATAGTCGACATTGAACATCCCGCGACCGTGCACCCAGTGCTTGAGACCTCCGAATTCGGGGCTATCGGCCACTGTCGTGAAAGTGTCGTGAGCGCGCTGAGCATCACGAGACACATAGTTAACGGTGTTCGATGAACCCGCGGAAATCCCCGAAACATGGGGGAAATCAATGCCCTCTTCGATCAGGGTTGCGGTGATTCCAGCGGTGAAGGCGCCGCGCATACCGCCGCCTTCGAAAACCAGGGCCGTGTCATCAATGTGCTTGAGAGTTTTCGCGTTCACCCTTCGACTCTACGGCCCAAAGCGGGGGCACGCGAAGGGGTGGGAACGAATTTATGGCGAAAATTACCTGTTTTTTGTTCCCGTGAATACGACGTAGTGATAGAAAACGAAGCGGAAAGCCGTTCCCAGCGCGAAGCCGACGACATAGGCGGAAATATTGTCGGCCAGAGGCGAATTCAAACCAAGAATGTGGTGCGTGAACAGCAGGCAGAACTGCGTAATTCCGATGCCGCACACATTCGCGAAGAAGAATAGAAATGCTTCACGGCCAGCATTTTCCTGAGTACGCCCGCGATAGGTCCACACGCGATTCATGATCCACGAGTAGATGGTTGCAATGCTGGCTGCAAGTGCGTTCGCGGTGTTGACATGGCCTGAAAGGAATCCCAGCGGTCCGTGCTGAAAAAGGTTGAACAGCCCCATGTCGATAACGAAAGCGGTTGCTCCGACCAGGCCGAATTGGATGAATTCCTTAATCCAGGCGCGCAGAGTTTCCCCGAGGCTCTGGGGGGTTTGTGTAGTGATGTGTTGATCTGTGGGCACGGTACTGATTTTAACGTTTAATTTGAGTGCCTTTGGCCAGCGTGTCCCGAACGGTCTCCAGATGCGGGTGCGCTCCCTTACAGTATCCATATGACTGAAGAAGCAGCTCCTCTTGCCCCGCAGCGTTTTGGGACGCGAGTTCGTTCCATCCATGGGGACCACTTTGATGACCCCTGGGATTGGCTGCGCGACCGTGATGATCCGCAGGTTGTGGCTCATATCCAGGCGGAAAACCGCTGGACGGACAAGGTCTGCGAACCTACACGGGAGTTGGTCGGCACTCTTGTTTCAGAGTTCGATTCTTTCACCGCTCCGGTTGTGTATTCGGCTCCTCAGCGGATTGGTGACTGGTGGTACTTCCAGCGCCAATTCCACGAAGATTCCTACGCGAAGCATTATCGAGTTTCTGCCCTGCACTACACCGAAACTCCGGTGCTGGCAGATGAGGAAACCCTAGAAGGTGAGCAGCTCCTTCTCGACGAAAACCTGTGTGCCCAGGGCGAAGAGTTCTTCAAAGTTGGGGAATTGGTTCCAACCGCAGATGGGCGCTTGATCGCCTGGTCTCGCGATACCGAAGGGGACGAACGCTGGACGTGGATCATTCAGGACGCATCCAGCGGCGACATCGTTGACCAGGTTGTGAGTGACGCGGGCTATGGCTTTGCATGGGCAGCGGATTCACAGTCCTTCATCTACACGCGGGTTGATGACGCGTGGCGGCAGTTCCAGCTCTGGCATCACCGCGTGGGCGCGGATGCCGACGGGGATTCCCTGCTGTTGGAAGAGCCGGACGAGGCCTTCGACCTGTGGTTTTCCGCATCGAACGACCCGTGGCACCTCGTTGTTCATTCGACCTCGACAACCAGTGGTGGTGCATGGCTGTGGGATCCTTATGCACCCAGCGCTTCTCCGCTTCCCCTTGTCGCCAAGCGTGATGACGTTCAGATCAACGTTGAACCCGCAGGCGATCATCTGCTTGTCATCCACACAGCACTTTCACGCGAAGGAAGTTTGGCGTGCATCCCCCTGCCTTCAGCGGGCGACGCTGATTCAATCGTTTCCCCCGATCGCTGGGTGACGCTCTATACCGCCCATGATGGCGAGCGTCTGACTGACATAGAGGCCTATCGCGATTTCTTCACACTGTCCTACAGGCGTGACGCTCTCCCTCAGGCACGCTACTACCGACGCACGCGCCCTCTTGAAGTTATTGATGGAAAGCCGGTCCCGGCCTCGGATTGCAGTGACCTGTGGGCATACGGGGAAGAACTCAATAAGGAAGGGACAATCCGCAGCCTCTACCCCCTCAGTTCTGGGCGTTTTGAAGACTGCCTTGTTCGTGTGGGGTATCAGAGTGTTTTAACTTCACCCACCGTGGAAGAACTCGATCTTCAAAACGGGAAGACTCGCATTCTTAAAGTTACTGAAGTCCCCAATTGGGATCCTTCGGATTTCATTGAAGAACGCGTGTGGGTGTGTGCCCGGGATGGACACACACAGATTCCTGTGACCTTGGTTCATCGACGTGATGCCCAGCCCGACGGAACACATGCGGGGTGGATCCACGGCTACGGATCCTATGAAATTTCCTTTGACCCCGAGTTCGATATCTTGCGTCTTCCTGCCCTTAAAAGAGGGGTCGTGCACGCAATCGCCCATATCCGCGGCGGCGGAGAAATGGGACGCGCATGGTACGAAGACGGCAAGAAACTGGTGAAAACCCACACCTTCACCGACTTCTTGGACGTTGCGAACTATCTGGTTGATTCCAGATGGGTTCACCCGGATCGTTTGATCGCCGAGGGGCGCAGCGCGGGGGGACTTCTCATGGGTGCAGTCACGAACGCACAGCCCGATCGTTTTGCCGCGATAATCGCAGGGGTGCCTTTCGTTGACGCATTGACAACGATCTTGGATCCCTCGCTTCCCCTGACTGTTGGAGAGTGGGAAGAGTGGGGAAATCCCATTGAAGATGCTGAAGTGTATGCACTCATGCGCTCGTACACTCCCTATGAAAATGTCCACCAGGGAGTGCGCTATCCGGCAATCATGGCAACGACCTCAATCAATGACACACGCGTCTTCTACGTTGAACCCCATAAGTGGGTTCAACGTCTTCGACAAGCTACCGCTCAAGTCCCCGATCAACCACCCATCGTGATCCGAACCGAAATGGTCGCTGGACACGCGGGGGCATCTGGACGCAAGGGACGCTGGAATGCCAGGGCGCAAGAATTCGCCTTCGTGCTGCACCAGGTCGGTATCACCAAGTAGAGGAATTTTCTATGACAATTACAGCTGCAGTAGACGGTTCTTCTTTGGGCAATCCCGGACCTGCTGGATGGGCATGGGTGGTCTCAGCGGATTGTTGGGATGCGGGAGGTTGGTCCAGCGGTACCAACAATTTGGGCGAATTGAATGCTGTCCTCGAGCTGCTCAATGCCACTGCTCAAGCCGGTTTGGCAGGTGAAGACCTCCACATCCTCGCGGACTCTCAGTACGCAATTAATGTGATCTCCAAGTGGTCACCCGGGTGGAAAAAGCGCGGGTGGGTCAAGGCCGATAAAAAACCCATCAAAAACCTCGAGCTCATCCAAGAAATCGACCGCGCCATGCAGGGGCGCACAGTTACCTTTGAGTGGGTGAAGGGACATGCCGGACACCCACTCAACGAGCGTGCCGATGACGCAGCACGTTCCTGCGCGGAAGCCTACCGCGATGGTCGCGATATTCCTCGAGGCCCAGGGTTTGTTATCACCGACAGCACAGAACAAGACACAGCTACGTCCAAGACCGATTTTGCTTCAGCAAGCGCAGAAAGCGCGGCGAGGAAATTCGAACCTTCCACGCTCGCAGCGGGTTCTGCCTCAGCAGGCAGGGAAATTCCGGGAACCGCAACGGATAGGGAAACGCCGGAAGTGGCACTCGAACGCCAATTCCTTGACGCATGGCTTCGCGCAGACTCTCAAGCTCTCAAAGCACTTGAGGCTCCCGGATGCATGCGCATCTGGCACAACGGTTCTCTTACCCAAGGTTTGGAAGGACGCGCACCCGAGCATGCGGAGTCCTCAAATTTCCAGGTCAACCGCCTGCAGGGCACAAGCAGCCACCACAACACCGCTGAAAGCTACCCGGATGCATGGGTTATCACCTACGTTCTAACGTGGACCGGCGGAAAACTGCGCGAAAGCAGCACCTGGGTTGCAGGGGAAAACGGTCCTCGAATTCTCATGCACCAGTCCTCACCGATCTCGGCTCGCTAACTTGTTTTACCTCGGTAAGTCGTATCGCTGAAGAGCTTCGACCTTCCGAGCTGACCGTACATTCGGTTTCAATTCGTGAACACCGCATGCAGGTGCTGTTCCGACTGCCAAGAATAGAAGAATGCCATCCTCAACCCGCGCGGAAATCCTCACCGGAATCCGCATGACCGCACCCATTGCGGCGGGTTATATTCCTCTGGGGATTGCATACGGCATTTTGGTCATGCAGCTTGGTATGCCCTGGTGGATGGCACCAGCACTCTCTCTCGCTGCCTATTCAGGGTCCGCTGAGCTCCTTGTTATCACTTTGGCGGCCTCACACACCCCCATCGCCGTCATTGCGGTGACGATGCTGCTGGTCAACTTCCGACACCTCTTCTATGCGTTTTCATTCCCTCTTCACCTAGTTGAGGGCAGGTTCGCGCGCCTGTTTTCCATGTACGCCCTGGTTGATGAGGCCTATGCGATCACCGCAGCGCGCCCCGAAGGCTGGACAAAGCCTCGTCTTCTTGCCATGCAAGTCACCTACAACGCGACATGGGTGGCCTCGGGTTTAATTGGCGTTCTTGCGGGATCATTCATCCCCACTCAGATCCGAGGTTTGGACTTCGCTCTCACCGCACTGTTCATTACTTTAACCGTCGACTCAATTCGTTCTCTCAAGGACATTCCCTCGGTTGTTTTGGCGGCTGGATCATTCCTCATCGCAATACTGGTCTGGCCACAACAACGACTTTTGCTCGCACTGCTGCTATTCGTCGCTTCCCTTGTGGTGCGCCATGTGATTACGGAAAGAGGTGAGGAGTCCTGATGTCCCACTCGCTCCCCTACCTCCTCGGAATCCTCCTGGTTGTCTTCGTCATCGACTTCACCTTGCGGGCGCTCCCCTTCAAAATCCTTGAGCCACTGCGCGAGTCTAGCTTCGTCCGGAATATGGCCGTGTGGATGCCTCCGGGAATTTTGCTAATCCTCGTCTTGGCAACGCTCAGCGATAACGCGGGCGCTGCGGGCTCCCAGTGGTGGGCAGCCATTGTCGCAACCGCCATTACCGTTGTTGTCCACCTAGCAACAAAGCGACGCCTCCTGTGGAGCGTCGGTCTTGGGACACTTAGCTACATCCTCATGCTGAACTGGCTCTAGAAGCCTCACTTCCGCTGCCCCGCTCCGCCGCGTTCGACACCCCAGTCACCGCCTCGTCCCGCACGCCCCTCCGCCACACGAAATCAACAAAAGACACAGCTCGTTTCCGGTGACATTCACCAATTTCGTATGTCTTTTGACACTGAACAGCAGTACACGCTCTCACGCGCCTTCCCATCCTGCGCTTAACCGGCTACCTCCACACGAAGTCAACGAATGGCACAGCTTATTTCCCTCGACATTCACAGACTTCGTGTGACATTACGGTAGGAAGCACGCCGCGGCGCTACCCTTGTCCCATGCGTACGACCTCTTACACTCACCACGCTCACACCGTTTACGAGCACCGCCTTGACGTTCCCCTCGATCACACTCGCCCCCTGGGCGCTGACAACCCCAGTATCGAGATCTTTGCGCGCGAGGTCGTGCGTCCCGGCAAGGAAAACGCGCCCTACGCAATCTTCCTCCAGGGCGGCCCCGGCTACCCCAGCCCTCGTTTCGGCACCTTTGACAGCGGGTGGATGAACCGCCTGCTGCAGGATTACCGCGTGGTCCTTCTCGATCAACGAGGCACCGGCCAGTCCACCCGCATGGACGCCCAATCCCTTTCCTTCCTTCCTTCGGCGCAGGAAAAGGCCAACTACCTGCGTTACTTCCGGCAAGACCAGATCGTCTACGACGCGGAAGCTCTCCGTCAGGAACTTTCAGGAGACGAACCGTGGACAACCCTGGGCCAATCTTTCGGCGGATTCATCACCACGTCTTACCTCTCGCTTGCTCCCCAAGGCCTCAAGGCCAGCCTCATCACGGGAGGCCTACCCGGCCTCGTCCATGTCGATGAGATCTACCGCCTGACCTACCAGCG
>CAUSSZ010000021.1:0-23481 GCA_963534475.1 Trueperella pyogenes | reverse complement strand
ATCTACACACCCAACCCCCACCACGTCAAACCAAAACCACGTGAACCAGCACACAAAAGCCAGTGATGGCGCCATTTCTGAATACTCAGCCAGCAAACGCTCATCGAAATACGGCTAAATTCCAATGGGAGACATGCGTATATCAACAAAAGCAGGACCTGCCTCACAAAGAGGCAGGTCCTGCGTTTTTTGGCTTAAGCGGGTGTTTTGAGAAAGGCGGTTACGCTATCCAAGCGCACCCACTTCCCAGTAAGTCCCCCTACCTAGCGAGCATCCATGTGCTCTTGAACCGGAATGTCAATGGTCGGAAGGTCGTGGACCGCCTGACGCACTGCCTTCGAAACTGCGCCGGGGACGGCCTCGTTGAAGACACCGGGGATGATGTAGTTCGGCGAAAGCTCGTCGGGGCTAATCACATCGGCAATTGCGTTTGCAGCGACGCGCAGAACCTCGGTCGTGATCTCCTTGACCTTTGCATCCAAGAGGCCACGGAACAGACCCGGGAAGGCCAGAACGTTGTTGATCTGGTTCGGGTAATCGCTACGACCGGTCGCAACGATCGAGGCGTATTCAGCAGCTGCGATCGGATCGACCTCGGGAGTCGGATTTGCAAGAGCAAAAACGATCGCCCCCGGAGCCATCTTCGCGATATCCGAAGGCTCCAAGATATTGCCGTGGGAGACACCAATGAAGACATCGGCATCGACAATGCCTTCCTTCAGGCTGCCATGGACTAGGCGCGGGTTCGTATTCTGCGCCAACCATGCACGCGAGGGGTGCATACCCTCGATGTCATCGCCAGCAAGCGCACCGGTACGACCGTAGCCGACAATGTCGCGCGCGCCTTGAGCCAGCAGGAGCTTGATGATTGCGGAACCTGCTGCACCAACGCCGGAGACGACGATGCGCACGTCCTCAATCTTCTTGTTCACGAGCTTGAGTGCATTGATCAGTGCTGCCAGCACAACGATTGCCGTGCCGTGCTGATCGTCGTGGAAAACCGGGATATCGAGCTCTGCGCGCAGACGCTCTTCAATTTCGAAGCAGCGGGGAGCAGAAATGTCCTCGAGGTTAATGCCACCATACGCGGGTGCGATTGCCTTAACAATCGAGATGATTTCTTCAGTGTCCTTGGTATCAAGGACAACAGGCCACGCATCGACATCACCGAACTGCTTGAACAGAACGGCCTTGCCTTCCATCACGGGAAGAGCAGCTTCAGGGCCGATATCGCCCAAACCAAGAACCGCGGTACCGTCCGAGACAACGGCGACAGAATTGGCCTTCATGGTCAACAGGTGGGCCTTAGAAGGCGTGTCATGAATCGCTGTGCAGACACGTGCAACACCGGGGGTGTATGCGCGAGAAAGATCGTCACGGTTACGCAGAGGAACCTTGGGCTTCACCTCGATCTTGCCGCCGACGTGGGCCATGAAGGTCTGGTCTGCCACGGAAGAGGTGTGAACACCTTCAAGGTCATCGAGAACTTTTTCAACCTCGCGGCGATGTTCGGAATCACGCATGTCGCAGGTGAGGTCAATAACGATGCGACCACGGTCAGAATCGGCAACATCAAGGCCTTTAATCTGAGCACCGGTAGCAGA
Organism: Trueperella pyogenes; assembly: GCA_963534475.1. Lineage (GTDB taxonomy): Bacteria > Actinomycetota > Actinomycetes > Actinomycetales > Actinomycetaceae > Pauljensenia > Pauljensenia pyogenes_B. Next base: position 21,877 of record CAUSSZ010000021.1, on the reverse strand, counting down.
AACGGCATCCACGATCTGCGAAACCGAAAGGTTGGCTTCGTCGACTTCAAGACGGTAGGACGCGGTGTATGACGGAGAAGTACGCATTGGTCACCTTTGCATATCCGATTGTTTTGAGGAGAGCCGACAAGGACTCCTCCCCCATCGTAGCTGCGCCAGTGCACGGGTGCAGCAGTGTCCATTTTGAGCCTAATTTCCGAGGCCGTGGTATGAAGTCCCGATTCCTCGCCCCCTGCGCTCCTCGCCCCTCGACAGGCATGGAAAGGGCCCGGTCTGCTGTGCAGACCGGGCCACGGGCATTTTATCAACGAAGGATCAAGCGCCAACCATTTCCATAATAAGTTCGCGAACACGGGCAGCATCTGCCTGGCCACGGGTAGCCTTCATCACCGCACCGACAAGAGCACCAGCGGCCTGAACCTTGCCGCCCTTGATCTTCTCGACGATATCGGGATTTGCGTCCAATGCTTCCTGAACGGCTGCAGTAAGTGCACCCTCGTCAGAAACAACTTCAAGTCCGCGTGCAGCAACGACCTGCTCGGGATCGCCTTCACCCGCAAGAACACCTTCAAGGACTTGGCGAGCAAGCTTGTCAGTCAGGCGACCGCTATCCACCAAGGACTGGAGCTGCGCGATCTGAGCCGGAGAAACCGGTAGATCCTCAAGCGCAACCTGATTGTCCTTCGAGTAACGCGCCAATTCACCCATCCACCACTTACGTGCAGCTGCAGGATCGGTTCCGGCTTCGACGGTTGCCTCGATGAGTTCAAGGGCACCCGCGTTGATGACGTCGCGCATTTCCTTATCCGCAAAACCCCATTGCTCGCGCAGACGGCGCCTCTTGGCGATCGGAAGCTCAGGCAGGGACTGACGCAGGGACTCAACCCATTCCTCAGAGGGAACAACCGGGACAAGATCCGGCTCGGGGAAGTAGCGGTAATCCTCTGCATCGGACTTTTCACGACCGGACGAGGTCGTTCCGTCTTCCTCGTGGAAGTGACGGGTTTCCTGAAGAACTGATCCACCGTCAGCCAAGATCTGCGCCTGTCGTTGAATCTCGAAACGAACCGCGTTCGCGATACCCCTGAAAGAGTTCACGTTCTTGGTTTCGGTTCGAGTCCCCAAAGGAGAGCTCGGGGTCGGACGAAGAGAAACGTTGATATCGGCACGGACATTTCCGCGCTCCATACGCGCCTCGGAGACGCCAAGGGTACGGAAGATATCGCGCAGTGCCTGAACGTATGCAGCGGCAACTTCAGGTGCTCGCTCCCCTGCTCCTTCAATAGGTCGGGTCACGATCTCAACCAGGGGGACGCCCGCACGGTTGTAGTCAACCAGCGAGTGGTCCGCACCCTGAATACGACCATCCGCACCACCGATGTGAGTGTTCTTTCCGGCATCCTCTTCCATGTGCGCACGCTCAATCTGAACGCGGAACATGGTGCCGTCCTCCAGCTCAACGTCCACATAGCCGTCATAAGCGATGGGCTCATCTGACTGTGAGGTCTGGAAAGCCTTCGTCAGGTCCGGGTAGAAGTAGTTCTTACGCGCGAAACGGCAGCTCTTGGCAATTGAGCAATTCAATGCGAGACCGATCTTGATCGCGTATTCGACTGCCTGGTGATTGACCACGGGGAGCGAGCCGGGAAGACCAAGCGACACGGGGGTCACGTAGGTATTCGGGTCGCCACCGAAGGCATTGGGAGCCGCATCGAACATCTTGGTCGCGGTACCCAACTCGACGTGAACTTCAATTCCGAGAACCGGATCGAAGGAAGCAGTAGCCTCCTGGTAGTCCATCAGCTCAGTCATTAGTTTTCCTCCCACTGCGCTGCGGGGCAGTTACCCGCGATATCGCCACTGAGTTGCTCAACGAGGCTTGCGACTTCATACATCTTGAGATCGTGGTGAGCCGGAGCAAGAATCTGGAATCCAACGGGAAGTCCCTCGGCACTGACTGCGTTTGGAACACTCATCGCAGGAATTCCGGCAAGGTTTGCAGGGATGGTCGCGATGTCATTGAGGTACATCGCCATGGGATCATCCATCTTCTCTCCGAAACGGAATGCCGTTGTCGGACAGGTCGGCGAAACCAGAACATCGACCTCTTCAAAGACACGCGCAAAGTCGCGCTGAATCAGGGTACGAACCTTCTGCGCGCTTCCGTAGTAGGCGTCGAAGAAGCCTGCCGATAGGACGTGAGTGCCCAAGATAATACGGCGCTTCACTTCATCACCGAAACCGGCTTCACGAGTCGCTGCCATAACGCGCTCTGCGGTAACAGGGCCTTCGCTGGGCTCGACGCGGATGCCGTAACGCATACCGTCAAAACGCGCCAGGTTCGAGGAAACCTCAGCCGGCATAATCAGGTAGTAAGCAGCAAGAGCGTAATCGAAGCTCGGGCAGGAAACCTCAACGATCTCAGCCCCGGCAGCACGCAACTTCTCAACGGTCGCGTTGAAGGCCTCGAGAACATCATCTTGGTAGCCCTCACCGGAAAGTTCGCGGACAACACCAACGCGCAGCCCCTCAATCTTCCCGTCCTTGGCGACCTGAGCAACGCTTTCAGAGAGCGCGGGAACCGGCTCATTCAGGGACGTCGAGTCGTGGGGATCGTAGCCACCGATTACCTCGGTCAGTGCAGCTGCGTCCTCAACCGTGCGAGTTACCGGGCCAATCTGGTCCAGCGACGAGGCCATAGCGATCAGTCCATAACGCGAAACTGCGCCGTAAGTGGGCTTTGCGCCCACGGTACCCGTCACAGCGCCGGGCTGACGGATCGAACCACCGGTATCAGAACCCAAAGCCAGAGGTGCCATGAAAGACGCAACAGCTGCAGCGGAGCCACCTCCGGAACCACCGGGGATACGATCAAGATCCCACGGGTTGCCGGTGCGACCGTAAGCGGAGTGCTCGGTCGAGGAGCCCATAGCGAACTCGTCCATGTTGGTCTTACCCAGGATGGGCATTCCAGCCTTGTGCAGGAGCTCGACGACGGTTGCATCGTAAGGAGGCAGCCATCCCTCAAGGATCTTCGAAGCGCAGGTCGTGGGAACGCCTCGGGTCACCATGTTGTCCTTGACCGCAATGGGCACGCCAGCCAAGCGAGGCAGTTCTTCCCCAGCGGCACGACGTGCATCCACGTCGGCAGCAGTTGCAAGAGCACCCTCACGATCGACATACAGGAAGGCGTGGACCTTGGGGTCAATCGCATCGATGCGATCCAAGCACGCCTGAGTGAGCTCGACAGAGGTAATTTCACCGCTACGGAGCAGGTCAGCAAGCTCGCAGGCGGACTTCTTCAGCAACGGATTCATCAGTCCTCCTCCAAAATCTGCGGAACCAAGAACATTCCGTCTTCTTGTGCGGGGGCCTGCGCCAAAACCTCGTCGCGGTCAAGCGTCGGGCCAACGACGTCTTCACGCCACACATTCGACAGTGGAATGGGGTGCGAGGTCGCGGGTACATCCGGGGTCGCAACCTCGGAGACCTTTGCAACGGCCTCGGTAATAACGTCTAGCTCACCAGCAATTCTGGTGATTTCTTCCGGTGTAAGTGCAATTCGAGCCAATCCCGCCACACGGGTGACCTCATCAGTACTGATCCTTGCCATAACAAGGATGATACCCGCCCGGGGCGCACCTCTCATACCATGCCCATCGGTGGCCACTTTTGAGTAGGCTTAAAACATGTCTCGTCATCGACCGTCTTTTTCTTCGCGTACCCTCAAGGCACTGAAAATCACTGGAGCAGCGCTTGTGGGTGCCCAAGCAGCAGCACTGATCGGCGTCCATATCGTTGATAAGCTCCGTAAAGACCGCGTTCCGCAGGTCGCAGGCGGTTTCCCGACTTTCCCTCCCCTAGACACCGAAGTCGATGGGACGGATGTTCGCACCTATACCGAGGGCACCTCTCTTTATGAGGACATGCTTGAAGCAATCACCTCGGCAAAGGACTACATCTTCTTCGAATCGTATATTTGGCGCTCAGATGCGTGGGGCAAACGTTTCAAATCGGCGCTCTTTGCCGCAGCGCAGCGCGGGGTCGACGTGCACATCGTCTACGACGGCTTTGCCGTCATGAACCAAGACCCATTCTTTTACGTCTTCCCCAAGACTCCCCACCTCTACATCCGCCGATTCCCTGAAATCCGTTCGGGAATGTTTACCTTCAACCTGCGCAAGACAGGCCGCGATCACCGCAAAATCATGGTCGTCGACGACCGTGTTGCCTTCGTCGGCGGTTACAACATTGGTGATCCTTTTGCCCTTGAATGGCGTGATACCCACGTGCGCGTGACAGGGGAAGCAGTTGCAGAGTTAAAGTACGGCTTCATTGACTTCTGGAATCACTTCAAACGCCGTGGACAGCCAAAACTTCCGCGAACTCGAGCCCCCAAATGGGACAGCGATGTCTCACTGGCCTTCAACCAGCCTTCACGCCTGCTCTACCCCGTTCGCGGTCTCTACATTGACGCAATCGATCGGGCACAGCACTCAATTCGTATCACCAGTGCGTATTTCATCCCTGACCGTGAGATTTTCGAATCCCTGGTACACGCAGCGCGCCGCGGTGTCCGGGTACAGATTCTGATCCCCGAGTATTCCAACCACATCCTCGCCGACTGGGTTGCACGTCCCTACCACGGGCCACTGTTGAAAGAAGGGGTGGAAATCTGGCTGTACCAGGATGCAATGATCCACTCCAAGACCATGACGATCGACGGAGTCTGGTCAACTGTCGGAACCGCAAATATCGACAGGCTTTCCCTGCAGGGCAACTACGAAGTCAACGTCCAGTTCCGCTCGCAAGCCTTCGCGGCAACGATGGATCGGATCTTTGAACTTGACCTGACCAATGCGCGCAAGCTTAGCTTCGAGGAATGGGAAGAACGCTCGCTACTCACCCGAATTTCCGAGCGCCTCCTGCACCCCTTCGAATTTATCGTTTAGTCATCCAGGGCGGCGAGCCCCCGCTCAAGTACCCGCTCAAAATAGCTTTGATCAACAACGGGCACTCCCAGGGCCTCGGCCTTTGCGGCTTTCGAACCCGCACCGGGCCCTGCAATGACCAGCGATGTCTTCTTTGATACCGATCCCGAGGCCTTCCCCCCTCGGGCGACAATTGCTTCCTTGGCGCCCTCTCGCGTGTAGCCGGGCATTGCTCCTGAAACGACAACGGTCAGTCCTTCGAGGGTCTGTTCGATATCCTCGCGAACTTCATCTTCCATACGGACTCCCGCAGCTTGCCACGCACGAATAATTTCCACATGCCAATCTACGTCGAACCATTCCCGCAAAGATTGAGCAATTACTTGACCAACACCATCGACTTGCGCCAGTTGCTCGACGGAAGCCTCCATTAAGAGATCCATCGAGGGGAAGGTCATGGCCAGAGCTGAGGCCGCGGTTGGACCAACATGGCGAATTGAAAGCGCGACCAGAATGCGTGCAAGCGGGCGCTCTTTTGCGGCCTCGATCTGCTCAAGCATCATCTTCGTATTCTTTGAGGGAGTGCTCTCAACCGGGGTATAGACTCCGCTATTTCCCTTCTGTTTCCATGCCTTAGTCCAAAAATACCGAACCTGCATCCAGTCCCCGGTTTCTTGGCCATCCTTGGTCACGGGCTTCCACACCATGACATCGCGTAGGCGCTCAGCTTCGAGGCTGAAAACATCACTTTCCGAGGACAAAACTGGCATTTGAACGGGGGGAAGAAGGGCCTCGGCATCACCGATCAATTCGCCATGCGTCAGCGTGTCAGTCTTTTCCATGTGCAGCGCGGTCCCGTCTTCAAGGAACACAGTCCGCCCTGCCGCGAGCGCGGCGGCAACCTCATCGCGATTGGCCTCGGGCTGGGTGAGGGCAAGCGCGGCCTCGTCCCCAAGTCCTTCGATGTCCAAGGCGGAACGGGCACCCAAGTGAGCAATCCGCTCGGTAATTTGTGCCGGGCACCCCGCTTGGTTCGGGCAACGAAGATCCACATCCCCTTCCTTCTGGGGAGCCAGCTTCGTCCCACACGAAGGGCAGTTCTCCGGCATAACGAAGGGATATTCACTGCCATCGCGGGCCGCAACTACGGGGGCGACGATCTCGGGGATAACATCCCCGGCTTTCCGCAAAACGACAAGGTCGCCAATCAGAACGCCTTTTCGGGCAACTTCACTAGCGTTGTGCAAGGTTGCGCGTGAGACGTGAGAACCGGCAACGAGAATACGCTCCATGACGCCATAAGGTGTCACGCGCCCGGTACGACCCACTTGAACTCGGATATCAAGGAGGCGGGTATTAACCTCTTCCGGCGGGAATTTGTAGGCGGCGGCCCAACGCGGAGCACGTGAGGTCGTACCCAAGCTTGCTTGAATCGCACGATCATTAATCTTGACGACAACCCCATCGATCTCATGTTCCAAAGAGTGTCGTTGAGCGCCCAATTCGGCGATACGCTTCTCGATGGCCTCGCGACCACGCAGGAGCTTAGTGTGAGGAGAGACCGGCATTCCCCAATTTTTCAGGCACTCAAACCATCCAGATAAGGTTTCGGGTTCTGTAAAGCCGCTATCTCCAGCTTCGACAAAACCAATGCCGTGAGCCAACATCGCAAGAGGTCGTTCAGCGGTTTTCTTCGGGTCTTTTTGACGCAAAGAACCCGCAGCGGCATTTCGAGCGTTCACAAAGGGTGCCTCACCCACACGAACGCGCTCAGCATTAAGAGATTCAAAATCCTTCGTCGGAAAGTAGACCTCACCGCGGATCTCAACGCGGGCGGGAACCAGACCTTCCAAACGATGAGGAATACACGAAATTCTCCGGACGTTGGCGGTGACATCTTCGCCAACCCACCCATCACCTCGCGTTGCTGCTCGAGTGAGTACGCCATTTTCATAGAGCAAATTGACTGCAAGACCGTCAATCTTGACCTCGGTGAGCATGTCCAGATCGCTGCGACCCGTGTCATTAGCCATTCTGGTTTCCCAGCCTGCGAGCTCTTCCAAAGAGAAAACATCGTCCAGGCTGGTCATCTGCTGGAGGTGTTCAACAGGAGCAAAGGCTTCCGAAGCCGCGCCACCAACCTGAGTGGTCGGAGAATCTGCACTGCGATACTGCGGGTATTTTGCCTCAAAGTCTTCGAGTTCGCGGTAGAGCTTGTCATACTCTGCATCCGACAACACAGGAGCATCACGGTTGTAGTACGCCGCTCGTGCATCATCAACTTCCTGAATGAGTTGATGGTAGTGGTCAACTAGCTGGCGTTCCTCTTCACTCATGCTTGTCATTGTGTCATCTCCATTCAGAGCGCGCTTGTTCCCCACACGCAGATCTTCTTGTTGTTCATCAACAGCTAGGACAGGACATCGGCGTTTTCCACACCTTTGGCCTTTCACGGGCGCGAGCACGAAGGCTGGTCAAGGCTGGAATTTGAAGAGAAACAGGCCTCACGCAACTACACAGTTCTTCTGCTTACGCAGCGATGTTTTAGGAGGTGATCACGCTGGTGGGAGATTTCCCTTTGGCGCCAACGCTTCTTCAAGCTGCCCTTCGCTCCTCGTGGCATTTTGCCTGCGTCAGTGGGCCAAACATCGGACTGGTTGTTTCTCCCTTGGGGCGCCCTCAAGAATTTCCCGCACAGATACAGATCTTCACCGATCGCCGAGGCCGCGAGCGCATGAGTTTTCTTCTCGACAGTGAGGATGCGCAAATCTGGATTCGCCCGGCAGCTTTCATCCCATGGCGACGCCTTCGTTCGAACCGTGTATATACCCCCGCCAAAGGTATGCAACTTAAAGTGGGTGGCCGCTCTGCTACCGACTATTACCAGTTGCGACAACGGCCGCGTGATCTTTCTTTTCCTTCTTCCTCCCGCGATTCAAGGCGTCTACCTGCGATGTCCTTCATTGGCATTGTTCCGCTTCTGCTTTTCATGGTGATACGCATGCTGGTCATGGGAGCCTACGGTGGGATGTCGTTTCTTCTACTTCTCTTTCCCCTCATCAGCATGTCAGTCCTCGGGATAGTAGTTATGAAACGACGAAAACCCAGACATCGCATTGATGCAGCGGGGCTCGCACTTCTTCTTGAAGCTGCGGCTCCTTCCAGCTCAGAATCATCGTTCCTCCTGATCTATCCCAACCAAATTGGGCGCGGGAAAGCTCACGCGGTTTCTCGCAGCGGCGGGGAAACATATCTTGGCTTTGTTGGCCCCGAGGCCAAGTTGAGTGCTTTGTGGTGCGCGGCTCAGCTCGCGGCGCAGTTGGGAGGAGCACGAGTAGCCGAAGGCACTGATGAGCCTATCGATATCGGAAAGCGGAAATCTCTTGGCCTGGGTTCCACTCATTCCGGCCCCTGTCATATACGCATCAGACTTCACGCTCCGGGTGAGGATGAGAGCAGCGATGAAAATATTCACCTTGCCTGGGCGCCTCATTTCAGTGAACTTCCAACGTGGTGTCACGCAGTGATACCCGCTTCCCGCGCACCTGTATCTTTGGCGTGGTGGAAGATGTTGGGCACAGACGCACTCTCCGCTTCCATTCCCAAACACGTCGATTTCGATGAACTTCCATTTGAAGCAACCGACAGCAATGAGGGACTACGGACACCGATTGGGAAAGACAGCTCAGGAGTTGTTCACATCGACCTCGTGGAGCACGGACCTCATGCCCTTATTGCCGGCACAACAGGTAGCGGAAAATCGGAAGCGCTTCGAACGTGGCTTCTTGGATTATGCGCAAGCTACTCCCCTTCACGCCTCCGCTTGGTTTTGGTGGACTACAAAGGAGGATCTGCCCTTACTCCCCTCACAGCGCTCCCTCACACTGAGACCGTTTTGACCGACCTCAACCTTGGTCATTCCTCGCGAGCTCTCAGAGGTCTTGCGTCGTGCATTGCGACGAGAGAAGCACAATTTGCACAATACGCAGTCAAGGACCTCTCACAGTGGCGTGAACGTTTTCTTCAAGAGTGCGCTCCTCCCCCGCCTCCGCGGATCCTCATCGTCATTGATGAATTCCAAGTTCTAGCTGATCTACATCCGGAAACCCTCGAGACCTTCTCTAGGCTTGCGGCTCAGGGGCGTTCACTTGGTTTGCATTTGATCTACGCGACCCAGCATCCCGGCGCCTCGATTAACGCTCACATGCGCGCCAACACAGAACTACGGATTGCACTGCGAAGCATCTCTGATTCTGATTCACTCAGCGTCATTGGCAGCGCAGAGGCTGCACGCCTTCCCCGTATTCCTGGCAGAGCATTGCTCGGTTCCGGAAAGCCTGTCCAATTTGCGTATTGCAGGAATATCGAACAGATCATCGCTTCGATTTCGAAGAAGCAATCAGCTTCCATTGGAGCACCTTTGTGGTGTCCTTCTTTACCCCCTCAGCTCACACGCGGCGATCTCGATCAGCTGCACTCTTCAGAAGGGGGCGTACAGATTGGGCTCATCGACGGGATCGAGAATGGTGCACACCGATGTCTTAGGTGGCAACACGGAAATATCATGATGAGCGGTTCTGGGAGTTCGACAAGCAAGCTTGCGTTACTTGTCCGTTCATGCGCCACGATCTTAAGCGATTCGCTGGGCTTTCCCCTTTGCGGAGTGTCGATTGATTCGGGCGCCCCGCATTCGAGCGTAACTTCAGCCGACTACCTGATACGTGACATCGTGGATTTTGGGGTCCTCTGCGAAGACATTTGTCATCGCGCTCCATGCGTTATCTGGCTCGAGGATATCGAAGGGACCCTGCATATATTGGAAGAGTGCTTGGGAGTTCTTCGTGCTCATGATCTGTGGGGTCAGTTCACTCGCTCATGCGATGGCGTCAACATTGTTCTCATTGCCAGCGATGTATCGGGCCGGTTTACCCCACGCACGCTTTTTGGTTCCTATGAACACATTTGGTATGAGATTCCCAATCCGCAGATTGTGGAACGCTGCCCCACAGTCCGTGGAGCCGAGTGTACAGATTCGCCCAGTCAGCTTTGGAGCAGTGCTCACAAGTCTTTACTCTGCTTATGCTCCGATTCTTTGAAGCCCTCTTTGCCGCTGAGCATCCCATCGTGGAATCAGATACTTCACGACTGTCAGGGGCAATTGGGCACCGCGGCACCCCATCGGATGTACTCTTGCTCTTCCCTTCCATCGGCCGCACTCGATGCATCCGCTCTAGACCAACAAAGACCGCACTTCCCGATCACCCCAGCAACGTCCCAATCTAGAGTTGCTTCACTTACCAAAACCAGCTCTGACATGCGAATTCATTCGTATATCATTCGTTACGGCGCACAATTAAAACGGTTCTTATTTTCTGAAAATAATTGCACATTTATTGGAGAAGAGAATTCGGTATTAATTGATGCTCTTAGAGCAATAAATGCAGGTTGCATCATTCACCATTTCGAACACTCGCAGTGGATGAGGGCGCTTGAAAACCGCACCGAACTGCTACTTTTCGCGAATCCACCCAAAGAGGCACTTCGATTCATCGCCCAGAATTGCCAGAGTTTTCCCAGTTCTTTATATGCACATTCTTGGAATTCTTATTCCGGGGTAATTGTTCATCATGGCTCTGCTGGGCGTTTCGTCCTGACTTTTAAATAACGTGACGTCTTACACATCAATTTATGTTTTTTATGGCCTCTTGACTCTTGATATACACTCGCCAATCCCCGAAACTAAGGACTGTTGTTTTTGTTCGGTGCGGGCAGCCCCTGCCTGCACTTACGCTCTTGAAGGAGTACCCATAATGGATTGGCGGAGTAAAGCCGCATGTCTCAGCGTCGACCCAGAACTCTTTTTCCCGATCGGAAATACGGGTCCGGCCATCGCACAGGCGGCTGAAGCCAAGGCAGTTTGTCGTGAATGCGCAGTTCAAGCAATCTGCCTGCAGTGGGCACTCGATAACAATCAGGACTCTGGTGTTTGGGGAGGGATGAGCGAAGAGGAACGTCGCTCCCTCAAGCGCCGCGCAGCGCGCGCCCGTCGTATGTCCTGAGAATTGCCTGCACACATGAGTGGTGGTGGGAACGCAGTCGTTCCCACCACCACTCATTTTTAGGTCTGCTTATCTAAGGCTCATACCCTCCGATCTGGTCAGTCGCCTCAGATACCAATGCGACTATAGGCATCCTTTCCTTCCCCGACGATAGAGCACCCCACCAGCAAGGGCCCCAACTCCCGCGAGCGAGATGATCAGAACACCCGGAGCGCCAGTACGAGCAACCTTTGGAGGCTTGGGTTGTTCTACGTTGAGGGTTTGCTGAGCGGCATTAATATCTCGATGGAATGCGATTCGCTGATCAGAGTGAAATAGATCTTCAAAGATGACAACGCTCTTTGCTTTGATGTCTTCTCCCTGGACATTAATCATCACCTCTGCACAGCCAGATGCTGTCTCAGCAGTGAAATCAGCTGTTCCTTCTACCGGTCGACCAGCAGCGCTCAATGGTTCACCACTTTCTCGGTCAACCACATTTGCTTTCAGCAAGTAACGTTCCCCTGCCTCGAGACCTTCATAGCAAACCTGGTCAACGATCTTGGATGGCCCCGAGCGACCAATGACTTGGTCACCATCACCTCCATCGCGAGCACGTGTTGCTAGGCGAATGCTCGAGGGCGCTTCTCGCGTGTACTGTTCGTGCGGATCCTCGACGCTGGAACGGAAGGCTTCAACGCGCCCGTCACCATCAAACTCTGTTGTAAACACGTAGGTTCCGATGCGTTGCGGGTCCACTGCGAATCGAAGATCACCAAGCGATGGATAGTATCCATTCCTTGCAGGAACCTCGACAGCTCCAATTTCTTCTGCTTTTTCCCGGTTTTCTTCAAGAACCTCAAGCCCTTGGGGGAAGAAAAGCAGACGATGACGCATGTGCGATGTGTCGGCAGCGATTCTCTCAGAACCACTCCAATAAGTGTGTCTTTCCGGGAAGCCGCTAACCCATAGATCATCGATTAAGAAGTCTCCCCCATTGGTCTCTTTGAGCTGTGCGGCAGAGTGAATCTGGATCTTCCAGGGAATCACTTGCGTTTCATTAGTGAGTCCCAGCTGATCGGCCCAATCGGCGTGGATAAGGGGAGAGTATTGTCCCTGGGCTTCTTTACGCACTCTCCATACCCAAGAAACAAATCCTGGTTTTGCCTGTCCTTCAGGAAGAGGAATACTGACCTGGCGCTCCCCTTCTCCGCGGAAAACAACCGTTGTGCTTCCAAGAACTCGCATATCCTTCGAGATGAAACGTGCATCCAAAGGCTCATTTGGAGGTTCGGTCCCCAGATCGTAGGCAGTCCCTTCGAAGGTTACCGGTATCGGTCCGTGCTCATCATTGATCCACTTTCCATCACCGTAATTTGGGTCTGCAAAGGCCGTGACGGTATCGCTCAGGGTATTGTCCTTCAGGCTGGTTTGGGCTACTTGTGATCGTCCCATTGGCTGAAAGTCCATGAGCACCTTCCAGGTTCCTCCCTTGAGGCGCTTTTCTTCCTTGTCGCCGCCTGGCCTGTTTCCGTACGAGGCCGTGTCCTGAGTCGCCGGGTTAACTCCGTATTTCGTGAGTGTTGAGCGCACAGGGTTTTCGTAGTTTCCTACCCATTTCACGGTTCCATTACCGGTTGCTTCCCACTCAAGACTCAGGGCATTTCCTTGCGTTTCTCCATCCCATTGGCTGGTGCCCGTGGAAGTGAAACGAGCAGGACCAATTAGCATGAGGTGGAGTTTCAGTTTCGGAATCCACTCCCCTTTTTCATTCTTCACGCCGAGGTCTTTAAGCACACCACTGCGTGGAGTCTGGGTTTCTACGCTTCCATTTTCGTAGGTCGTAACAGCTGATTCCTTTGCTTGGCGCACGTAATCTTTTGCCCTATCGAAAACTTGCGGCAGCTGATGTCGTACGCCGTCAACCAAACTATTGACGGAATCTTGGGTGTTCTTTCCTGATTGGTCTCCTTCAAAATTCGCGTGAATCAGGAATGAGAGCGCCGCACGGTTTTCTTGGTGTCGATCATCCTGGTAGCGATCAAGAAGCCATGCCATTTGCGCGGTCGAAAGATCAAGCTCATCCGGCCCCCAGCGCTTGGACTCTCCCAAATCTGTAATCGATGCGGTGTCCTGCGGTTTGGGGTTTGCTCGCCACATGTGTGTGCACCACACTGGGTAACGCGTCTCAACGTTGTGCGGTGCGGTGTAAGCCCCCAGCCAAAATCCTCCTACAGATTGCGCTCCAACGCCTTTAACGTACATGCCGTTTCCTTCAAAGAGCGCGTGCGCCGGCTGTGGATTCAACGCCAGTCCGCTGAGAGTTCCGATTGCCGTTGCAAAGACCAGTGCAACAGTTCCTTTTCTTGCACGATGCACCCAGCCTTTTTGAATATTCGGATGCCTCCCGATCATGGATCATTCCTTTCGCAATCACTGGAGGTCGCTCCTCCATGATGCGAGGGTATGAGGATGCCTCATCGCTTCGGGACGAGGATGCAAAATCTGTGGATAACTAGTTTCTGAACTTGACCTGTGGACAAAGTTGCTGCTCGAGCAACGCAAAATCTCATGCGGTGATCAGCCCACGATCGAACAGTGCTACGGATAAAGCACTGCCCGCGCTGCTGAGCAGCGCGGGCAGCAAAACTAAGGTTTAAAACGACGTTAGCCGCCTACCTCACTTATGCGACCAGAAACGAACCACCGTCTGTGGCTGGCTAGGATCTTGGAAGGATCGAGCCATCTCCCCCTGATAGGTGTAGTCATCCAAGAAGCGCGTTGAGGAGGTCGGCAGGTACTGCGGGTCATCACCAAGGATAAAGTTGTAAACCTTCTTGTTGCCTTCCCACGAGAACTCCATACCATCATTGATCTGAACACCATCAGCCTTAGGAGTCCAGTAACGATGGGTCTTGCCATCAACCGGATTCACCCGATCTCCGTCCCACCAGTAGAGGGCATAATTCGCATCTTCAGGGATACCGCGGTCAACCTTGCCATTGACGCGAGCGTAGTTCACAACCAGATGCTGCGGCTCATAACCATCCCCGTCTCTGCGTGGATTATTGCCAATGCTCATACCGCGAAGTTTCATCTCTTCGGCATTGAATGCAAAGTCTGAGCGGACATCCTCTGCAAAAGGACGCACGATGATGTTGTCATTCAGATCAACGCCGGCAATACGACCGTTAACCTGAACTTCTTGGAAGTCGATCGCGCCGCGGGAGCCGCCATAGTAATCATCCTTCGTGCCGCTACGAACGATCTTGTTGCGCTGAATGCTGGCTCTCTTGTTCAAGGTCAGGTTCCAGTCGAAATTATGGCCACCAAATACGGTGTTCAGACGAATACCCGCGCCTTCAAAATTCCCCGTAATGAGGTTGTTCTCTGCCTTTTGACCAGATCCGCCAAAGAAGCCAATTCCACCTGCACGCCATCCGAGCTCGATCGTGTTGTGAGTGAATTCGATATTGTCGGTATGACGAGCATTCGATACATACTGGACAGGCTCACCGGGTTGAGACTGTGCATGACTCGACCACGACGCAAGGCCATCATCACCATTTCCACGAATATTGGAATTGCGCACAGCCGAGTTCCGGCTTCCCTGAGAGTAGTTCAGACCATCGGCAAAGTTATTGCGAATACGGGAGTGCTCGACCAGCATGTGCTCCGTGTATTGCATGTTTTTCTCGTCGACATAGTCACCCATCCAGAAACCGCACTCAAAATGTTCGATCCAGAGGTTTTCAAACCGAGAATTCTTGGTAACTCCCTGGAATCCCTTGTAGTTCGCCCCTTCGTTATAACGGGACTTGAGATTAGTCGACATGTAGAAGTCTCGGACCTGAAGGTCATGGCTGGTATGTTCAAGAACAATTCCACCGCTGGCCCTATTCGGGTTACGGAAGAAGACATTCGTGTACCAGATACCCGCACCTTGGATCGTCAGTTTGTGGTTGTCATTCGGAGAATGGTGGATTGCAAGCTGACGATCAAACTCGAAGGTTCCGCGCGGGATATACAGTGTCTTGTTCTCATCCGAGGCGCGTCTTAGAGCTGCCAAGAACGCATCAGAATCATCTTTTCCATCATTGGGGCGCGCATAAACCTTACGAGTTTCCCAAACACCCGGTGCTTTCTCTTCAGTGACCGTCAAGTCATCATCAGTGATGCTCACAGAGTTATCAGGACGCTGAATTTCCGGAAGAGCTTGCTCAAGCTCAACAAAGTCAATGCCGTAGGCATGGCCTTCGGTCCCTGTACGGACGACGCTGATCCTGTCTCCCGGGTTCACCTGACGGTTAAGAAGACCGTGAACCTCATCAAAAAGGAATCGTGCGTGCGCCGGACCATTACCGGGATCCTTCTGCCATTCCTCGTCATAAACCTTGCTCTTTTGAACATACTGGTACGCACTTTCTGACGAGAGATTAAAAGTGGCAGCAGTTTCGCCGTTGACACGAATATCAACGCTTCCGGCCGTGTGATCAGGAAGAGTGAATCGAAGATCAATCGCATTCCCAGGAACTTCGGCAGTGAAGCTCACTGAAGAATCCTTGCCTTCGAGCTCGACGTAGGACTGTTCACCGGCCTCAATCGCTGTTGAGTCAAGCATTTCGTTAACCGACTGACTCTCATCAAGCGAGACGACGTGTGCACGGTCAAGCTGGCCACGCTCGGCCTCGTAACGGGTATAGGGGAAGGAAGCCCCGTAGGTCGTGTCGTCACCGGCAGCGACGGCACTGTTACCGCCCAGTGAAGGCACCATTGCAATGACGGCAGCCGCACCAACTGCTCCCACAATCTTTCGGTGTTTCATGAAGAAGTTCTTCCTTTACATCGGCAGCGACACCACTTCCGCATATGAGATTGCGAAATTTGGTCGCCTCTAGGTGTCGAAATAGGCAGCCCTACCGTTTTTACGGCTATGAGGTGGCCTATACGTTTTCAACCTTAAGGAAGCTTCGTGGGAGCATTTGCAAAGGAATCTTGATTCGGACTCATCATCTGCTACAAGATTTCTGCACGAATTCTTATTAATTACTTATACATTTCGATGCGCATCACTCACGCATTAATTGCGCATCATGATGCGCAATCTTAGCCAAAAAAGATGAGAAATATACGAATTAATTGCTGATTCGTTGAGTAAAAAGAGACGTGCCCGCGCTACTGAGCAGCACGGGCACGGAGAGTGAAATATTTCGGCTGACGCCGCCAGACTCACTTATGCGACCAGAAACGGATCACCGTTTGAGGTTGGTTCGGATCTTGGAAAGACTGAGCCATCTCACCCTGATAGGTGTAGTCATCCAAGAAACGAGTCGAGGAAATCGGCAAATACTCCGGCTTATCACTAGGAGTGAAGTTATAGACCTTCCTGTTGCCTTCCCACGAGAACTCCATACCATCATTGATCTGAACACCATCAGCCTTAGGGATCCAATAACGATGGGTCTTGCCATCAACCGGATTCACCCGATCTCCGTCCCACCAGAAAAGGCCATAATTCGTATCCTCAGCAAGACCGCGGTCAACCTTGCCATTGACGCGAGCGTAGTTCACAACCAGATGCTGAGGCTCATAACCGTCCCAGTCACGACGCGGGTTGTCGCCGACGTGCATCCCCCGCGAGTTCAGTTGCTCATCATTGAATGCGAAGTCCGAACGAATATCTTCCGCAAAGGGACGAACGATAATGTTGTCCTTCACGTCGATATTCAGAATTGTTCCCCACATCTCTTGGAAGTCGATCGCACCGCGGTGCCCGCCATAGTAGTCATCCTGTGTACCGCTGCGCACAATCTTATTGCGCTGAATACTGATACGCCTGTTCCGTTCCTTATTGAAGTAAAAGTTATGGCCGGGGAAAACAGTATTCAAGCGAATACCAGCACCCTCGAAATTACCAGTGATCAGGTTGTTCTCTGCCTTGTGGCCAACGCCGCCAAAGAAACCGATACCACCGGCACGCCACCCGAGCTCAATTGTGTTGTGAGTAAACTCGTTGTTTTGAGTAACCCTGGACTTGGATTCGTACTGCTCTGGGTCCTCGGGTCGAGACTTTGTCTGGCTCGCCCATGAAGCGAGGCCATCATCGCCGTTACCGCGAATATTCGAATTACGAACAGCGGAATCGCGGGTGCCCTGAGAGTAGTTCAAGCCATCCGCAAAATTGTTGCGAATACGGGAATGGTCCACCAGCATTCGCTCGGTGTACTTGAGCTTGTCATAGTTAACGTCTTCACCAATCCAGAAGCCGCACTCAAAGTGCTCAATCCACAGGTTTATAAACTGTGAATCCTTCGTAACGCCCTGGAAACCCTTGTACTTCGCCTTTTCATCATGGCGAGAGACAAGATTCGAATCCTCGTAGAAGTCGCGGAAAGTGAGGTGGTGAGACGTATGTTCTAAATCGAAACCGCCTTCTTTTTTACCCGATTTCGTAAAGTGGATATTCGTGTACCAGATACCCGCGCCCTGGATTACTAGTTGGTGGTTATCCTTCGGGGAATGCCGGATCACAAGCTGGCGATCAAACTCAAAGGTTCCGCGCGGAATGTACAGGGTCTTGTTTTCCTCCGAGGCGCGCTTAAGGGCTGCTAGGAAAGCTTCGGAGTCGTCCCGGCCATCGTTGGCCCATGCATGAACCGAACGAGTCTGGAATTCCCCCGGTTTCACTTCTTCAGTGACCGTCAAGTCATCATCGGTAACACTCACCGAATTACCGGGACGCTGAATTTCTGGAAGAGCTTGCTCAAGCTCAACGAAGTCAATTCCCATGGATTGTTTCTTGCCATCCGTACGGACGACACTGATCGTATCGCCAGGGTTCACCTGCCGATTAAGCAGGCTGTGGACCTCATCAAATAGGAATCGGGCGTGTGCCGGGCCATTACGGGGGTCTTTATCCCGTTCTTCGTCGTAGACCTTGCTGCCCTGGACGTACTGGTATGCACTCTCAGAAGAAAGATTGAAGCTGGCAGCCGTCACTCCGTTGACGCGAATATCAACGCTTCCGCTCTCATGATCGGGAAGGCTAAAACGCAGGTCGATCGCGTTTGCGGGAACCTCAGCGGTGAAGTTTACGGACGAGTCCCGCCCCCACAGCTCAACGTAGGACTGCTCCCCTGCCTCGATTGCCTTCGAATCAAGCATTTTGTTCACAGGCAGGCTCTCGTCAAGCGAGACAACGTGCGCACGGTCAAGCCAGCCACGCTCGGCCTCGTAACGGGTATAAGGGAAGGAAGCGCCATAGGTCCAGTCCCCATCGTCTGCCATGGCGTCGGTTGCACTCAAGGTGGGAACCATGGCGATAGCGGCAGCGGCGCCGACTGCTCCCACAATCTTTCGGTGTTTCATGAAGAAGTTCTTCCTTTACATCGGTCAACGACGTTGATGACCTGAAGGCGAATGCACCTAGCCACTCCCGTCGATCCTGAATATTCGATAGACCGCTTCCATGTTGTCTTCACTGATCATTAAGGAATGGCCTATTGGGCTTTAAGATTAGGGGCGCTTTGTGAGAACGGGTATAAAGGATTCTTGAGTCAACCTTGTCATCTGCTCCACGAACTCTGCGCAAATTCTTATGGCTCACTTAGAGGTTCTGATGCGCATAATTTAGCGGATTTGCGCGCAAAGTGATGCGCATCGATGCGTATCGAATCTTTGCTTCAGATTGCTCAGAAAACAGGCTTGTCGGAGCCTTGGAAGCGAATATTCAGCAAGTTATTTTGCTGAAAATACCTCTTTCAACATCTTTGGAGAAGAAGTTGATGGACTCATTGTGCGACTTGTAAAAATCATCTCCATGCAAACGGATAAAACTGTGAAGTAGCGACAGAAAATCCCGAACCACCGACAGTGGTCCGGGACTAATTGTGGAGATGGGGGGAATCGAACCCCCGTCCAACAGCCGACCCCGAGGTCTTCTCCGAGCGCAGTCTGCGAGTTATTTCTCAGCCCCTGGCATCATGCAGACCTGCTACCAGATAGGCTCAGTTGATGAAGTGTCGGAGCCGTCCTACCAACACGAACGGCACCCAGTGGCTTCCTAAACGACGCCAGACACCGGACCGGAAGCAACTTCCGGGCTGACGGACTAAAGGTTCACGCGGCAATCAGGCGGCGAGAACGTAGTCGGTGCGATTCTGTTCGGCACCTATTGGTTTGCACACATCGTTAACGAGTAGAGCATGCCTCCTCGGCTCGCTTCCCCTCGATCGACGACCGCTGTCGAAACCGATCATCCCCTATTGAGTTCTTCACTCACCGGCACCCTGCCACCGCAGCAGCACAAACACCGGACTTGAAATCATACGTCCCCGCAGCTGAGCTGGCAAGAGATTCCCGAGGCCTCGCCCCCCACTCCCCCGCCCCATACGCAGGCAGTCAGCACCCCCTGGCCTCGGCGAAGAAAACCGAAGAACATCCCCAGGAGGCTCTACATAAGCTTTGTGGACTCCAGCTTCTCAACCAAGAGTCGGTTGTTCTTGATGAGGAAGGGACGAAGCCCCAATCCCAAGACTGCCGCAAACAGGGCAAAGGCACCCAGTAGCAGCATTGCATCAAGGTACTCATTACCCGCATATCCCGCAATCGAGGCGCGCAGAGCCGTGATCCCATGCGTTGCCGGAAGATACGGCGAAATCGACCGGAAGAAACTCGGCAGAATATCCAGAGGGAACGCGCCACCGGAAGCCGAAATCTGGAGCACCAAAAACAGCACGCCCAAAGCCTTCCCCGCATTCCCAAAAGTCGCAATGAAGGTATAGAGCAGGAATGAGAACACCAAAGCCATGAGCCATCCCGCACACATGAACTCCCACGGATGAGCGTGCTGAACTTTCAGGAAGAACAGCTCACCCAGACATAGGATTGTCGCTTGGATAAGCGCGATCAGCCCAAAAATGAGGTAGCGCCCGAGGAAGCCTTCCCACAGCTTCACCTCGCGGCCCTTGAAATAGAGCGCAGTCGGATGTGTCTCTTCAAGCCCGTCAGCAACGTTCTCGGCAGTGACGTCACTGCGCAGAGCAACAATCATCAGCACCGAGCCAACCCACAGCGCCAGCGCGGTGTACAAAGGCGTCATCTGCGATCCAAAGTTATCGACCGGATACACCGGAATCGTTTCAATCCCCACAGGTGCAGCCAGTGCAATTGCGAGCGCCTGGGGATCCGAACCAATGATTGTTCGAACCTGGGCAAGATTCCCACCGTTGAGTGCATCAGTGAGCTTCGTGTGGATTGTCGCCAGCTTTTCCGAGGCCTCGCGTAGGCTGGTCCCGACGTTGCTGAAGGTGGATTGAAGTTTCGTCAATCCCTCACGCACTCCCGTTGAGCCGTCACCGACTTGAGAGCTCGCTGCGGAAAGCTGATTGCGAAGCGAAGCCATCGATGAAGTCGCAGAATTCATCGTCTGAGAAAGCTGTTCCAGCTGAGGGCGTAGCGTCGATTCGACATCAGACTTGAGGGTTCCCACGGCCGTTTTCGCCTGTTGAATGAGGCTCTTCACGTCTTGATGATTCGCGGCTGCCGCTGCCCCGTTCTTTTCCAGATCATCCGCCGCCGCATTGATCGCACTTTGAAGCGCACTCAGGCGATCAGCGGAAGCTTGCAGACGATTCAACACATCTTGAGAAATGGGAGAACCCGGGAGCTGTGAAAGAGTCTCTTTCACGTGAAGATACTGGGTCGCCTGGTTCCCCACGGCCTCGGCCTGAGAGCGCAAGGTTGCCACGGCCGAAGTTACGGTGTTCCCACCTTGGGAATAAACAGCATCAATCGACGAAGACAAAGCGTCCAAGGAACTAGCCGACGCACTCACCGCCGAGGAAAGAGCAGAAGCGGCCTGCGAGGCGCCAGAAGAAATTTGTGCAATCGATGAGGAAGCAGTGTTTCCTGCGCTAGAGAGCGGGTCCTTCGCCTGCGCCGCATTATTAATCATCGTCTGCGTGGAATCGACAAGCTGAATGGACGAGCCAATAAGCCCCGCATACGCATCGGCGCTCGCCGCCGCATTTCCAAGACGTGTCGAGGTCGTCTCCAGACGCGAATTGAGCGCCTGAATCCCGCGCACGTTACTTGGGTCCGAAAGAGAGTCAGAAAGCGATGAAGCAGTATCGACAGCGATCTCAGCCAGAGTCTGAGCAAAAGCCTGATTGATCTGAGCGGAAACATGCTCTGCTCCCTGCCCCGCAATCTTCGGACTCAAACCGTTCTTCTTCTCGTTGATGTAGTAGGTCAGCGGGGTGCTGTGCGCATCCGAAGAGAAGAAGGTCATCATTTCGCGCGAGAAATCCTGAGGAATCACGACCGCCGCGTAGTACTCACCGGAGCGAGTCTTCTCAACTGCCTGCGCTTCACTATCAACAACCCAGTCGAAATCCTCATTCGCACGCAACGCGGCAACAACCTGATCACCAATATTGATCTTCAAAGGCACCAGATCCGACTTGTACCCCTCATCGCTATTGGCAATTGCGATTCGAAGATTCTTCGTATTCGCGAAAGGATCCCACGAGGCCGCAATGTTGAACCACGCGAAAATCGACGGAAGAACGGCCAGCCCCAAGACAACGACCATGGAGATGATCGAGCGATGAGCACGATGGAGATCAGCCCGGAAAATTCGCCATACAGCTTTCACTTTTCGCTCCCTTCTTCCGCATTGTCCTCATTGCCGAGGCGGTGCTTCCCCAGTTGCGCAGCCGAAGCCTTCACTCCATGGAGCCTGCGACGCAGCAAGGAGCGCACATCAGAATCATCCATCGAGGTGAGTAACTGCTGACGAGCCAAAGACTCACGAATGTACTCCAGAGCAATGAGGAAAGTAATAATCACAAGAATCCAGATAATCCACAGCCCCAGAAGGAGTGGGACCTCAGCAACGCTCGCAAC
>CAUSSZ010000020.1:0-24383 GCA_963534475.1 Trueperella pyogenes | reverse complement strand
GGTACTGCACCTGGGAGGGTGTGGGAGAGTAGGACACCGCCACAACAACCTTCAAAGGGTGGGGCCCGGAACACACGTTCCAAGGGCCCCACCCTTTACTCATACCCACAATGAAAACAGGAAAAGAGGCTAGCCGCTGGGGCCGGTAAAACAGCACTGGGGCCGCCCTCTTTTTTGCGTAAGCACTTCTTGTTACAACCAGCACGTGTCAACACCCGCTTGTGAGTGAAGACCACGCATACGCACGCAACGCTGCGACTCTAGAAAGCGCCCGCACTTGGCGTGTAATAGCACCACCAGCACACACAAGCGCCACCACGCCCAATACACCCGCCCGCGTATTCCGCTTCTGCTTCCCTTGTAACTAGCTCTCGATGGACTTCTCAGCGGAGTTCCGAGTGGCTCGTGGGTTCTTGCCTAGTCTGCTCGACTAATCGGCGTGAGAGGCGTTCATTAGAGTTATTAAGCCACGCACATCCCGACGCGTGGATGTTTATTTATTACTACTGACTGAGCCTAGTTAGTTTTTGCCTCTCCGTCAGTCTGTTCGGCTTAGCGTGCATGGACACCGTGTCTCCTTATGACTTAATGGATCTCGTGCCTCTTTGCGAGGTAAAACTTGTGCCCGCGAACGGAAGTTCGCGGGCACATGCGTCTTAAGCCGAACGGCAGTTCACTTTAGATCCAAGTCGGGAACCACATGTGAATGTGCCAGAAGTTGTAGGAGATGAGATCTCCTCGCCATAGAGGCATAAAGAAGATCGAGGCTGCTGTAATGAGCAGGACAATGAGCACAGCGCCAATGGCAAACCTTTGACGCGTAACGACATTAGCGCCCATCCACCTGTAGTCACCCTCTTCAAGGGGCTGGGATGCATACATGCGGTCGGGATCTACCTCGCAGCGAGTTTGATCCAGCATTAGCCCAATCACCCAAGCCGCACTCAGGCAGACAAATGGCACGAAAGCAATCGTGTAGAAATTAAAGATTGTTCGGTTTGCGTTCAAATACCAAGGGAAGTACATCGCCAAGTATCCGCAGACAATAAAACCGGTTCTCCAGTTGCGGTCCCGCAGCGTCACGAACAAGACGATGAAGAATGCAATGGCTGCAAACCACCACAGAAGCGGATTGCCCAGTGCGACAACCGCGTTAACACAATCCGACTTATCGCAGCTTGCGTCCGCGATTTTGTTCCATGCGAAGGACGTCGGGCGAGCCTGAACAAACCACTGCGCGGGATGAGCCTGGTAGGTGTGCGGAGTGGTTAAGCCTGTATGGAACTTCAGCATCCCTACGTGGTAGTCCCACAGGTCGTGGAATGCCCCAATGAACCCGTGAGTTTTGTGCCCGTAGGCATTCCAGTGCCTAAACCATCCGAACCATGAGGCGACATAGGTGATGACTGCGGGAGGAACCATGGCCAAGAATGCAACGGATGTGTCATTGATCAAGGTCGCGTAAAACGCGCGTGGATGCCCAAAACGACGCCGGGTCATCCAGTCGCGGAAAGCGACAAACAACCCCAAGACAGCGAGCGCGTAGAGACCCGACCATTTGACCGACATTGCAAGTCCGCACAGGATGCCTGCGACCAATAGCCACCAGCGTGCACCCGCATGAGGGCCGATTCGAGAGGGATTATCAGGATCCGGCTTCCATTGGGAAAGTTTTTCGACCAAACGTGGATGCGAGATCTCCTGATCTTTTAGTACGGCAAGGAAAGCGGCGGCAGCAAACATCGCCAGGAATACGTCCAAAAGACCGGTTCGCGAAAGAACGATCGCGATGCCATCTGTTGCCATAAAGAACCCCGCAAGCGCTGTGATAGCGGGGGAGCGGAATAAATGCTGTGCGATTCGTGCGGTGAGGAAGACAAGAATAATTCCTGCGATGGCTGCACTGATGCGCCAGCCGACCGGATTCGTTGCTCCGAAGACGCGCATTCCCAAGCTGATCAGCCACTTTCCGACCGATGGGTGGACGACGTAACCACCATTGGTCGAAAGCCCGGAGTAATCACCCGAGATGAACATCGGGTCATTATCCTTCGCCCAGCTTCCCTCGTAGCCCAAAGTCATCAGGGAGTAGGCATCTTTAACGTAGTAGGTCTCATCGAAGACCAGAGTCTTAATTGTTCCAAGACCAGGAAGCCTGATGAGTGCTGCTAAAAGCGTCGTCACAAGAGTCGCAATCCAGCCGGCTTGCGCAGACATCGGGAAACGTGCCCACCTGGGAATGGCGACGGGCTTCCACTCGCGCCCAGTTCCTTCAGGAGCGGCAACAGCCTCTGCGTCCTCTGGTGAAGCTTCGGTCGCCTCTGCTGAACGGCTAGCTTCGCCTTCTTCACCCTCTTGTGAGGCTTCGTCCACTTCTACTGAAGGGGTAGGTTCGCTTTCCTCCCCCTCTGTTGCGGCCTCGTCCACCTCTGCGGAGGAGGTAGGCTTGCCTTCCTCGGCCTCGGGAAGAGGCTGGGCCTCAAGAGCAGAGGAATCCTGGTCCGAACCCAAGGCGGGGTCTTCGGGAATATCTGAATCGGAAAGAGTCTTGTCGTCCACCCGTTCAGTTTACCGAGGCCCCTGCTCAACTGGAGTAGCACACCCAAAGGTGCGACGATTGACGCGTGAGTGAAGACCAGGATTACATTCAGGCCCCCGCGTCGATCCTTCTTGCGGCCACCCCAATTGGCGATGTGCGCGATGTTTCCGCGCGCTTAGCTCCCGCACTTGAACAGGCGGACATTATTGCCGCAGAAGACACGCGTCGCCTCCTTGCCTTGGCCTCGAGAATGGGAATCCGCCTGAGCGCCAAGCTCATCAGCCTCCACGACCACAATGAGTCCGTCAAGGCCTCGGCAGTCGTCGAGCAGGCGCGGGCGGGTGCACGCGTCGTCATGGTTTCCGATGCCGGAATGCCCACCGTTTCCGACCCCGGGTTCCGCCTGGTTCACGAGGCCACGGCAGCTGGTGTCCACGTCAGTGTCCTTCCGGGGCCCTCGGCTCCCGTAACCGCGCTGGCCCTGTCTGGGCTTCCCTCCGATCGCTTTGCTTTCGAGGGCTTCCTTCCGCGAAAAACCGGTGAGGCAACGCGCTATTTGAAGGCTCTTGCGCAAGATCCTCACACCCTGATCTTTTTTGAATCACCCAAACGCGTCCATGAGACCCTGATTCTCATGGCTGAGGTCTTTGGCGCCGATCGCCAAGCCGCGCTGTGCCGAGAGCTGACGAAAACCTACGAAGAGGTAATTCGTGGGAGCCTTGCAGAGCTGGTTGAGGCCACAGAAGGTGAAGTTCTTGGCGAGATCACCCTGGTGATTGCGCCCGGACATGCGCAGGGCAATGCGGATGACCATGTCGAGGCCGTGCTTGCCTTGGCAGCAGAGGGCATGCGTTTGAAGGATGCCGCTGCCGAGGTTGCCGAGGCCACGGGGCTACGCAAGAACGAGCTATACCGGGCGGCACTCGCACGCACAAGCTAGGGAAGCAGGTGCGAATCAGTCCTTCGAGGGGACCAACTCAACTCCGGCCTCGGCCATGCGATGGGCCGCGAGCTCACCCAACTCGGGGCTGACGGGCTCAGTGAGGTCGGTGAAGACTCGCACTTTAAAACCGTCCTTCATGCCGTCCAGCGCCGTTTCGCATACACAGTGGGACTGAGCAAGGCCAACGACATCCAGCGAATCAATGCCTTTGTCGCGAAGGAGCTCAAGTAGGGGACGCTTCGTTGCCACATCTTCGCCGTCGAAAGCAGAATAAGCGGCCTCGTACATGCCCTTGTGGATGGTGACATCCGCGTGGAGGGCAGCAAGGGCTGGGTGCAACTCGGCCTCGGCAGTACCTGCAACGCCGTGAGGAGGCCAGGTGTCGACGAAGTCGGGGTGATCAGAGAAATGTGTCCCCGGATCAATATGCCAATCCTGCGAGGTCACGATGCAGTCGTAATCCGCTGCGTGAGCAGCAACGAAATCAGCGACTCGCTGAGCGCAGGCATTCCCACCTTCAACAGGAAGAGCACCACCCTCGCAAAAAGTAGGTTGAACATCAACAATGATGAGCGCGCGGGGCATTACATCCTCCCAAAGTATGAGCAGCGTGTGCTTCGAGAATAGGGCAGGGACGACTGGAACGCCAATAGGCACTAGACTAGGGGACCATGAGTCGTATTTTGTCTGCCGTTGCATGGCCCTATGCCAACGGCCCTCGCCACATTGGTCACGTTGCCGGTTTCGGAGTTCCCTCCGATGTTTTCTCTCGCTACATGCGAATGGCCGGGCATGACGTGCTGATGGTGTCCGGAACCGATGAACACGGAACCCCCATTCTGGTCGCTGCGGATGGCGCCGGAATGAGCGCTCGCGAGCTGGCCGACCAGAACAATCGACTCATCGTCGAGGACCTAGTTCAGCTGGGCCTGTCCTACGACCTTTTCACACGTACGACCGCCGGAAACCACTACCGCGTTGTCCAAGACATGTTCCGCACCGTCCGCGATAACGGTTACATGATCGAGCAGGTCACCCGCGCGGCGATCTCGCCTTCGACCGGACGTACTCTTCCCGACCGCTACATCGAAGGCACCTGTCCGATTTGTGGTGCCGAAGGCGCTCGCGGTGACCAGTGCGATAACTGTGGTAACCAGCTCGATCCCACAGATCTGATCAATCCTCATTCCCGAATCAACGGTGAAACCCCCGAATTTGTGGAGTCCGTCCATTACTTCCTGGATCTTCCCGCACTTGCTGACGCGCTTTCCGCGTGGCTGGATGACCGCGATCGCTCGGGCACATGGCGCCCCAACGTCATCAAGTTCTCGAAGAACTTCCTTGAGGACATTCGCCCGCGTGCAATGACGCGCGATATCGACTGGGGTATCCCGGTTCCCGGTTGGGAAGACCAGCCCGGTAAGCGCCTCTACGTGTGGTTTGACGCGGTTATTGGGTACCTGAGTGCTTCCATTGAATGGGCGCGCCGTACGGGGGATCCCGAAGCGTGGCGCCAGTGGTGGAATGATCCCGAAGCCCTGACCTACTACTTCATGGGTAAGGACAACATCGTCTTCCACTCGCAGATCTGGCCTGCCGAACTGCTGGGTTACAACGGTCAGGGATCTAAGGGTGGTCAGCCCGGTGACCTTGGCGTGCTCAACCTGCCCACCGAGGTTGTCTCTTCAGAGTTCCTCACCATGGAAGGCAAGAAGTTCTCTTCTTCGCACGGAATTGTGATCTATGTGCGTGACATGCTCAGCCGCTACCAGGCAGATGCACTGCGCTACTTCATTTCAGCGGCTGGTCCCGAGTCCTCTGATGCGGACTTCACCTGGGCAGAATTCGTCCGCCGCACGAACGGCGAGCTGGTGGCAGGCTGGGGCAACTTGGTTAATCGCACCGCCTCGATGATCCACAAGAAGTTCGGCGAGATTCCGGCACCGGGAGAGCTCCAAGAAATTGATCGCGCCTTGCTGGATGCGATTGCCGCCGGCTTTGATGAGGTCGGAGACCTGATCCGTCACCACCGCCAGAAGGCCGCTCTTGCCGCTGCAATGCGTTTGGTCGGCGAGGCCAACAAGTACGTTGCAGATACCGAGCCCTTCAAGCTCAAGGCCCCCGAAGAACGCGAGCGCTTGGCGACCGTGCTCTGGACGCTGGCACAAGCCGTGGCTGATTTGAACCTCATGCTCTCTCCCTTCCTGCCTCACGCCGCAAATGATGTGGACCGCGTGATGGGTGGCAGCGGCGAGATCGCTCCCATGCCCTACATCAAGGAAGTTGAGGAGCTGGACCCCGAGGTTCTTCCCGCAGACTTCGAAGGCCGTACGGGATACCCCGTTATTACCGGCGACTACACGAATGTTCCCACCTGGGAGCGTCACGATATCGTCGTTGGTACTCCGATTGAGAAGCCGACCCCGGTCTTCCAGAAGCTCGATGAGGCCATTGTCGAGGAAGAGCTTGCGCGCTACGCGGAGTCTCGCCCTGATGATGTGACGGGAGCCTGAGCTTTTAGCTGTTGTGAGGGTGTGGCCCAAGCCTTTCGGCTTGGGCCACACACCTTTCTTGGGGGGTAAGGAAGACGGAAGAGGAGCGTGCCCGCTTGCTTGGCGCGCGGCCTCGGGAAGGGCTAGAGCGCGCTGGGAAGAAGATCCTTGCAGATCGCTGTAGTGCCGCGAACAACTAACTCGGGATCGAAGAGAAGCTCAACGTGCTCCTTGGCGTTTTGCGGGCTCTCGATCAGGCTTGCCAGTGCGGAGACGGCACCGCTACTCAGGGCGTCGACCGGCTGACGAATGGTTGTCAAACCTGGAGAAATGTAGCCGAGGTAGCTGGAGTCGTCGTAGCCGACGATGGAAATGTCATCGGGAACCTGTAGGCCCTGGAGTGTCAGTGACTTAAAAGCGCTCAAGGCCAGTTCATCGCTGGCGCACACGATTGCGCTCACGCCTGCATCTATCAGACGTGCTGTTGCAGCCTGCGCGGTACCTAAGCCGTAGGGTGCCCATTCCACGTACTGTGGCTTGAGGTCGAGCCCTGTACGGTTCGCAAAGTCAAGGGCAGAGTTGTATTTCGTAATACTGGGGTAGTGGTTTGGATTCCCCAAAAGCAAACCGATGCGCGCATGCCCCTGATTGACCAGGTGTTGAAGAGCCATTTCCGTTGCCAGGCGGTCATCTGTGCGAATGAAGTAACCCGGCAAGTCGGGATCGCCCGCATTGATGAAAACCATTGGAATTCGATGCTCAGCAAGGCGTTGATAGATCGAATAGTCGTTGCCCTTGGAGTCATACTGGCCGGAAAGGAAGATCGCACCATCAATCTGTTCTGAAAGCACCATTGACAGCAGTGTTTCTTCGCTGGTGCCGCCAGATGTGTAGGTGCACAAGAAAGGCAAAATATTGCGTGCCGTCAGTTGAGTACTTATTGCCGTGAGTAAAGATGCGAAAACGGGATTGACCAAGTTGGGGGTAACGACTGCTACATGTCGAGGCTGATTACGACCAACAGTGCTCGTAATCCCCATGCTTTTCGCAGTATTGAGCACGGCCTGGCGAGTGTCGTCGGAAACGCCTGGTTTTCCGTTGAGAACGCGCGATATCGTCGCTTGACTGACGCCGACTTCAGCGGCAACGTCTGCAAGTGTTTTCACTATTGTCTCCGTATTCCACCATTGGATTGGGTGGGAGTTACCTGAATGCCCTAAGTGTATATGAAATCGTTATTTACGTAAAGGCATGAAAGGCTTGCGCAAGACTTGCTTTCATTGTTACAGTCATGTCTGTCAGAAGGAACTGGTCATTGTGGATCGGCTCTCTGAGAGTGCATAGCTGCATAGCTTCACAGCAAGCGAACGATAATCTAAGGAAGGATTATCTCCAATGATGAAACATTCACCTGTGGCGCCCGTACTGGCAAGCGCACTGGTTGCCGCATTGGCGTTGAGCGCATGTTCCAAAGGCGCATCATCCGACAACACCGCATCGGATGGCCGCCCCGTCGTGACCGTCCAGATCGTTAAGGACGCACGTACCAAGCCTATGAGTGAGCTTAAGTGGACGAAGGACCTTGAGACTGCATGTGGTTGCAGCATCAAGTGGCTGGAGACCGCGGCATCCTCGTGGGATCAGCAAAAGAGTGCTGCTCTGGCAGCCGGCGATGTTGCTGACCTGACCATTGCGGGCTTTGATTCAAGCGATATGGCAGAATTTGGCTCGCTGTTCATGGACCTCACTCCTGAACTGGGCAACCTGCCGAACGTGAAGAAGATGTTCGATGCAGAACCCTACTCGCGGATCGTTTCTACCAACACCAAGAACCAGATCCTCGGCGTGGGTCGTTCCACCGTTCCTCTCTCGGCCAATACCGGTAGCCACATGTTCATTAACAAGGCATGGCTTGACAAGCTGGGCTTGGCAGTTCCCACCACGTGGGATGAACTCAAGACAGTGCTCAAGGCATTCAAGACCCAGGACCCCAATGGCAACGGTGTTGCTGATGAGATTCCCTTGGACTTCAACAAGCCCGGAACCAATGGATTCGAAGGCTTTAATCCCAACCTCTTCTTGAGCTCCGAAGGCATTACCCTGAGCTCTGACTCCAGCTTGGGAATGTACGCCGATAAGGGCACCGTGAAGAACTACCTGACCGATGAGCGTTACAAGGACTTCGTGAAGTTCATGAACGAGCTGTGGTCGGAAGGCCTGATTGCTCAGGACGCATTCACCCACGACTGGTCCACCTACACCGGTCATGCAAAGGGTGATGGAAAGACCGCAACGGTTGGTATGTCCTGGATGTGGACGCCCTCAGATCTCTTCGGTTCGGAACTGGGCAAGCAGTACATCACCATTCCTTCTCTGAAGGCGAAGGATGGGCAGACGACTCCGGTTGTGTGGGCATGGGGCGGCGACTCAATGGCCTATGGTGCAAACCAGATCGTTGCAAAGGCTGAGCCTGCAAATAAGGAAGCAACACTTAAGCTGCTGGATTCCTTCTACACGCCTGAGATTGGTATTCAGGCAACCTACGGTGCATTCGGCGAGTGCGTCGAAAAGGGAGCTGACGGCACCTACACAGTTCTCGAACCGGCTGATAAGAGCAAGAATGCCGGTGACTGGCAGTTCACCAACTCGCTTGCTGACCGCGCTCCCGTGTGGATCAACAGCGAATGGAAGCTGAAGCTGCCCGCAGAACACACCGAGGTCTTCCCCGTGGACGCTGTCTACAACAATGATTGGTCCAATATCGACCTCAACTCTGATGTTCTGTATGGAAACATGCCGACCACTGATGAGCAGGCAGATATCCTCTCTCGTAATGCAACCGGTATCAACCAGAACGCGATGGCGAAGTTCGCACAGTGGGTCACCAAGGGTGGTGTCGATAACGAATGGGATCAGTACGTTGCTGATCTTGAAGCAAACCACCTTGCAGAGAGCATCAAGGTCAAGCAGGACATCTATGATGCCTACAAGGCTCAGATGAAGCAGCAGGGCGTTGATCTGAACTCCATGTTCAAGACTCAGTCCGTCGACAAGTCGGCGAAGTTCACCAAGTAGTTCACGGCTGGCGTGCCCTGTGAGAATTCATAGGGCACGCCAGTTTTCTGCACCTGGGTTTTCGATCAGCGTTTTGAACGTGTAAAACCCTCCCATCAACTTTCCTCCCTCCATATTTCTCTCCTGCATTGCTGCAGCGCTGCCGCAGTGCATTTCACCCACATTGAGTTCCTGAATGAGGAAGGTTACTGATGTTCTTTGGATTTCTCCATCGAGTGTTTGGGGCGGTGGGGCATGCCTTCGGGCATATCCCTCACCTGTTCCATATGCACCATCCGCTGATCACTATTTTTGGTGCTCACCGAGTTGTGGCCATCTTCGTCACCGTGACAACGACGATCGTCATCGGTGTCGGTGGAGTGACCATTATTATTGGCCCCACAAATGGTGATACAACCCCGCAGATTCCCGGCCAGGAGCAGATCACTCCTGCGCCGAAGCCGGATAAATCACCAGCGCGCGAAGATAAAATTCGCACCTGGTGGCATGAAAACGGTGTCAAGGACGCTGAAAAGCCCCTTGCTAACAATGAGGTTCGTCAATCACCCTTCTATTCGGTATCGGTGTCGGCCGTCGACGGTACTGATTCGGACAATAGTTCGTTTACCTATATGTCGATCCCGCGCAACGGTAACCCCATGCGTTCGGACCTCAATGACGATGGTGCAAAGTTCCAAGCCGACAATCACGTGACGATGAGCTGGTCCTCGTTCGAATATGACACCGATGTCTACGTCGATGTCACTTTGCAGACTGGGGCGAAGTTAACCGATGTCAATCAGGTTACTGTTCGCCCTGCCAAGGCGAATATTGAAAAGAAGCTGCTGGACGACAAGACTGTGCGTCTGTACATTCCTCAGAGTAACGACGGTTATCGTCTATCCGTAGAGTTTGCCCCCGAACTCATGGATGTTTACCGCTACCAGGGTGGGCTCACCCTTGAGGGCGGAGAAGGCCACGAATACGTGGGAACTGAGCCGAAGAACTCCATGTTGCTCTTTGCTCAGCCCTGGGCCTCGCGCGTCGATCCGACAACCATCCCCACCGAGGCCGACGGAACGATTACCTACGTGACCCCGGGTGAGGTCACCAACTTGGATACCGTCGATACCGACATTGTGTACTTCAAAGCCGGTACCTACTGGATGACGAACAAGTACTCTGCAAACCTTCCGGACCGCGTGAAGTGGGTCTACTTTGAGCCCGGTGCCTTCGTTAAGGGAGCTTTCCAATTCGGGGTCAATGAGAACATCACGAACTACAAGGTCACGGGATACGGTGTGCTCTCAAGCGAGCAGTACCTCTATGAGACTGACATGTCGAATGGATACAAGACCTTGGAGCATAAGGATGGCGCAAACTGCCATGCCACCTGCGTTAAAGCTCTGAAGTTCACCTCTACTACTCCGCATCAGGTTCTTGACCTGCAAGGCGTGACCATCAAGGAGCCGTCATACCACTCCTTCGTGGAATACGGTTTCCGTCCTGCTGATCCCGAAAAGGGCAGTATGAGCGATGCTGAGTTTGCCGAGGCCGTGGCCCGTAACAGTGCAATTGAGGGGGCGAACGAGCAGTCCTTCAGTCAGCGCGTTCGTAACTACCAGCAAGTGGGATCCTGGTACTGGCAGACCGATGGAATGGAGCTGTACCCCGGTTCGACGATGAAGAGCTCTTTCTTCCATACGAATGACGACGCGATGAAGCTCTACCACAGCAACGTCGATGTTTCGAATGTCGTGGTGTGGAAGAACGATAACGGCCCGGTCTTCCAGTGGGGCTGGAACTACCGCAACACTGAGAATGTGAAGGTCGATGGAACGACCGTCGTGCACAGCCTGATGAATAACTCGGGTGCAACCAACACCTGCGTATTCAACTCATCTCCGCACTGGAACGGTGGTGCCTTCGATTACTCCGATCCTTCAACGACTTTGAAGAACTGGACCATTTCCAACACCGTTGTGGAGGGGAGTGTGAACTGTGGTTTCCGTATCTACGCTCTGTCGAATATGGAGAACTTCAAGATCATTAACTTCCATGTGGATTCGTGGAATGGACAGCCTGAAGCAAATGTCGTGAGCCGTCTGACCCGTCCTGCGAATAAGGCGGGCAAGAAGGTGACGATTGGCAATGAAACGGTCGACCACAACGGTATTGAGATTCGTAACTTCAGTGTCGGTGACACCTTCGTGACGAAGGCCGGTGGAAACTGGGCATCCAATGAGCTTGGACGTTTGGATTTCGATGCAGACTGCTGGGATAACTGGAACGCCACCGCAGACGGCAAGCCTCAGAACATGCCGACACTGAGCGTTGAAGGCCTGAAGGACCAAGAGTCTTTGGATTCTCGTCATCTTTCGTTTAAGGGAACGACCGACGGTAATCGCGTCGTTGTAACGGTCAATGGAACGAACACGGAAGTGCCTGTTGTCGATGGTGCATTCAGCGCTGATCTCACCTTGGATCGCGCGATCAACTCGGTGCGCGTGAGCGCCTACTCACCTGAAAACACGGTAAGCCGAGCGAGCTACACGATCTACTCTTTCGGTGACAAGATTGGCACCTTGAGTGATCCCAGCGGTGATGACAACGGTGCCGGTACGGTTGTTTACCCCAAGAGTGAGAACTTCAATCCGGGCAGCTTTGACCTGTTTGAAACCTCCGTGTATCGCGATAACGATCACTACCAGTTCGTCACGCGAATGGGGGCGCCCGTGAACAACCCGTGGGGCATGAACCAGATGAGTACTCAGCGACTGAATATCTACATTCGCAGCGAGGCCAATACCTCAACTGATGTGACGCCTCTGCTAGCGGGGACAAACACCTTCGCTAATGGTGGTTGGGACTACGTGCTGATTGCTGATGGACGTTCAGAATCACTGCCCTACAACATGGGTGTTTACGATAATGCGGGCATGCTCAAGGGCGATGTGACCTTGAAGGTTGCCGGTGACCGAATCATGATGTCCGTTGACCGCAGTGCACTCGATGGCGTGGACTTGGCAAAGGCCTCGTACCAGGTATCGATCTATTCCTCCTCGGAAGATGGGGAAGGCGTGGGCAATGTTCGTCCGATCTATTCGGCCGAATGCTACGCGGGTGGAAAGGGATGCCCTGACTTCGTGAAGAACTTCCGTTTCGGCGGTGGAAAGGGCATCTTCACAAGTGAGTCCCCGTATGACTCGGATACCACAGATTCCAACGCAATTGACATCATCTCGGGTGCTATTGAGCAGTCCAAGGCTCTGAGTGTAAACGAAGACGGAAAGGTAGTGGTTCCCTTTGTCGGCTTCGATGCGCGCCACTAGAGATAGTGAAAAGTGCGTAAGCTGGAGTTAGAAGTGGGCTTCTCAGTGAAGCGCTGTGATCAGCGGGAATGATTCTGAGGAAACCCAAAATATTCAGGGGTGGGCATGAAAGTGTCCACCCCTGAATATATTTTGTAATACTTGCGCAAGGATTGCGTACTTGTTACGCTAAAGGGGTAGCGCATAGACGCGCCTCCAACCCCTCGCAAGAACATGCGGCAATGTTGACGACTGAGAAAGTTATTGCGATGACAAAGCAATTAAATGCTGATTTCGCTGCGACTCGCAACGCTGCGGCGAAGACCCCGTGGTGGTCGAACGCTGTGGTCTACCAGATTTATCCGCGCTCCTTTCAAGACGCAAACGGCGACGGAATCGGTGATATCCAAGGAATCACCCAGCGCCTGCCCTATGTGGCAGAACTTGGCATTGACGTAATTTGGCTGTGCCCCATGTACGTATCGCCCCAGGACGATAACGGCTACGACATTGCCGACTACCAGAACATCGACCCCATGTTCGGCACTCTCGATGACATGGATGAACTGCTCCGCACTGCCCACAGCTTGGGTCTGAAAGTCATCATGGATTTGGTGGTCAATCACTCCTCTGATGAGCACGCGTGGTTCATCGAATCCCGTGACAAAACCAGCGACAAAGCAGACTGGTATTGGTGGATGCCCGCAAAGGAAGGGCATGTCCCCGGCGAGATCGGAGCCGAACCCAATAGCTGGGGGAGCTATTTTGGTGGATCCGCGTGGACCTATGATCCGCAGCGCGGTGAATACTACTTCCATCAGTTCTCGGCCAAGCAGCCCGACCTCAATTGGGAACGACCCGAACTTCGCCAGGCGGTCTACGAGATGATGAACTGGTGGATGGACCGCGGAATTGACGGATTCCGCATGGACGTCATCAGTCAGATCTCCAAGACCTTGGATAGCCGTGGAATGCTCCCCGGAACCGATGGATCCGATAAGGAGATTTACCCCGTCGGCTCCGATGGGTATTCCTCGCCCTTTGATTTCTGCACGGATGGCCCGCGCTTGGATGAGTTTCTCCATGAAATGTACGAGGCCGTCTTCGCGGGTCGGGAAGGCTTCCTGACCGTCGGCGAGGGGCCGGGTATTTCCATTACCCGCGCAGCACACATTACGAACCCTGCCAGCGAAGAACTCGACATGCTCTTCCTTTTCGACCATGTTGGTATTGATGACGATGGTCCAGCAGGGAAGTGGTCCGTCGTGCCGTGGAAGGTTCGCGACCTACGCAATGTCTTCGCTGGCTACGAAGAAATTGTGCGCGATGGCGGATGGACCAGCCTCTTCTATTGCAACCACGACCAGCCCCGCGTCGTGTCGCGTTGGGGAGACGACAGTACGGAAGAACTGCGCTCTCGAAGCGCAAAGGCACTTGGCCTCGTCCTTCATATGCACAAGGGAACCCCCTACATCTACCAGGGCGAAGAACTGGGAATGACGAACGCAGGCTTTACCAGCCTTGACCAGTATCGCGACGTCGAATCCCTGAACCACTACCGCCAATACGTCGAAGAAGCGGGG
Organism: Trueperella pyogenes; assembly: GCA_963534475.1. Classification (GTDB taxonomy): domain Bacteria; phylum Actinomycetota; class Actinomycetes; order Actinomycetales; family Actinomycetaceae; genus Pauljensenia; species Pauljensenia pyogenes_B. Next base: position 10,461 of record CAUSSZ010000020.1, on the reverse strand, counting down.
ATCTTGACCCACGACGAAATGATGAATGCGCTGGCTCTCAAGGGGCGTGATAATTCGCGGACACCTATGCAGTGGGATGACACAAGCTATGCGGGTTTCATTGATGAAAACGCCGGGCAAGTCCCCTGGATTTCTGTCAATGCAAACAAGGACATCATTAACGCAAAACGTCAGCAAGACGATCCCGATTCGGTCTACCACTTCTTTAAGCGACTCATTAAGCTGCGGCACACTAAAGACATCGTTGTTGCCGGAGACTGGCAATTGATTGCGCAAGATTCCGATTCTGTCTATGCCTTCACAAGAAGCTTGGGGAATGAATGCTTGGTCGTTGCCGCCAATCTGTCCAGTAACACCGTTGACCTGCCAACAGAAGTTGCAGAACTAGTGGGGGAGCCTCTGAATGAGCGTGTCCTCATCACTAACCAGGATGCCGCCCTTACATGCGAGGAACTGCAGGATCGCCACCTGCGTCCGTGGACGGCCTTCGCTTACATACTCGGCTAAATTCTTGGACGAAACGAAGAGGTTGCTATGTCCACTACAGAAGTTCAGCCACACGGCACAAAGCCGTTACGCTCCACCCCTGCCTCTAAGCAGGCCAGCACAAAAGTGAAGACACCGAAGGCTAAGGGCGCTCCCTGGTGGAGTCCAGCGGGCCTCGCAAACCACTTCCGACTGTACTGGCAGTTGTGGATCATGGTTTTGCCGGCGATCATTCTGGTCCTGATCTTCAGCTACGGGCCAATGTATGGAATCCAACTGGCTTTCCGTGACTTCGATGTCAGCAAGGGCATTACGGGCGGAAAGTGGGAAGGACTGAAGTACTTTAATCAGTTCTTCAAAGACCCGATGTTCTGGCAGATCATCCGCAATACCTTACGCATCAGCCTGTGGACCCTGGTCATGGGCTTCTTCGCTCCGATCATTCTGGCTTTGCTGATTAACCAGATCGCAAGCAAGAAAACGAAAACTTTCGTTCAGACCATCACCTACATGCCTCACTTCATCTCGACAGTGGTCATGGTCTCGATGCTCAATATCTTCCTGGCGCCAAACTCCGGCTTGATCAGTAAGTTCTTTGGAGGGGCGGACCTCATGGGAACCGCCTCTGCATTCACGCCGGTCTACTGGATGAGCGAAATCTGGCAGCACGCCGGATGGAACTGCATCATCTACCTGGCTGCGCTGTCATCAATCGACACCGCGCTTTACGAGGCCGCAAAAATCGACGGTGCCGGGCGAATGCAGTTGATTCGATACATCGATATCCCGGCAATCTTGCCGACTGCAGGAATCCTTCTGATCTTGAATATGGGCTCGGTGCTGGGTGTCGGTTTCGAAAAGGTCTGGCTGATGCAAAACACGCTGAATATCCCGGCCTCTGAAGTTATCGCCACCTATACCTACCGCATCGGTATCTTGGCCCACCACTACAGCTATTCCACGGCAATCGGTTTGTTCAACAGCGTTGTGAACTTCATCTTCCTGGTGACTGCAAACAAGATTGCAAAGAAGACCAGCGACACCAGCTTGTTCTAGTACCGGCGTGAAGAAAGGACTGAATCATGTCTGCAGCAACACCTGCCGCTAAGATTTCCGGTCACACGGCCGGGATGGAAACATCGGGGAATAGGACAAACGAACCGAAGCCCAAGAAGAGCCTAGGCGCATTGTGGCGGACGCGCTCTGCCTCTGACTGGATCATTGATGGAATCATCGCTTTGATCATCGCGGCCATTGTTCTGGCAATTTTGTACCCGATGTGGTTCATCATTGTCGCGTCTTTCTCAGACCCGAACTTGGTATCGACAGGTAAAGTCACGGTTCTCCCCAAGGGCATTAATTTCAAGGGCTACCTGAAGATCTTGGAAGATACGCGTATCTGGATTGGTTACCGTAACACCTTGCTGTACTCGCTCTTGGGCACAGCAGTGAACCTGATCGTCACGCTTCCGGCGGCCTTCGCCCTGTCCCGGAAAGAATTCAAGCCGCGCCGCGTGATCTTGTTCTTCTTTACCTTCACGATGTTCTTCGGTGGTGGCCTGATCCCCAGCTACTTGCTGATGAAACAGCTGGGACTGCTGAATAGCATCTGGGTTTTCATCATTCCGGGGGCCTTCAGCGTATTCAACATGATCATTGCCCGCTCCTTCTTCGAGGCCTCTATCCCCGAAGAACTTCATGATGCGGCGCAGGTCGATGGACTGTCGTACTTCGGGTATTTCAACAAGATCGTGTTGCCGCTGTCGACGGCGATTATCGCGGTTATTGGCCTGTACTACTTCGTCGGGCACTGGAACGATTACTTCACTGGTTTGATCTACATTCGCGACCAGAATCTGCAGCCTTTGCAGAACGTTCTGCAAAACATTTTGTTGGCAAACCAGACGCAAGTTGGTTCCGTCGGAATGACCGCAATGGATTCACAGAACTTTGCTGATCAGATCAAGTTCGGCGTGATCATCGTTTCGACAATTCCTCTGCTGATCATCTACCCCTTCTTGCAGAAGTACTTCAATAAGGGCGTCATGATCGGCGCCGTCAAAGGCTAGAACAATGACTAGAGTTGCCCTGACCTACGAGCTTTTGTGCCGCATCGTGCTGATGGTGTTTGTCGTCAACGTTGCGATGCTCGTTCACACGCTCATGGGACTGATCGTGGGAGGAATCTTCCCCTCAATCGCCGCAGCATATGCGACCTTTCGGACGTGGCTTATCGACGAAGATCAGTCATGGCGCATTCGCCAAACATGGACGGTGTTTCACCGCGCGTGGAAAGACGAACTCACCCAGGCCAACCTCTTTGGTTGGGTGCAACTGCTCATCGGCCTCGCCCTGGCGTGGGACTACTACCTGGTGAATTGGAACGACCTGGGTGGAGTCATAGGCGTTGGCGTTTCGGGACTTTTGCTCTTGCTCAACATTGTGTTCTGGACCGTGGCAGCACTGTCATGGTCAGTGCGTGCGAATTTCGATGAACCGCTTCCTTGGATTCTTCGCATGTCGCTGAACATGACGCTGGCCCGACCGCTGTGCACCCTGCTGCTCCTTGCCTTCACGGTCATCATCGGCTGGACGTGGAGCCAGTGGCCGGGTGTGTTTATGGTCTTCGGCGCTGCAGTTCCGATTTTCGCTGTCCAGGCAGTGATCTATAGCTCTGGAGGGCTGCCGGGAATGAGCGTCAAGGACCGACCCTCCCCAAACCCCGCCGACGAGGCTGCCGCTGAGCGCGGAGGAGTGGCCGCTTAAGCCTGCCGAGGCCTCGGCAATGAGAAAACGCGACAACTTTCCTTCCCACCACCTTCTTCCAGCCACCGTAAAACCCGTAACCCACCAGGAGACCCAATGTTTCCCATCCCCTCTGTGAAGGCGCAGATGAACCCCCAGACCACCTTTGTTGGGGAGCGGTGGCGAATCGGCTTCCTCACCGATGCCTTGGTCCGCCTTGAGTGGTCGGATTCTGGGGTCTTCGAGGACGAGGCGACGCAGGTCGTCCTCAACCGCTGTTTCGAGCAGGAAACTCCAAAAGTTACCTACTCCCAGCGAGGCGGAATGCACGTGTGGGAGACCTCTTCCATCCGCTTGGTTTTTGACGGCCAGAGCTTTAGCAAAGAAGGGCTGAGCGCCGTCGTCAAGAACGCCGGAGGTGGCTTTGGAACCACGTGGCACTACGGAGATGAGGCGCACGAAAACCTCAAGGGGACCGCGCGCACTCTGGACGGTGTGAATGGGGCCTGCGAATTGGGTATGGGACTGATCAGTCGTGATGGATGGGCGGTGCTGGATGACTCGGAATCAAATCTCATACAGACTGATGAAGCTGAGTGCAGGGCAGGTTGCGTGACACGTCCGCGAGGCCACTCTGAAATCGACATCTATTTCTTCAGCTATGGAAGCCGATACGCAGAAGCCATTCGCGACTTCTACCGTTTGAGCGGTCCGACTCCACTTCTGCCGCGTTGGGCTCTGGGGAACTGGTGGAGCCGCTACTACCCCTATTCGCAGGATGAGTACCTCGCGCTGATGGATCGTTTCAATGCGGAAGGAATTCCATTCACAACCGCTGTGTTGGATATGGATTGGCACATCACCGATGTTGATCCGCGCTTTGGCTCAGGATGGACTGGGTACTCGTGGAATCGCGAGTTAATTCCAGATCCTCAAGCTTTTACGGAAGCGCTGCATGATCGAGGTTTGCGTATTTCCGCGAATGTGCATCCCCGCGATGGAATACGCGCATTCGAAGATGCCTATCCCAAGGCCGCCGAAACAATGGGAATTGACCCGGTCAGTGAAGAACCGGTGGAGTTCGACCTGACAGATCCGAGCTTCATTCGCGCCTATTTCGATATGCATCATGATCTGGAGACTGATGGCGTCGATTTTTGGTGGATCGATTGGCAACAGGGCGGTGTTTCGCGTCAAAAAGGTCTGGATCCGCTGTGGATCCTCAACTACCTGCACTATATGGACATGGTTGAGGCATCCTCAGAAGCTGAGGAGCAGGATCGCGAGCTCCCGCTGATTCTCAGCCGTTACGCGGGCCCAGGATCGCACCGCTATCCCGTGGGCTTCTCCGGAGACACAGTTGTCAGCTGGGAATCCTTGAAATTCCAGCCTTACTTCACGTCAACGGCCTCGAATATCGGATACGGCTGGTGGAGCCACGATATTGGCGGACACATGCTGGGCGTGCGCGACGAAGAACTGGAAGCACGCTGGTACCAGCTGGGTGTATTCAGCCCGATTAACCGACTGCACTCGAGTCTGTCGCCTTTCGTGGGCAAGGAACCGTGGAATTTCCAGCAACCCGTGCGCGATATCATGCGCGATGCGCTGATCCTGCGTCACCGCCTCATTCCTTACCTACACACAATGAATTGGCGTGCCGCTACCGAGGGTGCGCCGCTGGTAACTCCCATGTACTGGTCTCACCCAGATGAAGGGATCGCCTACGACGTCCATGAACAATTCATGTTCGGCACGCAGTTGATGGTTGCTCCCGTGGTGACCCCGCGCGATGCGAACACCCGCCAGGCGCGCACGCGCATGTGGTTCCCGCGCGGTCAATGGTTCGATTTCTTTACCGGACGCCGCTACGACGCAGAAATGGATGGTGGGCTGCGCCTGAATGTGTGGCGGCCACAGGAACTTCTTCCTGTTTTTGCCCCCGCAGGCGGGATTGTCCCCCTTCAAGAGCCGGATCAGAACATTAACGATTGTGGGAATCCCCAAGCGCTGGAAATCCTTGTCTTCCCCGGTGCTGATGGTCACTTCACCCTGCGTGAAGATGATGGCCACTACCCAGGTGTCAACTGCGAGCAGCGCAGCGGCGAAGTACAAACCGAGATCGATTATGACGATGCCCGCGGAACGCTGACCATTCACCCCGCAAAGGGCTGCACTGATGCGCTGCCCGCGCTTCGTTCGTGGACCGTGACCATGCGAGGTATTGAGAAACCAACGCAGGTGAGTGTCAACGGAGAGGCCGCTGAGTTCACTTACGATCCTGATACCCTGAGCGCGCGCGTGACAATTCACGAGGCCGAGGTGAGCCAGGTTCTTGAAGTTTTCTTTGCGGGTGGAAAGCGTCCCGCCTTTGCAGAAAACCCGGTTGAAAACGATATCTACCAGGCCCTGCTTCGCTGTGAGATGGATGCGCTGGCGAAAGATGATGCCTATGCGATGGTACGCCGTCTGGGACGTCGGGCACTCCCACAGCTTCGCACTCTGGATAGAGGAAAAGAAGCGGGCATATTCCGCTCGGAAATGCCCGCCTCAGTGATCGAAATGATCGAGGAAATTCTGCTTCGCAGCTAGCGCTTCTTGCGCGTCATGACGGTGCTGACTCCCGCAGTGATGATGAGGAGCACACCCATGATCGCCAAGGTCCCAATGGCGACCAGCGCGAGGTTTGCTGCCTTGACGAAAGCCATGGCGATCAGTGCGATAGCAGTGAAAATAATGATGCACGCCCAGAGAAGTTGCCCAATGCGCACGCCCCTATAGGGAGCTTCTTTCACGTCCTCGGCTGACCACACGTGGGCGGAAGGAACAATCGGGGTATTTTGCGGCTCAAATGTGCGTTCCGAGGCTGTGGGAGAGTCAGGCGCCGACCCTGCCCCCGCGCCTGTCCAGGCTGCGGAAGTATCGGGGGCCTGGGCCTCGTCCTCAGCAGAAGTGTCGGGCGCCTCAGCCTCAGTGTTCGTGTGGGCCTCGGAAAAAGTTTTTTGGTCCTCAATCGGAGCATCCGCGAAGGAAGGCAGCGGTTTCGTTTCATCGTCGCCGACCGGCAGGGGAGTGGTCTGGTCAAAGTCGTTCGTACTCATGACAATTCCTTTCAGTGCTGGCCGGCTGCAGGCGACTCAGAAGACGCACTTGGCGAAGGCGACTGACTCTGGCTGGCTGATGGAGAAGTTCCCGTGGAAGGAGTGACGCTGGGCGTGGGAGAAGGAGTCGCGGACGGCCACGGATCCCGATCGACAGAGCTCCCCGTTTCGTCAATGTCCAGAGTGACAAGCTGGTTTGCATTGAGGTAAACAGTGATCCCCTGACCTTCCTTCCAGCTGGGAGAGGTCAGAACTGTGGGGCTATTACTGTCGAAGCCCCTCCACTTTTGGTCGCCACTGAGATCGAGATCGAAGGTAATCGGTTGCTTCTGAGCGACGATGCGAATGGACTGACCATCGCGAACTCGGATGTTTGCGTAGGGAATCACCTGAGCGTTAACGGTGATGTCCTTGGTCAGACCATCGGGCGCATGAGAGAGGTCAAGCTCTAGATTGATGACATTGGAGCCGTTGGAACTTCCAATTGTGTCTGAGCGCCAGTCGGCATCGGTATCAATGTTTCCCGCCACGGATGAGTAGTGGAGCGGAGCGGTGGTGGAGTATGCCATGCCTCCCAGCAGAGCTGGAATTGCGAAGAACATTCCGAGAACCGACAAGATGGTGAGCATGACCGAGGAACGATCGCGAAGAGCGGCGATCAGGTGTGCAATGCCGACGATGAGCAGGCAGGCGGCCGCGCCAGTCAAGGCAATCTGTACGCTTCGATCAACTTGAGTCGGGGTGCTGTATCCATTTCGGTAGAGCAGGAAGAAAGTTCCTGCCAGAGCAAGGAAAACCAACCCGTAGACGCATAAGACCAAAGCACGGGGGACGACTCGAGAACGGAGCGCAGGCTGCGTGGCAAAGGGCGTAAAACGCTTTCCTGCGCTTTGCGGAATTGTTTGTCCCGAGGCCTGGGGCTGAGATTCACCGGGGGTGAAGGGAGTCTGGACCGGTGGAGTCTGAACGGGAGGAGTTTGCGCCGGTGGAGTTTGAACAGGGGCCTGAGCTGCTGTTGTCTGTGCCGCCGAAGGCGGTGCGGGAGGGAAAGAATAGTAGTCCGAAGATGTCGGGCCACCCTGCGTACGCCAATCAGGAGTTGTATCTGGCATGGTTTCTTCTCCTTGGGGAGATGCAGGAGTAAAGGAAGATGAGGCCGCCTGGAAGGATGGCTGCGCCGGTGGTGTCGCACTCCAGTACTGACCCTGTGTGGGGCCCGTCTGCCTGGGCTTTGCAAGCAGGACCGCAATCACCACAATTGCGACGGGGAAGACCAGAAACAGAGGAATCCACACGAAAGCGTGAAAGAAGCCGAGCGCGATTCCTGAAGTCCCGCCGCCGAAAACCGCTAAGAGGATCGCTCCGATGATCGCAGCATCGAAATTGCCCTTGAGCATTTCGTCAACGTGGATACGGCCATCTTTGGCCTCGGGAAGGAAAACCCACGCTAAGGCGTAGAGGACGCACACAGCGGGGAAAAAGAGCGCGGCAACAACAATGGCGATCCGCAGGGAGTTCACGTCCCATCCATAGCGCTGTGCCAATCCTTGGCACACGCCTCCGATGACGCGAGGCTCTCCGCGGAAGAAGCCGGAGTGACGCAACGAGTTCATGAATCCTTTGTTCATGATTCCACTGTGCCCGTGCGGCTTGCAAAAAGATATGGGGGGATGCCCTGATCGATCCCCGATTCTTTCGCCAGCCTTGAGCTTCCACTCCCGATTCGTGTGAAGATACAGATGTGAGCAATGAGCAGCAAGTGTGGCAGTCGGGCGAGCAGAAGCCCCGTGGGTATCACTGGAACCCGCCGCAGCTTCACGAACCCACACGTGTTCTGCATCGCTCCAGTGCATCTTCAACCGATATGCCTCTGCCCTGGATTGGTGGAGTCTGTGCGGGAATTGCCTCGATGCTCGGGGTGTCAGCCGGAATCATTCGCTTTGCATTCGTGGCGGCCCTACCGGCTTTGGCAGTTCCGCTTTTCCTGTATCTCTGGCTGTGGCTTACTCTTCCCGACGATCCCGGCACTGCCCAAAGCGCCCCCGAACGCCTGCGTGTTCCGCTGGCCTCGGCAGAAGAAATTGTTCGCCGCGAATACGACCAACGCAACTTGCGCATGCTTTTGGTCGGATTGGGTGCGGTGGGTCTTGCCCTTGCAATTGCCTACCTGCTTTTTACGGGAGTAGCGGGACTGCGCGACATCGCCGCAGCGGTCCTAGTCCTTGGTGGAATCGCTGCAGTGTGGACGCAGAGTACTCGCGCGCACTCATGGAAAAACCCGCTCTTCATCCTCATCACTCTGGCCGGAATGATCTTGGTTGCCAGTGGATTGGTACTGGCCTCATTCCGTGGGCAATCACCGTGGGATATGGCACGAGGTGCAATCTTGGGTGGCTCCCTGATCCTCTCCTTTGGAGTCGCGATCATTCCCCTTTGGGTGAGGACCTCCCAAGAAAACACGCGAGCGAAAGAACGTGAGAAACGCGAAGCTGAGCGTGCTGACGTGGCCGCACACCTGCATGATTCCGTCCTTCAGACACTCACTTTGATTCGAAATAACGCCGATAATCCAAGCTCCGTGCGAGCGCTGGCCCTGGGGCAGGAACGTGAGTTGCGCTCGTGGTTGTACACGGGGCGCGAAGAAGCGGCAGATTCCCTTGCCGAGGCCTTGCGTGAAGCGATTTCGGCGCTGGAGACAACTTTTGGTGTTGAAGTCGGCGTTGTGACGGTTTCTGATATACGCCCAGGTCCCGGTGAGCTGGCGATGGTCGCCGCTGCTTCCGAGGCCGTTTCCAACGCAATTCGACATGCTCGTCCGCCCGTGAGCGTCTACATGGAGGTCGGGCCGAAGTGTTCGGAGATCTTTGTTAAAGACTGCGGAGATGGCTTCGATATCTCGGCGATTCCCGAGGATCGTCATGGCGTGCGCAATTCGATTTTCGGCCGCATGGAACGAGCAGGCGGAACTGCTCAAATCCGCCATCTCGCCAGTGGAACCGAGGTTCATCTCTCCGTGCCTGTAGATACACTTGAGTGACGATGCCCGCTGAAGGAGACAATTCCATGACAATTCGGATTCTGGTCATTGATGATCACGCCCTGGTACGTGCGGGCGTGCGCGCTGAGCTCGAATCCAGCGGCGCCGATTTTGACATCGTCGGCGAGGCCAGTGATGTTGAAGGCGCTATTGCAGCCTGTCACGCGCTCACGCCCGATGTCGCTCTCTTGGACGTTCACCTTCCGGGAGGAAACGGCGGCGGTGGGGCTGAAGTTGCGGCCTCGTGCGCTGATGTTGAAGGGCTCCGTTTCCTTGCGCTCTCGGTGTCAGATTCCCCCGAAGATGTTGTTTCGGTTATTCGTGCGGGCGCTCGCGGATACGTCACCAAGTCGATCTCGACCCCTGAGCTCGTCGAGGCCATCCAACGCGTTGCCGCAGGAGATGCTGCCTTTTCGCCGCGCTTGGCCGGTTTTGTTTTGGATGCGTTTGGAGGAGCGAGTGCTCCCATTGCCGTTCACGACGATGAATTGGATTTGCTGTCAGCCAGGGAACAGGAAGTCATGCGTTTAATTGCGCGCGGATACCCCTACAAGGAGGTTGCCTCCGAGCTCTTTATTTCGATTAAAACCGTGGAAACACACGTGTCTGCCGTGCTGCGCAAGCTTCAGCTATCGAATCGAAATGAGCTCACTCATTGGGCGATGCAAAGGCACATTATTTAGTCTTTCAGATGCCTTGCGGTGAAGTTCACCCGTGTGCTGGGCGCTTCATGGACGGAGTTGCGGGGTAGGGGCGATACCATGAATAGTCCTTGCACCACGATGCCTTGGGAGTGGCGATCATGCACGCAATCGGTTTCGACCGCGATCAGTATCTAGCCCTTCAATCTGAACACATTGCGCAACGTCGCCAGCAGTTCGGTGGAACCCTGTACCTGGAGTTTGGCGGCAAGCTCGTTGACGACATGCACGCCTCTCGCGTTCTTCCCGGATTCACCCCAGATAACAAGATTGTCATGCTCGCCGAGCTTGCTGACGAGGCCGAAATTGTCGTCGCCGTTAACGCCCAAGATTTCCAGCGCCGCAAGATGCGTGAAGACCTGGGAATCACCTACGAAGATGACGTCTTCCG
>CAUSSZ010000019.1:0-24393 GCA_963534475.1 Trueperella pyogenes | reverse complement strand
GCGCCACGTGTCGACCATTTCCATGGCATGCGGCGCCAGGATGGGTTCTGCTCGTGCGAGCAGCTCGGCGTCACCGGGCTGGACGTGCGCGGCGGCCTCGATCTGGCGTAGATCCTCGAGTGTAAGCGGAGCTGTGGGGACGGCATCGGTGCCGTAGGTGTACCCCGACGAGTGGTCGTAAGCAGTCATGAGAACTTCCTTGAAACTATGCGTCTATGGTAGAACGTGCTCTGCCCGTGTGCAACTTTTTGATATCCGAGGCTGGTGTCGAGGCCAGGCGGGTGGGGCGTGGTACGCCGCGTGAGTTCGCGGCGCGCGTAGCCGCTGTGGTGAGATAGCTGCGGTGCGGGTGGGGTTGCTCGAAATACAATTGACTCGTGGATCCCCTTCTTATCGCCCTGGCCGGAATGCTCATCATCGTGGCATGCCAATTCATCGCACCCAAGGTGGGCGTGGCATCGCCGCTGATTCTGCTGGTTGTCGGCCTGGCGATCGGGTTCTTGCCGCAGGTGGGGGCCATCGAAATCGCGCCGCACATCATCTTGGAAATTATTCTTCCACCCCTGCTATTTTCAGCGGCTGTGCGTATGCCAACGATGGATTTCCGCCGAGAAATGCAAGCCGTGGCAATGCTTGCTATTCCGTTGGTGTTTATCTCCTCATTCGCCATTGGTTTCCTCATCAACTGGATGGTTCCGCAGATTTCACTGGCGTGGGGCGTGGCGCTGGGAGCTGTTTTATCTCCCACCGACGCGGTCGCCGTCACCATTGCCAAGCGCAGCGGCGTCTCGCACCGCATCATTACAGTGCTTGAAGGCGAAGGTCTTTTCAATGACGCCACTTCACTGGTGCTTCTCGCTGCGGCGATGAACGCTGGGCTTGCCGCCGATAACGGTGCCCTCAATCCCGCACTGCTCACGGGTCGTGTCCTCGTTGCCCTTGGCATCGCCATTGTGGTCGGCTTAATCGTCGGTGAAGTGGGGGTTCGGATTCGTTCGATCATCAAAGATCCGTCGACGGATACTGTCTTTTCCTTTGCAATGCCTTTCATTGCTTCGATCCCTGCCGAGCATGTGGGTGGCTCGGGATTGGTTGCCGCGGTCGTTGCCGGTCTTGTTGTTTCCGGCCGTCGCGCAGGCATGATTTCCGCACAAAATAGGCGTTTTTCGCAGCAAAATTGGTCAACCATGACTCTCATGCTCGAGAGTGGGATTTTCCTTGCAATGGGGTTGCAGGCATTTGGCATCATTGAAGACGCCGATGGAGATGGCGGCGGATTGGCACGAGCCGCCGTGATTGCCGTCATTGCGGGCAGTCTCATTATGCTGATCCGTGCACTCTTCATCGCACTCATGCTTACTTGGCTTGACCACCGCAGCAAGCACCGTAAGAGGCGCTACGAGGCCGAGGCTGGGCGCCTCGAAGCCTTCGAGCAGCGAATGGCCCAGGCCTGCACCGTGGACAGCGAGGTTCTGGCATGCCGAAACCTCAGTGAAGAACAGTGGATCAAAACCATGGCCCGCTGGCGGCGCCGCCTTAAAATTGCCGAGCGGCAACACGCAGTGCGCCGATCCGACATCGATTACTTTGAAAAAGAGCCGCTTGGGCCGCGTGAAGCCAGTGTTATTATCTGGTCCGGAATGCGCGGAGCCATCACTCTTGCCGCAGCACAAACGATTTCCTCCGCAGCGCCCATGCGTTCCTTCCTTCTGACGATCGCCCTCTTCATCGCATCTGGTGCGCTGGTTATTCAAGGGCTTTCGCTGCCGTGGCTGATCCGCTTGATCAAGCCCAAGATGGCCTCTACCGATATCAGTGAAGAAGAACGCGAAGAACTTCGACAGGTCATGAGTTCCGCACTCGTGGATACGGCTCTGGCACAGGCAATCAAAGAAGTTGACGCTCAGACACTTTTGTCTGCTGGAGTCTCGCGAACCCTGTCCCGTCTGGGCAATGTTGTCGACCTGCAATCTTCTCCTTCTTTGGGGACTTCGAGTGAGCCTCTCCCGGGCACAGACGGGGAAAACGAGGCCACTCCCGTGGAAATGAGCGAAGAGGAAGTTGAGCGTTCCTTCACTCGCGATCAGATTCGTGAGCTGGCACTTGAAGCGATTCACGCTCAGCGTGATGCTCTTCTTCAGGCTCGTGACGAGGGGATCTTCTCTTCATCAGCCCTAGAAGGAGCTCTTGCTCGACTTGATAACGAGGAGATTCTTCTGGTCTCGGGGCAATCGAATTCCCACTGATTCGGGGTTTTTAGCCGTCAACCAGGGGAATCCCCGATGCCGCTCCCGCAGCCATTTTGTTAGCCTTAAAAGGTCAGCAATGAACGGTCAAAGGATTCCCAGTGCTTGAGCTGCGCAACATCGTCAAGATCTACGAAACTGCAAACCTGCGCCAGGTCGCACTCAATGACGTTTCGGTTGCCTTCCGAGATAGCGAATTCGTCGCGGTTCTGGGCCAGTCGGGTTCGGGTAAAACGACAATGCTCAACGTTGTTGGTGGCCTTGACCATTTCCAAAGTGGTGACCTGGTTATCGATGGAATTTCAACGAAGGACTACAAAGCACGCGATTGGGATGCTTACCGCAACAACCGCATTGGCTTCGTTTTTCAGTCCTACAACCTGATCCCGCACCAGACCATCTTGTCCAACGTTGAGTTGGCGCTGACCCTCTCTGGCGTCTCCCGAGGCGAACGCCGCAAGCGTGCGATGGAAGCCCTGGAACGCGTCGGGCTGGCCGAGCACGTGGGGAAGAAACCCTCGCAGCTCTCTGGCGGTCAGATGCAGCGCGTTGCTATCGCGCGCGCCCTGATCAACGATCCTGAAATTCTCTTGGCTGACGAACCGACCGGTGCTCTGGATTCAAAGACCAGCGTTCAGGTCATGGACCTCCTACGAGACGTCGCTCAGGACCGTTTGGTCATCATGGTGACCCACAACCCGGAGCTTGCCCACCAATACGCGACCCGCATTGTCGAGCTTGCGGATGGTGAGGTTGTTGCCGATTCTCGTCCCTTCGTCCCCGGCACCGAAGAAGTTCGCGAGGCCAAGCCGGTACGTCGCACCTCGATGGGATTCCTGACCGCGCTTTCCCTGTCCTTCAATAACCTGATGACAAAGAAGGGCCGTACCCTGATGACCTCTTTCGCGGGGTCTATTGGAATCATCGGTATTGCCGCCATTTTGGCTCTGGCCAACGGAACGAATGCCTACATCGCTCAAACAGAAGAAGAAACCCTGGGCGCATACCCGCTGACCATCCAAAAGAGCGGGATGGACATGTCCAGTGCCCTGTCTGCACAAGTCGAAGCCGCTAGCAGCGAGAAATCAAGCGACGGAAAAGTTGGCGTCTCCAAACTGAGGACTCTTGCAGACAATATTCGCGATGCGAAGACGAATGACTTGGCTTCGTTGAAGGCCTTCCTCGATGGAAACGGCGGGAATGTCAACTCTTTCGTCAACGCCATCGAATACGACTACGACGTCACCCCGCAGATTTTCCAGGCCGATACCTCGAAGGACAATATCCAGGTCAGTCCCGATCAGGCAATGAATCGGATGGAAACGGGCATGCGCGGAAGTCCCATGTCCTCGATGATGGCTACCAACGCCTTCTACCAAATGCCGCAGGAGTCCTCGCTTTACACCTCCTCCTACGATGTCCTTGCCGGCCACTGGCCAACTTCCGCGTCTGAAGTCGTCCTTGTTATTGATGAAGACGGCAATATGTCGAACCTGATGGAGTATGTCCTCGGCCTGAAAGACCACAAGGAATTCGACGAACTGATGCGTCAGTACTACTCGGGGACCATCGGCGAGAAGAACTCAGCCACCCCGACCCCGTCCCCCTCGGCGAGCGATGCCCCCGCGGCCTCGTACGATTACGACAAGATTTTGGGGATTAAGTACAAGCGCATCAACGCCGCCGCTAAGTACACCTGGGACGAAAACTACAAGGTCTGGTCGGATCACTCTTCCGATAAAGAATTCATGAAGAAGTTGATCGATGGGGGTCAAGAACTTCGCATTAGTGCGATTGTGAAGCCGAATTCCTCGCGCGGGGGAGCGCTGCGCCAGGGCCTCGCCTACACCCCTGAGCTGACCCGCCAGATCATTCGCGAGGCCGAGGACAGCCAGATCGTCAAGGACCAGCGGGCGAACCCGAAGACCGATGTTTTCACTGGAAAAACCTTCCAAGAGCTCGCAGATTCCTCGAAGGATCGTTCCAGTGGCTTTGACATGTCCAGCTTGTTTACGGTCGATCAAAACAAGCTGTCTGCAGCGTTTTCTATTGATCCTTCCGCTATGCAGATGGATCTGTCCTCTCTGGATTTCAGCGGAATGGATCTGTCCAGCCTTGACTTCTCGAACCTTGATTTGTCGGGCATGGACCTGTCAAATATCGATCTTTCAAAGCTCGTTCCCGCCGATGGTTCGGCCGTGCAGATCGATCCCTCCAAGCTCAACCTGGGCGAACTCAGCAAGAGCGTTCCGCAACTGCAAAATGTGGATTTCCCTGCGATTATCCGCAAGACGCTGGCAGATGGAGCCGTAAAGGACACTGCAGGAACATACCTGAGCTCGCAGGCAAGCCAAATCCTTCAGGGCTTCCAGGACTACGCGCAAAACCAGATTGCTGCGGGTGGCTCCACGGACTTTTCCACGCTGGTGTCTGACTACTTCTCTCAGCCCTCGGTCATCCAGCAGATCAACGCTGCTGTCTCTTCCGACCAGGTTGTTGATCGTCAGAAACTGATGACAAACCTGCAGGCAGCACTTGGGAATGACCCGGCGCTTGAGTCGGTCGCCTCTCAGGTATCAACTGAACTTGCAAACCAGATCTCGGCGCAGATCGCCGCCCAGCTTGGTGGCAATCTCATGCGCGGGGTCTCCGCGGCGATTGGCCAGGTTCTTCAAGAGACCATGGCGAATGCCATGACTCAGATGATGACTCAGCTTTCGCAGACAATTGGCCAGCAGATCAGCGCAACAATGAGTCAATTCGCTACGAATATGAGCAGTGCCTTCCACTTCGATCCCGAGGCTATGGCCTCTGCGTTCTCATCGAATCTTGACGAGAAGTCCCTTGCCGCGTTGATGGCGACGATGTTCTCAACGAACGTCCCCACGCTTGAGACTAACCTGCGCGATCTGGGATGGGCAGATCTCAAGACGCCCAGTAGCATCTCGATCTACCCGAAGTCCTTCAAAGACAAGGACTCCGTTAAGGCAGTCCTTGACAAGTACAACGCAGACAAGGAAAGTGCGGGTAAGACCGACCAGGTCATTACCTACACCGATGTTATGGGCGTACTCATGAGTTCGGTGACGAAGATTGTCAACGTGGTCTCGTGGCTCCTCATCGCCTTCGTGTCGATTTCGCTGGTTGTTTCCTCGATCATGATCGCGATCATCACCTACATTTCGGTTCTTGAACGTAAGAAAGAAATCGGTATTCTTCGATCGATTGGTGCCTCAAAGGGCAATGTTTCTGCGGTGTTCAACGCGGAAACCTTTATCGAAGGCCTGATCGCAGGCATCATCGGCGTTGGCGTGACCTACGGCATCTGTGGCCTGGTCAATGCGATTGCCGAGCAGGGTTTCCAGGTGAAGAATATTGCCCAGCTTTCCCCGCTGACAGCCCTGGTATTGGTTGCGATTTCGGTTGGCTTGACCGTGGTTGCTGGTTTGATTCCGGCTTCGCGAGCTTCTCGCCAAGACCCCGTCGAGGCGCTTCGTTCAGAGTAGCCGCGAGTTCGAAGGGCGCAAGCCTGCGTTACCCTGAAGGTATGCAGCGCTTCTAGAAGATCACCTAGACGCGCACCTGAGGAGGAATGATGCCAACGCCTAATACCCTGACAACGACGGATAGCGTCGCTGTCCTGCTTGCGACCGGATTCGAGGAAGTTGAAGCCCTTGCGGTCGTTGACGCCCTGTATCGAGCGGGAATCCGAGCGGATCTCATTTCTATTGAAAATGAGCGTCACGTTGTCAGCTCGCATGGGATCAAGCTCGTTTCCGACCTCATGCTTGCAGATGTGGATTTAGCTTCCTACACCGTTCTCTTCCTGCCCGGTGGTATGCCCGGGACTCTTGGACTGAAGGCGAATGAGCACGTACGCGAGGAATTGTTGCGTCGCGCCTCGAGCGGAGAAAAGACCGCCGCGATCTGTGCTGCACCTTCAATTCTGTCTGAACTGGGAGTTCTTCAGGGCAAGCGCGCCACTGCAAATCCTGGCTTCATGGACGCTCTTCGTGATGGCGGTGCGCAGGCGGAGACCACGCCGGTCGTCGTTGATGGAAACATTGTGACAAGCAGGGGAGCGGGTACTGCTCTAGAACTCGGTTTTGAGCTGGTCCGCCAACTTTTGGGTGATGAGGCCGCACAACAGGTGCGAGAGTCCGTCGTCTGGGAGCACTGAGGAGGCGCGATGGGTAAGCGTAAGCCTCGTCCCTGGCCGGATCCTCCCAATCCCTTAGTGCTGCCGGTCGTTGATAACCACACGCATCTTCCCGTCCACGAAGGAGAGATCCCGCGCGCAGACGGGGTCAAGATGCCCCTTGAAGAACAGCTGGAGCGTGCACGCCAAGTGGGCGTGACTCGGATGATTTCCAGCGCCTGTGAGCTGCCAGATTTTGATCCGATGCTTGAGCTTGCTCGTGCACATGAGGGCGTTCGCGTTGCCCTCGCGATCCACCCGAACGAGGCCGCCTTGCATGCCGGCTGTGCCGATCCTTCCCCCGATGGTTTGCTTCCGCAGGTGCGTGAGCACCATATTCCCCTTGATGAGGCCTTGTCCGCAGTAGAGGAACGCTTGGGTGACCCGCTGGTGGTTGCCGTGGGGGAGAGCGGCTTGGATTACTTCCGCACCGCTGATCCCGGTCGCGAGGCCCAGAAGGAGTCCTTCCGTGCGCACATCGAAATGGCTGCTCGCCATGATTTGCCACTGCAGATTCATGACCGTGATGCTCATGAGGACTCTATTGCTCTGCTGCGTGAATGCGCGCGTCCGGATCAACGCATTGTTTTCCATTGTTTCTCTGGCGATGCGCAGATGGCCGATGTCTTGGCTGAGAATGGCTGGTATGCCTCTTTTGCCGGTCCTATCAGCTATCCAGCAAATGACAACCTCCGTGAGGCATTTGAAGTCCTTCCACCCGAACTGGTGTTGGTCGAAACGGATGCTCCCTATTTGACCCCGGTGCCGTGGAGGGGCTGCCCCAATGCTTCCTATGTCATGGGATATACGGTGCGCTTTATGGCTGAGCTCTGGGGTATTTCAGAGCAGCTGGCGTGTCAGCGCCTGACGGAAAATACCGATCGAGTCTACGGAAGCTGGTAAGCCTCGGCTCAACGGAATAGCGTAGTGCGCGTGAACGTTCGTGCGTATGCCGTGAGTGCTTGCGTTGAGGTTGAAATATGAGTGGTGGGGCCTCCCTGTCGGGAAGCCCCACCACTCATGTATGGGCCGAATCTCCTTAGAGGATCTTCTTCAGTGCAGGATCCTTCCAAACGCGGTTCCTGGTCAGAAGCGGATCGTTATTCGGGATCATCAGGTATTTTGTCTCAACCGCAGGGTCGCCGGAATCGCCACCGTCATTCCACGTGGTATCAACGGTCTTCCAGGTTCCATTAACTTTCACCTGGTTCCATGCGTGTCCAGATTTAGCGCCATTCGATCGGGTGACATCACCGGTCACAACAACCGAACTGAGACCCGACTTCGTCGCCAGGAGCTGGAAGACGTTTGCGTAGCCTTCGCAGACGGTTGTTCCCTTGAAGAAAATGCCACCTGCATCGTGGTCGGGAGTGAGTTCAGGGGGGAGCCTATGCGTCTTTGGATCTGGGTTTGCCCAGATCTCATCAGTCCGCTTCAGGCTCTCGTAGTTGTACGTCGTATGGGCAATAATCCACGAGTTGATTGCTCGTACCTTGGCTGCGTCATCCATGCCAGGCTTGATGATGTCGGCAACAACCTTGTCTGCTGAAGAGTTGATCTGGGCGGAGTAGTCCTTGGGTGATAGATGCTGGTCAGTCGCGCCGGTTGTTCCAAGCTCGACGTGAAGAACCATGTCGTTCGTTGAAACCTTTGCATTAATTATGAAAGGAACTAGGCCGTTCTGATCTTTTGCTTCATCGAGTGCATCCCAGACTCGCTGAGAGGAAGTTGCCTCCTTAAAATCAGCAAGTGAAATGTCTGTGTAACCGTTCATGAGGTTTGCTGCGATGTACTTTGACAGCGGCGTTGTCCCCAGCACCTGCACGGGAGTATCTGGGAAGGTGCGCGCCACATTGTCCTTGGATTCCTTCTTCTGGACTTCCTTGGTGTAGGTCAGATTGGAGGCAAAGTAACCGGTATTTGCCTCTTCCTGATCCTTCTTCAGCTTCTGGAGATCCTCGGTGTAGGTTGATGGATCGAAGTTATTGACAATGTAGGAGCTGGTGAAGCGAGTCTTTCCGATGTGGTAGACAACGTGGAGTTTTGCTTGAGGATCTTTGACCGTCTTCGGGTTTGAGCTCTCAACCCAGCTCTTTTCGGGATCGACAACCATAGTCTGCATACGAGTGTGCCCATCGGCCATCGTCACGGGGATTTGAGCGGGAAGCTCACTCAAATTATCGAATTGCCAGCGGTCCAGACCGAGCTGGCGCTGTGCGTTGGAAGCAATTCGAATAGGCGTATTTCCAAGGGTATTTGCGATATCGATAAAATCGGACATCTTCGAGATCTTCGCGTTCTTCTTCGCGATGACCGAAACTTGTGTTCCCTTGCTGTTGAGGATGCGGTCAAGCTCCTCGTCTGTCAGCCAGCCCTCGTGTGAGCTGCCTTTGGAATCTTCCTGGACGGTCAGGAATGCATCCAGCGCGGTGTTGAGAGTGCGATCTCGTTGGGGTTCGTCATCAGCGCGTTGATCAGAATTCCACGAGGTCTGATTTGTCGATGCAACAAGCTTCGGGCTGAGCCTGGTCTTTCCATCCTTATCGGTGGAGTTAAGAAAGACGACGTAGTAGGAGTCAGCACCTTCGACCGGATCCCACGACACGCTGAACGTACCGTTGTCTTCCTCGTTCACCGAGATGTTTTGCGGGCGGGGAAGGAAGCCCTTGTCGCTGACACGAATGCGGCGAACAATCGGGTGTTCAAGAAGCTTGCCGGTTTGCAAGTCGTTGTATTGAACAAGGTAGTACATGGGGAGCAAACCCCAGCCTGAAGAGCCAGTGATGTCTGCAAGGGGGCTTGCGTGTGACCGTGACTGCAGAGTGATCCACGAAGGTGAGATTGAAATACCTTCATAAGCTCCGTACGTGCCGATCTCAAACTCTAGATCCACATCCAATGCCGCGTCGGAATAGACCGCGAATGGGGTTGCGAACCTCGAACTTTTACTATCGGCCTCATCCGACTTTCGCTTTTCAAAATCGGCGAGCTTGACCTTGGTGGGGATGACGAGTTGGTCGCCCTGATTGACTTCCTGCACGCCTTCGAGCCATTCGAATGCGGTGGGGTCATTCTTCTTGAGTTGATCGACGGAATCGTCAGCGTGAGCTGCGGATGGGAGTGCAAAAGAGGCAAGGGTGACAATGCTCAAGGCCGCAATGGTGCGTGTGAAAAAGCGTGAGAAGCTCATTTGATTGTTGCCTCCAGAGGTTGGACGGTCTGGCAATAGATGTCCGGGGTGAGTCCCTTACCATTTGTGCACATCGCCAAGGAGAACTTGGTCGAATTCGGATCGCCCTGTGCGACGAAAAGGGATGAGTAGGTCTTCTGCTTATTCTCAGCCTGGTAACCGTTGTATCCCTGGGGTTCTTGAGCGTCCTTCACCTGCGGGTCATCGGAGGTAAATTGGCTGGTATCGGGGGCTTTCAACAGCTGTGCGTCAACATCGGAAAGCTTGAAAATGGGGACATCATTACGATCGCCTGAACCGGCTAGGAGTGCCTTTGCCTCATCAGTTCCAGGAAGTGGTGATGTGCTTGCGTAGAAAACCCAGCGCAGCGCATTATCGGGCGATTCCTTTGCGCCAGTTGCGTGGTTCTCGAACTTGTAGTCGATCTTGATGATTGACTTTCCATCTTTGGTTGTTTGAGGAAGTTTTGATGCACCTAAAAGAGTGAAACGGTAAGAACCGCGGTCAGTGTAGGCCATGACAGATTTTGATGTTCCATCAAAACGCAGCGAGTAGCTGCCAAGGTAAAGCTTTGAGTCGTCCGCGCTGAAGGTTTCCTTGCCTTCAGGCTGCGGGGAGACGGAGCTGAGGTCGCGCAGTTTGTCATTCGGCGCGGTACTAAAGAAGACGGTCTTCTCGAAGCTCGGCTCTGAGCCGTCGCCCGTTGTGGATCCGGATCCACAAGCTGCCATGGAAACTCCCAAGAGAGCACATGTAGCGAACGCCCAAATCCCGCGCTGACGTGACATCATCATTCACGATCCCTTCATCGCAGCGGTTGAAATCTGCCCTTATCCTAATGTTCGTCACTGAATAAACGCCAATTTGAGCAATCAATCTCTCATGTCGCAAAGCTGGATTCCCGTTACTCATGTGACGAATGTGATTAATGATGCAAATGTTTATGGTCCCCATCACTAACGCTCGCTTGGTTTCTTTGAAACCCTGTAGCGTGTGAACTGTCCGTTCGCCGCAGGCTCGCATGCGAGTTGCACTTCTATGAAGCTGCCAGGGCGAATCCTACGAAGTCTGGAGTTACGTGAATTTCCACCCCTCGCGCAAGGCAGTCATTGCCAGCGCTGCAGTTGCAGCACTTGCCGTCACCGGTATCGCCGGGACATCGGTAGCCACGTCATTTAGAGATGTCACCCTGGAAGTCGATGGTGTCTCCATCCCCGTATCGGGATTCATGGGCAAGGTCTCTGATGTTCTGTCAACTGCGGGTGTAGAAGTTTCTCCCCACGATCTGGTTGCGCCCTCCCTTCAAGAAGGCGTGACGAATGGTCAGACCGTCGTCGTTCGTCGCGCGCAACGCTACCTGGTCGATATCAACGGTGTTTCAACCCCCACGTGGTCCACTGCTACGGATATCAACAACCTCATGAGCCAGGTCGGCACCACCGGCGCAGTGATCGCTGCTGACCGCTCGACCTCTCGCGCAACCCTTCCCGCACTTACGGCAACGGGGAATATCCGCGTCATTGCTGATGGGCAAACCCACACCGTTGACGCGCGCGAAGGCGCCCATGCCTCGGACCTGCTCCAGCAGGCAGGGGTTCAGGTTTCGCCCCTTGACCGCGTGACCTTCTCAAGTGATGACCAAGGCGTATTCCTCAAGGTCACCCGAGTTCAACGTGGCACGGAAGAACGCGAAGAAACTCTGGCCAAGGAAGTAGAGGAGCAAGAAGACTCCAGCCTGGCTAAGGGAA
The DNA here is from genome assembly GCA_963534475.1 of Trueperella pyogenes. Lineage (GTDB taxonomy): Bacteria > Actinomycetota > Actinomycetes > Actinomycetales > Actinomycetaceae > Pauljensenia > Pauljensenia pyogenes_B. Next base: position 13,011 of record CAUSSZ010000019.1, on the reverse strand, counting down.
CCAAGCGCGTTGTTCAGGAAGGCTCCGACGGTTCCATCAAGCGCAGCTTCTACGTGGAGCGTCGAGATGGCCAAGAGGTCGTGAGCCAGATGCTGAGCGAAAACCGTACCGAACCGGTCAAGCAAATTGTCAAGGTCGGCACCAAGGAAACCACTTCAGCAAGCTCTTCTTCGAACTCAGGGTCCTCGGCCTCGTCATCATCGGCAACGGTGAGCGGAGACGGAGTCTGGGCAGCCCTGGCCCGCTGCGAATCGGGCGGCAACCCCGCAACGAATACCGGTAACGGCTACTATGGCCTCTACCAATTCTCTGCTTCCACGTGGCGTGCAATGGGCGGTACCGGACTGCCCTCCGAGGCCTCTGCAGCAGAACAGACCCAACGCGCACAGGCGCTTCAGGCCCGTTCCGGATGGGGCCAGTGGCCCGCATGCGCTCGAGCACTAGGACTTCTGTGAACGCAGCTCGCCACAGCCGCACCGCTTCATGGGCGCCGACGAAACGTCGCGTCTTGGCGGGTGCAGGCGTAGCCAGCATGGCCATGTTTATGGTTGCGGGAGTGGGCATTGCCCGCGCGCATTCAACCGTCAACCTTGAAGTTGATGGCATCGTCTACCCGGTTTCTACTTGGTCGCACACCGTTTCAGGTGTTCTGAGCCAAGCGGATATCGAGCTCGGTGAGCACGACCAAGTTCAGCCCACCGCCTCGCAATACGTTGCAAACGGACAGACCATCGTCGTGCGCACGGCGAAGCCCTACACCCTGACCATTAACGGAGACCGAACAACCCTGTGGTCGACCGCGCCCTCAGCCGAAGGCGTGCTCTCAGGCCTTGGGGCAGATTCGACAAAAGCCGTTCTTGCCGTCGACCGTTCCTATTCGCGTTCCAGCCTGACTCCTCTGGTCACTCAGACGCGTACCGTCACCATTAACGTCGACGGAAGCTCGCGTCAGGTCACCGCGCGTGAAGGCATGGATACCCGGGCCATCTTGAATAAAGAAAAAATCAACCTGGGACCCCTGGACCGTGTCGAGGTTCAGAACGCTGACGGCCTGACCATCGATATTCACAGGGTTTCACGTGCGCTTGCGCCGCGAAAAGTGCCGATTCCCTTCGAGGAACACCGTCAAGATTCCGACCAGCTTTTCGTTGGTGAAGAACAAGTCACCACGAAGGGTGTTGAGGGCGAATCTGAAGAACTGACCTGGAGTGAAAACGTTGATGGTGGGGAAGCATATGCTGCACCACTGAATTCGAAGGTCACTCGCGAACCTACCGCGCAGATTCGTTCGGTCGGAACAAAGGAAGTCACTCCCAAGGCGCTGATTGAAGCCGGTTTGGACCCCAAGGCAACGCTGGAAGAAAAGACCGAAGCTGACGGAACGAAATCAATCCGTTACCGCGCGAAGCTCGGGACGCTCTCGACGGCCTCGGAGATTACTGCAGCGGGCGGAAACTCAGCTGAAGTTGCCCAAGCGATGGTCGCGGCAGATATCCCCTTGACCTATTCGGGTGAGGATCCCCGTTCTTTGGCTAAGCCCCTGGTGAGCGCTCGCGGATGGGGAGACTCCGAATTCCAATGCTTGGTCGCACTGTGGAACCGTGAGTCCCACTGGAATCCCTACGCGAAGAACTCCTCTTCCGGCGCCTACGGCATTCCGCAGGCACTGCCGGGAAGCAAGATGGCTTCGGCGGGTTCAGATTGGCAAACCAACCCGGTCACGCAGATCAAGTGGGGCTTGGGCTACATCGCCGGACGCTATGGGACACCGTGCTCTGCGCTGGGGCATTCAAACTCCGTCGGATGGTACTGATCCTTTAGGATGGGAGCGTGACTTCTCCCCGTCGATATTCCACGCCGAATGTGCCCAGTGATGCCCAGCCCAGCGAGAGCGGGCTGCTTGGTCCTATTGAAGTGCACGCGATCTGCCAGGCGCTGGGGGTGCGCCCGACAAAGACCCTTGGCCAGAACTTTGTTCATGATGCCGGTACTGTTCGGCGCATCGTGCGTGACGCGGGAATTGGCGAAGGAACGCAAGTCATTGAGGTCGGGCCCGGGCTGGGTTCGCTGACCCTTGGACTTCTTGAAGCGGGGGCACAGGTACGAGCCATTGAAATCGATCCGATGCTTGCCCGTGCGCTTCCGGTGACCGTTGCGCAGCGAATGCCCGAGGCCGCGGAGCGCCTCCATGTCATCAACCGCGATGCCGTTCAGATTAATGGCCTCGAGGACTTTGAGGATGATTGGCCGGCGCCAACCCACTTGGTTGCAAATCTTCCCTACAATGTTGCGGTTCCTCTGCTGCTTTCCATGCTGGAATCCTTCCCTTCCTTGGAGTCGGCATTAGTAATGGTTCAGGCCGAGGTCGCCGATCGCCTGGCTGCTCAGCCGGGTTCGCGTACCTACGGGGTTCCCTCGGTAAAGGCCGCGTGGTACGGTACGGCAACTCGCGCGGGAACCATTGGACGCTCGGTGTTCTGGCCCGTCCCCAACGTAGATTCCGCACTGGTGGAGCTTCAGCGATCGCAAACTCCGCGCGGGGATACCTCCTTGCGTCTTGCGACTTTCGAGGTCTGCGATACGGCATTTTCTCAGCGCCGGAAGACCCTGCGCGCCGCTTTGAAGAATTGGGCCGGCAGTGCCGAGGCCGCGCAGGAGCTGTGTGATCGCGCTGGGGTAGATTCCTCGATCCGAGGCGAAAAGCTGGGGATTGACGATTACGTGCGTCTGGGTTCAGTTTTGCTTGAAATGCGTGCTGAGGGCAAGATTCCTCTTCCCGAGCAGGATCGTTACGCGAAGGAGCGCCGCGCTGCTGAAGATTCGGAGCATACAACGCAGGAAAGCGAGCAAGGCGGGGTGGAGCAGCCCCGTGCGTGAGGTACGTGCATCGGCACCCGGGAAGGTTAATGTCATCCTTCGTGCGGGTGCCCCGGATGCTGATGGATATCACGAGCTGGTCACAGTCTTTGAATGCCTAGATGTTCGTGAAAGCGTGACCGTACGTACCTCAAAGTCGCCAGGTATCCGCATTGAAACGGTGGCATACGGTGCTGATGGCTCGGTAGATGAAGTTGCAACAGCTGCGATGGCAGATCTTGATCCCACTACCCATTTGGCATATCGGGCAGCTCGTGCGCTGCAAAAACTGGCCGCGGCCGGTCCTTGGGCTCAGACTGCTGCCGGTGTAAGTATTCACGTTGATAAACGCATTCCGATAGCCGGAGGAATGGCCGGAGGCTCCGCTGATGCTGCCGCTGCTCTAATTGCCTGCAACCAGCTGTGGGGATTGGGATTGACGCTTGAACAGCTCTGCCAGATCGGCCGTACTCTGGGCGCAGATGTGCCGGCTTGCATCATGGGCGGAATGACTCTGGGGCAGGGCAGGGGCGACCGCCTGACCTCCTTGCTTGATCCGAATCAGTCGTTGTGGCCGCGTCATTACTGGGTGATGGCGCGTGCGCACCACGGCCTGTCGACCCCCGAGGTCTTTCGAACCCTTGATCAGCTGCGAGAAGGCGGCGTTCCAGCACAGCTGAGTGAGACGGAGAGGCAAGCGCTTTGCGCAGATGCTGACACACTTGCCTCAGTGCTGTGCAATGACCTGACTGCCCCAGCTCTACACTTGTACCCCGAACTCGCAACAACGATTCACGACGCGACGAATGCGGGTGCCTGCGCAGCGATCCTTTCGGGGTCGGGGCCGACCATTGCTGTCCTTGCCCGTAATAGGGAACATGCCGATGAACTCGCTGAAGCTCTTCGAACAAGCAGTGAAGTCAGCGCAGTCCTACCGACGTCTGGCCCCGCAGTGGGAGCAATCGTAGAAGAAGAGGAGAGCTAAGAGTGGCCCACTTACTGGGGACGCAGTCACTGGGAGCCCTTGCTGGTTCGCGTCAACTACTTGCGGACGTTGATATCAGCGTCGAAGACTCTTCTCGGATCGGCATTCTTGGCCCCAACGGAGCTGGAAAATCAACGCTTCTGCGTTTGGTAGCCGGCCTGCAGCAGCCTGACGACGGCCGACTTATCACCCGTGATGGTCTGCGCATTGTCATGCTTGAGCAGGGCGATCATCTTCATGATGACGCGCGCGTGATGGACGCGGTGCACCCCGGACTCGAAGAATATGAATGGGCCTCGCAGCCCGCAATTCGTGATATCCATGCTGGTTTGCTCTCTGATATCGACCTGCATGCTCAGGTTGGAACACTTTCTGGCGGACAACGTCGCCGTGTTGATCTGGCGCGAGTTCTTGCGCTGCCCTCGGATGTTGTCTGCTTGGATGAACCAACGAACCATCTGGATGTGGAAGGCGTTGCGTGGCTTGCGCAGCACTTGAATACGCGTTTTGCTCGTCCGGGTGCAAGCGGCGCTCTCATTGCGGTCACCCACGACCGCTGGTTCCTGGACGCCGTGTGCGAAACGATTTGGGAAGTTGTTCCGGGGATTGATCCGGGCGGCTCTCGGCCTCAGATTCCAGGCCGCGTTGAAATTTACGATGGTTCCTACGCTGCCTACACTCTGGCCAGGGCGGAGCGTCTTCGCCAAGCTGATGTGGCTGCGAAGAAACGCGCAAACCTATTGACAAAGGAATTGGCTTGGCTGCGCCGAGGTGCCCCCGCGCGAACATCCAAGCCAAAGTTCCATATTGCCGCCGCCGAAGCGCTCATTGCTGACGTTCCCCCGCCCAGGGACAGCGTCGAGCTGGTCAAAATGGCGACCGCACGCCTCGGGAAAGACGTATTGGACCTCGAGGACGTTACCGTCACCTTCCCAACTCCAGAAGGCGGCCAACGCACAATTCTTGACCACGTGACGTGGCGTCTTGCTCCCGGTGAACGAGTCGGTGTGGTCGGCGTGAATGGCGCGGGTAAAACGACAATTCTCAATCTGCTTCGAGGGGATCTGGAACCAACAAGTGGACGCGTCAAGCGTGGAAAGACCGTTCAAGTAGCCACGCTTTCGCAGGATACCCACGAGCTTGATGATCTTTCAGATTTGCGCGTTGTCGAGGCGGTCGATCAGGTTGCGCACAGCGTGATCGTTGACGGCAAGGAAGTCTCCTCCTCGCAAATGACTGAGAGGATGGGCTTTACTCGAGAGCGTGCATGGACCAGGATTTCAGAGATTTCCGGTGGCGAGCGACGCCGTCTGCAGCTCATGCGCCTGCTCATGGCTGAACCGAATGTTCTTCTTCTTGATGAGCCGACGAATGATCTTGATACGGATACTTTGGCGGCAATGGAAGACCTGCTGGATGCCTTCCCGGGAACTTTGGTTGTCGTCAGCCACGACCGCTACCTGCTTGAACGCGTGACCGACCACCAAGTTGCGCTTCTGGGGGATGGCAGCTTGCGTGCCCTTCCCGGTGGGGTAGAGGAGTACCTCCGCATTCGCGAGGCCGGCGGCGCCACTTTTGTCGCGGACGCTTCCACTAGCGGTGAAAGCGCGGTGCGCCCTAGTCAATCTGGAAATACACCGGGTGGGGAATCATCTGACAGCGCGAAGAGCGCGGGGATGACGGATTCGGCGGCCAGGCGAGCGGCGAAGAAAGAAGCCGCGCGCTTGGAACGAAAGATTGAAAGTCTTCGCACACGCTTGGAAAAGGTCGAGGCCGAACTTGCCCTTCTCGCTGAAAAAGTCGCAACGGATCCTTCCGTCTTGGATGAGATGACATCGTTTTCTACGCAGTCCACGGATTTGCGCGCCGAAATTGGGGAGTTGGAAGAAGCCTGGCTGGAGAATGCTGAGCTGCTTGATGACTGATCAAAACCGCTGAGCCAAAGGATATGCAGAGGGGGAAACAGCGGGTTCTTTGGTGAAATTCGCTTTGATCAGTGCAGGCTTGCCTTAGATCAATAGCAGGTTGGAATGTTTCGTAAATACTCCTGCATTTCGCGTGTCGATGCGTCTTAAAGTGGCGGTATTTCGCGGAAAAATGGGATGTAGTGGATTTTGAATTTAATTGCGTCATTCTTGGAGTGTCTTCATTCTTTATTCCGACTCTTCAAGGAGATCATCATGACGACCATCGACCTTCCCTTGGTTCAGGACTGCTCCGTTTCCGAGTGCTCCTACAACAACAATGGTTGCGCTGCCGGCGCCGTCACCATCGGCTACGGACGCACCTGCTCTACCTTCGTACCGCTGTCTATTCGTGGCGGTCTTGAGCGTAAGAGCCCCGTTGTGGGTGCCTGCCAGAAGGCGGATTGCTCCTTCAACACCGATCTTGAGTGCACCGCTTCTGCGATTCGCGTGGGATCGACCAGCGCGGACTGCCTGACCTACCAGGCTCGCTGAACATAGCGTAATGAGGGGTGTGGCCCGCAGGAATTCCTGCGGGCCACACCCCTATGTTTATCCCTCGCTGAGCATCGAGTACTGAGAACTAAGCGATGAGAACTGAAGGCTAGGTGGCGGTGACTTAGCGCCAGGGACAATATCGCTTATCGTCCGGGCCAGGACTGCATCTTGTTGAGCATCTCAACCTTGTAACGGTCCCAGAGTTTTCCACCCCACTTGACCGCAATAGTTAGAAGGCATGCGCTCCACACAAGTGAGAATACGAAGGCTCCAATGAATGCGATTGTGTGACCGGCGCTGAAATACAGAGCCAACCACCCGGGAAGGGCACCAAGAAGCCCCCCGAGTGTTGCGGCCGAGACCGCCCACATCGCAACCATGCCCGATCCAGTTCCACGGGTACTTAGGGGAGAGGTTCCTGGTTGTTGGACTTGATAGACCCAGCGGCTTCCGATGATCATTGCCGTTGAAGAAGAAGCGGCCAAAAGAAGTATGCACAGGCCCAAAACCCAGGCGGTGTCGGCAAGAGTATTACCCAAGATGGTGCTCGCAATGCTATCTGCGATGAGGATAACCGGTGTGATCAGCACCAAGGAACCAAGCAGGCGTCCCAAACGGTCTTGAGCGCCACGAACTCCAGAAGCGATAGGGATCCACGCTGCAGTGGAGTCATATTGCATATTTGCCCCGATTGTCGTCCCGATGAGCAACGGAGCAAGGTACAGGAAGAAATTGAAAGAGAAAGGCACCTCACTGCGGCTTTCGTTGTCCATCAGGAAACTCATGAGAACTGCCATGAAGGGGAAGAAAATGCTGGACACAAGAGAGGTTGACAGACGCGAATCGTGAAGCCAGTAGTACACGGTCTTCGTTGCCATAGAAGCACTCTGAGGTGAGAAACCAAGTGCTTCCCAGCGCTGCACGTACTTGAGTCCCAGTGCACGTGAATCCTGACGCTGCTGTTCACGTTCTTTGGACGCACGCTCTTCATCAACGTGATAGCGTCCCTCTTTGATCGCCTGCTGAGCCTGCGCAGATACGGGACGCGATACCCCGTGCATCGCTGGTCCTAAAACCTTTAGCCATAGGAACCAAGCCGCGCCGGCAGTGACGGCAGCAATCACGAAACGGATCCCGGCCATCAGGTAGTCACTCTCGCTCAGAGATGCAACGACCCCAAAGAAGGAACCAAAAGGCGTTGTGTAAACGACTGGAAGCGCTGCCAGCACCGTGTCATAAGAGAAATGCTCGGCAATGAGTTGGAACCAGATCCCCATCGGTGCAAAGACAGAAATGAACACCATGGTCCCGATGAAGCCCGCTAAGTTCTTTCGCGTCGAATCTTTTTGAATCTGGTTTCCCGCCCAAGTCGTGATTGCCTTTGCCCAGACGATTGCGGTCAGAAGTGTGAGTACTCCAGCAACGAGTGATCCTGCAGCCATGGCCCATTGCCCGCGGAATAGATAGAACCACGCGGGAAGAATGATGAAAAGACCAGAGAAAATTGCGCCGATGCCCACGCATGAAGCGGCAATAAGTGCGCGCGCGAGCTGATGTGTAGGCGCAACAAAGGGAGAAAGTCGGCGCGGCTCAAGAGAGTTATCCATCGATGCCATGATCACGGGGCAGATGATCCAGCCCATAAAAATCACGGGTCCGGGGAGCATGACGAATACCCATGGAGCTTGAATCGTCATGGTTGCAATCTTGGCAATGCCAAAGTAGGCAAAGCCCGTGAAACCCAAACCGTACAAAATACCGATGATCGAGAAAATTAAAACGGCTGTCTGACTGCGCACCGTATTCCACATGATGCGCAGTTTCATGCGAATCAGTTGGCCAGCCATGACAGTCCTTCGCTGGTGTGAACGCCGCCAACCAGCTGGGCAAAACGTTCGTCAAGAGACATTCCCGCTGCGACCTCTTCGGTCGTGCCGGAGGCCAGTACTTGTCCGTGGTTAATCACCGCGACGTGCGTACACAGCTGTTGGACTGTTGCCATGACGTGACTGGAGAGAATAACCGTTCCCCCGCGGGAAGTGAAGTCTTGCAAGATCTGGCGGATATTTGCCGCTGAAACCGGGTCAACGGCCTCGAAGGGCTCGTCAAGAACCAGCAGAGAGGGAGCGTGAATGAGTGCTGCCGCCAGGGAAATCTTCTTCGTCATACCCGCTGAGTAGTCCGAAATGAGTTTCTTTCCTGCATCGGTCAGATCCAGGGTGTCCAGAAGCTGGTGAGCGCGCTGGCGGGCAGTTTCTCGATCCAAACCGCGAAGCATTCCGACATGCACCAGGAAGTCTGGGCCTGAGAGGCGGTCAAGTAAACGCATACCGTCGGGCATGACGCCGAGCTGGGCGCGAGCCGCGGAATCGTCTTTCCATACATCAATTCCATTGACGTAAGCGGTTCCCTGATCGGGGGTGAGCAAACCGGTTGCCATGTTGAGAGTGGTTGTCTTACCCGCGCCATTGGGGCCGACGAAGCCGTAGAAGGACCCTTTGGGGATGTCGAGGTTGAGGTTTGCGACGGCGACCAAGTTTCCGAAAATCTTTACGAGGCCACGAATTGCGAGTGCCGGAGGCTGAGCTTCCACGGGAGCTTGCATCGTCGAAGGCTGAGCTGGGGGAGGAGTAGGTATAGACATGTTCCCACAGTAGTGAAAATCTCCTCAGCAGTGGAGAAAGTTGCAGAAAATGGACGCTTTTTTCTCTTTATCTGGGGACAAGCTGATGATTCTCAAAATTGATACTGAGATTTTGGGAAAACGTCCTTTAGAGCTTCTGAGCAGGACTAACCTTTTGAGTGATTGGGGTAACAGGTCAGGAGTGTGCCTGCTCTGTCCTCGCAGACGACACCCGCTGTTTTCTGCATTCGGATTCGTTCGCCTTGAGAGGGAGATGCACATGCTGCATGCGAAGAATCGGACACTAGTGACCACCCTTGCGACACTCTCGCTCATGGGAATGCCCGTTCTGGCTTACGCTGACCCCGCAGGGGGTGAAACGCCAAGAAACGATGCGGAAATGGCATCTCCTGCGCCCGAGGCCTCGCAAACCCAGGGCGAGGATCGCGCGGCACCAACGCTGGTGAGCATCGGCGATATTCAAACCCCAGGTGATGGAGATAACTCTCACCTGATTAATCAAACCGTTGAAACCAAAGGCGTTGTGACCGCGGCCTATCCCAAGGCTGAGAACGCAAACCTCAAAGGCCTCGAGGGCTTCACCATCCAAACCCCCGGAACAGGCGGAACCTGGGATGCTTCGCGAAGCACCTCCGATGGCCTCTTCGTTTTTATGGGGAAGTCCTCTGCATCAATGCCTTCCATCGGTGACTGTGTTGTCGTCAAAGGTAAGGTTGATGAATATGCGGGTGTTAAGAATGCAACCGCCTCAACTCAGAGTCTGACCCAATTGGTCCCGCAAAGTATTACTGCAGCCACTGATTGTGATCCCGTTAAGCCAACGGAACTGAGCAGCGTGCCGACTCAAGACCAGATGGAAGCGCTTGAATCCATGCTGGTTCTACCCAAGGGCACCTGGACAATTACGGATAACTACCAAACGAACCGCTTCGGGACACTCTCGCTGACCCCCGGAACCGAGGTTTTGCGAACCGCCACCGACGTTGTTGCCCCTGGCACCGCTGCTCGAGCCTACGAGGCCGAAAATGCTGCCAAGACTATTGATCTAGATGACGCTTCGACCACAGACCTGACGAATTTCAAGCAGAACGGACACAAAGAGCGCTACGCCTACTTGGCCAATGGATCACCTGCGCGCGTGGGCTACCACGTCACCTTCACTAAACCCGTTGTCTTGGAATCACGCTTTGGAAGCTTCATTTTCCAGCCCACGCAGATGACCGCTGGTTACCCTGATCGCTCTCCGGTCGCCATCACGGGTGAGCGTCCAGCTGTTCCAACAGTGAGCGGTGATACCAAGGTCGTAACCTTCAACGTGCTCAACTACTTCTCTGATCTGGGTGAAAACGAACCCGGATGCAAGGGGTACGAAGACCGCGACCACAAGTACGTGACTGACAAGAACTGCAAGCTCCGCGGCGCTTGGTCATCGCAAGCTTTTGCGAACCAGCAAACCAAGATCGTTCAGGCGATAAACACTATCGATGCCGACGTTGTGGCACTGGAAGAAATCGAAAACCCCGTAGCCTCCGGTGTCAGCGGTGACCGTGATGGTGCACTCAAGAGCCTGGTTAATGCGCTCAATGCCGCTGCCGGATCCGAGGTCTGGGCCTATGTCCCCAGCCCCTCAACCGTTCCGGCAAACGAAGACGTCATCCGTATTGCCTTCATTTACAAGAAGGCAAAGATCGCCCCGGTCGGCGACTCCGTCATTTACGACGATCCGGCATACACGGGCCTCGCGCGTCAGCCCCTGGCTCAAGAATTCAAGCCGATCACTGATGCAAACCACGAAGGCAAGAACTTTGTTGTCATTGCCAACCACTTCAAGTCCAAGGGATCTGCGCCGAAGAACTTGTCTGGAGCAGAAGCCGTCGCGAATACTGACAATGGTGACGGGCAGGGTAACTCCAATGGAGTCCGCGTAAAGCAGGCCCGAGCACTCGCCACTTTTGCTCAGCGTTTCAATGGCACCCCGACTGTGCTTGTCGGTGACTTCAACGCCTATTCCAAGGAAGATCCGTTGAAGGTTCTCACCGATGCTGGATGGATCCACGAGTCAGGTCACGGCGACTCTTCCCACGTCTATGGTGGTCGCTCCGGATCAATGGACCACGTCTTTGCAAACTCTGCAGCACACCCGCTGATTACTGAAGTGAAATCGTGGGCCGTGAATGCGCAAGAGAGCATTGCCTTCGAATACTCGCGTGCCAACTACAACGCCTACTTGGCTTTCGAGGCCGATAACCCCTACCGCGCCTCGGACCACAATCCTGAAATCATCGGTTTGAACCTCATCACCCCGATCAACAACCCAAGTGTTGCACCGACTAGCGAGCCTTCGGGGCAGGCCTCCACCTCCCCGAACGCTCCCACGCAACCCACCCCGCAATCCGCAGCAACTCCGAAGCACTCCACTTTGGCCTCGACCGGTGTCATGGGAAGCATTCCGCTGATTGCGGGAGCCCTGGCCCTGGCAGCAATCGGTTGCGCGCTGCGCCGTAAGACCCTCTGACCCTCACCAACCATCACGAGAGGAACACACAATATGTTCACCACTTCACGACGAGTGGCGATTGCAACCGGTGCGGCACTCGCGCTCTTTGCAACCCCGCTGACTGCGCTCGCGGAGCCTGCTAGCGACGCCACCCCAACGGCGGAAGCGAGCACCGAGGCTCCTGCCTCCACTCCCACTGCCGAGGCCTCGGCAAGCGAGGCGACTCCTGACCCGGCCCCCGCAGCCGGAACGGATCGCGGAGCTTCCGATATCGTCACCTTGGACCTGTACAACCTGACCGACGTACACGGACACATTGAGCCGCAAAAGGACCGCAAGACCAAGAAGATCAGCGAATCAGGTCTTCCTGCGATGAACTGCTACCTCAAGAAAGCAAAGGCGACGAATCCGAACTCAAGCTTCACCCTGTTGGGTGACAACATTGGTGCATCTCCCTACACTTCGGGTGCGCTGAAGGACAACCCGACCATCGAGGCCCTCAATACGATGCACCCCTTGGCATCGACCATGGGTAACCATGAGCTCGATATGGGGCAGGCTGTCTTCAAGCAGCGTGTTGATGGATCGAACCCCTCTGAGTTTGTTCAGACGAATTTCCCCTACCTGGCTGCAAACGTTGACGGAATGGGAACCTGGGGCTCGGGAACTCCTTACCTGGGAGAGTACAAGCTGTGGACCTCTCCCTCGGGAGTGACGGTTGCATTTATTGGTGCAATTGCTGGGGACGTGCCCTATAAGCTCAGCCCCGGAACCACTGCGGGTTTGACCTTCAACGATCCGATCGCCAAGATCAACACCCTGGCGAAGAAGCTCAAGCAGGATGGAACCGCACAGATCGTCATCGCTATGCTCGATGACGACGTGAAGAATAACTACCCGAAGATGAGCGCCGATGTTGACGGCCTCATGGGCGGTGACACGCACGTGCCATACGAGTTCGACCACGTTGATTCGCCGGTCACGCTCACCTCTGCAAATCCGCTTCTCGCGGGTGTGGCCTCGGGTTCCTACACGGATAACCTGGGCCTGATCCAGATCTCCTACGACACGGCGACCGGAAAGGTCGTTAAGGCCGATACCAAGCTGATCCCCGCTGCAACCGTTTACGAATGCGGTGAAGACCCCGAGACAAAGGCAGTCGTGACCCGCGCGCAGCAGGCCTCGGCAGTCGCCGGCGCTGAAGTTGTGGCACGTGGCTACACCGAGAGCTTCCACCGCGGTATTTTCGAGGCTCCCGATGGAAGCATCGAAAAGGGTGGAAACCGCGGTATCGAATCGACGCTGGGCAACCTTGCTGCCGATGCGATGCGTGAAACAATTCGCACAGCCGATGGGAATCCCGTCGATATCGGCATGATCAATGCCGGTGGTCTGCGTGCGGATCTTGAACCCGGTAGCGATGGCACCATCACCTACAAGCAGAGCTACGATGTCATGCCCTTCTCAAATGAACTGGGATATGTAACCATCAAGGGCTCTGATGTGAAGGATGCTCTGGAAGAACAGTGGAAGACGAACCTGAACTCTCAGAACTCGCGCCCGCTGC
>CAUSSZ010000018.1:0-24640 GCA_963534475.1 Trueperella pyogenes | reverse complement strand
GCGATGCGGAAAAGAAGGGCGTAACCGATGTTTCCGGCTGCACCGGTGACGGTGACAATACGAGGTTCTGCCATTGTGGGCACTCCTTCAGTTATTTCGTGCGGCTATCCTTCGCCGCAACGACCTGATGATCGTTACTCCTCAAGCCTATTGCCTCGAAGGGCTTGTTCGCGGTGTCAGCAGTCCCAAGTACGGCGGGAATCCACCATTTCCCCCTATGATCTCCATCACAGAGAATCTTTTAGCGATTCACAAACATCCAAGTCCCACTCAGCTGCAGGTGAGCGGACCTACTATGTCTAGGTGAGCAATCCTCAGACTTCAGCCCCAAACACTTTCGCTTCGCGCATCGGCCGCATGTGCACCGCGCATAGAAGCGCGCTCGCTATTGCCGCAGCAATCGTCGGCACAATTGCCGGATCCGCAGCAGTCCTCTTCAATCTCATGATTGGCGCGTGGACATGGGTCAGCACCGGGTACTGGGACTACACGCAGCACATCGGCCAGGCACACGGGCGCCTTGGCATTCCGGCCTGGATATTCCTCCTGATTGCTCCCGTAATCTCGGCTTTCATTTACGGACCGCTCATCTCGCGTTTTGCCCCTTCTGCAAAGGGACACGGGATTCCCGAGGTCATGCTGGCCGTCCAGCAAAAAGGAGGCTACATCCCTGCAAAAGTCGCGCTCGTCAAGCTACTTGCCTCTGCCCTGACCATCGGAGGCGGCGGTTCTGCGGGGCGAGAGGGCCCAATCGTCCAGATCGGCGCATCTTTGGGATCATCTTTTGCCTCACTCCTGCATCTTCCCAAGGAACGAGTGATCCTTTTAGCAGCCTGCGGCAGCGGGGCCGGAATCGCAGCGACTTTCCATGCTCCCCTAGCCGGCGCATTCTTTGCATTGGAAGTGATCCTCACCCAATTCACTGCCGAGGCCTTTGGTTACGTTGTCGTTTCGTCTGTCCTTGCGTCATTGGTTACGCGGGCCGCCGTCGGAGATCACCCTCTCATTGATTTAGGTGGGTCTTTCCCCTTGCAGTCACTTCCCGATATCGGGTGGGTCGCCATCCTCGGTGTCATCGCGGGACTTGTCGGACTCGCTTTCTCAAAGTTCCTTTATCTCAGCGAAGACTGGATTGATGCCCTCTGGGCGCATATCCCCCTCCCCAACTGGTGCCGCGCAGGTGTCTTGAGCATCGCTCTAGGAGGCGCACTTATCGCTTTTCCCTACATGTACGGCTCGGGCTACCCCATCGAAATTTCCGCAATTTTTGGCTCTTACTCGATACCTTTCCTCGCTCTTCTATTAGTCGGAAGAATTCTCTATACCTCCTACACCATCGGTATCGGCGGATCAGGAGGAGTTTTTGCCCCAACACTCTTTATGGGGGCAATGACGGGAATGATCTTCGGTCAACTCGTTTCCCCTTGGGCAGTTTCTCAAAGCGCGATCTTTGGCGTCATCGGAATGGGAGCAGCTTTTGCTGGAGCAGCACGCGCACCAATGACTGCGGTTCTCATCATCGTCGAGATGACAGGTCAATACTCTTTGGTTTTACCAATGATGCTGGCTGTCATCATCGCCACCTTCACCTCGCGGCTTTTCACCCGTTCAACGATCTACACAGAGAAGCTTCGCCGCCGAGGTGACGTCCTCCACGAGCCCGTTGACGACACCCTGCTTGGCCGCCGAAGCGCGCGTCAACTCATGACAAAGCCAAGCCGGATATTGACTGATGACATGACGCTTCTACAGGCGCAGGAGTATTTCCAAGCAGCATCTGTCCCATCTCTTCCTGTCATCGCCGCGACGGATCGCTATCGCGATCAGCCCCGTTACTTGGGGATGCTCACTGTAAACGAACTTGGTTCTTTCCTTTCACGAGGGCTTCCGCCACACACACAAATCGCTTCTCTTGCTCTAGACGCATCTTCTTCATTACCTCAATCAGCCCGCCCCTCTCTGGTCCTTTCTCGAATGAGCGAAAACGATAATCCGTGGGCGCTCGCGGTCGTGGACGAGGATCCCACCACACCTCACCTCTTGGGATGGATCACTCAGCAGAGCCTCGTAAAGGAAATTGCTACGCAACAAAAGCGCGCCATCGCAGCAGGGCAGAAGACATCATGGGGGTCTCGTTGGAAAGAACACCATTCTCACGCTTCGGGCCACGTAAACTGAAGGCATGTCTGAAACACCCGCACACACGGAACTTCCAGCCGAGAACACCAGCGTTTTACCCGTAGAACCCGCCTCAGGTAACGAAGACGTTATCGACGGTGAAACCCACGCCTTAGAATGGCATGCGCCCGTCTTGGTTCGTATTGACGAGCACACAACAATCCCCCACCTGCTTGCCAAGCGCGTCCAGCGTGCGCCCCGACGCCCGCTCATTGCACGCAAGCTCGAAATGGGGTCGACGTGGCAGAACATGACCGCAGCAGAGTTCTACGAAGACGTCCAGACCACCGCAGCCGGACTCATCGGTCTGGGTCTGAACTATGGTGACGCAATCGCGATCATGTCACGAACACGCTACGAGTGGACGCTCCTAGACTTTGCCGCATGGACCGCGGGCCTACTCCCTGTTCCGATTTATGAAACATCCTCGGGCGAGCAGATTGAGTACATCATCAAAGATGCAGACGTCCGTGCCGTAGTGACGGAAACAGTTACCCAGCGCGAACTCGCACTGGATGCGTGTCACCGTCTTGGTAAAGATGACATCACCGTGCTCTCCCTTGACGCGGAAGCAATGCAGACCATCCGAGATGCGGGTATCACGGTGCCACGCGCGTCTGTTGCAGCCCGAACTCAAGCACTGACTACCGATACACTGGCGACGATTGTTTACACATCGGGGACAACGGGACGCCCGAAGGGCACTGAAATCACCCACGGCAATTTCACTGAGCTCGCGCTCAACTCCCACGCATGGATGCCTGAAATCGCCATGGGGCAAGATTCACGTTTGCTCCTTTTCCTTCCCCTCGCCCATGTTTTCGCGCGTTTCCTTCAGGTATTCCAGCTCAGTGGCGAAGGAATCCTTGGCCACACCCCTGATATCAAGAATCTGCTCTCAGACCTGGCAACTTTCAAACCGTCATATCTGCTTGTTGTTCCTCGTGTACTTGAGAAGATTTACAACTCAGCGGATGCGAAGGCTGGTCGCGGCGGAAAACAAAAGATCTTCCGCTGGGCTGCAAACATCGCTGTCGAATACTCGCAGGCACTTGAAACTCCCGAAGGTCCCTCACGTCGCCTGAAGATGCAGCACGCTGCCGCTACTCGCTTGGTTTATTCAAAGATTCTGCAGCTTGTCGGCGGCAACGCTCACTACATCATCTCCGGTGGTGCTCCCCTATCGCAAAGACTTGCCCATTTCTATACCGGACTCGGACTTCCCGTCTTGGAAGGCTACGGCCTTACAGAAACTGTGGGTCCTCTTTCCGTGAATACACCCCGCTTGTCAAAGATTGGCACCGTTGGGCCAGCGCTTCCTCCCCTTTCGGTGCGTATCTCCGAAGAAGGAGAAATCCTTATTAAGGGACCATCGGTTTTCCGCGGTTATCACAACAATCCCGAGGCAACTGCCGAGGCCTTTACCGAGGACGGTTGGTTTAAGAGCGGTGATTTAGGCTCGCTTGACCGCGATGGTTACGTCCGAATTACGGGTCGCGCTAAAGACATCATTGTCACCGCTGGTGGAAAGAACGTCGCTCCCGCGTCACTGGAAGACCCCCTGCGTGGCCATCCTTTGATCTCACAGGTGATTGTTGTGGGTGATAAGCGTCCCTTCATTTCGGCGCTCATCACTCTCGACCCGGAAATGCTTCAATTGTGGCTCCAAAACCACGGATTGCCTCCCATGTCAATCAGTGAGGCTGCCACAAATATCGAGGTACTTTCAGCTCTGGAGCGCGCCGTTGAGCGCGCGAACGAACATGTTTCACGCGCGGAATCGATTCGAAAGATCCATGTCCTCACAAGTGATTTCACTGAGGCGAATGGACTTCTGACCCCTTCGCTCAAGGTCAAACGCAAGGCAGTGCTTCAGCGCTATGCAGAGGTGATTGACAGCATCTACGGTGGCCCGGTTCAAAGCGAATAAAGAACTGGCCAGGCGCGCAATAAACGTGCCCGGCCCTAGATCACCAACGAATTCACGGCTCTACCCGGTGCATCGCTTGAAGAGAAGCGATGCACCGGGCTCTTTTTATTGCGAGGCCAGAGCAGCGGTTGGCGGCGTGTGAGCCGCACGCAGGGCAGGATAGAGTCCCGCAACTGCTCCAATCGCTAAGGGAGCACCCAAACCTGCGGCAATGACATACCACGCGATGGTGACGGGCCACCCGTATGCGATACACATCCCCCAGGTGACAAGTGCTCCAATGACGCATCCAACGCAGCCACCGAGGAAGGAGAGGATCAAGGCCTCGGCAAGGAATTGGATGCAAATGTGTCCACGGCGCGCCCCCAGCGAGCGCCTCAGGCCAATCTCTCGACGCCTTTCAAGCACCGAGATAATCATGGTGTTCGCGACCCCGATTCCGCCCACGAGCAGCGCGATTGATCCAACCCCCGCAAGCAGAGTTGTCAGAGTTTGATCCGCAGCATTTTGCGCGGCAAGGGCATCCGAAGGCCGTGAAACTTTCAGCCCAGTCGCGCCCTGCGGGGCAAGGGTTGGACCTAGAAGTTCTCTGACCTGCTCGACCTGAGAATCCTCAGAGCGCTCGTAGAGGGTCGTTGGCGTTTGACCTGCGCCAAACAGCTTCTGGGCAATAGGAATACCAATGAGGGCTGCATGATCGAGTTCTTCTGCCAAAGGTGCAGGTTCAAGAATGCCCAGCACTGTAAAGGAAGTATTCCCAAGCCAGACCTGGCCGCCCGGACTGGTCACGCCCAAGAGGCTGGCAGTCTGGGCTCCCAAAACCACTCCCGGATACTGCGATGTGGCTTCATTCAGCCACGCTCCGCGAGCAATTTTTCCCGAAACAACGTCAAGGAGGTTGGTCGGTGCGGCCATCGTGAGGATTCCGCCCGTTGCATTCGGGTCAATCAGGCGTGAGCGATACACCGAAACACCCGAAAGCGTAGAGGTTGAAGAGGCATCCTTCACACCTGGAATCATCCGAATTCGGCCGACTGAATCTTCGGGTAGGACAAGATTGGCTCCCGATAGATCTGCACCAGAGCGAGCCGTCAGCATATTGGTGCCCAGAGCCTGAAGCTGCTCATGGAGTTGAGCCTGAGAGGATGCCGAAACACCGACAACGCCGACCATCGCAGCGATACCGATGGCAATACCCAGGGCGGATAGAACAGCGCGCATCGGCCGCGCACGCAAACCACTGACCCCAAGGCGCGCAACATCACTGCCTCGTAGACGCGAGGAATGGACGACCTGAGTTTTGTCGCCGCTCACAAGATCACCTCACTACCGGAGTCCGAGACAACCCGACCATCACGGATCATGATTTGTCTGGGAAGTGAGGCAGCAAGATCGTTGTCGTGAGTAATAACGATGATGGTCGTCCCCGCATCGTTTAACTCGCGAAGCAGTGAAACGATCGCATCCCCCGAACGTGAATCAAGATTTCCCGTAGGTTCATCGGCCAAGAGAAGGGCCGGCTCCCCTACCAGAGCTCGAGCGATCGCAACGCGTTGGCGCTCGCCTCCAGACATTTGATGGGGACGATGCTCAATACGGTGCCCCAGCCCAACTTTCTCCAGAGCTTCACGTGCTTTTTCGCGGCGTTGCGCCCGTGGAATCCCACGATACAGAAGGCCGTCTGCAACGTTATCCAAGGCGCTCACTCCCGGAGAGAGGTGAAATTGCTGGAAAACAAAGCCAATGAGAGAAGCACGGACACCCGATAGCTCAGCATCGTTGAGGGAAGAGACATCCATACCATCGATCATTACCGAACCGGAATCAGGCCGATCTAGGGTACCGATCAGGTTCAACAGCGTTGATTTCCCAGACCCCGATGGTCCGACAATTGCAACGAATTCTCCCCTGCTGACGCTCAGACTCACCCCATCGCACGCGTTTACCGGTGGCGATCCATATGAACGACGAACTTCGCGCACTTCTAGCAGTGAATTCATCGGTTCGGCACCACCACGCGTTGTCCCTCATGCAGATCATCAGAGGCAACCTCAACGCGATCCCCGGCAAATAAACCTGTCTGCACAGGAACACGAGTCGTCTTTCCATCGTCACCGATGACCTCGACTCCGAACTGGTCGGGCGTGATGGCCACCAGAGCGCCTAGCGGCACAGAAAGGACATCCTTCTTCGTCTGCGAGGTGATACCCAGCGACACCGAGGCCTCTTGGAGCTTCTCTGTCGCTGCGGGGTCATCGGGAGTCACAGTGATCGGGATGATTCGATCCTTTGTGGTTCCCTGCTGATCCGCACCCTCTGAACTGGTCTTTTCTTTCGGGGGTTCGACAGAGGAAATCGTGCCCTTCGTTGTTTGCGCTCCCGGAAGCCGAATCGTCACGGTGCTCCCAACAACACCCAGCGCTTGATCGGAGAGCTTGAGATTTGCCGAAATAATCTGCCTGGAAGACGAGGCCGCAAATAGTTCTGTTCCATTTGCTGCACTGTCTCCAACCCGCGCTTTGAGCGCGCCAACTCGAAGGTCTTCCGAGGCGAAAAGGACCTGCCCCAGCGGAAGGACTCCATCGCGTGAAATCCCCAAAGATTTTTGCCACTGGCTGATTGCCGCTTGGGTGCGCCAATCGAAGTGAGAGTCAGCTTCTGCCGTGAAGTGTCCCAACTTTGCAAGAGACTCTTCTAATTGCTTGACGTCTTCACCGTCACTCATTCCACTTTCAAAAGTACGCCAGGCAGGTGTATTTCCGTGAAGGAGATAAGAGCTCTGGCCACCAACCGTGTAGATGCGTTCGCCAAGCTTGATCGTCGAACCCGGGGTGGGAAGAGCCGTAATCACACCATCAAAGGCGGATTTCTGTGTGTAGGAGTCCGCGTAGTGAAGGGTTCCCTGGACTGTTGTTTCCCCGACCAAATCACCACGGGTAATCTCCGAGCTTGCACCCGAGTATTCAGCTACATCAGAGGATGCTCCAGAGCTATGTGCGCAACCGCTCATACATGCGAGTGCAATCGCCGCAGCTAGGACACGTGCACTACCGCGATGCGATGAGACGTAAGGATGGATTTTCACTTCCCACCCCTGGGGTTCCCAAAGCACTTGTTGACGGCGTCAGTGGGAATATTTTGGATACTGACGCCTTCACCGGGCTTGGGGTCTTTGACGTCATAGCCAAGATCCCTAAGGCATTGTGCCCCCTTAACCAGCGATTGACGTGTTGCAGCATCATTGGTGAGGTCATCTTCTTCTCCGACCAGAGGAGAAACCTCTTGCATGCACTTGTTGATCGCACCGTTGAAGGCATCTGAAGTATCGGTTATTTGATCGGGAGTGAGGCCTGTATCTGGGACATCGTAGCCCTGTGCCCGCATGCATTGTCCGAATGCAATATGGGCGTCTTTTGAACCGGACGAGGCCGCGCTAGCTGTACTTGATGAGCCTTTACCGTGCGCCTGTGTTGTTTGGGATGAGGTTGTTCCTCCTTGGCTGCAGGATGCGAGGAGGAAGGTCAGGGCGAGCGCACCGAGCGCAAGCCGACGGGAGGGACGAGGATTCTGCATCGAATCTCCTGTTGTTTATAACATTTTCGCATCGTTTGATAACGAATTGATAACATCCTACATCAGGAACCCACGAGAATCAATCTCACTAAGGATAAAAGCATCACAATTCTGACTGCGAGTATGCAGCCTTAATATCCTCGTGGTGACGAATAACTTCTTTAACCATGAAGTTCAAAAACTTTTCGGCAAAATCTGGATCCAGACCAGATTCTGCAGCGAGCGCCCGAAGACGTGCAATCTGGACCTGTTCACGGGCAGGATCGGCGGGAGGAAGCTCATGAAGCGCCTTGATGACACCCACTTTTTGAGTGCAGCGAAAGCGTTCAGCAAGGATGTGAATCAGAGCAGCATCGATATTATCGATCGTCTTACGCGCTTCGATCAGTTCGCTCGGTAGCTGATTCTCTGCCACTACTCCCCCAACTTACTTAGGCGCTCTGCACGGAAGCGGGTTCGGCCTCGTACAACTCAGCGCTTCCCTGTCCAAGGACAGCATCACGGGTTACCACCACGCGCGCAACATCATCACGGGAGGGAAGGTCGAACATCAGGTCAGACAGCGTCGCTTCCATCACTGAGGACAAACCTCGCGCACCGGTCTTGCGTTGATTTGCCAGCTCGGCGATCGCAAGGAGTGCGTCATGGGTGAACTCTAAGGTAATTCCATCAAGCTCAAAGAGGTGCTGATACTGAGAGACCAAGCAATTCGTTGGCTCGGTCAACACTCGAACCAGATCTTCCTCAGAAAGTTCCTTAGTCGAGGTCAGCACGGGAAGACGACCAATAAATTCCGGAATCATGCCGAATTTGTGAAGATCTTCAGCGGTAACGGACTCGTAGAGGTCGCCCATCTCAGCAGCGGACTTCAGCTCGGATCCAAAACCGGTTGAACGTTGTCCCAAGCGAGCCTTGACGATGTCTTCAATCCCTGCGAATGCTCCTGCAGCAATGAAGAGGATTCCAGAGGTATCGATCTCAAGGAATTGCTGATGCGGGTGCTTGCGACCACCCTGCGGAGGCACCGAGGCCACCGTTCCTTCGATAATCTTCAGAAGAGCCTGCTGCACGCCTTCACCAGAGACGTCACGCGTGATGGAGGCGTTTTCTCCCTTACGTCCGATCTTGTCAATTTCGTCGACGTAGATGATTCCGCGCTCGGCCTTCTTAATATCTCCGCCGGCTTCCTGAATCAGGCGAAGCAAAATATTTTCAACGTCTTCACCCACGTAGCCGGCCTCGGTCAGAGCTGTCGCATCAACGATTGCGAAAGGCACATCCAGCAGACGCGCCAAGCAACGAGCCAAGTGAGTCTTACCGGTACCCGTAGGACCGAGAAGCAAGATATTTGACTTCGTGCCATACATATCTTCTTCATTGCCAGCTTCACGAGAACGGACGCGCTTGTAGTGGTTGTACACCGCTACCGAAAGCGCACGCTTCGCACGCTCCTGGCCGATGACCCAGGAGTCAAGGAAGTTATAGATTTCCCGAGGCTTGGGTAGAGGAAGAGAAGAAGGCTGGCTTGTCGGCTCGGAGTCCTCGGCAATGATTTCATTGCAGAGATCAACGCACTCGTTGCAGATGTAGACACCGGATCCACCAATGAGCTTGCGGACCTGTTTCTGGCTCTTTCCACAGAACGAGCACTTCAGGGCCTCTGCTCCGTCGGTTAAACGACTCACCTGCGCCTCCTGAAAGCTATCCCAAAAAGTGGGCTTTTACTGGAATCTAGCCTAATTCACGCGGTCGCTAACAGCGAATTGACGCGCGGAATCCGTAGTGTAAGACCGGTCATTCAATAGGAACGGGAGAGAGCGCCGAAACGCTCTCCCCCGCTTGCCTTAAACAGCGACTGTTTGCAATCGCAAACTTGTCAACTAGTTCTGCGCTTTTCGAGAAGCCAAAACCTGGTCGATCAAACCGTATTCTTCAGCCTGAGCGGCGGTGAGGATCTTATCGCGCTCGATATCGCGACGAACTTCCTCGACCGGCTTGCCTGAGTGAGCAGAGAGTGTCTCTTCAAGCCACAGACGCATGCGGTCAATTTCATCCGCAATGATTTGGATGTCCGAGGCCTGTCCCTGCATTCCTTCCATCGCGGGCTGGTGGATCAGCACGCGGGCGTTGGGAAGAGCAAGGCGCTTTCCGGGAGAGCCGGCGGCCAAGAGGACAGCAGCGGCAGATGCTGCTTGGCCCAAGCAAACCGTCTGGACCTGCGGCTTGATGTACTGCATCGTGTCGTAGATCGCGGTCATTGCGGTGAATGAGCCACCGGGCGAATTGATGTACATGGTGATCAGCGAATCGGGATCTTGAGATTCAAGAACCAGCAGCTGAGCCATGATGTCATCCGCACTTGCATCATCAACCTGCACGCCCAAGAAGACAATGCGGTCTTCAAAAAGCTTTGCGTAAGGGTCCTGACGCTTAAAACCGTATGCAGTGCGCTCTTCAAAGTTCGGAAGAACGTATCGCGCCTGAGGCATTTGGCGGGCAACTGCGTCGAAATAGGGCTGAGTGCTCATCAGTTTTCTCCTCCACGGTTGCCAATTTCCTGCGGGCTGTCGATAACCTGATCGACAAAGCCGTATTCCAGTGCTTCCTGAGCTGTGAACCAGTGGTCACGATCGCCATCTGCCTCAACCTGCTCGACAGACTTACCGGTGCGCGATGCGGTGATCTGAGCAAGTTCCTTCTTCATACCCAAGATCAGATCCGCATTAATGCGAATATCGGTTGCGCTACCGCCCGCGCCTCCCAAAGGCTGGTGGAGCAAAACACGAGTGTGCGGGGTGATGTAGCGCTTTCCGGGAGCACCTGCGGTCAGCAGGAACTGTCCCATCGATGCTGCGAGGCCCATGCCGACGGTGACGACATCAGGCTTCACATACTGCATGGTGTCGTAGATAGCCATACCGGCGGTCACGGAACCACCAGGAGAGTTAATGTACAGGTAGATATCGCGTTCGGGATCTTCTGCAGCCAGCAAAAGGAGCTGCGCACAGATCGCGTTTGCGTTATCGTCTCGCACCTCGCCACCGAGCCAGATGATGCGCTCTTTCAGCAGGCGCTGGTAGACCGAATCTCCCAGTCCCATGGGCGTTTCATTTCCGCCCGAGGCTTGAATAGCCATTCACGCTCTCCTTACAAATTGAGGGTCCGGTTCCACTCATGAAACCTCACTGGATCCAAACTTATCGGTTCATCGAAAACTTGGCGCTCTAAAAGCAGTCTTTTCGCTCTGGGCGCATGGAAAAGGACAGAACACCGCAGCCGTAATGCAGTGTGGGCCGAAACCAAAAGGTTTCGGCCCACATCTCAGTCATAAATTCCGCGAAGCGGAAATCTAGCGACGCTCGAGATCACTCACTTCTCATCGGCGATCTCAGCAGCAGCTTCCTCGACCTCTGCAACGGTCTCAGCTGCGGCCTCGGCGGCTGCTTCTTCGTCGCTCTTACCGAGGAACTCCGAGAGGTCAACGTCGTTGCCAGCGGTGTCCTTAACGGTAACCTCACTGAGGACCTCGATCAGAGCCTTTGCGCGGCCAAGATCGGCGACAACAGCGGAGATCTGCTGAGGATCAGAGAAGAGGCGGTTGATGTCCATGCCGTAAGTCTGGGACATCTGGATTGCGTAATCGAAGAGTTCCTGCTGTCCGACCTGAACCTCGTTCTTCTTGGCGAGTTCTTCAGCCAGGATCTCGGTGCGGTATTCCTTCTCGATGGCCTCGCGAGCTTCCTTCTTTGCCTTTGCGGAAGCATCTTCTGCAACACGGTGGCTGAGCTCGTGCTCGATGACCGACTCGGGAAGAAGAATTTCGGTGCGGGACAGGAGGTTCTCAACCAGGCGATCGCGTGCCTGCAGCGCCTGCTGGGACTGCTTGGTCTGTGCAGCCTGCTTCTTGAGGTCTTCCTTCAGCTCGTCGATGGTGTCGAACTCGGAAACCATCTGAGCGAAATCGTCGTCGGCCTCGGGAAGCTCGCGCTCCTTGACGGACTTAACGGTCAGGGTAACCTCTGCTTCTTCGCCTTCGTGCTCGCCGCCCTTGAGGGTCGAGGTGAAGGTGACGACGTCGCCTGCGTGGGTCTTACGCAGCGCGGTGTCCTGACCGTCAAGCATGGTGCCCGAGCCAATTTCGTAGGAAACGTCAGAAACGGAGTCGACCTCTTCACCGTTGATGGTGGCAACCAGATCGATGGTCGCGAAGTCGCCGGTCTTGGCCTGACGCTTGATGGTCTTCAGGGATGCAAAACGGCCACGCAGCGCGTCAAGCTCTTCCTGAACGTCTTCGTCGGTAACCTCAACGGGATCAACCTCGATGACGGTGTCCTTACCGTATTCGGGGATATCGAATGCGGGAACGACGTCAACCTGAGCGGTGAAAACCAGCTGGCCGGTCAGTTCACCGGTGGTCGAGGGGATCTCGGTGACCTCAACCTCGGGCTGGGACATGGGGCGCAGTTCGTTCTCGGAAACAGCAGCAGAGTACTGACCGGGAAGAACCTCATTGACGACCTGCTCGATGACGGCTGCACGGCCGAAACGCTGGTCGATGATGCGAGCGGGAACGTGACCCTTACGGAAGCCGGGAATGGACACCTGATTGGCGATGCTCTTGTACGCCTTGTCCATCTCTGACTTCAGTTCCTCAACGGGGATTTCAACAGTCAGACGAACCTTTGTGGGCTCGAGGGTCTCAACAGTGCTCTTCACGTGGATTCTCCAGGTCTTTTCTTGGGCGCAAAATGCGCGTATTTCAACTGAACTAGCCTACAACAGCTCACACCAAAGCTGCTAGCTGGCTGTGCGCTTTCACATTTTCAGCCAGCTTCCGTCGCCAGCACGATGTTCTTTCATTTGCCGCTCAAGAGGCCTCATCTACGAGGCCACAGCGACGTTGGCAATAAAAAGTCGGGGTGACAGGATTTGAACCTGCGACCCTCTGCTCCCAAAGCAGATGCGCTACCAAGCTGCGCTACACCCCGTGAGACGAATGTCTGCGCGTCCAATAATACGGGACTTCACCCTAAATTTCGCAATCGCAGAAATAATCAGGTAATATCGATCCGCACGCGGGTGTAGTTCAATGGTAGAACCTCAGCCTTCCAAGCTGATGGTGCGGGTTCGATTCCCGTCACCCGCTCTGAAAAAAGGAGCCCCGGTTTTCCGGGGCTCCTTTTGTTTTGCCTCGCCTTCTTGTCCAGAGGACCGCTAGGCCAAGATTGAGTTAGAACGTCGATGTATCAATCACAAAGCGGTAGCGCACCTTTGAGGCCACAACTTTGTCATAGGCCTCGGTGATGGAATCGCCGTCGATGATTTCAACCACAGGACGCACGCCGTGCTGGGCGCAGAACTCCAGCATCTCCTGAGTTTCAGCAATACCGCCAATCTGCGACCCCGCAACGACCTTGTTTCCGTTGACCACAGCTCGCATGGGGATCACCATCGGGTTCTCGGGAAGACCGACATCAACAAAAACGCCGAAAGGCTTGAGTGCGCGGATTAGTCCCGGGTAATCCAGGTCATCCGCACTCACCGTGCAAATAATGAGGTCAAAAGACGAGGCCAGAGACTCGATGGTGCCTTCTTCTGCAGTTGCGTAGAAAGCGGTGGCACCAAACTGACGTGCATCGGCTTCCTTCGAGCGACCATGTGAGATCACAGAAACTTCTGCGCCCATCGCTGCGGCAAGCTGAACGCCCATGTGTCCCAGGCCGCCCATACCGACAATGGCAACTTTCTTTCCAGGACCCGCACCCCAACGCCGCAGCGGTGAATACATGGTGATCCCGGCGCACATCAGTGGCGCAGCGTGCTCCAAGGCCACAGCATCGGGTACGTGACAGGCGAAGTCTTCACGCACCGTCATCGCCTGGGCATAGCCGCCATAGGTTGGCTTCCCATCTGGGCCCGCCCGAAAAGTCCAATAGGCATGGGGATTGTCACAGAACTGCTCGTGACCGTCAGTGCAGTACTCGCATTCCTTGCACGACCCCTGCAAACAACCAACACCGATGCGGTCCCCTACCTTGAATTTGGTGACGCCTTCGCCAACTTTGGTCACAACGCCAGCAATTTCATGTCCGCCGACGAAGGGATAGGGAATCGGTCCCCACTCACTGCGCGCAGTGTGAATATCAGAGTGGCAGATTCCCGCATATTTGATGTCGAAAAGTACTTCACCCGGTCCGGGTTCACGAATATCAATCATCATGGGGTGATACTGCGATCGCGCATCATCACAGGCATAGGCACGGACTTGAGGCATCCTAGGCTCCTTTGTTTGTCCTCCCAGCGCTGAGCACCCCTGAAACACGAACGTGTGGGAAGCTCTCTTGCGCACGCACATTGCTCACATGCTAACACTCAGAACATATGAAAAACCCTCAGAACCTTATGGTTCTGAGGGTTAAACCGGGTGGCTGACGGGACTCGAACCCGCGACGTCCTGGACCACAACCAGGTGCTCTACCAACTGAACTACAGCCACCATTGAGCGCTGCGAAAAACGCAACGGAGAAACTCTAACATCTGGGCATGCCAAGTGAGAAATCGAAAAGCGAAGCGTGGTGATTGCCACGAATAGACATCCTCCCCCGCTTCGCGAGGAAACGAGGGAGGGTCAAGAACAAGATCTCAGATCTCACCAAAAGGCACGGGTAGAGATCGCGTCAGCGAAGTTACCCAGCGCATCGGGTGTTGCTTCCAGGTAGAGGTCCGCGTCCACCAAGGACACCTCCATCACTCGGAAGGAGCCCTCACCATCGGGAACCAGGTCCACACGGTTGTAGAGGAGCAGTTCATCGCGTCCCAAACGCGAACGCATGTACTCATGCAGGACCTGACGGATCTGCTCACCCCACTGCCAAGTCGCAGTGTCTGCGGGACGGGCGGTCACCACGGCCTCGTGCATGGAAGGATCGGTGACCGAAGAGGGGTGCAAAACCGCACGCTTCTCAACTGCGTGGGAAAGCAAACCGTTGAAGAAGACCAACGAGACCTCACCGTGGACGTCAATATCTTCTAGGTAGCGCTGAAGCATCACAGAACGGCCTTCATCAAGCAGTTCCATGGTTTGAGCCAAAGCCGCTTGACGCTGTGAGGTATCGATAGCGGTGTAACGACCGATATCGCGCACACCCGAAGAAACCGCAGGCTTCACAACGAAGTCACCCAGAGCCGGGAAACGCGAGTGAACTTGATGCTTCGAAAAACCGTGCGAGGGCTCAAGCCACGTCGTAGGAATAACAGGAAGCCCCAAGGCCTCCAAATCCTTCATGTAGTGCTTGTCAGTGTTCCACTCCATGACATCGGCATGGTTGAGCAGGCGCGGCACTGAATTTGCCCAG
The DNA here is from genome assembly GCA_963534475.1 of Trueperella pyogenes. GTDB lineage: Bacteria > Actinomycetota > Actinomycetes > Actinomycetales > Actinomycetaceae > Pauljensenia > Pauljensenia pyogenes_B. Next base: position 9,604 of record CAUSSZ010000018.1, on the reverse strand, counting down.
TTAATAAATTCCTGGCGTTGCGTCGCATAATCCGAAACAGATCGGATCACGCAGACCCCCGCTGCATCCCAATCGACAGTGGGATCATTCCAAACAGCAATCTGAGGGTCCATTCCACGCTCTGCAAGAGCATCGGGAAGTCCACTTTCATCGGAGAAAAGCCCGGGCATATTCTCCGAGGTGACAAGGGTAACCTTGGGTTTTTTCGTCATAAAAATATCTTACCTTAGTCCCAAGGGGCGGCTCATGGCTTCCTCCAACAGGGAGGTCACCAATTCGGTGTAGCTCAGTCCGGCTTCGCCCCACACGCGCGGATACAGCGACAAACGGGTAAAGCCGGGCATGGTGTTCACTTCATTCACGATGATCTCGTGGGTTTCATCGTTATAGAAGAAATCAACGCGGGCCAGGCCCTCACACTCCAAGGCCTCGAAAGCCTTGAGTGCGGTTTGTTGAATACGAGCCGCGTCTTCTTCTGGAACATCCGCCGGACACATGAGCGAAATCGCATCGGTATCGACGTACTTCAGGGCGTAGTCGTAGAACTCGCCTTCAGGAACACCGATTTCACCCAAAGGCGCAGCCATCGAATCGCCGCCCGCAGGAACGCGCACACCGCACTCGACCTCACGGCCATAGGCCATCGCCTCGACGATGATTCGCGGGTCGTTTGCGGCTGCTTCCTTGATGGCAAGATCCAGCTGATCAGGGGAATCCACGCGTGAAATTCCAACCGAGGAACCACCGCGAGTGGGTTTGACGAAGACCGGGTATCCCAGAGCTTCAATCCGCGAGCGCACTTCCTGGGGATCGCGGGACCACTCTTTTTCGGTCACCAGTTCCCATCGGCCAACTGCAATCCCGGCCTCGGCAAGGACAGTCTTCGTTAGGTGCTTATCCATTGAAACCGCGCTGGACGTCACGCCGCAGCCGACGTAACGCACATTCGCCATCTCGAAGAGACCCTGGATCGTTCCGTCTTCGCCATAAGGACCGTGCAGAAGCGGAAGCACAACATCGATAACGCCCAGATCCTCAACGCTGACAATCCGTGCATCATCGTCTTCGGGAGTGCGGTCGTAGGTGGTTTCAACCAAACGAGCAAGTCCCGGAAGCAGGCTCACGCGACTGAGTCCCGGCTCAATAGTTGTATTCGAGGCCGTGCGCAGATCAACAAGCTCAGGGTTGCTATCGACGTGCACCCATTGGCCGTCTCGGGTGATTCCAACCGCAAGCACATCGAAGCGTTCGCGATCGATCGCATGAAGAACACCGGCAGCGGTCGCGCAAGACACCAGGTGTTCGCTGGAGCGTCCGCCGAAAACAACGAGGACGCGAGGACGTTTGACTTCACTCATGGCCTTAACCCTACCGCGTGGCCAGCCCGTAGCGTCATTCTTCTCATGCCTGCGTCATTCGATGTTGAACACACTCAGGGTTTCAATCCTGTATCGACTTCGCCGAAGGTCAAGGTTCCACTCCCCGATGTCCTCCGCCCAGATTAGGATGAGGGAAGTCAAACTCGTAGATCGCTCAAGGAGGAGATTGTGAAGACGCGTCATTTTTCATCTCTATGCGCCCTAGTCCTTCTAGCCACGCTCAGCGGATGCTCCCCCACTCCCGCACCTTCGGCAAGCAGCTCAGCCACGGCCTCGGCAAGCGAAAGCGCGTCTTCCTCCCCTACTCCCGAGGCCACGCCCTCCTCCACCGAGACTCCTCAGAATTGGGAAGAAATTCCCTCGCGAAAGGCAAGCCTCACGCAGGGTAAAGAAGACGCTAATCACGCACCCGTCTTCCACGACCTGCGCGTTGGCGAACACGATACTTTCTACAGGGTCGTCGTTGAGTTCACGGGAAGCGACGATGTGGGATGGCAAGGCGGGTGGACGACTTCGCCAGCGACACAGGGCAAAGGCGATCCGATCGATCTAGGGACCCCAATTTACCTTGAGCTGTCCTTGGAAGGCGGAGCCATGCCCGTCAGCGAAGAACTCCAAAAGGACTACTACAAGGGCGAAGAGACCAAGGAAGTCGGGCCGATTCGCGTACGCGAGGACGGCAGCTTTGAAGCGAATACGCACATCGTGATCGGAATGGATCACAAACGCGAGGTCACTTTGAGCGCGTTGAGCAACCCCTCGCGCGTCGTGATTGATATCGCGAAGTAAGAAGTAAGGGGTTAGATCTCCACACGCTTCTTCAGTTTGTGATCCCACACTCCCTGCGGGGCATCTTCTCCGCGAAGAGCGGCAACCTGATCAATCATCGCGCGCTGAATGCGTGCGGTCGCTTCATCAACAGCGTGGTGATCGGCAGAACCGGTGTCATGGCGAAGGTCATCCAGGTCGATTGGCTGGCCAATGCGGACACTGACTTTGCGTTGGGGACGAAAATCGATCAGCGCAGATCCCGAGCGCATAATTTTTTGCTCTCCCCAATGAATGAAGGGAATAACATCAACCCCCGTATCCAGAGCAAGACGCGCAGCACCGGTCTTAATGCGCATCGGCCATTCATCAGGGTCAGTGGTCAAGGTGCCTTCGGGGTAAATTGCCACACACTCACCATCGCGAAGTGCCTTCGCTGCCGAGGCCAAAATGGCGCCGGGTTCCTTCGACTTTCGATCGACCGGAAGGAGTTGCATCCGACGCATGGCACCACCTAAGAGCGGAACTTTGAATAGCTCTGACTTGGCCATAATGCGCACGGGAACATCCGCTTTCATCATGACCCACAGCAAGCAGACTGCATCAATGTTTGACAGGTGGTTACATACCAGCAGGTATCCGCGGTCCTTGGGAAGATTTTCAAGACCTTGGACGTCAATCTTCATCCACGGGACCATAAAGCTGCGGAAAACGCCTCGCGCGAAACGGTAGAAACCTGTAAGTCGGTGAGTCATGTGTGTAGTTTATCCAAGCAAGGTGCTGGGGCCAAAGATCAACAAGACAGCGCTGAACGAGCTACAAGTTCGCGCTAACTACGACCGCTTCAGACAAAGACGCGGAAAACCTCAGGACTAACCGAGATTTCAAGCGGTCCTTCTCCCACTTGGTCGCCATCTCCCATTGCAACTAAGCCGGCACTATCCCAAATCTTGACGCTGGTGACCTCTTCGACGTGAAGGATCGGATCATCGACTTTACGCATCGCAAGAACCCGTGCAAGAACGCGGATCGCATGATGCTTCGGTACCGGGTCCACAGTGAGGAGTTCCAGACGTCCGTCACTGGGGTTGGAGCTGGGAACAATATTGATCCCGCCACCGAACCATCCGGAATTAGAGACCGAGACAAGCCACCCACGGATACGCCTTCGCACGCCATCTACTTCAATTTCCATTGTTTTGGGCTGGAACTGCTGAAGGGCACGCAAAGCACCCCAGGCGTAAGCGAAAGTACCCGATGCAAAAGAAGTGTCATTTGCGATCTGGTTGGCCAAGGCATCTAAGGCGAAAGAAACAATTCCCAGTACCTGAGCCGGGTTTTCTTCAAGGTCTTTGGCCGGCGATGCTGGTCGTTGCCCAGCAACGTCTTGCCCTTCGTCTTCCCCATTGAGCGCGCGCACCTGCATTGCATCGACGCCTCTGATCCGAGGATGCTCCCCCGCGCCCTCAGTACAGATCTCCGAGGCCGTTGGCAGGCTCCGCACATGCGCGACCGCGTCCGTCCCAATTCCAAGGCAACGGCACAGATCATTTCCTCTTCCTCCGGGAAGAGCAATCACCACTCCCCCGCGCGCCCCAACCTGAGTAGCAATGCGAGCGATGTAGCCATCGCCACCTAGTACCGCAACCCAGTGATTGGTGCATGCTGCCGCCAAAGCTGCCGGATCATCCGAGCGGTGAGTGACTCGAACGTCGACGTTCCACCCTTGGGAGCGTAAAAGTGCCGCTACTTTGGGAGCTCGACGTAGCGCGCGGCCTTTCCCGGAAAGGGCGGAGACAAATAGCTTCAGTTTGGGCTGGGATGGCTGATCCACGACTGTGGCCTTCGACAGGTGCGTCAGTCTTCGTATTCCACGCGAGCATTGAGCTCACGAAGCTTGCGAATAAAGTGCTCATAGCCGCGAGAAATGACATCAATCCCTGACACAGTCGATGTACCGGTCGCGGTCAAGGCTGCAATCAGGTGTGAGAATCCACCGCGCAGATCCGGAACGACGATATCAGCTGCGTGCAGCGGAGTCGGTCCCGAAATAACTGCTGAGTGGTAGTAGTTCTTCTGACCAAAACGACAGGGTGTTCCACCCAAGCACTCGCGATACACTTGGATATTTGCGCCCATCTGACGCAGTGCAGAGGTAAAACCAAAACGGTTTTCGTACACCGTCTCGTGGACGATTGATAGCCCTTCTGCTTGAGTGAGGGCGACAACCAGCGGTTGCTGCCAGTCGGTCATAAAGCCGGGGTGAACCGCGGTTTCCAGGGCGATGGAGTTGAGTTCGCCACCGGGATGGTAGAAACGAATACCTTCTGAATCGATATCAAACGCGCCACCGACCTTTCGGAAAGTATTGAGGAAGGTCGTCATATCTGGCTGATGCGCGCCGCGAACGTAAATATCACCGCGGGTCGCAAGAGCTGCAGCACCCCAAGAGGCGGCCTCGATACGATCAGGCAGAGCGGTGTGGCGGTACCCGTTCAGGGACTCCACACCCTCGATACGGATAGTGCGGTCAGTGTCGACAGAAATAATGGCGCCCATCTTCTGCAAAACATTGATGAGGTCCATGATTTCCGGCTCGATGGCAGCGCCCTTCAGCGTGGTAATTCCATCGTTGCGAACCGCAGTCAGCAGAGTCTGCTCGGTTGCACCAACGGATGGGAAGGGCAGCTCAATAATCGCACCGTGCAGACCGGACAAGGGGCGCTTGATATGGACCCCTTCGGGCTGCTTATCAACGATTGCACCGAACTTACGCAGAGTTTCAAGGTGGAAGTCGATGGGACGGCCACCAATTGCGCAGCCACCCAGTTCAGGAATGAAGGCTTCACCCAGCTGGTGAAGAAGCGGGCCACAGAACAAGATCGGGATGCGCGAGGCCCCGGCAAGTGTGTCGATATCTGAACGCGAGGCAATGCGAACCTGCGAAGGATCCATTCGCAGCGAACCGCGCTCTTGATCGTAATCAACCTTGACACCATGAAGGGAAAGAAGGTCAGACACGACATCGACGTCACGAATCAAAGGGACGTTGTACAGCTCGGAGGGAGTATCTGCGAGCAGCGACGCAACCATTGCTTTGGGGACAAAGTTCTTCGCCCCGCGGACGGTAATGGTCCCCTCAAGGGGGTGGCCACCTTCAACTCGAAGTTTCGAGGACATAGTGATGCTCTCCTAGCTGTCGACTTCTGTGACCACTTTAGAGCAGCGCGCCCTCATCCGCGTGCGCTTAACGCGTCTTGAGCGCGTGGCGAATTACTCACCTTCGGCGGGACGCGCGGAAACGACCGGCTTCGAAGGCAAAGTCTTGGCCGGCAGAGTCCTCGGTTTAAAGGAGGGGCGACGCTGTTCGTAAGCGGTGATCTCGGCCTCGTGACGAAGGGTCAGGGCAATATCGTCCAGACCTTCCATGAGAGTCCAGCGCACATAGTCATCAATATCGAAAGTGCAGGTGAAGTCACCCAGGGTCGCGGTCTTGTCCTCAAGCGAAACGGTGATTTCAGCACCGGGATTGGCATCGAGCAGATCCCAGAGCTTCTCACAGTCTGCTTCGCTAATAATTCCTGTCACCAGGCCCTGTTTTCCTGCATTTCCGCGGAAAATATCGGCAAACTTCGGTGCCAGAACGACCTTGAAGCCGTAGTCACGCAGCGCCCAGACCGCGTGTTCACGCGAAGAGCCAGTGCCAAAATCAGGTCCAGCAACCAAAACACTGCCCTGGTTGTAGGGTTCGCGGTTCAAGATGAACTCTGGGTCGCGACGCCATGCATAGAACAGAGCATCGTCAAAACCAGTCTTGGTCACGCGCTTCAAGAAAACAGCGGGGATGATCTGGTCGGTGTCAACATTTGAACGGCGCAGCGGAACGCCAATACCCGTGTGCGAAATGAACTTTTCCATGAGTTTTCCTTCGAATGTGTATCAGCGAATTCTTAGTCGTCCAGGTCTGCCGGAGAGGACAGGGTGCCGCGAATAGCGGTGGCTGCCGCGACCAGAGGAGAGACCAGGTGGGTCCGCGAAAGCTTTCCTTGGCGGCCCTCAAAGTTTCGGTTTGACGTCGAGGCCGAGCGCTCCTGAGGAGCAAGCTGGTCGGGATTCATTCCCAGGCACATCGAGCAGCCGGCATTACGCCATTCCGCACCGAACTCGGTGAAGATCTTGTCCAGGCCTTCAGCTTCGGCTTGCAGGCGCACGCGAGCAGAACCTGGGACAACCAGCATCCTGAGCCCCGGAGCCTTGGTGCGGCCCTCAATGACCTTTGCAGCGGCACGTAGATCTTCAATGCGCCCATTGGTGCACGATCCCAAGAAAACTGTGTCGATCTTGATATCGCGCATGGGAGTACCAGCTTCGAGTCCCATGTAATCCAGAGCCTTCTGTGCTGCGGCTCGCTTGATTTCATCCTCAAAGTCATCGGGGTTGGGAACGCTGCCCGAAAGCGGGACGCCCTGTCCGGGGTTTGTCCCCCAGGTAACAAAGGGCTCCAAGTCCTCAGCATTCAGGACCACCTCAGCGTCAAAGATCGCATCTTCATCTGAGTGCAAGGTCTTCCAGTATTCCAAGGCACGATCCCATTCTTCGCCTTCGGGTGCGTGCGGACGTCCCTTCAGGTATTCGAAGGTTGTTTCATCGGGGGCAACCATTCCGGCTCGAGCACCCGCTTCGATGGACATATTGCAGATCGTCATGCGACCTTCCATCGAGAGCTCGCGGATTGCCTGGCCACGGTACTCAAGGACGTATCCCTGCCCCCCACCGGTTCCGATCTTCGCGATCACGGCAAGGATGATGTCCTTCGCAGTTGCGCCCTTTGGCAAGGACCCATTGACGGTGATAGCCATGGTCTTAAAAGGAGCCATCGGCAGTGTTTGAGTCGCCAGAACATGTTCGACCTGGCTGGTTCCAATGCCCATTGCCAGCGCACCGAATGCTCCGTGGGTTGATGTATGCGAGTCACCGCACACAATGGTCATACCGGGTTGGGTGAGTCCTAATTGGGGGCCAACGACGTGAACGATTCCTTGGTCGGCATCACCCAGTGAATGCAGGCGGATACCAAATTCCTTGGCATTCTTTCGCAGAGTGTCGATCTGTGTACGACTGGTGATATCAGCGATCGGCAAGTCGATATTGACCGTAGGAGTGTTGTGGTCCTCGGTTGCAATCGTGAGGTCGGGGCGACGGACCTGGCGTCCGGCCATACGCAGACCATCGAAGGCCTGCGGGCTGGTCACCTCGTGGACTAGATGCAGGTCGATGTACAGAAGATCGGGCGCACCGTTTTCACCGTGCACTACGACGTGATCAGCCCAAACCTTTTCGGCCAGCGTTCCGCTCATTTCCCGCTCCTTCATCGACTTCTTTCTTCCCATGATTGACACTTCCTGGAGAGTTGGACTTGATATCTCATTTACTGAGATGTGAGAATGTGTTCATGGAGGACTCAGAAGCCTTTGGAAGTGGTGTCGGCGTTCTGGATAAAGCTGCACTGGTTTTGAGCGCACTTGAAGCAGGCCCGGCCCCCCTGGCCCAATTGGTTGCAACAACAGGTTTGGCGCGCCCCACTGCGCACCGCCTCGCAGTTGCACTGGAATATCACCGTTTCGTTGCACGCGATATGCAGGGACGTTTCGTCTTAGGACCGCGCCTTCAAGAACTTGCTTCCTCTGCGGGTGAAGATCGTCTTCTCGCTGCTGCAATGCCAGTCCTCGTTGCCCTTCGCAACCACACGAAGGAATCCACCCAGCTTTTCCGCCGCCAAGGCGACTTCCGAGTCTGCGTTGCAGCTTCCGAACGTGAGATGGGTCTTCGCGACTCCATCCCCGTTGGTGCGACTTTGACCATGAAGGCCGGTTCCGCTGCCCAAGTCCTGCTTGCATGGGAAGAACCCGACCGCCTTCACCGAGGCCTCTACGGCGCCTCCTTCAACGCGACAATGCTTGCTCAAGTTCGTCGCCGAGGCTGGGCACAGTCGGTTGCAGAACGCGAGCCCGGCGTTGCTTCAGTTTCCGCCCCAGTTCGTGGCCCTTCGGGTCGCGTGCTGGCCGCAGTGACCATTTCGGGTCCTGTTGAGCGCATGGGACGTCAGCCTGGCCGTCAGCACGGCCCCTCTGCCGTAGCCGCAGCTAATAGGCTCTCCGATTTCTTGCGCTCCGCGGAAGGAATGGAAGACTAAGCCCCCGTCGAGGCCAGTTCCTGAGCCTGGCGGTAGTAGTTTTCTGTCGCCTCAATGACCTTCTCCCACGTGAAGGGGAAATCTTCACTGCGATTGTGCTCGTGAATACGTTCAAGCTGCGCAGGAGCCTCAAGCACGGATATGAGTGCTTCGATCATCTCGTCATCACTGTCAAGGCACCAGCCGTTGATGCCATTTTCAACGACTTCTGCAAGTCCAGACTGCGAACGTGTCATTACTGCAAGCCCCGAGGCCAAGGCCTCGCGTCCAGCGATAGAGGCAGATTCCTTCACCGAAGGCGCAAGGAAAATATCGGAACGCGAATAAAGGTCCTGGAGCTGCGTCGCACTCAGTCGTCCCGGAAGAAGCAGCCAATCCCCCAGCCCACTGCGCTCAACGCGGCGCTGAACACCGTCGAAAAGCGGACCTTCACCCGCAACTACTGCACGCAGGGGGAAATCACCGGAGTGGCCTCGGGAATAAGAATCCCAACGGCGACGAGTTTCGGAGAGGATATCGATCAGGGCATCCACGCGCTTACGCGGGGCAAAACGCGTGGCGGTCACCGCGACAATGCCCTGGTGGGCAACAGGCGGGCGCTGCCAAGGCGCAACATCGACACCATTATGCAAGGTCGAAACACAGATGTCTGGCCCCAAGACTTGGCGAATTTGCTCATTGACCAGCTCGGAGACGCCTGTCCGCATAATCGGGGCCTGCACCAGCCCTGCACGTCTTGCGATGGCACGGAAGGCAGGGATTGTCACGCGGGGATCCCACAGGGAATGAACGGTGACGACCTGCGGAATCCTCGAATCCTTTAGGTTCAGTAGAACCGATTGAACAACCGGGGTCAGTTCCCCCATGTGATAGTGAACGACATCGGGATTGAAACGGCGAATGAAGTCGGTAAAGCGACGGGGTGCTTTGGGATCAATCGGCGCGTTGAAAGGATTGCGCCACGAGGAACGCAGCACCGGATAGGGGCACGTGGAGGGTGAATCACCTTCGGGAGTGCAGGTGAGAACGACGATATCGTGGCCTCGGGCATGAAGATGGTCGGCAAGAGCACCAACTTGGGTTTCGATTCCCCCCATAGTCGGGCGGAAGGTGTCAGAGACCAAAACAATGCGCATGCTTTTATTCTTGCAGATGCCAAGGGCAGCAGCGCAGCTAACAAAAAAGCAGGGCCGAAGCCCTGCTGGTATCTGTACCCCCAACCGGATTTGAACCGGTGTTAACGCCGTGAGAGGGCGTCGTCCTA
>CAUSSZ010000017.1:0-25439 GCA_963534475.1 Trueperella pyogenes | reverse complement strand
ACCGCAGTTCATGTGGCTTTCAATCCACACTATGAACTATAGGGAAAGCAAGCAGGCGAAGGGCAGATGCTCACGAAACGGATTCGAGGGATTGCCCACACCTTTAAAGGAAAAGATGCTGCGTTGGCGTGAGAGAAACGCTCACTAAAATCCAACAGGCACTTCCACGCTAAGAAAACGGTCCCCTCAATAAAGAAGCCCTATTCATCCTCCTCAGGCGTCCGCTCACGATCGATCCACTGAGTCAGGAGCGGACCAGCATCCGGACGCAAATAACACTCCAACACGTCTAGAGGCGGATACTCAACAACATACGACAACGCCGAAAGAAGATAATCTTCCCATGTCTTACACGAGAAAAATACACCTTCACTATTTCGTATACCCAAAAACCCATGCCAAGGCTTTGAATCCACCGGAACCAACGACCATCCCGGACGCATAGACAAATTACGAACAAGACGAAGAGGCTGAAACCCTAACCTTTTACGAAGAGGATTCCCATAGCACAGAGTTAAACAATGCTCCATCACACGCAAACTACTCGACTGAAAAACCGGTCCCCCCATTTTGCCACGCTCATACTCGTAATAGGCGAACAAACCATCCTTGCAGTGCACTACCTCCGGTTCAGAGACCATGTCCGTGGGAAAGAACTCCAAATAACCATCCTTCCCCAGATCACCCACCACGTCACATCCCCACACCTCATGCATCACCTGACCAAGACGCTCACTAAAACCCAACAGGCACCTCCACACGCAGAAAACTAACCCCTCAACAAAAAAGCCCTACTCCTCCTCTTCAGGCGTCCACTCACGATCAACCCACTGACTCAGGAGCGGAGCAGCATCCGGACGCAAATAACACTCCAACACGTCTAGAGGCGAATACTCAACAACATAACAAAGAGAAGCAAGAAGATCATCATCCGTCGTCCTACACGGGACGAAAACACCAGTATTTTTTCGAATGCCAAAAAACCCGTGCCATGGCTTTGAATCCACTGGAACCAACGACCATTCGACATGCATTTGAATAGTGCGGTAGAGCTGAAGAGGAGGAAACCCTTGTTTTATTCGAAATGAATTTGCATATTTAAGGGTTAGACAATGCTCCATTACATTCAGACGACTCGACTGAATCAGAGGATTCCCACGCTCACCACGCTCATATACATAGAACGAGTAGATGCCACCCTCGAAACACACGCTCGTTTCCTCCGAAACGGATCCTCCCAAATAGAAAACAAGAGAGCCTTCCCTGTCTAAATTACCGTCGGTGTTATATCCCCACGTCTGTCGTAGTACCTGAGAAAAACGCTCGCTAAAATCCAACAGGCACCTCCACACGTAGAAAACTATCCCCTCAACAAAAAAGCCCTACTCCTCCTCAGGCGTCCACTCACGATCAACCCACTGAGTCAGGAGCGGACCAGCATCAGGGCGTAGGTAGCACTCCAACACATCCAAAGGCGAATACTCAACCACATAAGACAGGCATAAGAGCAACCAACTCTGATACGTTCTACACGAATAGAAAACTCCACTCTCAGAACGAATACCTAAATAACCAGGTTGCCTCCCATCCCCAACCGGCACAAGGGACCAACCAACGCGAGGCATTGAGCATTCGTCCAGCGTAAGAAAACTGTAGTGTGACCAGATCCGGAAGCGCTTCCCGAAATGCAAGGTCAAACAGTGCTCCATCACATGCAAACTACTCGATTTAAAAGAAGCTCCATCACGTGACGCACGCTCATATTGGTAAAACGAATACACGCCGTCCCGATACTCAAGCTCCTCAGTACCAAACGTCACCGTCGAAGGGGAAAAACGCACAAGTCCAGGTTCGCCGAGATGCCCATGCATTTCCATTCCTAACGTCGCTTGAAGCGCCTGAGAGAAACGCTCGCTAAAGTCCAACAGGCACCTCCACACGTAGAAAACTATCCCATCAACAAAAAAGCCCTACTCCTCCTCAGGCGTCCACTCACGATCAACCCACTGACTCAGGAGCGGACCAGCATCCGGGCGTAGGTAGCACTCCAACACGTCTAGAGGCGAATACTCAACAACAAAAGACAGGCAAAAGAGCAACCAACTCCGATACGTTCTACACGAATAGAAAACTCCACTCTCAGAACGAATACCTAAATAACCAGGTCGCCTCCCATCCCCAACCGGTACAAGGGACCAACCCCCGCGTATCTTCAAATCGTGAGCCAAACGAACAGGCTGAAACCCCAGACTTTGACGAAGAGGATTCCCATAGTTCAAAGCTAAACAATGCTCCATCACATGCAAACTACTCGATTGAAAAACAGCTCCCCCGATATTGCCGCGCTCATACTCGTAATAGGCGAACAAACCTTCCTTACGATGCACTACCTCCGGTTCAGAGACCGTGTCCGTGGGAAAGAACTCCAAGTAACCATCCTTCCCCAGATCACCCACCACGTCATATCCCCAGACCTCATGCATCACCTGACCAAGACGCTCACTAAAACCCAACAGGCACCTCCGCTCCTTTTAGAACACCAGCTTCAATCAGTTCTGATATTTTTATGGGTCGTCCAGTTTGATCAAGGACTCGCAGCTGGCGTACCCCACCGCATTCACTTTCCCACGATGCGGCGATCCCGTGCTCAATCTGCCATCCTTCAGGCATATGGCCGGTAAAAACATACTGATAGTAGGGCTCATGTACTGAAGCAGGGGGAAGCCCACGTTCCTCAAACGAAGCAACACGCCCGCCTTCTACAGCACCCAAGAATTCTCCATTAGGCCCTCCAACCCGGTCCACGATCACACCGTGCTCGGACGAATACTCTGCAAACGAAGAGAGCTTCCGTTCCCCCGCATACCCGTAATTAGGTGGCCAATCGTGCCCGATCTTCGTCTGTCCCTGCGAATTAACATACGTCGTTTTATGCTCATCGAGCCACGCTGAATAGGTCCGAGGCTTTCCGCCGTTCCCGAAAACCACAGACGTTGTCCGGTTTTTCTACTAAATCAATGCCCTTGATATCTCGTACTCTGCCTGCAGCTGCGATTGGATCATTTTTATCAAGCTTTTTCGTTGTGTCTGGCACATCGTCAAGTAGATCCTGACGCGAACGTACAGAATTGGGGTCTTCCTTAATGGGCGACTGCGGCTGCCTACGCTTGGGGCCTTTCGCAGAGTGTCGGGGTTCATGTGGCGCGGGAGCGTGCCCTTTACCGAAGCCAGCTTTCAGCCCACTTTTAATCTTCTTCACCATTGAAGCGATAAGATCGCCACCGCTCTTGAACAAGGTAACGAGCTTGCCGGCCGAGGACAGCAAACTATCGATATGCCCCCACAGCTTGGATACCCAAGCAGAAACCTTCACACTGATCTCAGGTATTAATTTTGCCAAGGCCAAACCAGCCGTCAGCAGCGCCTGAATAACAGCGCTAATAAACGTACCTACAATCTGAGAGATCGCATCGCGCACCATCGAATACACGACCTCGACCACACCCGCAAGAATCTCCAAGCCCTGCGACAGCACGCGAGCTCCCTGTGCAGCCCCCACAATCAGCGCGTTTACGCCGCCAGCAGACTCAGCAAAAGAATTGGCAGCTTGTCCCCTGGAATACTGCGTAAATGACGCAACATTAGCATCCATCCGCTTAGCGTTTTCTTCCAAGGCACACGCAACATTGCGCCATGTATTAGCCTTGGCCGATACATCGTCCTGATTTCCTGCAAGCTTGTGCAACCAGCTGCGCAGAGGGTCGCAGTGATCCATGATCATCGCTACGCCCCACGACAGTGCCGTACCCAAGGGATCGAAAAACATTGATGCAGTATCGGCAACCAACGACAAGCCCGATAAACCACCGTCAAGCCAGCTCTTCGACTCAACCGCACCTGCAATACCTGCGATATCCTCCAAGGCACCGCCGCCCGTGTACCACGGATGTTCAGACGAATATCCGCTTTCCTGATTCGCAGTAGTCGGACTATCCGGAACAACAGTAAGCTTCGGATCCGGATGTTTCCCCGTCGATAATTTGGGAGCTTCAGTTTCTTCCGCAACGCTCACCGCACACCCCTCCTAGATCAGTGACCGGATCGGCCTGCAGCCGCTCGACGTACACCTTCGGGACGCAAACAGCCAAAACGGTCAAACCCACCGCGCACTGCCACCTCAAGTTCTGCGCTAATTTCACGCCTACTGCCAAAAGCGTGCAGAAATTCCTGCGATTCCACACGCGATGCTCCATAGGAGTCCGCCGCTCGGTCAGCAATGCCTGCGCCCAAGTCCTGCACAGCCCGCCTAAACGCCTCGATAAATGCATCACCAAGCTTTGGAAAGCCGTCGACAACGACGCTAATGGGCATTCCCGAAGAGTCGACGCTCACGCGAACTACACCGCCTTTCGACGCTCCCTCGCCCCGAACGTCCTCAAGCAGTTCAAGAAATGACTGCGCCCTACTGCCTCGCTGAAGCGCAGCCTCAACTTCCTCGCGCAGCTCAGCCCGAGCCGCCTCAACGCGGTCCAAACCAAAGCTTTTATCCATGCTCTTACGCTACAACCACGCCCCCACAATCTCAAAATTCAAAAGAAGGTCCAGAAAACCTTCACAGGACGAAAAAGCAGCCGGATGAACTCAACACGTCCACCCGGCTGCCTCGGCCTCGAAAATCGAGAAACTAACTATGACGAACCCAATTCCGCAAGGCACCACCATCTTCAGACATATACGCATCAAGGAGCGTCTGCGAATCAAGGGTCGCAATATGCGCAAACTCAGTGAGTTCTCGGTGGGTGGGGAACATTGTGCGGACGGTCAAAGGCAGGACTTTTCCGTCCAACTCAAGCCCTCCAACCCAAGGAAAGAACTGCGAATACACGTAAGGATGAGCAACGGGATCAGAATCAACCTGCGGAATGACGATCGGATCCCAACCCAGATAGCTTCGGGCGAACTCGCCCACGTGGATAATCGCGCCCTTTGCCGTCCAATCCTCGAAGGGAGAAGCAACGAAAGTCGAGCGATCCTCCCAACGTTCACTGGGACCATACTTGTACAGCAAAGTGCCCCGATCATCGTGTTCGGTCCACAAGTTATGCCAGTAAATACCACTATCCCACGTCAGTGCGATACCAGTGCCGCGATTCATCCAGAAAGCGCCAGAAGATTTAGCGAATTCAATCAGTTGACTGGTAGTACTCATGACAGAGACCGTCCCTTCAAGATACCCAGTTCAACGCACTCGGCGACCGTCAAAAGTTCGCCACCGTAGATGAAACGTACTTCCCGCGCGCCACCTTCCATTCCGAAGTTCGGTGCAGTAATTCCGGTTGAAATCAACACATATACGGGAAGCTTCGCAATCGTGTACGCGTAATAGGGCGAGTGAACATCGGTAATTGCCAGGCAGCGCTGCTCAAAAGAATAGGGCTTGCCATTGGGATCAACCTGCCACACGCGCGAAAGATAGGGGTAGCCGATCATGTCGACCATATCGCCAAACTTAGAGGTGTAGGCCTCCAGGCTGGTGAACTGCTCAATGCTGGAACGCACCAGTGAAGAACTGACTTCTTCACTGTCCATCAACCAACGCCAAGGCCCCTGCGGTTCCTTAGACTCTGGAGTCATCACTGAATCCATGTATTTCACCTTTCCGTGAGCTGCTTCCCATCATATGCCAAGAAACATGTCATCCTGCGGGCTTCGAAAGCCACTGCGTTAAAAGCGGCGCTGCATCCTCACGCAAGTAGCACTCCAACACGTCAAGCGGCGAATACTCAACCACGTGAGAGAGCCCCGCGAGCAGCCAACGGTTTGCCCCCGCGCAGGGATAGAAAACACCACGATCTGAACGAATCGCGGTGAACCCCGGATTACTTGCTGATGCCGATGGAACCATTGTCCATCCAGAACGGATTGGAGCAGTGTTGTACAACGCTAGCTTCTCGAACTCCTGCGCAACTCGAAGCGCATTGCCCACACTCAGAGTCAGACAGTGTTCGACCACTCTGACATCGTCAGATTGAAACTCGGGACCAACACGCGAACCGCGCTCGTATGTGTAAAAGGAGTACGTATTGTCGTCGAAATACACGCCAAATGGTTCTGCTGCAGCAGAAGAGGGGTAAACCACCAGGGAATCTCCTGGTTCTAGACTTCCCCTCACTTGATCCCCCCAAGCGGCATTCACCGCTTGAGCGAAACGCTCAACGAAGTCCAACAGGAACCTCCACACCCTCCAAAATCTCCAAATTTAGAAGATCCGCAACGCTCTTAGGGTTGCCTTCTGCATCGAGGATACGAAGCTGACGCGCACCGCCTCCCGTGTACCAGGGATCTTCTCCTCCCCTGTGCCGAGGCCGACGCCCCAGCTTGCCCACCTGCGGTCCCTGTTGCGGTAGCCCCTGGAGTGTGAGGAGCAGCCATCAACGAGCATCCCCGTTAGCCATCTCTCCACTAGTTTGAACAGCGGAGATATTGCCGGACTCCATCTCCTGGAAGTCCGCATTGACCTTCTTCAATGCGGACGACAGATCAGAGCAGCTTGCCCCGGCTTCGGAGATCGCAGTTCCCATGACATCCAAGAAAAGTTCAGCGATCGGGGTCACTAAGGGGGAAATCATCAGGCCAAAAGAATTAGAGCCGACACTTGCACCGCGGGCTTCACTGACCAAAGAGTTCACTTCCCCCGCTTGAGATGCGATGCGTCCTGCAAGAAGTGCAGCGTCACCCGGCTGCCAAGCTACTTCATTCATCTTTTCTCCTTAAATGACCTTCACTTGTCTCCAGCATGGCGAAGTGCTCGTGCATCTAGACGACCAAAATGATCGAATCCGGTATGCGCTCCAGCGTTCTCATCGGCGTGCTCTCGATGCGAACCATAGGTTTTTACGAGCACTTGAGCTTCAATAGAGGAATCTCCATAAGCATCGACAGCAGCATCTGCTACGCGAGCACCGACATCTTGACGAGCATGTTTGAACGCCTCAAGGAAGGCGTGACCAAGAGCCGGATGATCAGGAACCTGAACCTCAACGGGAGTTCCCGAGGAATCAACGACGACACGAACCGCGTGATCTTTTGATTCACCTTCGCCGCGGATATCCCTCATGCGCTCAACAAATTCGAAGGCGCCTGCTGCAGCTTTATTAGACTCCTCGACTTGTGCGTCAATTGCTGCTAGCAGTTCATCAACACCGCCAAAGGCACTACTGCTGTGGTGTTTACCAAATCCACCTAAACCTGACATATCCGCCATGTATTTACGCTACATCCACCGTCCCTAGAGGCACAAAATTCATGGAGAAAAGGGTCACTATGCGATCAGAAATAAGGTTCACATCGCCAGGTTTGTTAGCGTTCCAATTCCCGCGACTTCAACCTCGACGCGTTCACCGTGCTTGAGCGGTCCGCCGGCCGGGGTACCGGTCAAGATGACATCTCCGGGCAGAAGAGTGCAGATCCCCGACACATAGGAAACAATTCGCGCAACGGAATATCCCATTTGAGAGGTGCTTCCGCTCCCGCGTTCTTCCCCATTGATGCGGACCGAAATTTCAGCATTATCGGGATCGAAATCTCCGCCAACAGTGATCCACGGACCCAGCGGGCACGCGGTATCCCAGCTCTTCGCGCGGCCAAGTGCTCCCCCGTCATCGCGAGCTGCATCCGCGGCGGTCAAGTCATTCGCGCAGGTATAACCCAAGATCACGGAAGAGGCGTCCTCTACGCTGACGTCCTTTGCCAGCGTCTTAATGACCACGGCAAGCTCGGCCTCGTAAAAGACTTCTTGGCCCCACGAAGGGAAGACAATCGGATCATCCGGGCCAATGACGGCGGTATTCGGCTTGAAGAAGACGGAGGGACGCGCCGGATCCTCACTGCGCTGCTCACCCGGTGCCGGGTAGTTTCCGCCCAGACCAATGACTTTCGATCGAGGAATCACCGGAGAAAGCAAGCGAACTTCATCCAGTTCAAAGATCTGGCCAGAGGGTTCGACCGGCGAGAACAAAGGATCGCCCTTCAAACCAACAATCCGGGTCGATTCATCTTCCAAAGCTCCGTAGTGAATAGAGCTTCCTTGCGAGAAACGAGCAATGCGCATCGCGACCTCCTAAGTCTTGCCTGTAGCCTAACGCGAAGCGGGTTCTGCAGCCCAAATATCACCGGGAAGGTCGCCCGGAAGAAGGTCATTACCCTGCGCAACGAAGACAGGATCTGCGATGCCGCGACGCCGCTGGGCCTCGTAGTCGCGAAGAGCACCCAGACCCCACGGAGCTAGGACAATCAAGGCAACCAGGTTCGTCAAGGTCATAATGGCCATCGCGATATCGACGGAATTCCATACAAGATCCAGAGTTGTCAACGAACCGATCACGACCGAGGCAACGGAGATCACTCGAACAGTCCAAGTCGCAGCCTTCGACTTCACGACAAAGGACAGATTGATTTCGGAATAGACGTAGGCCGCAATGATCGAGGAGTATGCAAGCACGAAGATCAGAATCGACATCGGCATGATGGTCCACTGCCCCAGCTGGTCGGCCACGGCAAGTGTCGTGAGGTTCGCGGGGTTTGCCTCGGGGTTTGACCAGACCTTTTCGCCGGCAATCAAGATGACGAAAGCGGTTGCAGTACACACGATGATCGTGTCAACGAAAACGCCCAGCGACTGGATGAGACCCTGACGAACAGGGTGAGCGACGGTGGCGGTTGCAGCGGCGTTGGGAGCAGTGCCCTGACCGGCCTCGTTTGAGAAGAGGCCGCGCTTGGTGCCGTTGATGACCGCAGCGATAATTCCGCCGCCGAGGCCTGCGAGCGTCGGTTGCGGGGCAAACGCACTTGCGAAGATCTGTCCCAGAACAGAACCGAACTTGGGCAGGTTCATCACGCAGATGACAGCGACCATCACGACATAAACAGTCGCCATAATCGGTGCCATCCATTCGGTCACGCGAGCAACGGTCTTGATTCCACCGAAAATCACCATTGCCGAGAAGACAAAGAGCAGCGCTGCGATGACCAGATGTGCACTGGAAAGGCCGCCCAGTCCCGGAAGAGGCTCGCGGCTCGAGGGGCTAAGCGCACCCAGAAGAGTCGTAGCGATCGCGTTGGACTGTACGGAGGTGATGACGAACGCACAGGTCACAACCGTGATGACTGCAAAGATGCTTGCCAAAACCTTATTCTTCATGCCTAGCGCAATGTAGTAGGCAGGGCCTCCGCGGAAGGTTCCGTCAGCGGAACGAACCTTGAAGATCTGCGCAAGCGTGGCCTCGAAAAAGGCGGTCGACATACCGACCAGGGCAACAACCCACATCCAGAAGATCGCACCGGGACCGCCCATGAGCAGTGCAACGGCCACGCCAAAGACATTACCGACTCCCACGCGTGCGGCTAGGGAGATCGTGAATGCTTGGAAGGAGGAGATTCCACCCTGTGCACCACCGCGAGAACCCGAAATTGAGCGGATCATTTCGGGGAATTGACGGATCTGCATGAATCGCGATCGCACTGTGAGGTAAAGTCCCGTGCCAATCAGGATCCACACGGTCAGGTGCAAGGTGATCCAGTCAGCGATGTTTTGGATGGACTGTGCCAGATCCGCCATTCGTTCCTCCGCTATCTACTTTCAACAAGGTTGTGGGTCAGCGCCTCGAAGTCTATCGCGATGGGGCGATCTTCTTCGCTTTTAGCCGCAAACTGGACGCAGATGCGGGGAGGTCTGGGAAGATAGAAGCATGAGCGCTCCGTTAAATGAACTCCTCGATGATCTGGAAGATCGCGGTTTACTGACCGACGATGATGCCCTTTATGAGGCATTTTCGTCGTGGGCATCATCAACGGGGCGTCCGCTCTACCGGCACCAAGATGAATCTTTAATTGAGATTTTGTCGGGAAACCACGTCATTGCGGCAACGCCCACGGGCTCTGGTAAGTCAATGATTGCTCTGGCAGCACATTTCGTGTCCATGGCGCATGGCGGCCGCTCGTACTACACGGCGCCTCTGAAAGCACTGGTCTCAGAAAAGTTTTTCGACTTGGTGTCCCTGTTCGGCGCCGACAACGTCGGGATGGTGACTGGCGATGTCTCATTGAACGCAGACGCTCCGATCATTTGCTGCACCGCGGAAATCCTGGCGAATCAGTCCCTGCGTGAAGGACCGACGCTCGACGCGGACATGATTGTTATGGATGAGTTCCATTTCTATGCTGATCCGCAACGAGGCTGGGCGTGGCAGGTTCCGCTCCTTGAACTCACGCGTCCGCAGTTCATTGCAATGAGCGCGACGCTTGGAGATACGACTGTTTTCCGCAAACAATGGACGGAACGAACGGGACGGTCGACGGTAGAAATTACCGATGCACAGCGCCCTGTTCCCTTGGAATACGACTATGTTGTCGACACTCTTCAAGACACGGTCGAACGCCTTCTTTCAGAGGGACGCCACCCGATCTACATCGTTCATTTCTCGCAAAAAGATGCGGTTGATACGGCCTCGTCATTGATGGACCGCAAGCTGGTGTCACCCGAGGTCCGCAGCCAAATCGCACGCGAACTCTCATCAGTGAGTTTCACAAAGGGTTTTGGGCAGACTTTGCGCGGACTCCTCTCCCACGGCATTGGCGTTCACCACGCGGGAATGCTGCCCAGGTATCGCCGACTTGTTGAGCGCCTCACCCAACAGGGGCTGCTTCCCGTCATCTGTGGAACTGACACCCTTGGAGTCGGAATCAATGTCCCCATTCGCACGGTATTGCTGACCTCCTTGGTGAAGTTCGATGGAAGCAAGATGCGTCACCTACGTTCGCGTGAATTCCATCAGATCGCGGGACGCGCGGGGCGCGCGGGTTTCGATACCGTTGGTTTTGTCCGAGTTCTGGCCCCCGAGCACGAAGTTGAGACGGCCCGCGAGCGCGCTCGTTTAACAGCTGCTCAAGAGGCTGCTCGTGATGAGCGCGAAGCAAAACGCGCAAAGAAGAAGGCGTCCAAAAAGCGCAGCGGTCCGAAGGAAGGCCAGATCACTTGGTCTCGTTCAACTTTTGAGCGTCTGCGCGATGCTGCCCCCGAAGCCTTGCAGTCTCATTTTGAGATGACTCACTCCACTGTTCTCAACGTGTTGGGCGGAGCAGCCGATGCTGGGCGAGATCCTGCAGAGCACCTCGTCGATTTGGCATTGCACAACGATGATCAGCCGCTTCCTGCGAACCCGCATATCCGTCATCTTGCAGATATCTATACTTCTCTGCTCCAAGCCGGAGTTGTCGAGCATCTCTCCAGTGCCCGGGCTCAGGAGTTGGGTGTCTCTAGGTTGCAGTTGGTTGCGGATCTGCCGGATGACTTTGCGCTCAATCAGCCGCTTTCTCCCTTCGCTTTGGCTGCTTTCGAGCTGCTCGACCCCGATTCGCCGACCTTTGCCCTTGACGTGATTTCCATTGTCGAGGCCGTGCTTGAGGACCCCCGGCCCCTGCTGTATGCGCAGGAAAACCAGGCGAAAGCTGCGGCCGTTGCGTCCATGAAGGCGCAGGGGATGGAGTATGACGAGCGCATGGCTGCTCTAGAGGAGATCTCGTGGCCTAAGCCTTTGGAAGAACTCCTCTCCCCCGCTTTTAGTGTCTATGCGCGTTCAAACCCGTGGGTGGGAGATCTTGAACTCTCTCCCAAGTCGGTCACCCGCGAAATGATTGAAAACGCCATGACCTTTACCGAGCTCATTTCCCGTTACGACGTGGGGCGCTCAGAGGGCGTCATTTTGCGCTATCTCAGTGATGCCTATCGAATGATGCGTCAAGTGATCCCAGAAGAAATCATGACCGAGGAACTTGAAGCCATGATTTCGTGGTTGGCTGATCTGATCCGCAGCGTTGATTCTTCTCTTCTGGATGAGTGGGAAGCAATGATGAACGGGGAGGAATTGACCGAGGCCGAAGGGGTTTCTTCTACCGTTGGACTTGAGCGCGCATTCGGAGCCGATGAGTCCGGAGTTATTGCTTTCACCGCAAATCGTCATGCTTTCCGCAATGCCGTACGTCGGGCGCTCTTTAATTTTGTTGAGTTGATGAGTCGTGATGATGTCGATGGACTTGAGCGAGCAAGCGCGCAGGCCGCAGATAGTGATGGACTCTTTGCTGATGCGGCGCCTTGGACCGGCGATGATTGGGATCATGCCCTAGAACGCTACTGGGCTGAGCACGATTGGATCGACATCAATCAGGGTGCGCGTTCCCAAGCGCTATGCGCATTGGAAGAACAGATCAGCGGCGAAGATATCTTGGCTTTGATGCCCTTCTCCGCCAGGGATAACGCCAATCAGCGCAGTCGTTTCGAGGCCCTTGCCCGTGCTGTCGATGAGGCTCCCAACGGCTCGGTCTGGTTGGCGACTCAGACCATCACGGATCCTGAAGACAATATGGACTGGCGTATTGCCATCCTCGTAGACTTGGCTGCCTCTGACAAGGAAAAGCGGGTGGTTCTAACGGTGCTCACGGTCGACGCGCGGTAGGTACCTGCTTCAAGGTTTGTAAGATCTTGCACGGAGATCAGTCTTAATCGACAGCCTTGAGTACTACAAAGATCGCGACGAGTTCTCCCTCACAGGACGCTCGCCAATCTCCTGCTGAAGACGCAAGAGATAGCCATCGGGGTCCTGAACCAAGAACTGACGGACACCGATCTCAATATCACCTGCTCGATACCACTTCTCTTCAGGCTCAACAAAGATTGGCCACCCTGCCTTCTTGATACGCCACAATGCGGTATCCAGGTTCTCGACCTGAACCTCAAAGTTGATCCCGCGACCAAGTGGAGGCTCAAGTGCGCCGGTCGCCCACGTCCTCCCCTGGTTGATCTGGTCGAGCATCAGGTGCGCATTACCCAAGACGAGGTATCCAAACCCCTCTTCGGGTCGCTCATAGCGGAGGGAAAAACCGACCAAATCGCACCAGAAATGCCGAGAGGCCTCGTAATCGGTGACGGAAAGTTCAGGAACAAGCCCGGGTTCACAGGTCATTTCTACACTCTATCAGGCAGCTCGGATACAGAAGTTGAACTCGGTCACGGCTGTCGAGCAATTTCAATTCCCGCGGTTTGCAGGGCGGTTACTGAAACAGGTCTGAGTGGGAACCTGTACGAATTGCTGTCACTACGCAAAGCTCAGGTTCGTCTAGGTAGATCAGCAACCAATCCGGTTGAATATGACACTCACGAAACCCCGCATAATCACCACTCAGAAGGTGGTCACGGTGTTTAGGAGGCAAGTCTGCGCCTTCAAGGATCGCGTCGATGACCGCTTCAAGTTCCCCAATAGGAAGCCCCCGTTTACGCGCCCGCTTCAAATCCTTCTTGAACTGACTAGTCATCACAAGGGCCCGTCGCCCTTGTTGAGATTCACTCATCATCGACATCAGCGAACGCCTGCGATGCCGAGGCATAGCGACTAGCAGCGACGCGTCCGGCAGCAATTTCACGAGCTTCACGCATCGCAGCTTCAGTTTCAGCATTAAAACGAGGCGGACGCAGTTCGAAGGGCAAACCACCTTCCATGATCGATTTGTGTAGAAACACATTTACTGCGTCGGTGAGGTTCATCCCAAACTGGGCATACACCCGTTCAGCCTCTTCTTTCACACTCGGGTCCACGCGCATGTTAAGTGTTGCAGTCTTCATGACTCGGCCCTTCGATAAATAGATGTACGACATCTATATTACAACGCCAACACAATGTTCTTCATTTGATGTTATTTTGGTACTCCAAGATCATGCTTGCGCGGCAAGGTCAACGACCTCGGCACCAACGATTTCCGCTAGGTCAAGCGGGCTCAGCTCTACGCTCACTCCCCTGCGACCACCCGATACCAGCATCGTTTCATGATCCAAACATGAGGAATCAATAAAGATTCGATGTTTTGTTGTCTGCCCCAAAGGACTAATCCCGCCGACGACATAGCCCGTGCGGCGCTGCGCAACGGCAGGATCAGCCATCGCAGCATTCTTCGCTCCGGCGGCTTTAGCAATGAGCTTCATCGACAGGTGCGCAAGCGCCGGAACACAACCCACAACATACTCCCCTGTTGGCTCGAGCTT
This sequence comes from Trueperella pyogenes, assembly GCA_963534475.1. GTDB lineage: Bacteria > Actinomycetota > Actinomycetes > Actinomycetales > Actinomycetaceae > Pauljensenia > Pauljensenia pyogenes_B. The sequence goes on along the minus strand of CAUSSZ010000017.1, from coordinate 11,350 downwards.
GACCATCAAGGTCTTAAAAGCAATTGCCGGGTCGATCCCCAATTTCTCAACGGTTTCTTCACCGTAAGCGCGGGCTGAAGGATCATGCTCGTACTCGTGAACAACGAAAGGAACCCCGGCCTCGTTCAATTCCTCAATTGCGTGAGTGGGGCCTGAAGCGTGATCTTTAGAGTGTTTACGAGCCATACTTCCAGTGTAGGGGCCTGAGATCAGATCACAGCACGGGGATCGTCAATCACCATCTTGCCGAAGGGGAAGCAGGTGATCGGGATCAGCTTGAGATTGGCAATTGCCAAGGGGATACCGATGATGGTGATTGCCTGGAAAAAAGCGGTGATGATATGCCCAATTGCCAGCCAGAACCCAGCGATAATGAACCACACGAAATTCATCAGCGCGGATCCCACACCCGCGCCAGGAATGGGAACAACTCGCTTCCCGAACGGCCACAAAACGTAGCTTGCAATACGGAAGCTTGCGACTCCTGCAGGGATAGTGATGATGAAAATACAGGCAACAATTCCGGCCAGAATATAGTTCACAAACAGCCAGAACCCACCAAAAACCAGCCAAATCACATTCAGCAAGAAGCGCATCTGCATCCTTTCGCTAATCCACTTCACTTTCGAGTTACCTCAAGTCTGCCATGTGACTGCGGGATTCAGCTGCGCTTTTTGCCCTGATTTTCCCCTGATTCGCCCCTGAGTCGTGTGGCTACACTGATGCTATGACTATTCCTTCAGCGATCGCCGAGGCCCTTGACCGAATTGAGCGCGCACGCCAGGCCACCGGCCGCAGCGATCGCGTGGCTTTAGAACTCGCAGTGAAGACACGCAGCCCCGAGGAATGTCGCGAGGCGGCCCAGGCCCTGAGTGACCTCGGCCAGCCGATTCTCTTGGGACACAACCGAGTTCAAGAGGCAAAAGCAACCGTGGATGCGATCCGTGAGGTCCCGGGGGCTCAGATTCACCTGATCGGGCCTCTCCAATCCAATAAGATCAATCAGGCGCTCTCCTGTGTCGACGCGATTGAATCGATTGATTCTGTTGCCTTGGTGCAGAAAATCGATTCACGTGCGACCACAGAGCTCCCGATTTTCATCGAAGTCAATGTCTCAGGTGAAGACACCAAACACGGCTGCTCTCCTGCTGATTTTTCGTTCATTGTGGAGGCCGTCGATGCCTCTGCACACCTCAAGTTCGCAGGCCTGATGACCGTCGGCCTCAACTCCCCCGCTGAAGCAGATGTTCGCCGCGGCTACGCGCTCCTGCGAGAGCTCCGCGACACCGCAGCGCAACACCTTGCAATCCCGGCAAACAAGCTGGAACTGTCCATGGGTATGAGCCACGATCTGGAATGGGCGATCGCGGAAGGCGCGACAATCGTCCGCGTAGGGACCGCAGTCTTTGGTCCGCGTCGCTTAGTTGCGCGCGGGTAGAGCCTTCCCCACACCCCAGTCAATTCCGGCGATGAGTGCAAGAAATACCAGAGCACCGCACAAAATCGCAACGATGTTAATCAGCACCTGCTGGTAGCCCAGGACGCTCACGTTCACAAAATCGTACGGATACTGGTGGACAAAAGCCCCGCGAATCAAGGTGTAGACCACCCAAATCACTGGGATCACCAGGGCTTTCAGCACAACCGAAACATCTAGCCCACCACGAGGTCCACACAGCAGAGCCGCCAGAATCATTAGCGCAGGAACAACAACGTGTTGGAGTGGGTTCGTGAACACCGACCAGCCGCTGAGTACTTCAGTGGGGCGAATCAAGAAGTGGTAGACGATCGCCGTCACGGTAATCATCATGAGGGCACACAACTGAAGTGCACGTCCCCACGAACCGATGTCAGGACCTTTCCACACGATCAAAGTCGCGACAATGGCGACCAGAATATTTGACCACTCAGTGAAATAGGACAGGCATTCAATCATTCGCTGGCCGAAGCCGGCCCAGCCAAAGGGAGCTCCACCGAACATCCCAGGCCGGGCCACGGCCTCGCGAGAATATCCATCTACACCGGTAATAACCAGGGTGAAAACGACACCCACCCAGGCGGCGATTGCAACAAGCAGATAGGCCCAACGGCCAAAGGTCGCTAAGGTCATCGCTTTATCCCTCACGCGCTCAGGCCCAATCGGGCAGAATACGCACGCCGCCCTTATCGGCAGATGCTGCAAGCATTCCGTAGACCTTCAAGGCATCAGAGACGTGACGCGAACGAGGCTTGGAGGGCTTCCACGGGGTGGCGCCCATCTCCGCGCGGCGGCGCTCAAGTTCCTCATCGCTGACATTCACGCGAAGCAGACGCTTGTTGACGTCGATCTCGATCTCATCACCCGTGCGAACCAAGCCAATCGCACCGCCGGCAGCGGCCTCGGGAGAGATATGACCGATGGAAATACCGGAGGTACCGCCGGAGAAACGGCCATCGGTGATCAGTGCGCACTTCTTACCCAGACCCAGTCCCTTGAGGTACGAGGTCGGGTAGAGCATTTCCTGCATACCCGGTCCGCCCTTGGGGCCTTCGTAGGTGATGACGACGACGTCGCCTTCCTGAACCTTCTTGCTCAGAATCGATTCAACGGCCTCTTCTTGAGACTCGACAACGAAAGCACGGCCAACGAAGTGGAAGAGCGACTCATCAATACCTGCGCTCTTAATAACCGCGCCATTCTCGGCGATGTTGCCGTAAAGGACCGCAAGCCCGCCGTCCTTCGTGTATGCGTGCTCAACATCGCGGATGCAGCCATTCTCAGAATCAGTTTCCAAGGACTCGAAAAGGTTTGCAGTCGAGAAGGCGTGGGTCGTGCGCACGCCACCGGGCGCCGCAAGGTAACGATGCTTGGCCTCGTCGCTCGCACTGCCACTGCGGATATCCCACTGGGCAAGCCATTCTTCCAAGGAAGGAGCGTGGACGGAGTGCACATCGCGCTGCAGCAAACCGGCGCGGTTGAGCTCACCCAGGAGTGCGGGAATACCACCAGCGCGGTGGACGTGCTCAATGTGGTACTTCGTCGAGTTCGGAGCCACCTTGCACAGGCAAGGAACCCGGCGCGAAATCGCATCGATATCATCCAGGGTGAAGTCCACCCCGGCCTCGTGAGCAATCGCAAGAATGTGAAGAACGGTGTTAGTCGAGCCACCCATCGCGACATCCAAGCTCATAGCGTTCTCAAACGCATGCTTGGTCGCGATGGAACGGGGCAGAACCGAATCATCGTCATTGTCATAGTACGCACGGCACATATCGACAATGCGGTGGCCGGCTTCCAAGAAGAGCTTCTTGCGCTCAACCTGTGTGGCCAAGGTGGTGCCGTTACCGGGCAGTGCCAGGCCAATGGCCTCGTTCAGGCAGTTCATGGAATTTGCGGTGAACATACCAGCGCAAGATCCACAGGTCGGGCAGGCGTTCGCTTCGACGCGTGCCAGCTCAGCATCGGACACCGAGTCATCGACAGCCATAACCATGGCATCGATGAGGTCAAGGCGGTGCTCAACAACGCCTTCAATGGAAGCGCCGGATTCCATAGGACCACCCGAGACGAAGATCGTCGGGATGTTCAAACGCATGGCGGCGATGAGCATACCGGGGGTGATCTTGTCGCAGTTCGAGATACACACCAGCGCATCGGCGCGGTGAGCGTTGACCATGTATTCGACCGAATCTGCAATCACCTCACGCGAGGGCAGCGAGTAAAGCATGCCGTCGTGGCCCATTGCGATGCCGTCGTCAACAGCGATGGTGTTAAATTCCTTCGCAACGCCGCCTGCTTCGCGAATCGCTCCGGCGACCAAGTCGCCCATGTCCTTGAGGTGGACATGGCCGGGAACGAATTGGGTGTAGGAGTTGGCGATCGCGATAATCGGCTTGCCGAAATCCCCATCCGTCATTCCGGTCGCACGCCAGAGCGCACGTGCTCCGGCCATGTTGCGTCCTTGAGTCGATGTTGCTGAGCGCAAAGGCTTACTCATGGATTTCTCCCCTATGACGAATTTGTAACGCCTTCAACCCTAGTTCGACCTCCGGGCAACGGCTCGCTAGGTTCACGAGATGGACGAGGCATTGCGCACGTTTTCACCGCGATGGCGTGCTTTTACTGCACTTTCACGGGGTTTGCGGACTGTCCACTTCCTGACCATCCACACGACCAGAGCAATGCCGGCCAGACCAAAAACGATAAGTTGGTATCGCGAAATCCATCCTTCGACGATCGCCCAGTTCGCGCCCAGCGCATATCCGGCACCAATGAGAACGGAATTCCATAGGGCCGAGCCAATTGCCGTGTACAGAGTAAAGGGCAGAAGTTTCATTCGTTCGATACCGGCCGGAATAGAAATCAAGGAACGAACAACGGGAACAACGCGTCCCAGAAGAACTGCCAGCGGGCCTCGGCGCACAAACCATGCTTCGGCGCGTTCGATATCCGCTTCCTTGACGAAGGGAATCTTCGAGGCCAGGGAGTAGAAGCGCGCGCGACCAAACCACGCGCCCAGTGCATACAGCGCCAATGCGCCGACAACCGATCCAATCGTTGCCCATACAATTGCGCTCACCAATCCCATACTTCCCGAGGCCGCAGCAAAGCCCGCGGAAGGCAGGATCACTTCGCTAGGGATCGGTGGGAATAGGTTTTCTGCTGCGACAGCAATTCCCACTCCGGGAGCTCCAAGGGCACCTACAAGAGAAACAACGGCTTGGACAATAGGTTCAAGAAGATTACTCATGCCTGTAGCATCGCCGCACCAGGCAAGGAAGAGTTTTGTTCACCCTTTGCGTGGGCTGTGAAAGCCAATCACGGCGCGGAGCACTGAACCAGTTCGCCCTCACCTGTAATACGCAGCTGGCGTTCGGATGCGGAGATGAAAACCGCCTCGCCTCGGCCCAGGGTGCACTCCCCGGCCTCGGTCGACAAACTCAAGCGTCCGCGGGTCACCATTGCAATACGAGGCCCCTCGCCCGGAACGCGAAGATTGCTGAGGTCAGGGGTGCAGGTCGTCACGGTGAGCTCAAATTCCTGAGCGGGAGCCAAGAAACGATCCGAATGAGGGCTGGGATGCTCGGGAGCCAAACGGACGGGAGGGAGCGCAGAGAACTCGGCAATTTCAACCAGTTGTGCACTGTCAACATGCTTGTGGGTCAGTCCCGCTCGAATGACGTTATCCGAGGCCGCCATCACCTCGATTCCCAAACCGCGCTGGTAGGCGTGGATCTGGCGCGGCGGAATATACGCAGCCTCACCGGCACGAAGCGAAACGGGATTCATCAGGAATGCCAAGATGATTCCAGAATCACCACCGTGCACAGCTTCCAACTCGCACACCAATTGATCGGCGCGAAGCGAGGGGGAATTACCCGATTCCAGACGCCTGCGGCAGGCAGCAACAAATTCCTCGACCAAGGCTGGGGTAACGGGTGAATCGATATCAAAAACCCACGAGGCCAAGGAACGCAGGCCCCCGCGCACGGTTGAGAGCTTGAGTCGTCGGCGAAGAAGCTCTGCCAACTCGCCCTCGAGGCCTTCCAGAAGCCGTCGCGCCTTTCGAGGAACCCGGAAACCAATGAGGGCCTCGAAATCGGTCAAAGCGTAGAGCATTTCGGGCTTATGGTTCATATCCCGATAGGAACGGTTCGGAGCGGTGCGCTCGATTCCCAGCACTTCTTCGCGCAGGAAGCCTTCTCGAGCAATTTCCTTTGTGGGATGAACCTGAAGAGAGAGCGTTTCATCGGGTGCGATGACCTTCATGAGGAAGGGAAGATTGTTTCCAAAGGCGTAGAGGATTCCCGATCCCAGGGCCTTCTTCGGATCCTGTGCGATGAGGTCGCCCAGAGTCGAACCGTCTTGGAGGAGGGTGGGACCATCTGGGTGATTTCCGAACCAGAGTTCAGAAACAGGCCGAGGCCCTGGAGTTTCGCCCAAGAATTCGGCGATTGCGCTCTGCGAGCCCCAATCGTCAAACTTGCGCCAGCCCTGAAGCTGCTGCATCCCGGTCTCCTCAACTTCTCTGTAACAGCGGCGTATCCGCGTGTTGTCACAGATGAACTATGGCGTTATTTCTTCACAAAACGCGTGGTATCTGTGAAAAGTTTAGCGTGCACCTTCTTCTCGGTCCGCCAAAGCGCGCAGGGCACCGCCGGATTCATAAAGTTGATCCCACGTTCCAACTTCAACAATGCGTCCCGAATCCATAACGATGATTTGATCAGCATCGTGAATGGTATCCAAGCGGTGCGCAACAACAATCAAGGTCTTATCGTTGGTGCGACGGCGAATCCCCGCCAGAACTCGAGCTTCGGTTTCTCGGTCAACTTGGGAAGTGGCCTCGTCAAGGATCATGATGGGGGTCTCGCGCAGGAGGGCGCGAGCAAGAGCCAGGCGCTGACGTTGCCCGCCGGAGATGCGCTCGCCCATTTCGCCGACCTTGGTGTCGATTCCTTCGCTTTCTGCGGCGATCCACTGGCTGAGGTCGACTGCTTCCAAGGCGTCTTTTAGTTCTGCGTCGCTTGCGTCGGGGCGTGCAAGCAGAAGGTTGGCGCGAATCGAATCGTTGAAGACGTGAGCACGCTGCGGGGCCAGGGTGACAACAGAACGAATGTGATCTTGAGAGTCTTGACGTAGGTCCACTCCCCCGATGCTGATCGATCCGGAGTCCGGATCCCACACGCGAGCAAGCAGAGCAGCGAGCGTCGACTTACCCGAGCCCGATGCGCCGACGATTGCGGTTGTTGAGCCGGCAGGAATAGTGACAGTCACATCGTGGAGAACTTGGGGGCGATGGTTCTCGTATCCTTCTGAGTCATCTTGAAGGCCTGAAGCTATAGCAACCTGCGGGTAGTTAAAGTCCACGCCCGTAATCTGAATATCGCCGCTGCCGACGATGGGGCGAGGGGCTTGCGGATCAGGAACCAGTGGTTCGCGATCGGTCACCGCGAAGATTCGTGCCGCCGAGGCGTAGGCCTGATCCAGATCCGCAGTCAGATCCTCAACTGCCAAAACCGGTGCAAAAGAGGCCAGCGCGACGCCCAAGGACATGGTGACTTGAGCAATGGTCAGTGTGCCCGAGGGGTAAGCCGAGCAGGCGACAAGGATCTGAGCGACAACAGCCAGGGGAAGCAGTGCTTGGTTAAAGCCTCGTCGAACGGCAATCCAGAAAGAGGTCTTGTACTGAGCTTGGAAAATGTATTCTTCCAGCTCGTCAGCCATTTCGTTCATGCGATGTTCCTGCGCGCCGAAAGCAATGACTTCGCGCACGCCTTGAACTGAGTCGGTGACGTGGTGCGAAAGCCTACCGCGAGTCGCGCGAAGTACTTGCGCAGCTTCGTCGGTAGCCTTGCCACCGAAGGTCGGAACACAAATCCCTGCCAGGACAAGGAAAGGCGCAAGGACGAGCGCATTAAGCGGCGAGATTGCCACGCCCATCCACACGACAGTCCCAACGGGAACGATTACCGCTGTTGCCAGGGGCACCAGGGTGTGCGCGAAGAAGACCTCAACGCGATCGACGTCTTTCGTCACTCGCGACAGAAGGTCACCGGTATCTGCCCCCTCGGTCATCGCCGGAGCTTGAGGTTCTAGCGAATCAAAGAAGTAATTACGTAGCAGCGCAAGAGAGCGGAAAGCAACGTAGTGTCCCGCGTATTGCTCGAGGTAGCGGAACAGGGCCTTGAGCAGGGACATAATCACCAGCGCCCACACCACCCATGACAGGGTGACCGAGGCTGGATCCGAGGCATAGGAACCCAATGCCCATGTTCCCACCGCAAAGAGCGCGATCCCCAAGACCAGCGCAACAATACGCGCAAGTAGAGAGAAAACAAGCGGGAAAAGGACGGGACGAGCGACGCGGATGAGGCGGCGCGAGAGGTCCATGCGCGTGAAGTTCTGGGGGTTCATCGAAGTTCCCCTTCCTTCAGTTCAACCTGGCGGTCTGCGTGGGCGATCGTTGCTCCTCGGTGAGAAATCGTGATGGTCGTGCGCCCACGTGCAACGGTATCGATGGCGTTAAGAATCTGTCTTTCACTTTCCAAATCGACGTGTGCAGTGGGTTCATCAAGCAGAAGGATTGGGGCGTCTTTGATGAATGCCCGGGCAAGTGCGACGCGCTGCGCTTCGCCGCCTGAGAGAGCCAGTCCCTTGTCGCCAACGCGGGTATCCAAGCCCTCGGGAAGTCGCGCCAAAAGATCATCGAGGCCGACGGTGCGCAGTGCCGCGAGAATGTCCTCGTCGCTTGCGGCGGGGTTGGCGATCAGGATGTTCGCGCGCAAAGTGTCAGAGAAGAGGTAGGTGGTCTGTTCAACAACTGCGATTTGCGAGCGAACCCATTGCAGGGGTACCTGAGAGATATCAACGCCATTGATGAAGATGGATCCCTCGCTGGGACGGTGGTGCGCCTGGATCAGGCTCGAGAGCGTTGACTTTCCAGCGCCCGAGGTACCCGTGATCGCAATGTGCTCACCGGGGGCGACACGAAGGGAAGCTCCGCGCAGGATCGGGGTATCGGCCTCGTAAGCGAAGGAGACGCTGTCGATGCGCACTTCCCCGGGTGCGGGAAGCGAAATCGGAGCAAGAACGCCATTTTCCGCCGGGTCGATGACCTCTGGGGTTTCGCTGGTGAAGCGCTTGATTTCGCGGGTTGCAGCGATTCCACCCATGCCGATGTAGAAGAATTGGCCGATTCGATCCAGGGGGTCGAGCATGATCGAGGAGAGCAGGACAAGTGTGACGGCCTGACCGATTGTGAACCAACCGTCACTCAGACGCCAGTAAGCAAGAGCGGTCGCACCGGTAATCATTCCCAGCGAGAAAACGCCGTCAACCACCAACAGGACCATCTGGTTTCCGGCAAGGTAACGCATGACTTTGCGGCGAACGTTTTCTGCGGCCTGTGCAAGGGTGCGGCCCACGCGCTTTCCAGCTCCGATGTAGGACAGCGTTGAAAGCCCCTGGATCGCGTCTAGTTCTTGAGCAGCAAGCGCGCGAGAGGACGCACGATAACGGGTGGAAACCGGGCGAAATGCCCTTTGGAAAGCACCGACAGTGAGGGGAACAACGGGAATCGAGATTGCCAGGACCGCGGCCGATACCCAGTCAAAAGTAAATACGACTGCAACGACCATGATCGGCGTGATCAGCGAGGCCAGCATGGGTGCAATGAAGGTGCCTCGATAATTGGAGCTGCGCTCAACACCATCGGTTGCAGTATTGACGATGCGGCCCGAGCGTTCTTTCGTGCGTTCACTGACTCCCAGGCGGAATACCTGGGCGACCATGGCATGACGTAGACGCGGTTCTTCTGTGCGCAGGCGTGTACCGCCCGAGAATGAGGCACTAAACGCCATCATTCCTGCCGCTAAGGCAAAGAGTAAAAGGCACCCCAGTGACAGGAGACTGACCTTGCCGCTGACGAGAGCGTCAATGACCGAACCGAGCTCGATATAGAGGATGATCAGGAACATCGCGGGCAGCAGATTCTTGACGATCTCGATCACAGTCGCGAGCCGCTGTTTCGGGTATGGGTGCGGTAGTGCGCTTGGCGAGGCGTTGGACGCGGGTCCCATCGATTCGCTCTCCTCATTCGGCTTTATGACGTCATTTCATTATGACGCTACTTAGGACTACCTTAGCTTCTTAATGACAGAAAGTCATATAGAAGGTTGGAGCAAGTAAAGAGGGTGCATGAAGGGGCGTTCGGATTACTCCGAACGCCCCTTCATTAAGGTTTACAACGCAAACTCGCGGGCACGCCCACGCTTAAGTGCGCAGGAAGGCGGCCACGGCCTCGTCAATCGGGTCAGGCCAGACGGTACATCCAGCCGAAGGGATCTTCCGCGCGACCCATCTGGATATCCGTGATGTCCTTCCAGATCTGGTGGGTGACGGGACCTGCGGGAAGCTCGACGTCGAAATCATCCGACGCAAGGCGAGCAATCGGGGTCACGACCGCGGCGGTACCACAGGCGAAGATCTCAGCGACCGAGCCATTCTTAATACCCTCAACCAAGTCGGCAAGAGCGATGGATTCCTCGGTTACCGGCACGCCACGCGAACGCAGCAGTCGGCAGATCGCGCTGCGGGTGCCGCCCTCGAGGATCACGCCGGTGAGCTTGGGGGTACGCACGCTTCCATCGGCCATGACGACGAACATGTTCATGCCGCCGAGCTCTTCGAGGTACTTGTGCTCGTAGGTATCCAGGTAACAGACCTGCTTGAAACCGCGCTCTGCGGCCAAGTTCTGCGGGAGCAGCGAAGCCGCGTAGTTACCGCCGGCCTTTGCCGAACCGGTTCCACCGGGGCCGGCGCGGTGGTAGTGCTTCTCAACCCAGATGGACACGCCGGTCTGAGTGCCCGACTTAAAGTAGGGGCCGACCGGGGAGCCGATGACGTAGAAGTCAACCTGGTGAGCGGAGCGCACGCCGAGGAAGGGCTCAGAAGCAAAAGTGAAGGGACGCAGGTAGAGCGAGGATCCTTCAGCACCCGGAACCCACTTTTCATCTGCACGCACGTAGTTCACCAGCGCGGCAACAAAGTCCTCGCGGTCCATCTGCGGCATAGCCAGACGCCAATTCGAGTGGTTCATACGCGCGGCATTGAAACCAGGACGGAATGTCCAAATGCTGCCGTCGGAGTGACGGTAGGCTTTGATGCCTTCGAAGGCAGACTGGCCGTAGTGAAGGACAGCAGCTGCGGGAGACAGGTCAAGAGGACCGAAGGGAATGACCTCACGCTGGCCCCATCCGGTTTCAGGCGTCCAGCGCATGTGTGCCATGTGATCGGTGAAAACTGTTCCGAAGTTCAGTTCCTCCATGGCCTTTTCGTAATCCGCCTGCGGGGTCGGATTCGGATTCTGGGTCAGCGGGAAACGACCAGCCAGTTCGTCTGCCGAAGGCAGAGGTTCCTCCCCCAATCGCTCCAATTCGGTGGGAGTGTGCTGCGTTTCTGTCATCGTGTCCTCCTCAAAAGCTGAAGTAGCTTCAGAATATTCCCCTTGCGGGGGTCAAGCATTAGGTGGTCCGCCATCTGACCCGCGGCCTCGTCAGTCGCGAATCAACGCGACCAGGTCGTTGCCGATCTGCTCGGTCGTGCGGACCAAGGGATCACCGGCCGCATTCGCGGCCGCACGATTGCGCATGTCTTCTTCAATCGCGTCCATGATCGCGCGCGACTGATCCGCATAGCCGAGGTGATTGAGCATGAGCGCAACAGACGCAATCGTTGCGGTTGGGTCCGCCTTGCCCTGGCCTGCAATGTCGGGCGCGGAGCCGTGGACGGGCTCGAACATTGAGGGGTGCGCACCTTCGGGGTTGATATTTCCCGAGGCCGAGAGGCCAACACCACCGGTGACGGCTC
>CAUSSZ010000016.1:0-26375 GCA_963534475.1 Trueperella pyogenes | reverse complement strand
GAGGCCTACCCGGCCTCGTCCATGTCGATGAGATCTACCGCCTGACCTACCAGCGAACGGCTGCGCGCAACCGCGTTTTCTTCCAGCGTCACCCCGAGGACGAAACAACAGTCCGCGAGATCGCCGCACACCTGCGCGATACCGAAGAGCTTCTTCCCACCGGCGAGCGCCTCAGCAGCGCACGCTTCCGCCAGATCGGCATGATGCTGGGCGGACAGGGACGCACCGACCAGCTCCACTACCTGCTCGAGGGCCCGTGGGTGACCGTCAAGGGCCAGCGCCGTCTCTCCACCCAATTCCTCGAAGCAATCGCAGACGCAACGAACGTCGCCCCGATTTACGGTGTTTTCCAAGAATTCATCTACGCCTGCGCAACACCCGAATTGCACGGAACCGCAACGAATTGGTCGGCTGATCGCCTTGCTGAAGAGATCCCCGGATTCGCGAAAGATGCAGATCCCCTGGATACTTCCGAGCCCTATTACCTGACGGGCGAGCACTTTATGCGCCGAGTCTTCGACGAGGACCCGGGACTCGCTCCCCTGGCGGAGGTTGCCGATATCCTCGCGCAGGTGAAGGATGCAGCGCCGGTTTATCTTCCCGAGGCCTTGGCTGAGAATTCCGTTCCCGTTGCCGCCGCGGTCTACTACGACGACATGTTTGTGCCGCGCGAGCTCTCGCTTCAGACGGGCGAACTCATGGGCGCTCACCACTACATCACGAATGAGTACCAACACGACGGCTCTGCCTATTCGGGAGGAAAGGTTGTCGACCACCTGCTGGGGCTACTCGCAGATTAATGCCTAGAGGCAGTGAGACACTTTCGTGAATATTCCGACGAGGCGCAGACGTGCGCGCGTCAACACGGTAACCTTAAAAACTGTCAGGCCCGCCGACCATCACGCCGAGGCCGTGGAAAACATTCGTGTCAGGAGGACGCGTGAGCGTAACGCCCGCTTTTGAAGCGATTAACTGGAACCGCATTGAGGACGAGAAGGACCTTGAGGTTTGGGACCGTCTGACCGGTAATTTCTGGCTTCCCGAAAAGGTGCCCTTGAGCAACGACTTGGCATCGTGGAAGACTCTGAACGCCGAAGAACAGCGCATGACGAACCGCGTCTTCACGGGTCTGACGCTGCTTGACACCCTTCAAGGAACCATTGGTGCGGTCTCTTTGATCCCCGATGCTCGCACTCCCCACGAAGAGGCTGTTTACACGAATATCGCCTTCATGGAGTCGGTGCACGCGAAGTCCTACTCGTCGATCTTCTCCACCCTGCTGTCCACGGAGGAAATCAACGAATCCTTCCGCTGGTCGAACGAGAACGAGGCCCTGCAGCGCAAGGCAGAGATCGTGAAGTCCTACTACCAGGGCGACGATCCCGAGAAGCGCAAGGTCGCTTCGACCATGCTTGAGTCCTTCCTGTTCTACTCGGGCTTCTACGCTCCCATGTACTGGAGTGCTCACGCAAAGCTCACCAACACTGCTGACCTGATCCGTCTGATCATCCGCGACGAGGCAGTTCACGGCTACTACATTGGCTACAAGTACCAGTTGGCCGTTAACGAATCCGATGAAGCACGTCGTCAGGAGCTCAAGGATTACACCTTCTCCCTGCTCTTCGAACTGTACGAAAACGAAGAGGAATACACCGAGGACCTTTACGATCCCCTTGGCCTGACCGAGGACGTCAAGAAGTTCCTGCGCTACAACGCCAACAAGGCCTTGATGAACCTGGGTTACGAGGCCCTCTTCCCCGCCGATGCGACGAACGTGAACCCCGCGATTCTTGCGGCCCTGAGCCCGAACGCGGATGAGAACCACGATTTCTTCTCTGGTTCTGGTTCTTCCTACGTTATGGGTGAAGTTGTCGACACCGAAGATGAGGACTGGGACTTCTGAGCTGCGCTCTACCAGTTCACCTGACTGAGCGTTAAAGGAGGGGGCGCCCGCCACACGGCGGGCGCCCCCTCCTTCATCTATTTCTTAGGCTTCAAGCCCTTCGTGACGCTTCATCCATAGAATCGCACCGGCTGCGACCATCAGTACCGCACCGGCACCGAGGTACGGGTAGATACCCGTTGACCCCGACAAAGGCAGATGTCCAACTTGCGTATCGACGACGCGGATACCCGGAAGAGCGGCATCCCCTGTACCGGCCTTTGCGGGCAGAACTCGCACGGAGGTGAATCCTTCGTCGGGGCCGAAATCGGTCGTAATCACGGTCGAGGCAGCGGAATCAGTTCCAACGCTGATATGGAAGGGAATGGGACGCGGTAACAAAACATGGCCGGCGGGGGCACGCGTTTCGACCAACCAATACGAGCGGTCTACTTCTAGTGGCGCACTGACGAAAGCAGATCCGCCCTCGAGGACGCTCACGGGGGTACCGTTCAGTGCCTCGTTGTCATAGATCGCAAAAGCTGCACCCTCCAGGGGATAGGTCCCGTCCTCGTTCCTCTGACCGATGGGCTGAGTCCCGGCCTTCTCGACGCGGATGGTACGCGGACGAACCGGAGCGCATGCCTCGTTATTGCTCACGCCATCGTGGTCGTAGGGACCGCTGACGATGTTATACAAACCGTTCTTAGGAGTCAGGCGGTCCTTCGTCGTCTTGCAGTCCAAGGACGCCTCGTTGTAACCCGAGGCATTGCGATCCCTGCGGACCTTCATGCGGATATACCAAGTGGCAGACTTGCCAGCTTCAACGTTGGTCCCCGTTGTGAGCACGTAGGAGGAGGCGCTACCTTGTTGGCGTGCGCGCCCAAGACCATCAAGAGTTTCAGCAATCGCTACTGAGCGTACTGAAAGTCCCGGAGCAAACTGTGGGGTATCAACTAGGCGGCCGGTTGTTCCTGCGATAGTGCCGTCATTGGTTGCAGTAATGCGGTACGTGACGGTGATATCGTCCGTCGTCGCACCTTCAACGCTCTCAAGGGCCTTCTTAATGCGCAGCTTGGGGGCCTTTTGTTCATTGGTGAAGGTACAGGTGATGGGCAGCGCAGCGACAGAATGTGCCGGCGCAACCTCTGAGAAGTCCACGCCACCTGTGAAGGGATCACGACTGACATTCACGCGTTCACCCACGCCATTAAGGCAGGTCACATCTTTTAGCTGCCAGCGGGCGGCATTGGGGTCGTCGCTAACCTTCCACGGACCGAAGTAGCCGGGTTCACCAAATCGCAGGGGTCTTCTACCCGGGATCGTCGGACCGGTTTCTGCAATGACAAACTCTGAATACCCGGGAATGAAGGCCTGGTAGCCACTTGTGACGATACCGTTTTCGCCATAGCCGGTTGGGGTCAGTGGCGAATCCGCAAAAGAAGACCAGTCAACGAAGGAGTCCACCTGTTCATAGAGCGACAGAGGGGTCCCGGTCGGAGAAGTCCAGTCCCCCACACCCAGGGTTGTAAAGCCGAATCGGGGAATTCTCGTCCCAACGGCCGCAGACTCTTCGCTAATCTTCTTCGCTACCCGCACGTAACGTTCTTGACTAAAAGAGCCGTAGAGGCAGCCGAAGGAACTCTGGTTTTCCTTCGTCGTAAAGGTAGAAACCGGCGTTGCATCCGCCGGGGGCTTTGCGGGGCAGGTTCCATCGGCACTGGGGACAAAACCAAAAAGCACTAGGCGGTAAGGGATCCCGTCAACAGTGATGGTCCGATCGGAGGTTGTCTTCGTGATAGACAAGACGTCATCGGAGGCGGGTGTCTGATCGGGCTTCCCCGCTGACTGCGGATAGTAGTTGGGGTGATCGGTGTAGATATCGCGATCGCCCTTACCTTCACCCACAAAGCTGTAGCAGTACCAGACTCCGTCACCATTTTCGCGGGTCAGCGCGTAGTAGGGGGCATTCGTTGGACAGGTTCGGGGAGCAGAAGCACGCGAAATCAACTTATAGGGACCACCCGTGCGAGCAACCGCAGTCGTGTCGGTGTCGTTGTCGGTTTCGTGTTGATCGAAGGGGAAAGATTCTTCGAGGTCTCCCAGACGGATATCGAAGGAAGAGTGGACCCAGTGGATCTTTGAGGAGATCGGGAAGTTGTTGTGTCGCACCGTGCCGATGAGGAAGGTGTCATTCAAGGACACTGTTCCGGGATTACTGGGCTTATAGCCCAGCGCACTGGTCGTTGATGCGGAAATTGCGTAGGGCGTGTAATCACCGTAATAGGGGTACTGGTAGACACTGGCCAGGTGATAATCCCATGCAATACCGCGGGTGATGTAGGACCAGTAGTCGTTCTGCGCGACAGACGCGTCCAACCACTTTTGGGAATACCCAGCCCTATAAGGGACAGAGCTTTCATTCGAATCAGCGGAGTTATAGGATTCCATCCCTTTGATCACGCCGAAGTAGGAATTATCAGGTACAACCGTTGTGCGGTCGGTTTCTGAGTCATTGAGGACGGCCTGACCAATACGCCCTTGAGAACGCGAGAGCGTAATGCTTGCAGCGCCTGGAGTTTCTAGGGGAGCATCTGCTACTGCGCTTGATTGAAAACTCGCTACTCCGGGAAGAGCAACCAGCGTTGTCAGGATGCACGAAACCAGAGCATAGCGAGCACGATTCCTCCGTTGAGAACTACGCTGCGCATGCTGCGGGTGGGGGGCAGTACTGAACCGGTCCATGCGTCTCCATTTCAGGGATCTTCCACGAGTTTAACAGCGCTAATTGATATAGCAAACAGGTGGTGAAACACATTTCGATAACGCCTCGACATAGCCCCACGCGGCGACTTCACCCCACCCAATTGTGATCGAAACGGTAAAATACCCGTGTAGACCTGTCGATACTTTGAGTGCCGATATGTCTGAGAGAAGAGGAAGACCGCGAACAAGGAACAGATGACATGGGCATTTTTGACCGTTTTGAAAACGCCGTTGAGCGCGGCGTGAACGGTGCTTTTTCTCGTGTGTTCCGTTCTGGGATCAAAGCCGTTGACGTTACCTCCGCACTCAAACGCGCGATGGATGACCATGTCCAAGAACTGTCAACGGACCGCGCAATCGCGCCGAATCACTTCACTATCCGTATGGCGCCAGCAGACATGAACGCACTGGGTGACCTCGATATTCTTTCCGACGAATTCGTTCAGCAAGCCACCGACTACGCACAGTCTCAGGGCTACTCACTTCTGGGGCCGATCTCCATCGACTTCACACAAGATAGCGACGAATTCACCGGCCAGCTCCAGGTTCAGGCACGCAACGAACGCGGTGCAGCGGCCCCAGCCACGGCCTCGTCACCTTCACCCGAGCACCCCATCATTGACGTCGACGGAGAGAAGTGGCTTCTTACTGAACCCGTCACCGTCATTGGCCGCGGGACCGAGGCCGATATTACCGTCGCTGATTCGGGAGTTTCCCGCCGCCACCTGGAACTTCGCATCACCCCAACCGGCGTTATAGCTACCGATCTGGGCTCGACAAATGGTACCTTCGTCGAAGGACACCGCATCGACGCGGCGACCCTTCTTGACGGAAACCAGATCACCATCGGCCGCACCCGAATCTTGTTCTGGACGCACCCGCAAAGTGAGGATGCCCAGTGACTTCTGATCTCACCTTTACCCTCTTCCGACTGGGATACCTTGTATTCCTGTGGCTCCTGGTCCTGGGAGCGGTCTCAACCCTGCGCCGAGATATTTTCGGCACTGTGGTGACCCCGCGCGGAAAAGGACGAAAGGACGCGGATCGCAAACGACGCGAGTCTCGTCGCGCAAAGACCGGCGCAGCTCCACGCAACCTGCTTCTCACCGGCGGTCCTCTCGTTGGAACAATCATCCCCCTGGGTGCCTCCCCCATCATCATTGGGCGTTCTCCCTCGTCAACTCTCGTTTTGGAAGACGAATACGCCTCTTCCCAGCATGCCCGGCTCACTCCTGCAGATGGTCAGTGGTGGATCGAAGACCTGGGGTCACGCAACGGAACTTTCGTGGATGACGAAAGGCTGACTTCGCCTCGGGAATTAAACGTTGGGGACATCGTCAGAATCGGCCAAACCACCCTTGAATTGGTGAAGTAACATGCCCCAATCCAAGCCCGTCGAGTTCCACTACGCCGCTCGCAGCGACGTCGGCTTGGTGCGTCAAAATAACCAAGATTCTGGCTACGCAGGCGCAAATTTACTGGTTTTAGCCGATGGAATGGGCGGTCCCGCAGGCGGCGATATCGCCTCGTCGGTCGCGATGGCTCACCTCGTTCCTCTGGACACCGACTCGCACCCGGCAGAATCTCTACTCCCCCTCCTTCGCGATGCTCTGATGGACGCTCACGAAGAGCTCTCCGAACGCTCGCAACATGATCCCGAGCTCGCAGGTTTGGGAACAACCTGCATTGCAATCTTGCGTTCGGGTCGGAAGCTCGCCATGGTTCACATCGGCGATTCGCGCGCATACCTTCTGCGCGGGGACACTCTGACCCAGGTCACCACCGACCACTCTTTCGTTCAGTACTTGGTCGATAGCGGTCAAATCACCCCTGAAGAGGCCGAACACCATCCTCAGCGCAACGTCGTCATGCGCATTCTGGGTGATTCCCAAGCGGATGTCACCCCCGATGAAACCATGCGCGAGGCGATCGTCGGCGATCGCTGGCTCCTGTGCTCTGACGGGCTTTCTGGCGTTGTTTCTGCCGATACGATCGCCGAGGTTCTCACCGACGTCCATGATCCCGGTGAATGCGCCGAAGAGCTCATCCGTCTTGCGCTTCTTGCCGGCGGCCCAGATAACGTGACCTGCGTTGTCGCCGATATTGTTCCCGCGGGTACCAACCCTCCCGCTGCACCCCAGGTTGTCGGCGCAGCCGCAAAGGACCGCTTAGCTCCAACCCGAGGTGGCGGTGGTGCAGCCGCGCGTGCAGCGGCCCTTTCCGCGCCTACGAAGTCGCTTCCTCAAGATGACGAGGCCGAGCCTGAGCTCCCCCGTCGTTCTCGCTTTGGGTGGGTACTTCCCCTCGTCTCATTGATTGCGGCCATTGCTGTTGTTGTCGGCGGATGGTTCGGCTGGAAGTGGTCCCAAACTCAGTACTACGTGCTGGGCAAAGACGGCGCCGTGGTGATCTACCAAGGCATTCCGCAGTCGATTGGATCGTGGAATCTCTCGCATGCGGTGGAAATTACCGATGTGAAGCTCGATCAGCTTGCCGCAGTCGACCAGCAGCGTCTGCAAGAGCCCGTCACTAGAACTTCCCGCAGCGATATCGACGCCTACGTGTCAGTCCTGCGATCGAATGCCCGCGAGCGCGCTTTGGAGAAGGAACGCGAAGCGAAGCAGCAAAAGGAACAGCAGGAACGCGAGCAAAATCAGAACAACCAGCAGGGACAAGAAGGCCAAGGTTCCACAGGCGATAATTCCGCCAATTCCTCGGCCAATCAGGAAGGGGGTAACTAATGGCAACCGTGTCCATTAACCCCGTTCGTCCCCGACGCTTTCTTGAGCTTGTCCTTATGCTCCTTGCCCTAGCCGTCGGCATTGGTGGCTATGTCATCACCAGTATCAACCGGACGGGTGAACCCCCGGCAAACCTCGGCCTTCACATTGGAATTTTGCTGGCCATTGCAATCTTTGCGGAAATCGGAGTCCACTTCTTGGCTCCCTACGCTGATCCAGTTATTTTGCCGGTCGCTGTTGCGCTCACCGGCATGGGTTTGGCGATGATTTACCGTATTGACCTCTCGTTGAACGCACTGGGCATGGATACGGTCGGCATGCGTCAGTTGATGTTCGTCGGCATTGCAATTGCGTTGGCCGCAGTCATTTTGGTTGTTATTCGTGACCACCGAATCCTGCGTCGCTACACCTACACTTTTGGCCTGCTTTCGCTCGTTTTGCTCCTTCTTCCGATGATCCCCGGATTGGGCAAGGAAACCTACGGCGCTCGCGTGTGGATCAGCCTCGGACCGCTGTCAATGCAACCCGGCGAGCTCGTCAAGATCACGCTGGCAATCTTCTTCGCGGGTTACCTGGTGAACAATCGCGATAACCTCGCGATTGGCGGTCCCAAGGTTCTGGGCATGCGGATGCCCCGCGCTCGTGACCTCGGACCAATCTTGGTCGTATGGCTTGTGGGAGTAGCCATCCTGGTTCTTCAAAGGGATCTGGGCACCTCGTTGCTCTTCTTCGGCCTTTTTGTTGCGACCCTCTATGTCGCAACAAATCGCGTCTCCTGGCTGGTCATCGGCTTCCTCATGTTCGTCCCCGCTGTTCTTGTTGCTATCAGCACCTTCAGCCACGTTCGTGCCCGCTTCTCGGTCTGGCTCAACGCTCTTGACCCCGAGGTCTACAACGCTCAAGCCGGCGGCTCCTACCAGCTGGTCCAAGGCCTCTTCGGCCAGGCCTCGGGCGGGCTTTTGGGAACGGGCTGGGGTCGCGGCTATCCACAGCTTGTCCCCTTGGCTAACTCGGACTTCATCCTCTCTTCTTTCGCTGAAGAACTTGGAATTACTGGCCTTGCGGCGATCTTGGTCCTGTACTTGATTCTTATTGAACGAGGCATGCGCGCGGCAATTGGCGTGCGTGACGGTTTCGGGAAGCTCCTTGCCACGGGCCTGAGCTTCTCCTTCGCAATCCAGATTTTCGTGGTCTTGGGCGGCATCACCCGACTGATTCCACTCACCGGCCTAACCGCTCCTTTCTTGGCAGCCGGCGGCTCTTCGATGGTGTCCTCATGGCTGGCTGTTGCTCTTCTGATCCGCGTATCGGATGCTTCACGTCGTCCTTCGGTGCCCTCAACCTGGACCTCGGGCAATCTCCCCGTTGTTGATGCCAAGAAGCGTCACACCCCCGAACACGCGGGAGGTCGCCTGTGAATACCCAGATTCGTCGTCTTTTCGTCGTCGTTTTGACGATGTTTGCTGCCCTTGGCCTGATTGTGACGAATAATCAGGTCATTCAGGCCCCATCTCTCAATGCCGATGGGCGCAATCAGCGAACCATCCTCCATGCCGCCGAAGTTGACCGCGGTCCCATCATCGTTGCTGGAGAAGCCATCGCTTCTTCAAAGAAGATCGAGGATTCTTCGCGCTACCAGCGTTCTTATGCCCAGGGTCCCCTCTACGCCCAGACCACGGGATACTTCTCTGCCGCTTTCTCCCAATCGACTGGGATGGAAGCAGCGGCTGAGGACATTTTGGATGGGCAGTCTCAGGTTCTTCTCGCCCAGCGCTTCCGTAACCTTTTCACCGGCCAAAACCGCCAAGGTGGTGGCGTCGTTTTGACGCTCAACCCGAATATGCAAAAGATCGCGGCTGAAAAACTGGGCAATCGCAAGGGCGCAGTTGTTGCTCTCGATGCCAATACCGGTGCGGTCTTGGCCATGTATTCTTCGCCTTCCTACGATCCCAATTCGCTGGCGGTCTTTGATTCACAGGAAGCCAATACCGCTTACACGAATCTCATTAACGATCCCTCTAAGCCCCTGTATAACCGCGCAATTGCAG
Source organism: Trueperella pyogenes (assembly GCA_963534475.1). Classification (GTDB taxonomy): domain Bacteria; phylum Actinomycetota; class Actinomycetes; order Actinomycetales; family Actinomycetaceae; genus Pauljensenia; species Pauljensenia pyogenes_B. The sequence continues at coordinate 16,938 of CAUSSZ010000016.1, read as the reverse complement.
GCGACTTATATGCTCCCGGATCGACCTTCAAGATCCTGACAACCATTGCTCTTCTTGAAAAGGGCGCGGTCACTCCGGAAACAGAGATGGACTCCCCCGTCTCAACCACACTTCCCGGAACGGCAACCTCGGTATCAAATATTGAATCAACCGAATGCGGCAATGGACACCCGACCCTTTCAGAAGCCTTTGCGCGTTCGTGCAACACAACCTTTGTCCTGGCCAGTGAGAAACTGACGCACACGGATTTGGCAGATGTGACAAACCGTTTTGAGTTCGGAACCTCCCAGAAGATTCCGCTCAGCGTCACGCCCTCTCAGTTCCCTGATTCAACGGATTCTGCGCAGCTGGCGATGAGCGCAATCGGCCAGTACTCGGTCAAGGTCACTCCTATGGAGATGGCGATGATCGCACAGACCATTGCCAATAAGGGAACAATGATGCGTCCTTACCTGATTTCTCAGATCGTTGATTCTGATCTTCAGGTTCAATCGCAAACCTCACCAATCCGTGTGGGTCAGAAGATCACCCCCGAGATCTCCTCCCAACTGACGCAGATGATGACCGGCGTTGTCTCCCAGCCCTATGGAACCGGAACCTCCATGGCAATTCCAGGAGTTTCCGTTGCTGCCAAGACCGGCACCGCTGAATTAGGCGACGGTTCCGGCCGCGCAAATGCCTGGGCAGTTGGTTTCGCCCCCGCCGATAATCCACAGATCGCCTTCGCGGTACTTGTTGAAGGCGATGAATCCCATCCCGTCCCGCACGGTGGAACCGATGCGGGCCCCATCGCACGTGCACTTCTCCAGGAGGGTCTGAAGTGAGCGATCCCAAACCAACACGGGCACCAAACCAGCTGGCTGGGCGAGTCCTGGGCGGCAGGTATCTGCTGCTTTCCCTCATTGCCCAAGGAGGAATGGGCGAGGTCTGGAAGGCACGCGATCGCGTCACCGGCCGCATTCTTGCTGCGAAGGTCTTGCGTCCTGAGCTATCCGGGCAGGAACTTTCGCTGTCTCGCTTGCGCATTGAAGCACGTAACGCGATGAGCGTTGAGCATCCGAATATCGCCAATGTCTTGGATTCGGGCGAAGAAAATGGTCGCGGCTGGATCATTATGGAGCTGGTCGAAGGACGTCCCTTGACCGATTACCTGCGCGGTGGCCAGTCTTTGGCTCCCGAATACCTCATGCCCATTCTCATGCAGATTGCAATGGCCTTAGGCGCGGCGGCTCAGGCAGGTGTCGTCCATCGCGATATCAAGCCCGCAAACGTTCTCATTCGACCCGACGGCATGGTTAAGCTGACGGATTTTGGTATTTCTCGTACAGATTCTCAGATTGATCTGACCGCCGATGGCATGGTGATGGGAACCGCCCAGTACCTTCCCCCCGAGCAGGCAATGGGAGAGAAAGCCACCTCACTGGGTGACCTTTACGCTCTCGGTGTCATTGCCTACGAGGCCGCAGCCGGCGTTCGTCCTTTCACCGGGAAGTCCCAGGTCGATATCGCCTTCGCCCACGTCAATGAACCGGTTCCCGCGCTTCCGGATACGGTTCCTGCTCCCCTTGCTCAAGTGATCTACCGCTTGTTGGATAAAGATCCACAGCAGCGCCCCGCATCGGGCTCGGCACTTGTTCGTGAACTGGTTGCGGCAGCCAGTGAGATGGGCGTTTCCCTTCAGGCACGTCCGCTCCCCGCCCCAAGCGTCCCAGCTCCGCAGCACGGTGCAACACCGGCTCCTGGCGAACCCACAGTCGAAACTCGCGTCAACCCAGTGGCTCGACGCAGTGCGCCGATTCGCCACACACACCGTCGTTCCCTTCCCGAGGACATGCTTGAGCCCGTCGATTTTGACGCACAGGCAGCACAGCCTTCCCTGGCAGCCCGCCCTGTGACGCCGACGCGCACTCCCGAGGCCTCGCACAAGGATTCCCCATCGCGTCCTTCCCTCTCCTCGCGTATTTCTACGGCCTCGCGAAGGGAAGAGCGAGGTGACGGACCAGGGCGCAGGACACAAAGCCGCGGCGCAGCTCCTGCGGTGCACACCCCCGCAACCGGGGCCTCGACGCGCAAGGCCCCTACCAGCCCACAGCGTCCTAAACGGCCTGCTCAGACCACAAGAATCAACCCCGCGCTTTTCCGCTGGCACGCGATCACGGAAGAGAACGGAACAATCCTCACGAGCGCTCCCGCAAAGACTCGCTACAATCGTTCTGTTGTGGCGCCGGAGCCAAGCCGCAGTGAGCAAATCGGAAAATGGCTGGTCATCTTCCTGATCTCTCTCACAATTTTCTTAATTGCGGTTGCTACTATCCACAACAGATTAGGGTCGCTCCTGCACAGGACAAGTGCAGACGTCTCACTCAATCAGGAGGTTTCGACATGGCAGAATCCGCCCCTCGAGTTCTAGGGGGACGCTACGAGGTGCGCTCGCTCATCGGGCGCGGCGGGATGGCCGAAGTTCACCTCGGATTCGACAAGCGTCTGTCGCGAATCGTTGCAATTAAGACTCTTCGCACCGACTTGGCGATGGATTCCGTCTTCCAGGCGCGCTTCCGTCGCGAGGCCCAATCCGCGGCTTCGCTTAACCACCCAAACATCGTTGCTGTCTACGACACCGGTGAAGAACCAACCATCCTCCCCGACGGCCGTCGAGTGTCGATTCCTTACATCGTCATGGAATACGTTGATGGGCGTCCACTGAAGGACCTGCTCTCTGACGATGCGGGCCCCTTCCCCATTCCCGAGGTCGTCGACATTGTTGCCGGCGTTCTCTCTGCGCTGGAGTACTCGCACTCTGCTGGCCTGGTTCACCGCGACATCAAGCCCGGCAACGTCATGCTGACTTCCAAGGGCGAAGTCAAGGTCATGGATTTCGGTATTGCCCGCGCAATCGCCGATTCTCAGGCGACAATGACGCAGACGAACGCAGTCGTTGGCACTGCTCAGTACCTTTCTCCTGAGCAAGCACAGGGTAAGCCGGTGGATGCGCGCTCGGATCTGTACTCAGCGGGCGTCCTGCTCTTCGAGCTTCTCACCGGAAAGCCCCCATTTACCGGGGATTCTGCGGTAGCCGTTGCCTACCAGCACGTGCAGACTCTTCCGCCGCTTCCTTCATCGATCGCGCCCGATGTTCCGGCGGAAATGGACCGCGTCGTCATGAAGGCTCTCGCTAAGAACCCTGACGATCGCTATTCTTCAGCGGCTGCAATGAAGGCCGACCTTCTGCGCGCGGCTCATGGCTCTCACGTGAACGCGCCCGACACCGCGGTGTGGACGACCCAGGCAACGCAGACGCTTCCCGCAGTTGCCACGCCTCCCGCATTCCCCGCAGCATCCTCACCTTCCGAGGCCCAGGAGACCCAAATTCGACCTCGCGGGGCTGCGGCAACTGCGGTTCGTCGCGACGATGAGGAGCAAGAGGACGAGAAGAAGCGTCCTGCGGCTCTGATCGCGGGAATCATCGGTGTTGTCCTGGTTGCGGTTATTGGTATCGCCTGGCTTTTCCTGACGCATACTCGCGCCGATTCGACGACAGAGGTGCCCAACGTTGTTGGTCAGACCCAGGCCGAGGCCATGAAGACCATTACGGATAAGGGTTTCGAGTGGGCTGTTGCGAACGAGCAGGTTGCTTCTGACAGCGTTCCTGCCGGTTCCGTTGTTTCAACCGATCCGAAGGCCGGAACCGCCGCAAAGCCCGGTTCCCGCGTTATTGCAACGATTTCTTCGGGTCCCGCCTCCATCACTCTGCCGGATAACCTTGTCGGCATGACCCCAACGCAGGCTCAGCAAACTGTTGAAGCTTTGGGCTTGAAGTGGACTCTATCCGACCAGAAGGAAGCCTCTGATACGGTCGAAAGCGGCAAGATTGCACGCGTTAGCCCTTCTGCAGGCTCGAAGGTCCGCGCCGGATCAACCATTACCGGTTACGTGTCCTCTGGCTCTGAAAAGGTCACGATCCCCGATGTCACTGGCATGAGCCAGGATCAGGCTCGCACCGCACTGACCCAGGCCGGCCTGTCGGTTGGAAACGTCAACACCGTCGATGAGGGCGGCGCCCAGCAGGGTCGCGTTGTCTCGACCTCTCCGGCTGTGGGTTCCGAGGCCAAGCGCGGAGATACCATCGCCCTGAACATCGCTTCGGGTAACATCACCGTTCCTCAGAACCTGACGGGTGCAAACTACACCGAGGTCGCCTCTCAGCTTGAGGCCTTGGGGTTGCGCGTGACCGTCATCCAGATGCCTGACCGTAACGCAGCTGCTGGTGTTGTCACCGGCGTGACGCCCAGTGAGGGTTCTGCGGTGCGACAGGGCAGCTCCATCACTCTCTACGTGTCGCAGGGCGGCTCTTCGGCCTCCCCCAGCCCCTCAGGCCACTAAGGCACGCGAGGCCCGCTTCAGACTGACAGAGTCTGCTTGGGGGTGCCCCGTTTGAAGGGCGACAATCTGAACTGAATACACTGTGGGGGGCCGGCAATGCCGGCCCCCCGCTCTATGCTCAATTTCGGTCAATCAGACCGCAGCGCCACCCAAGCCAAAGAAACGCTCTGCCCATGGGTAAACGTAGGCAAAAAGCACGGCAACAGCGAAGGCAGCGATCACCAGGCACAAGAAAACTCGGAACCACGTGGGTCCCGGAAGGTGGCGGAAAAACCATCCGTACATATTGAATTCCTTCCTTACTCCACGGGCTCATCGAGTAGTTCGGCGGGGACACCCGTACTCTTCGGAGTCCACGATTCCAGCTTGAGATGAACGATAAAACGCTCAGAGTTGCCGTACTCGGGGTTGCAGGTCGTCATTGTCATCAGACGTTCAGTCGGCTGCTTTGAGAAGGTGAGATCACCGGGAACCGGGGCAATGACGCGGATATTGGTTTCATCGTTGGCGGGAACGATCTCATTGGACTGGTAGGTGTAGACCAGATAGACGTTATCGGTCTCGACAACAACCTTGTCATTGTCCTTGAGCAGGTCAATGAAACGGAATGAATTACCGTATGAACGACGGTGTGCGGCAACCGAGAAGTTACCCACTTGACCGGGCTGCGCGGTGTCCTTGTAGTGGCCCGCCCAGCCCTGATCAATCACGCTACCCGTCGTGCCTTCACCCAGGGGGATCTTCATCCAATTCCATGAAGGAACATGGATCACTCCGTAGAGTTCATCGATTGCCGGGTTCAGGGTGAACTCCGGCGGATCGTCGGTATGACGCTCACCCAGGGTTCGGTTCGATGGGTGCTTGCTGGAGAAGTCCGCGACTGCTTGAGCGCGGGGGCCTTCTACCTTGTATGTCGTCCAGTACAACTGCCAAACGGCAAATAACCCCAAAATGACGGCAATCGTAATGAGGAGCTCGCCGATGACCGAGAGGAAGGTGACGCGATAGCGACGGGGGGCAGGCGCTTCTTTCACGTGTTCACCCATTCTCTTTCACCACCTGTGCGTATCGAAGGGATAGGTCTTGGTCTGATGCCGGAAATTCCAGTTTGTCTGAAGTTTTCAACTCCCAGCCCAATCCGTAGCGTGCCACATAACGCTGATAGTTGACGACTCGAGGGTTCGTTTCGACTGAATTTCGGAGCTGATTCACATTTCCGATTGCCGAAATCTTGTAGGGCGGAGAGAAGGATGTGCCACCGACCAAAATGACGTTTCCAATGCAGCGCACAACTGTGCGTGGGGCAATGCGTACACCTTGGACGGTCATTGCCTCTGCGCCACCTTCCCACATTGCATTCATGACATCGTCAATATCTTGCTGGTGAATGACCAGATCGTTGGGGTTGACGTTGTCCGGGATACTGTCTGTGGGCGCATCTGAAAGGGTCACCGTAATACCGGGACCCGAGACGGGAACTTTGGAAAGTTCACCGACGTTATCGCTGTTCTGCTGGCCTGCTGCGGGAACGTGGCCTGCAATCTGATCTTTCAGGCTGCGGACCCCGTCTTGGAGTTCTTTCACTTCGTTTTGACGGTGCGCGACAAGCCCGGCCAGATCGACAGCGGTTTGTGAGCGAGTTTCCGCGTTTGAGCGTGCACTGGCGACAAAGAGCATTCCCGAGGCCGTGGTGACGATGAGAACAGACAGAGCCGAGCGCAGGGTACGACCCGTCGGGCGGGTGAGCGGTCGGCCGAAGAGTTTCACATCATCTCCTGTTGGCGAATAGGTGTACCTCTAGTATCCCTTGTTTAAGGGTGCAACGCCCAGTTGCTTTTGATGTTTGGCTCAGTCCCGCTAGGCTAGAGGAAGGCCGCCTGTCGCGGCGTTTCCCGGGGAGATCCCGACACTTGCCGCATGAAAGGAAAATCGTGGCTGAGCCGAAGAAGAGCGAAGAGCGCGAGGAAGAGAAGAAGGACGCACAGACCGAGGAGCGTTCCGAGAAGCGCGAAGAGCGTCACGCTCACGAGGACGAGAAGAAGAAGGACTCGAAGCGCGAGGAACACGGCAAGCGTTCATCAAGCAAGAAGCGCGATCACGAATCTCGCGTTGAGAAGCGCGCAAAGGCCGAATCAGATAATGAAATCCACGCGTGGACCGATGGCATTCCGCTTTCGCCCGTGTGGTGGGCACCCGTCTTTACGACCCTGATGATTGTCGGCCTGCTGTGGATTGTTGTCTTCTACATTTCCGGAGCTACCTACCCGATTCCGAAGATCGGTCAGTGGAACTTGGCAGTCGGTGGCGGTATCGCCTTTGTCGGCTTCCTCATGACTATGCGTTGGCGCTGAGCATATCGCCGAACGTGAATTCGGTCTTTTTGATGAACTGAATTCACGGTTGAGTCTCAAGGGGCTGGGACACCCGCAAGGGTGTCCCAGCCCCTTTGCTTTCACGCATCACAAGATTTTTCTTCGTCAGATCTTGGATATCGACGATATTGGGCGCTTTAGAGGCCTAAATCCACATCCACAGCAAAAAGTTATCCACAAGCAAATCCACAGCTGGGGATAAATACCATCGATGTAATTACCCAGCTTCGATTCCCAGATTTACTAATGAATTTAGTTCCATGAAGATTGAATTGAAACTTCAGACTTGCTAAATATCAACGAAAACTCGTATTTTTTCCCAAAAACAACAAAATGATGTCCCACAACGCACTTTTCAGCTTCGCACAATGATTTCGCGCTGTATCCACACTTTATCCACAACATCCACAAGCAAAATGAGCAAGCTCCCATTTAGCTCCCAGCTTTCGCCCAGAACGCAATAAGAAGCGGCCAAAACGAAGCCATGTAGGACATTTAGCGGGCCACTACACTCCCCCACCGAACCCTAGGATGCGGGGCAATAACTCCACGCAGACTACGCGTGGAACTCGATACGCCGACCGGCCTCGTACATACCCCCAAGGCGCTGGCCACCCAAAGCGGGCTGGAAGGAGGCAATATCCGTCGTCGAAAAGGTCGTCAGTGAATTCATGCCGTACTCGGCAAGCAAGGTCGCAGCGGGAGCCGAAGGGCCAACAATAATCGTCTGCGCACTTCGGGAAAGCTCCAAGAGACGCGGCATCGTCTTATTCACAAAGGCAGAGCCCGTAATGAAGACGTAGTCACAGGTGGGCAGAACATACTCTGCGGCAGTGTCTGGCAAATTTCCGTCCAGCACGTTGCGCTCAAAGATGAAGAGCTCAGATGCGGCGGAAAGGGCCGCAGCAGCGAAGGGGAAATGCCCAATAACAGCGACGCGCTTGCCGGCAACCTCAGCCGACCAAGGGTCAAAAAGGTTCTGCCAGTTATTCACCTGGCAAGGAACAAAACCTGCGGCTTCGGCCCGCGAGGGAAGCGCATACCACGAATTCAATGCAGCCATACCCAGGGCAGCCTCGGCGAAATTCCAACTCTTCGCATAGGTGGCAACCTCGCGCAGACTCATGCCAGAGGGGTCGGCGGGAAGGCGGCGAGCAATCGACTCAACGGGCATATGGAAAGCCATTCCCGCACCAGCCTCGGAATTCTCAATGAAAGCCCACTTACCAAAACGTCCGCTAGCCGTGACTTGCACGGCTGGGTCGATCTGGTCAATCAGCCGATCATAGATCTCCCACGGATTCCACAGGTCCAGCATCGAAACTCCCACTCAGATATTGAGAAGCACCATGTAGGTGACAACAAGGATGACAAGCTCCGCAAGGAACATCCCCGCGATACCAAGATACAAACGGCGGCGTTGTTTCTTCGCTGTCATCCCAGAACGCGGCTTACCCAAGGCGAGCATCCCCCAGGTTGTGAGCATCCCAAAAAGCAAACCGCCAAGATGAGCCTGCCACGACACTCCTGAAACGATGAAGCCATACAGGAGGTTGACTGCGAGAAGGCCGACAACGGCGCGCACATCAATGCCAGCGGCCCGTTGCAGAACAAAAACCGAGCCAAAAAGGCCGAAAATTGCGCCCGAGGCACCGACGGTCACCGTCAAGGCAGATGAGGGGTCAATCAGCACCCATCCCAAAACGCCGAGGGTTCCACCCAGAGCACTCAAAAGATAGAGACAGAAGTAGGGACCGCGTCCCAGCGCCGGCTCCAATGCCCGTCCAACTGCGTAGAGCGAAACCATATTGAAGGCAATGTGCATGAGGTTCACATGCAAGAACGCCGTCGTCAGGATCCGCCACGGCTGATACAGGCCATGAATCGGTGTGAATCCCAGGTATTGGGTGATTACGCCCTTGGTGAGAATGTCACCTACCCACAGAGCCACACACACGCCAATGATCGCGTAGGTGACGACAGGGGTTTGTGCGCTCACCCGGACGCTCCCCCATTGACGAGGCCGGGCGGCGCGGGCGCTTCCGAAAAGGTTACCTCGGCCTCGGCCCGCGCAGTCCACACAAATCGAACGGACTTCCGTGGGGACGACACACTGGGTGCACATGGGTCGATTGCAGCGCTTGCAGTAATCGACGCTGCGCACGCCGGGGTGGCGCGGGCACTCGGGTGCAGCGTAGGGATCAGAACGCTGACCGTACAGAGGCTGAGACATATAAACCTTCCGGTTTGTGATCAGTCAGTGATGTCGATCGATTCGATGACGACATCTTCGACGGGACGATCGTTACGACCGGTACGGGTTGTTGCGATCGCATCGACAACTCGCTTGGAGTCTTCGTCGATCACTTCACCGAAAATGGTGTGGTTTCCGTTGAGCCACGGGGTGGGTGCAACGGTGATGAAGAACTGAGAGCCGTTGGTTCCCTTGCCCATGCGCTTGCCTGCGTTTGCCATGGCCAGAAGGTAGGGCTTGGAGAAGGTCAGATCCGGGTGGATCTCATCGTTGAACTGGTATCCGGGACCGCCGGTTCCGGTACCAAGGGGGTCACCGCCCTGAATCATGAAGCCATCAATGACGCGGTGGAAAATCGTGCCATTGAAAAGGGGGCGCGAGGTGGGCTGACCATTGTTAGGGTCAATCCATTCGCGTTCACCCTGTGCAAGTGAGGTGAAGTTCTTGACGGTGTTGGGGGCTTGCTCGGGGAAAAGCTCGAGTCGAATATCGCCCTTATTGGTGTGAATTGTTGCTTCCATATCTCCATGGTTCCAGATTCAGGTGAGATCGGCACGCTATTTTGCTCAGTATTCGCTTAATGAAGCTGCATCTAATGGTCAAAGAGTGCACAATAGAAGGGTCCATGCGTTCGCTCAACGGACGCGAATTTTTTTACAGATTCGGAGACATCATGGCAAGGACCCCGAACATCGACACCGAAAAGCTCAAGGCACAGGGCCTGCAGCTCCGCGACGCAGCGGCTGTGCACGCGGGCCGTCTCGCCGTGCGAGCCGCCGATCTGGCAGAGCAGGGACTGGACTGGGCAGCTCCTCGCGCACAGGCTGCGCTCTCAAGCGCGATTGAGCGCGCGACTCCCCTTGTTGAGTCCGCAAGCGAACGTGCACAGTCTGTCGCCGACCGCGCTCAGCCCTTCCTTTCCGACATTCACGGCCACGTCGTGGAGGACTACCTGCCTCGTCTGAACAAGGCAGTGTCCGAGTCCGCCACTGCTCTTGCTGCTGAGGGTGATCTGGGTTCGCGCGCACGCGCCGCTCGTTCCGCATCCGCAAAGGCCCTGACGACTCCGGCTCGTAAGAAGAAGTGCTGCAAGAAGGGTCGCCTGCTTCGCGCCCTCTGCTTCACCGCATTGACCGCTGCCGCTGCTGGTGCAGGCTACGTCCTGTGGAAGCGCAGCCAGCCGATCGAAGATCCGTGGGCCGAGGACTACTGGGCAGACCTCGAGGTCGAAGACTACAGCGCTGATCAGAACCAGGAAGCTTCTGCCGAGTAAGACAGAGCGCCTCTGAGAAGGCTTAATGTTTTGGGGGTCGCGACGCAATGCGTCGCGACCCCCAAACATTTCTCTGTCCAGATCTTCGCAGGCGAAGATACTCGGCTGAAAATGTGCTAACCGGCGATGAAGAAGAGCCCCACGAATCCAAGGATTCCCAATGCCAAGGAACTCACATTCAGAACGATCGCCCACACGTTGAGCGTGCGCTGTTGCGCCGAGATCTGGACTGCGCGACTCGGAATCGATAAGACCACGCCGAGGATATTAATCGGGCCGATGAGGCCGACCCACATGATCACAATCAGGATCCACACCCAGCCGGCGCCTTCGGGATGTCCGCTCTTGATAGCGTCTTGGATGATCATGTAGGGGAACAAAAACGAACAAATGACAAGAATCCAGCCGATGACACCAAGGATCAGCGGGAAACGCTTAAGTTTCGCTTCACCTTGTCCAAACGGTGTTCCAAGCTTTTGACCAGCCGGCTGCGGAATGCTCACGTTGTCCTCCTCGTGGATAAATATTGCGAAGACTGAGACTAGCGAAGGCTCTAGGCCCTGTAAAGGTGACTACTCAAGGAAAGATCTCAGCACGTGCACAACCCCGGCCTCGTTATTCGAAGGCGCAACAAAGCGAGCTGCGGCAAGGATATCGGGGGACGCATTCGCCATCGCAAAGGAAAATTCAGCGCGCGACATCATCCCAAGGTCGTTTCCCGCATCTCCAAATACTGCGGTTTGTGCAGGTGAGACCCCAAGATACTTCTGCAGCTCGCTGACAGCTTGGCCTTTATCGACTCCACGCATCTGCAAATCAGCCCAGTTATCGCCAGAAAGCGCGAATTGATGACTCTTCTTGAAGCTTCCCAAAGTTCGTTCAGCCAAGGGCTTCACATCTCCTGCACTGCGCAGAGCAAGCTTGATGATTGCGTCATCCAATTCACCGCGTTCAATCTCATCAAGAACCTCAATCAGGTCTTCAACAACCTGAGTTCGCGCGTAATACGGCAAGATTGCATGCAAGAAAGGCTCATCACTGCGCTCGATATACGCTGATTTCTTCCCACAAACGACAAGGCCTCCGTCCCACTGCGCGGCTTCCATTTCCTGGGCCTTCCCATCTTGCGAATCGGGACGCGCAGCAAAGAAACCGCCCTGACGCACGTGATGACGGACCAACTCGACACAGCGGCGCACGGTCCCTAGGTCAAGGGGGCTTGAGGATATCTCTTCCCCATCACGCATGACAATCGCGCCATTTTCACCGATAAAAGTCATCCCGGCGCGGCCGGGGAACATGTTGATCAGAGTCCAGATTTGCCGACCAGACGCGGGCGCAAAAGTCACGCCACACGCCTCCATAGAATCGAGGAGCTGGTCCAATCCCACGGGGAAGTTTTTCTGATCATCCAACAAGGTCCCATCCATATCGACCGCTGCCAGACGGATATCAGCATCCGCATATGTGGCGGGATCACTTGCCTGCGGCATTGACGCTTCGCGCATGTGTAGTACTTCCTCACGACCGAAAATGACGTCCTCAAGGACACCCATTGAACAGAAAAGGACCTGCGACCAGACTAACAACCACGCCTTTCATGGACCTAATACCGCCTACCCGTCAACCTCATGAAGGCTCATCTGCTAGTTTGAACGGCATGACCCATGCGCAAGTGCTTCTGCGTGAATACGCCCGCGCAACAAATATGTTGATCGCGGGACGACCTTTCGTCACTTCAGACCCTGAGCTCGCTTCTCTTCTTGAGGCCTTCGGCGCTCAGGTCACTCCTCAGCCCAGCGGGAAAGGCACCACCGGCCTCGAGACAGTATTTGATCTCTCAGACCAGGCGCGCCCCCACCCGGGTGCGATAACCGTCGTCGCACCCTCCGGCACCTTCGAGGGGGTCTACTCCCCCGACGGTTCCCCAATTTCTGGACCAGGGGACCCCGAGCGCATCGCGTGGGCACGCATGCACATGCCCGTCACCGAGGCCGCGGTGGGCCGCATTGCCCACCTGCTCCCGGGCCGCCGAATTGGCCTCGCCCTGGTATTGGAACCTAAGACCGCTGCGCTTGCCCTCATGCTTGCCGAGGCCGGAGCTGAAGTTTCCGTTTTTGGGCACGCAAGCGAGACCCGAGATGACGTTGCCGATGCCCTACGCCGCGCGGGACTGAAGGTTTTTGCCGACTCCCAGGCAAGCCCCGAGCAGGAGGAAACACTTGCCCGCGAGTTCCTTGCCGAAAACATCGAATATCTGTTGGATGACGGTTCGCATCTTATTCGCATGGCTCACGATCCGGGTCGCGCTCCCACAGCGCTTTCCGCTTTGCGCGGCGCTGCCGAGGAAACGACCTCGGGACTGCGACCGCTGCGTGATTTCCCTCTGCGCGTTCCTGTGATTGCCAGCAATGACGCACGTTCCAAGACACTCTTCGACAACGCCTATGGAACCGGCCAATCCTGTTGGACAACAATCCTGGACATCATTGACCCCGCGAAAATTGGCGCCCCGATCCCCGGTATGAAGATCGGAGTCATCGGCTACGGTGACGTCGGCAAGGGGTGTGCTCGCTTTGGCCGCGCACTGGGAGGAAAGGTCAGTGTCGTCGAACTTGACCCGGTTCGCGCTCTCCAAGCGCGCATGGATGGTTTCACTGTCGCTTCACTGTCTGAGGTTGCCACTCGCGCAGGCATGTTGATTTCCGCGACGGGAGAGCCCTCGACCATTCCGCTCAACGCGCTTGAGGCTCTCCCCGAAAATGCGATTGTCACTGTCGCGGGCGGCGTGGTCGGTGAAGTTGAGTTCGAGCAGGCGCTCGCCGCGGGGTGGACGCTGAGCGAGGCGGGCGACCCACACGTGCAAAGACTGACCAGCCCGACGGGTAAGTCCCTGCGTATCCTCGAAAATGGTGAGGGCATCAACTACACGGCCGGGGAAGGCAATCCCATCGAGATCATGGACATGAGTTTCGGAGTGCAAGTCGCAGCGCTCACTGAATTATTGACCTGCGGGGAAGAGCTTTCTCCCGGGCTTCACAATCTTCCTAGCCACGCTGATGATGCGGTATCTCGGGCTGCGCTTGATGCACTTCGTGGGACAGGCAATGCACAATAGTCCTATGTCGACAGTTACCCCAGATGACGCACAGATCCGTCCGCTTGCCCCACATTCTGATGTAGTCCAGGTCTATTCTGCGGGTCTTGTCATCCCCATCACCGCGCCTTCTGTTCTTGATGGCGCAATCGCGGTTATTGATGGACGCATTGAGCACGTCGGTTCGCGCGATTGGGTGATCCACGCACTTGAGCAAGCTGGACGTTCTTTCGTCGAGCACCACGTGGACGGGGTACTCATGCCCGGCCTCGTCAATGCGCACACCCACCTGCAGTACACGGGAATGGCGGAAGTTGGGGCAAAGCGTTACACGGGTTTCCCCTCATGGGCGCAGGCTTTCGACGCGGTCTATGACCACACGGAGTTCGATTGGAAGGCCGAGGCCGCGCGGGGTGCTCGCCTCTCGATCCGTTACGGAACAACCAGCGCTGCCGACGTTGTCACCGACCCCGAGGCCGCGAGCGCACTCCACGACCTTGGCCTGCACGGCGTCGCCTACTGGGAAGTCATGGGGTGGTCGAACGAGGATTGGGCGGCTCGCGGTCCGGCAAGCGTCAATGCTTCCCTCGATGCGATGCCCACTCCCCCGCAGATCGGCATTTCCCCGCATGCCCCGTATTCATTGGATGCGGAACCGCTTTTGGATCTTCCCGATCTTGCGCGCCGACGCAACCTCCGTCTGCACATTCACTTGGGAGAGTCCCATTCCGAGGCCGAGTGGAAAGAGGGCCGAACCGCGCAATTGGACGATTTGTGGCGCAGCGGAGCATCGACTTCCTTCACGGAAATGCGTTCCTTGGGCGGTGGATTCTCGGCGACACAATTCGTCGACCAGCTGGGAGTTTTGGGTCCTGATTGCCATGTGGCCCACGGCGTGTACATGACCGCAGATGACCGGCGTCGCTTGCGTTCTCGAAATACTGCTGTTGCTTTGTGTCCGCGCTCGAATCGTGTGATTGGCTTGGATGCTCCCCCTGTTGCCGCCTACCTGAATGAGGGCAATTTGCTGGCCGTGGGGACGGACTCTCTGTCCTCTTCTCCCAGCCTTGACGTCATGGAAGACGTTGCGCTCTTGTATAAGATCGCTCGCGCTCAGGGATATGGGGAAGGCGACTTGGCTCGTCGTCTGCTCCACACCGCTACTTTGGGCGGGGCGGTCGCCTTAGGATTGTCGACTGGCCCGCAGCGCGTTGGCCAGCTTCAGTCCGGCGCGGTCGCAGACATGGTGTTTTTCGATGTGCCTGTCACGACGATTGTCGACACTATCGAAGAGCTCGTCCAAACCGGCGCTTCTCGCCAGATTGCAACGGTTATTGACGGAGACCTGCGCTGGATCGATCCGCGTTTTACCGGCATCTTTGAGGGAGACATGCAATGACTACTCTCACTCCGCTCGCTTCCACGCTCGTCAAGCAACTTGACCTTGAGCCCCACCCCGAGGGCGGCCACTTCCGCCGCACTTGGACCGCACCCACGCATGTGGAAACCCCGCGTGGACAGCGAGCCACGGCCTCGGCAATCCTGTTTGTGCTCGATCGCGACGAAGAAGCTGCCTGGCACTTGGTGCACTCTGATGAGCTGTGGATTTGGTCGGGTCCGGGAGCGCTGGAGATTCACTTGGGTGGAAATGGCGAGGCCCCCAGTTCCGAGCCGCAGATCGTAGTCCTGGCGTCGCCGGATGCTGGCGATGCAGAACTCTCCCCTTCTGAGCCTTCGAACCCCGTGCAATTCCTTGTCCCCGCCGGTTCGTGGCAGCGTACTTTTGCACGGGGCCAAGCGGCGCTGGCCACTTGCGTTGTCTCGCCAGAGTTCTCTTTCGAGGATTGGAAATTAGCCTCGGCGGGTCAGTGAAACACTTCGTGTTTCAGAAGGATTCACAGTAGACATGTCCCC
This sequence comes from Trueperella pyogenes, assembly GCA_963534475.1. GTDB lineage: Bacteria > Actinomycetota > Actinomycetes > Actinomycetales > Actinomycetaceae > Pauljensenia > Pauljensenia pyogenes_B. Next base: position 1,648 of record CAUSSZ010000016.1, on the reverse strand, counting down.
CGCCGCTTCGAATCACGCGACGCACATCGGCGACCATGGCAGGTGAGCCGCACACGTAGTAGTCGGCACCTTGGTCGATACCTGTCGTACGTAGGTAGTCCGTGACGCGGCCCTTGAATGCGCTACTGCTTGATTCGCGTGTCATGCAGCGAATCACGGGAGGGACCGGTGTTTCAAGTCGACGCGTCAGATCCTCGTCTGCGGTTGTACACCCAAAGAGCAGTAAGTCGTTAGCGCGGATTCCTTCATCAAAAGCAGCGCAAAGTGGGGCAATCCCACTTCCTGTCGCGATGAAAATCCTGCGGCGGTTGGGAGCCTTGTCGTTCCCACATTCGTCACTGTGAATATCGAAATTTCCCAATGGGAGTTGGAGTTCAACCGTGTCTCCGGGCTGCAGGCCACGCGCGAAAGCTGCTCCCTTCCCCCTGGTTCTCACGTCGATGATGAAACGGGCGCTTTGTCCAGATGCGCTTGCCAAGGAATACGGCCGCCACTCAAAGGGAGCGACTCGGATCAGGGCATACTGGCCGGGGCTCCACTCCTGCAAATCAGGGAGCTTCAGGACAATGTCTCGGATATGGGGACTTAGCCATTGCACCTGGAGGACCTGAGCGGCGAGGCGTGGCGCGCTGTGGGTTGAATGGTCCTGCGTTGGTTCTGGATCTGAGGTTTCACGTCCACTCGTGGAAGCAGCGCTCAGGCTCTGATTGATCTGCAAGTAGCCCTTTGGCCCGAGGATTCGACAAGCGCTTGTCCACCCCGCCATCGTGGCTCCGACAATTCCAGGAAATCCCGCATCTTGGCCCGTCAGGAAGAGTCCTGGGATCGGTGTTTCAGGAGTGGTCAATCCCGCTGTAAATCGTTGCGGGGTGAGAGGAAGGCCGTAGAAGCATCCCTGTGAATGAGAGGTGTAGTGCTCGATCGTGAGAGGCGTCGCTACTTCTTCGTAGCGAACAGAGTGCGCAAAGCCCGGGAGAGTGCGGTCAACGAGAGCTATCAATCCATGCGCCATTGTTGATTTGAGCAAGTCGTAGTCGCTTCCCCTCTCCCCTTTCGTTGTGTCCTCCCACGTATGGAATGCGCCGGCTTCAACGAAGGAGACAATTTCAGCGGTTGCGTGCTGGTCGCCTGCTTTGAGCCCCGGGAAGGAAACAAACGCCGTTTGGGGATTACCTTCCATCAGCGCCGCGGTCAATGCCACTGGAGTCTGCGAGCCGTCACTCTCGTTGATCCAGATATTGGAGCCGTCGATCCCCTCGGGATAGTGGTCAAGAGTGAGGTAGACAATGACCGCTGTCCCCCCGTATCCCATGCGCGCAATCGATTCGCGTATCGCTTCCGTGAGTTTTCCCGTGCTTCCCTGCGTTGTAAGTAAACGGTTATACGTTTCGCTAGCTCCGACTCCGGAAACAATGATCGGGGCATACTCTTCATATGTCACTGAATGTGCACCGGAAGTATCGGTGACGCGGACTCCGACCGCCCGACCGTTTTCGACAAGGATTTTTTCAACGCTTTGAGAGACGCGAATTTCTCCTCCATTCGCGCGGATCTTTTCTTCGATCATTCGTGAGATTTGCCCGCTTCCTCCGCGGGGAAACCATGCCCCATTCACGTAGTGACCGACGATCATTGCGTGGGCAACAAA
>CAUSSZ010000015.1:0-26439 GCA_963534475.1 Trueperella pyogenes | reverse complement strand
CATTCGTCACAACGATGACTAACGAGTGTACGAAGTAAACGAGTATCGAAAGGTGGAAATAATGAGTGACGAAGTTGGTCGTGCTGGCTTCCATGTTAAGCACACGAAGTCCGTCAGTGAACGGGGTGCAATCCTCGATGAAATGATGCGTGAGTTGAAGGATGAATCCATCAAAAGATGGGCCGCGCGTAATCCGAATATCGTTGTTGAAAATGAGGACTCGAATATCGCATTGGTTAATGATGGGGAGGGTGGTTTTGATATATGTACAGACCCGAAACAGGTTCTTGCTTACGGCAATGCTCGGCTTGCCAAACTGTCTTCGCCGATACGCGATCCGAAGCTCGATCCGGCCACGGGGAAGCTCAAAGGCGGCACAACCACCACGTCGATGTTCGTCATGCATTTGCCGAAGAGTCTTTGCAAGGAAGTGCCTGATTTTTATCCTGTATATGATCATGGGGAGGAAGTAGGACGGCGTTCTCGCTGGGTCGCACGTGATAGGGAGGAAGCTAAGCGGTATTTTGACGACATAGTTGAATATCTTGCGACTCACGTAATACCCGGTGGTGCTGACGCGGTGTTGGGTGTGGACATTCAGTTCTCGGAATCTACTCCGCACATTCATGTGCTTGCTGATACGTTTGCGCCTGATCCGAAGCACCCTGGGCAGTTGCGTAGCGAGTTCTCCCGAGCCTATGGCCAGCATCGCGATGTACGTGATGATAAGGGACGGCAGATAGGCAGAAAGGCTAAGTTCCGTCAGTATCACGCGGACCTTAAGAAGTTCATGCTCGAACGGGGATGGGATATTGAACCCGATGTCGATCCGTTGCGTCACGATAAGACTGCAACGAAGGAGATGTACGGCGCGATGATGGATAAGCAGCGCGCCCTTGATGAGCAGGAGCAGAAGCTCGTTACGGATATCGCTGCTGCACATGATGTGATTGAGAGTGAGATTAAGGCGAGGGTCGATGAGCTTGCTGACGAGCGGAAGAATCTCGACACTGAGCGTGCTGCTGTGGAGAGTGAGCGTCAGCAGCTTCAGAAGGACAAGCAGAAGGCGCTTGAAGAAGCTCGCACTCAGGGTTATGCAGATGGGTTCAAAGAGGCTCATACTCAGGGTTACGCAAAGGGCTTCGAAGAGGGGCACTCTGAGGTTGATGCTCTGAAGGAGCAAGCCCGCCAGCAGCTTGATCAAGCAAATAAATTATTTGCTAAGGCGGAGGAGGCGAATATGCCCTTGTCTGCTATTCATGCTCGTGAAACGTTTAAAGTTGCGGCAACGTTGCTCATTAACAGGTTTGTTAAGGAGGGGCTTGACCCCGGTATTGTGGAGCGCACCCAGAAATGGGCAGTTGGGTTTGTGAATACTTCCGGCTTTGATGAGTATGTGATGGGGCCAGCAAAGAAGGCGTATGACAATCTGAGAAGTAATTCTCAACGGTTTCGTCAGATGGTCAATGAATCTACTGAGCAGCTCAATGGTTCGATGCCCGATCTTGACGACGGGATGGAATTCTGAGAATAAATGGCCCTTTTTCTGGCCCCTCGGGCCATTTTGGGCAATACAAAACCCGGTATCTCAGCGACTTTTCGTTGAAATACCGGGTTTTTCTCGTAGCGGGGACAGGATTTGAACCTGCGACCTCCGGGTTATGAGCCCGGCGAGCTACCGAACTGCTCCACCCCGCGTCGGTACCTATAAAAGGTACCCTCTTTTAGCCGAATGACACAAATCGAGCAGGGGTGAGATGAGTCATGCGCTTTCTCCCACATCCACTTCAAAACTGGATGGAACTGAGGGTGCTTCCGCCTAATATGCGGACATGACTTCTTCGAGCTTCTTCGTAATTGCCTTATGCCTCCTACTGTGCAGCGCATCGTGGGCACTTGGAAAACACATGGGACAGACACAGGCACGCCTCGACCTATCTGAAAAACTCGTCAGCGCACAGACACAGGTAACAGAACTGCGTGAACGCCTCTCGCAAGAACACAGCTTCCAAAGTCTCCTGGCCGATTCTCAATCCCAGGCAGCACAGCTTGAATCTGCTAAACACCAACGCCTTATGCAGACAATCCTTCCGATCAACGAAGGCTTAAAGCTCCTCCAAACCTCCGTCAGTTCTTTAGAACGACAGCAGGCCGCGCAAATCGGCGCACTTGATGAACAATTGAAGTGGACACGCGAATCGGAAGATTTACTTCGGCAGTCCACCCAAGAACTCACGCGTACGCTCTCCCATGCTCCTCTTCGTGGGACTTGGGGAGAAGCCCAGCTGCGGTCTCTTGTTGAGTCTGCCGGGCTGATCGAACACGTCCACTTTGAAACCCAAGTGGAAACAGCAGGACGATCCAAACGCCCCGATATGATCGTCCTTCTTCCCCAAGACAAGTGCATCCCAATCGATGCGAAGGTTCCCTTAGACGCCTACTTGCGCGCCCAGAGTGAAGACACTCCCCTACATCTGGATGGCGAGGATCCTTCGGATCAGGCGCTCACATACGAACAGCTCATGCTCCAGCACGCGAAATCACTGCGCCGCCATGTCAGTGAACTCTCCCGAAAGGAATACTGGAAAGAACTCCCCCATGCCGCTGACTATGTCATCGCTTTTGTTCCAAGCGAATCCATTCTCTCCGCAGCACTGCACACCGATCCTTCACTCATGCACGATGCCTTGAACATGAATGTTGTTCTTGCATCCCCCACGTCCCTGTGGGCGATTCTGCGAACAGTTGCTTTCACTTGGCGTCAACAAAGTCTCTCCACACAGGCTCAAGAGATTATTCAGCTCTCGCAAGAACTCTATGAACGGCTCCGAACTCTTGGAAAACACGCCTCCAAAGTCTCTGCTGCTCTCAACAATGCATCGCAGTCCTGGAATTCTTTCCTCGGCTCTTTTGAATCACGCGCATTAGTTAGCGCTCGAAAGCTCTCAGGAATTCATCTCAGTCCCGAGTCCCTCGAGCGCGTCCAGGTGGAGGCAAAAACTCTCACGACGCCCTTGTCACAGGCGACGGAAAACCTCGACTCGCCAGCGGAGGGCATCTCCTGAGGCTGGACGCCAAGCCTCGTCACTGCGAAGAGGGTCGAGCCCCCATTCGTCAGGGGAAATCTCTGGAGCAAACACTCTATTTTCACTGGTCTTGATCATCTCGATACAGGACTCACCAAGTTCCAAGAAAGAAACGACAAGCTCATCCACCAGCGTCATCGACTGCGTGTAGATCTGCGCGCCCCCCGTGATCCAGACGCGCCCACTACCCCGCTTGCGTGCATCCTCTTGTCCAAGTCGCACTGCTTCATCCAAGGAATGCGCAACCAAAGCACCGTCTAGTTTCAGATCTGGCTTCCGGGTGATCACGATGGACGTTCGACCAGGCAAGGGACGCCCCAAGGCATCCCACGATGAACGACCCATAATAATCGGGCAGTTCATTGTCGCGGCTTTAAAATGAGCAAAATCTGCGGGAACCCGCCAGAGCATTTCAGTCCCCGACCCCAGCAGGCCATCAGCAGTCTGTGCCCAAATCGATGCAAGAGGGACCAAGCGATTCTGCACGTGCGATTCCTCCCCCACCGTCATTTCCCGGACATTTCCCCGCCGTGGTTCAGACAGCCACCGGTGCCTTGATAGTCGGATGATGCTCGTAACCGACAATCTCAACATCATCAAAGCCGTAAGAGAACATCGAATCAGCCTTGCGGAGATTCAAAGTCGGGAAGGGATAGGGTTCACGAGAAAGTTGCTCAGTGACCTGCTCCACGTGATTGGAATAGATGTGGCAGTCGCCGCCAGTCCAAACAAAGTCTCCCACCTCAAGGCCAGCTTGTTGGGCGAACATATGGGTGAGGAGCGAGTAGGAGGCAATATTGAAAGGAACACCAAGGAACATATCTGCGCTGCGCTGGTAGAGCTGAAGCGAGAGACGACCATCAGCAACATACAGCTGGAAGAATGCGTGACACGGTTCCAGAGCCATCTTCGGCAAGTCCCCGACGTTCCAAGCTGACACAATCATTCGGCGAGAATCGGGGTTCGTCTTCAAAGTCTCCAAAACTTGGGAAATCTGGTCGATTTCGCGACCGTCGCCAGCATTCCAGCGTCGCCACTGAACCCCATAAACTGGCCCGAGATCACCATTTTCGTCGGCCCATTCGTTCCAAATACGCACGCCGTTTTCTTGAAGCCAGTGAACATTGGAATCACCACTCAAGAACCATAAAAGCTCACCGATGACCGACTTCATGTGGACGCGCTTAGTCGTGATCAGTGGAAATCCCTTTGAAAGGTCATAACGCAGCTGGGCACCAAAAAGCGAACGAGTACCCGTGCCGGTGCGATCAGACTTTTCGGTTCCCTCGCGCATGATCTTCGCCAGCAGATCCTCGTACTGTCGATCAATCTGGTTCACTGCTGTTCCTTTCCAGCTGTCCCAAAGGTCATTCTTTTCGTCGGTACCTACAAGCCTAGTGGTAGGCACCGACGAAAAGCCGACCGACTCTCAGAATTAGCGAACCTGCTCCGAAGCGATGTGCAGAGTGTGCGGGAGCGGGTGAGAAACTGTGTGAGCGATCGTGCAGCGACGCTCAATTGCGGCCTCGGCACGTCGAAGAAGTGAAGCGGTCTCTTCCTCACTAAGAGCTGAGAGATCTTGAAGGAGCTCAATTTCCATCGAGGTGAAGCGATCTTCGGCCTCGTCGTACTCGGCTGAAACTCCGGCAATCTGAGCAAAATCGTCACCCAGAACCGCGGCAAAACGCGCATCGGAGGACATTGCATTGCATCCAGCGAGCGCAAGTTTGAGAAGATCTCCGGGGCTAAAGCGTCCCGGACCATCCCCTACCAAGACTTCAGCGCCTCGCGCATTACGCGCAACGTACTGACGGACCCCGGTGCGTTCGAGGTACAAGGGGTTTGAGGGGCCCGATGCCGCGGGCACAGATTGGGTGGTTTCTTCGATTTCTTCTGCCATGATCTGTCCTTAGTGTTGTTGTTGTTCCAGTGCAACCAATGATCGCAAATTTTTATTCCACAGCTATTGCGCGATCGGGTATTCGCCTGCGTGAGCAATGAGCCAGTTATTCACAATGCGTCGATCTCGCTCAAAAGCCTGCGCAAGATGCTCAGAAATAGTGTTTTCAGCGCTTCGTCCGATAAGCGGAATAAGCACATGGTAGTCACCATCCACATGCAACTGGCACTGATTCAGATCCCCACTGACAGCAGTCACCGTCTGATTGAACTCAGCAGAAACCGGTAGTCCTTTAACGGCAAGTGTGCACTTTGCCCGGAAGTCACCCGGTGCCACCTGAGTCCACACTTCGTCGTACTCAACACGTGCCTTATTTGCGACGAGGCTACGCACCTTTGCAGGGACCACCTCAGGGTTGATGCACCCCCACGCGCTCACGGCCCGTTCCTGCGGATTTTCAATGACCGGATCCTTCAAGAGAGGCCCGATTCGTTCAGTGACAAAGCCCGGAGTCGTACTAATTTCGACAAACGCCTCAGGCGAGCATTGATAGTGCGCATCCCCATTGAACTGCATGCTGATCCTATCTTCGTACTTCTTGTAGTTCGCCTGAGGTGAAGGCGAACACCAACGCTGCGATTGTATCCTCGCCGCCCGATGATTCTCACAACTTCCGCTATGACGCTATTGTGAATACATGCCCACACTGACTCAGATCGCTGAATCTGCATCTGCTACTCCGATTCCCACAGGTGCGATTGAGCTTTTACATCGTCTTCTTGAAGATTGGCAGGTCATCGCTGACCTTGCCGCTGCAGACTTGGTTCTGTGGCTTCCCACAGATGACGATCGCTTTATTGCAGTTGAAAGTTGTCGCCCATCGACGTCAGTTACCGTGCACGCTGAGGATCCACGAGGCCTTTATCTCCCTCTTGCTCGCGAGGCCGAGCTTCGTCGCGCCATGGAAACCTGTGAGGTCGTTCGGCCAACTGCAGCGCACTGGGCTGGCACCTATTCGATGATGGAGACCTGCGTGCCGATCCCCTATCAGGGTGAGGTTGTTGCTGTCCTGACCCGCGAAGCAAATCTCTCATCCCCCCGCTCCGTTCAAGGTTTTGACACCTGGACGGGTGAAGCCGCGGATGTCCTCTGCGAAATGATTTCTCGCGGTGAGTATCCCTATGACTCTGCCCCGACAATTACTGGACACGGCGTTCCTCGCGTCCAGGACGGTGCCATTTTGATTGACCCTGAGGGCAAGGTTCTACAGGCAACCCCGAATGCAACCTCGTGCTTGCGTAGTTTAGGCATTCGGGAATCTGTTCTTGGAGAGGTGCTTGCGCAACGCATTACCGACGTTGTTTCTGACTCGACAATCGTTGAAGAGTCCTTAGCAGTAGTTGTTATGGGTCGTGCGCCTTGGCGCGTTGAATTGAGTGTTCAGGGCTCAACAGTCACAATGCGCGCGCTTCCTTTATTTAACGGACGCAAACGTTTGGGCGCTGTCATTTTGACTCGCGATCTGTCCGAACTGCGTAGACGCGAGCAGGAATTGATGACGAAGGACGCAACCATTCGCGAAATTCACCATCGTGTGAAGAACAACCTGCAAACCGTTTCCGCGCTATTGCGTCTCCAAGCACGTCGTTCAGACTCCGAGAGCGTCCAAACCGCCCTTCAGGAAGCCGAACGCCGTGTTCAGGCGATCGCTACCGTCCACGAGGCTCTTTCTCAGGATGTTAATGAACAGGTAGATTTCGACGAAGTCGCACGAACAATCGTCCGCATGGCAGGTACGGTTGCCTCAACCGACCATTCCGTTGACGTAGTGACAACGGGAGAATTCGGTAGCCTTGAGGCCGCTCAGGCTCAGGCAATGGCAACGGTCTTGAATGAGCTTGTGTCAAATTCGGTTGAGCACGGACTTGCCGACAAGGACGGGCTGGTTCAAGTCCATGCTGAACGTAATGACAGCCAGCTCACGGTCACCGTTTCAGACAACGGGGCAGGAATCCAACCCGGGCGGGCGATGACCGGTCTGGGAACTCAGATTGTCAGCCAAATGGTCCGTTCAGAACTTCAAGGAAATATTGAATGGCTGCCAGGAGCCGAATGCGGAACTACCGTCGTCATCAGGGCCCACCTGAATAACTAAGAGCCCAACACAGCGAAAAACCGCTTCTAGCCTCCTGCATGTCGACGATCCCCGACGTGAAATGGCTGTGGGCCCGGGTGAGTATTCCTCACCCGGGCCCACGCCTTTACTCATATTGAGCGATCAGGAACCGGAGCCGCTTTGGGCATCCAGCTTCTTTTGGGCGTCGATAGCCTTCGTCAGAGCATCATTTAGACGCTTCTGTGATTCGCCATAGGCTGCCCAGTCGTTGTTCTTCAGTGCATTCTGACCATCTTGGATGGCTTGGTTAGCATCTTGAAGCGCTGAGGCAAGCTGCTTGGAGGGCTCACTTTCAGCTTGGTTTTGTTGATCGCCACCGCCCTTATTCTTATCGGTGGATTGATCATCGCCAGCCACCTTTGCAGCGGAATCACCGCCGAAGGTTTGGTCAAGGGATTCTGCCAGTGTGGGCGCAAAACCAACTCTGTTACCGAAGGCTGTCAGCACAAAACGCAAGACAGGGTAGTTTGCTCCACCCGAACCTTGGATATAGACCGGCTGGACGTAGAGTAGGCCACCACCAACGGGCAGAGTCAATAAGTTACCCCTGATAACCGTGGAATCAGACAGGTTCAAAACATTGAGCTGCGAGGCAATCGTTTGGTTGGTGTCATACGCGTTCTGAATCTGTCCCGGACCGGGGACCGTCGTCGAAGACGGAAGCGCAATCAGCCGTAGCTTGCCGTAGCCCTCACGAACCTTGCCGGCCTCGCTTCCGGTTTCGGAATCAACCGCGAGGAATCCAGCCATGGCCTCGCGCTTGGATTCACCACCCGGAACGAAAACGGAGGTCAACGAGAATTCTGCGCTCTGCTGCCCCGGCATCTGCATGGTTAGGTAATACGGTGGTTGCACGCGGACTGCCTGCTGCTGCGAGCTGCTCATGGTAGCCGTCGATGCCCCATTTGCAGTTGCAGCTGTAGAGGTTTCCTCCGCAAGGCGCCAGCGGTCACCACCGGTGTAGAAGTCAGAGGCATCGCGCACGTGGTACGAGGTCAGCAGGTCGCGCTGGACCTTGAACATATCCTCGGGGTAGCGCAGGTGCCCCATGAGATCAGCGGAAATGTTCTGCTTCGATTCAACACTTCCCGGATAAATCTTCATCCACGTCGACAGAATGGGATCCTTTTCATCCCACTGGAAGAGACGCACCGATCCGTCGTAGGCATCAACAATCGCCTTGACAGAATTACGCATGTAGTTGATGGAGTTTTCCTGGATGTACTGCCCCACCGACTGCGAACGTGAATCAACCGTGCTGGACGACAGCGATTGATGCTGAGCATAAGGATAGGAATCCGTTGTCGTGTATGCGTCGACAACCCAAACAAGTCGCTTGGGCGTCGAGGGGTCGCCATCCGTATCGACAACGGCAGGGTATGCCTTCTGTTCCAATGTCAGGTAGGGAGCAACCTTTGCAACGCGAAGAAGCGGATCACGATCGTAGAGAATCTGCGATTCCTCATTTGTTTGCGAGGAGAAGAAGATATCGGTTGATCCGAACTTAATCGAGTACAGAAGCTTATTCCAGAAGTTCCCAACCGAAGGACCGCCGTTACCCTTGAAGGTCGTCGAGACCTGGCCACCGGGTGCGTTGTCATCCGGGTAGTCGAGTTCCTGGTTGGGAGTTCCTTCAGGTCCGCCGACGATCGAGTAGTCGGGGGCCGACTGCGAGAAGTACACACGAGGCTCGTACTCGCCGATCTCTCCCTTTGAGGGGATGGACTGCTCCCAATATGAGGGAAGACCATCAGAGGTAATGCTGTTACCGTAGGCAGCCACAACACCGAAACCGTGCGTGTAAACGGTATGGCGGTTCACCCAGTTCTGCTGCTCTTGAGACAGGCCAGCCAAGTTCAGCTCACGCATTGAAATGACGGTATCGCGACGTTCCCCGTTAATGGTGTAACGGTCGACGAAGAAACCAGAGTCAAAGGAGTAGTAGGGACGCGACTGCTGCAACTGCTGGACAGTCTTGCGAATCACCTGAGGGTCAAGAAGACGAATCTGTGACGTTGACTCAGAGTCTTCACGAAGCTGTCCAGGTTTAGCACTGGTCGTCGCATCGTAGGTCTGATAGTCCAACTCATCGAGCCCGTAGGCGTCCAAGGTCGCATCAATGTTGTGCTGAATATATGGAGCGTTAAGCGAACGCGCATTCGGACGTACGCGGAATTGTTCGATCAACGCCGGGTATGCGCCACCAATAACCAATGCCGCAACAACTGTAACCACAACACCAATCGTTGGAAGACGCCACGTTCCCCTGAATGCGGCCACAAGGAACAGTGCAGCAACAGCGATGGAAATAGCAGCCAAAATCGAGTGCGCGGGAAGCGTTGCGTTGACATCCGCGTACATTGCGCCGTCAATATTGTCACCGCTCTGTGTAAGCAGCGAGTACCGGCCGATCCAGTACTGCACACCAATAATCACCGAGGCAACCGCAGCCAAAATTCCCAGGTGACGACGCACAGGAACAGTCGCGTGCGGACGCGGCACCACCTGCAAACCACCGTAGAGGTATGAGGCGACGATCGAGACGACCAGCGAAAGAATCACCAAGTGAAGCAAGAAGGAAACAACAAGCTCCAGGAAGGGAAGGGTAAAAACGAAGAAGGAAATATCCCAGCCAAAAATCGGATCTGTCTTCCCAAAAGGCGTCGCATTAAGCCACGTGAGAGCTGTCTGCCATCCTTCTGCAAGACGAAGACCTGCGGGGATACCCAAAACCAATGCGACCAGCCAGAAGGCAAGCTTCTTGAATGGCTCAATAGCATCTTGGTACTGCCTCAGATTCGCGGCGGCTTCGCCGCGCTTTGACGATACGCGGTGACGATGGGCCAAGCCGATCATGGTGCGCAGCACAGCGACTGACAAGACAACGCCGACAACGGCTAAGCCTGCAATCACTCCCCAACGCGTCAGCAAGATCCGAGTCGCGTGCATCTGCTGGAACCACAAAATTTCAGTCCAGAATGAAGAAGCCGCGTAGACAAAAAGTCCAAGAAGCACCAGAACCATAACGGTAATTGCCCCCGGCCCCACCTTTGGGCGTCGGATCTGAATTTTGGGCAATTGAATTGGCTGATGGTCAGGAAAGAACGGAGAATCGCTCACAAGACATCCTCTCGAAGAGTGATCACAGTGATCCTATTCTAACGAGAGCCTCATGCATCTGCGCCTGTCTTTCGCCTATGGGAAAATGACACCATGGTTGAACTGACTCCTACTGCACGTCAAATTGCTCTTGCGCACGTTGTTATTGACATCGAAAAAGCAGCATCGGTCGCGGGCTGGGACCACGCGCCTTCCCTTTACGCTTTGGTTCACACCGCGATGTTGCTCGAGCAGCCTGATCTACCCGATGAGCTCAAGGACGCACTCCGCAAAGAATGGGATGGGACGGACGAGCACCTCAGCGCAATCATCCAGGAAGACTTCCAAGGAGACGACCTTGAAGAGATGTTGGCTCATCTTGCTTGGCCCCCTTCGGTCGTGGGCGCAGCTTTGAGCGTCGAACGCGTCATTGTTCCACCTGAGGTCGAGGCTCAGGCCCCAGCAGACCCCGAAGAAGCCATCGCGTTTATCTCAAACCATCCCCAAGCTACTGATGTCCGTATCGCCGCAGGAGCATTACGCAGTGGAGAAACGTGGAGCGCCCTTCGTGCCCGCACTTTCGATAGTGATGACAAGGTCGGCCAAGGATCACGCTTGGTTCCCAGCCTGACCAACGCTCTTCTGGCCTCGCTCTCGGACTGAAAATTCTGTTACTTGGCCTCGCAGGTTGGTAGGGAATCCCCACGATTCTGGCCAATCGCGACCACGTCCTCGTGCGCTTCATGAAGGGTCGAAACGCGAACGACACGCAGCCCTTCGGGAACGTGCCCGATCACCTGGTCGCAATTGCTTTCCGGTGCAAGGAACCAGCTGGCCCCATCGCGCTTTGCCCCCTGCATTTTCTGTGCAATCCCACCGATTGGACCGACCGTACCGTCGTAGGAAATTGTTCCAGTACCAGCGATTGATTGGCCTCCCGTCATGTCTCCTTCACTCAGGCGGTCAATAATTGCCAGCGAGAACATCATTCCCGCAGAAGGACCGCCAATGTCTTTCATAGCGAAGTTAATTTCCACGGGAATATCGGCCTTAACACCCAGATAAATTCCCATTTTTGAGCCCTGAGATCCATCTTCAGGCGCAGATGTAACGATTGTTTCTGTGTGTTCGACATCTTCGCGCTTCAGGGTGATCCTAACGGTGGAGCCAGGAGCAACAGAATGCATGATCACGAAGGGATCTGCCGCCGTTTCAATCGGGTGCACCACCCCATCGGGGGTCTGGATTGACTCCAAAATGTCAGAGTCTTGAACTTTTCCAACCGCATCTGAGCCCTCGACCGCACCGGAGATATACACGGTTGCGGGTACCTTCCATCCCAATTCCGCGAGCGCAGCGATCTGAGCGGAATACTGTGAGTTCTCCATCTGATGAGCGTTCCGGTTATCCACTTGCTCACGGGTCACATTCGCTGGGTAAACCTTTGAATATGGGATCATTTCCGAGGCCGGCGTCAGTTTCGCTTGAATCCATCCGAAGACGTTGAGACGCCTACCCGGACCTCCCATTTCCGTGACGGTCACCATGCGGAGTTGCCCGCCTTCCTTGGGGGCGGTGGGGTCGGGGTTCGTGATTTCTTCGCCAGTTTGTGGATTGGTACCCGTGATCGACAAAATCTCTATCAAGCCACCCTGCTGATCCTGAGTCTTCCCCAGGACATCAACCGTTGGTCCGGGAAGCCTTGCAACGTAGGGCAGCGGGATTACAGTGCAGGCGATAATGACCAAAGTCAACGCCACTACGCCAGCGGTTAGACGACGAAGCCATCGAAGAGTCCGCTCACTGCGTTGCGTAGTGTCGGTCTCTTCAAATTCGAGGTCTTCGTTGTCATTCATACCTGCCATTGTCTCTCAGCTGCTCACTTCGTGTCCTGAAAAGTCATGAAAACTGAAGAAAGAGGCTGCCTCATCACCCCCGTCTAATTGCGCTATGAGCAAAGTTGAGCGGAAAGAGCGCGATATCTCTAGTACTTCTTGTTCCTTGACTATTAGGCTCGTGACATGAGTGACAACGAGTCGAACATGGAAGAGTTCCTACGTCAGTTGTTGGGCGAGCAGGCCGCTCGCGCTGCAATGGAATCCATGCGCGCCCGAGGCATTGACCCCGAAAGCCTCAACAGCCAATTCCCTGATCCCTACATGATGAAGCAGGCGCTCACTCAATTCACGATTATGATGAACGGCCCTGCCAGTGGTCCTGTGGATTGGAAGAGCGCTTTACAAGTCGCACACACCAAATCCTGGGATTCAAAAGAAACCGCAGTTACCGCAGCGCAAGCTCAACGAACTCGCGAAGCAATGTCTGTTGCTGATCTTTGGCTAGATGCCGTTGTCGAGTTTGGTCCCGGAAACGTCAATCGTCAGGTATGGACTCGCTCTGAATGGGTTGATGGGACCGCCGAGGTATGGAAGCGTATCTGCGAACCAGTCGCTGCAAATGTTGCTCGGGCCTTTGAAAATATCCTCGACGAGCAACAAAAGCACATCGCGGATATTGATCCCTCGCTATCAGATTCGGTTCCAGACCTTTCAAGCCTTCTTAACTCAACTCGCGATATTTTGCCGAAGATGTCGTCATTCCTTTTTGCAAGCCAAATCGGAATGGCCTTGGGGCAGATCGCTCAAAGTGCTCTGGGATCAACAGACGTCGGTATTCCCCTTGCTGATGCTTCTACCACAGCCCTAGTCGCTCGTAATATCGAAGATTTCGCTGATGAACTTGAAATTCCCTTTGAGGAAGTACTTCAGTTCATTGCTTTGCGCGAATGCGCACATCATCGTCTCTTCGCTGGTGTCCCCTGGCTGACTGGTGACCTTACACGCGCAGTCGAGCGATACGCTCAGCATATTGCGATCGATAGCGAGGCCGTCGCCGAGGCCGCGACTCGTCTTGACCCAGCGAACCCTGAGTTCAATGAAGATTCGCTGAACGAACAGATCTTCGCAGCCGCACCGACACCCGAACAACGTGCAGCATTAGAACATGTGGAAAATCTTCTTGCCCTGATCGAAGGCTGGGTGGATGTTGTCACCTCACAGGCGGCACGCCCCTATCTTCCCCACCTTGAGCAGCTGCGCGAGCTGATGCGCCGTCGACGGGCATTGGGCGGTCCTGTTGAGAAGATTCTTGGAAGCTTAATTGGCTTGAAGATGCGTCCGCGTCGTGCTCGAGATGCGGCCAAGCTCTTCCAACTGGTCACTCAAGACGAGGGCAGCGAAGCCCGCGAAAAGCTGTGGGCGCACCCTGATTTAATTCCCAATAGCAATGAGCTCGATTCCCCCGAAACCTTTGTTGCGCTTCGACGCGCCGAGGCCGAGGCCAGCGCCGATATCGACCAAGCACTTGAGTCGCTATTGGATGGTTCAATGGGATGGGCTGAGGGGCTTGATCCCACGATTGACCCCGAGGCAGATACCCTGCGTAAGGCAGGTTTTGATATTGGAGACGCTACTGAGGGCGAAGGTAGCACTTTGGATGACGATCAATCTTCAGATAATGGGGCGGAGTCCCAATCCTGAGTTTATTGACCAATTAATCCACAGGGTGGAGGCCTCATCGGAGTTTTCCACAGATTCTTAGTTCTTGCCCATAAGCGCAATCTCCCACGCACAATAGGAATTCCCTATTCCACAGTGCGGAGGAAAAATGGCAAGCCCCCTGAGTATCGAAATCAACGGAATTGACCCCGTGACCATCGCGGCAGTAGAACTCATCATTCAAACCCTGCCTGAGCTTAGACTGCGTCTTGTTGATTCACGCCGACTGAGCGCTGAATTAGCAGGCCTTCTTCCGGAGGAGCGCCTGTTTCCACGACGTTCTCAAGCACTTCGCTCACACCTCGCTAAGCACTATCCTCATCTGCGCTATTGCAGTTCATACTCCCCCATAGACTTAGGAATCATCGCTTCTGTGGGTTCCCATGACCTCGAGAAGGCGGACACAATGATGCACTGCGATATCCCGCATCTGCTCACCTGCAGGAATGAGGGCTACTGGGACATCGGCCCGCTGGTAGTGCCGGGAGTCACCTGCTGTGCACGTTGTCTTGAGACCACACAACCCGAACGCCATTCACTCCCTAGCCTCGGTCGAGACCTTGAACTATGGCGTTTTGAAACGCCACTGCCCTGGCTCACTCATATGGCTGCAGCCTGGCTTTCTCTGATGATTTACGATTTTGCTCGCTTCGGCATGGACCGACGATCGAGCATGAACCGTTTTCTACGCATCACGACAGAAGGAGAGGTTTCATGGATCGAGGTCGATAATGATCCTCTCTGCGGGTGCACCAGTGCAGCAGTCTCACAGCCTCCGGCAGCTTCACTGACAGCAACTACTCTGTCCACCAGTATCGGCGAATTCGACATGCTCAGTCATAACCACCGCTACCGGATTGCCTCATAGTTACGCCGGCTCTGTCTCCACCTGAACTTCTTCGCCGCGGATAATTGCCAAAATCTGAGGCCCAAAGTAGTCGATTTTCACTTCACCAATTCCGCGAATAACCCGAAGCTGAGTCAGCGTCTTGGGCTGAGCGATAGCAACATCTCTCAAGGTCTTATCGGTAAGTACAGCGTAAGCCGGAACTAATCGAGCCTCTGCCTCAGCTTTACGCCATGCACGTAAGCGTTCGAAGAGTTCAATGACCTCCGGAGAATTACTTTCCTCAAATTCAGCATGGGCAGCCTTGGCCGCGCTGCGTTTAGACGTACCTGCGCGCGCAGAAGAAGCTCCAACTTGGGGTCGTTCTTCTCGAGGCCACAGATCCTTCACAAAGCGGGAACGCTGGCGGTTTCCGCCACCGTGGCGCGAACGCGAATACGAGATCGCAAGATGATCCCGAGCACGTGTCATTCCCACGTAGAGCAGACGTTTTTCTTCTTCAATTGCGTCTTCGCCCTGAGCAAGAGAGATCGGAATAAGCCCTTCGCTCACTCCAGCAAGGAAAACATGCTCCCACTCCAGTCCTTTTGCCGCGTGAAGGGTCGAGAGCGTGACCCCCTCCGTAGTTGGGGCAGCTTGTGAGACCTCACGCTCAAGAAGATTATTGACGAAGCCAATGAAAGAGTTATTGGTAGAAGAGCGTGCCATTTCGACAATGGCATTGAGGTTATCCCATCGTTCTCGAACCGCGCCCTGAGCCTGTGGTGCCTGCGGGGACCATCCAGCGATTCCAAGAAGATCTTCAACCAAGTGAACAACATCAGCCTCGTCAATTCCTTGATTGTGCAAGGTTGTCGCTTGCTTCTTTAAGAGAAACATCGCGCGGCGGACCTCTTCGCGCTCAAAAAAGCGCATCCCTGAATGGACGAGGAAGGGGACACCGGCCTCACTCAGCTGAGCTTCGAAGTTCTCTGACTGACCATTGGTGCGATAAAGAATGGCGATCGAGGAATACGAAACTCCATCGTCGTGGAGCTTACGGATTTGCCGCGCAATCCCCACGGCCTCGTCATTGTCATCCGCATAGCTCTGATAGTCGACAGGGACACCATTGTCACGCTGAGATACCAATTTAACGGCGCCTTTAAGAACAGACGAGTGTTCGCCCTTCATCAGGATATTCGCTGCACTCACGATCTGCGGCGTCGAGCGATAGTCGCGAACCAATTGCACGACGCGAGCACCCTTGTGCTCCTGTGCGAAGTCTTGAAGGTAGCGCGGTGAGGCACCCGCAAAAGAATAAATAGTCTGCGCAACATCACCGACAACGCAAATATCATGGCGCCCACCAAGCCAAAGGTTGAGAACATGGTGTTGGAGGGCAGAGACATCCTGATATTCATCGACGACGAAGCTTCGGTATTGACGATGAATTCGTTGGGCAATAGCTGGATAATCCTGCAAGATTCCTGCCGTCAGCACCAATACATCTTCGAAATCGAGAACCCCACGATCCTCCTTCGCCTCCTGATAGGCGTCCATCAGTGCAAGAACATCGTCAGCGCTAAGGTCACCCGGTGGCGTTCGCCTATTGGCGCGAACGGCCTCGGCATAGGCATCAGCATCGAGCATGGAAACCTTCGACCACTCAACCTCGGCGGCTAAATCACGAACGAGCGCTTTGTCTGCGCGGATACCGATTCTTGCAGCAGCAGCGGAAATCAAGGATGCTTTGTGCTCAATGAGAGGTAGCATGCTCCCACCGATGGCACTTGGCCAAAAATACTGGAGCTGGCGCAAGGCAGCCGAGTGGAAAGTCCGCGCTTGGACGCCTGGAACCCCAAGTGCCGTCAGACGCTCACGCATCTCAACTGCAGCTCTCTTCGTGAAGGTCACTGCCAAGACATTTGTCGGTTCGTAGACACCTCGTGCGACGCCATAGGCAATGCGATAGGTAATCGCTCGTGTCTTACCCGTCCCGGCCCCCGCAAGCACCGCCATTGGACCAGAAACGAATTGTGCGACACTCCGTTGATCGGGATCTAGCGCTTCAAGAAGACGTTCAGCGCGTTCTTCATCTTGGCCGCTCACAGTGCATCATCTTCCGCATGCAACCAAGTGTCGATCATCATGCGAGCGATCGCGGTATGTGTAGGGATCTCCAGTTCGCCACTGTTAACCGCATCAATAAGTTCCGCGCGCGTCATCCATTTCATGGCATCTACCTCTTCCATATCTGGAGAAGGATCCGGTGTGCCAGAAACTTTCCCGGTAAAGCCAATCATGACCGAACGTGGGAACGGCCAAGGCTGCGTCGCAACATAGCGGACCTCTTCAACATCCAACGAGGCCTCTTCTTTTGCTTCCCGAACTACCGCATGCTCAGGAGCTTCTCCTGCCTCAACAAAACCAGCAATGAGCGACATGAAACGCGGCTTCCATGAGCGGTTGTGTGCAAGCAGCAAACGATCTTTCTCATCGGTGATTGCAACGATCACTGCGGGATCTTGCCTGGGATATTCGAGGCGATCACATTGGATGCACCGCTGAGTCTCTCCCCCGTTTTCGTGTTGAAGTTCTCCGCCACACCTTGGGCAATAACGCGTACACTCATGCCAACGCAGAAGCACTAAGGCACGCGCGCATGAAGAACAGTCAGCAGCTTCGAGGAGCGCTGCCTCATACCGAAGAGAGAGCCACTGAGGATCTGCCGGCGCAACGCTAGTGGCCGCGGGCGCGTGAGTTCCTTCAACAAGCGTCCCCCATTCCTCTTCGGAGTCAAGGATTGCGATAAAACGCGCAACGCCGGAAGAATCAACCCCACCGAAGAGCACGCGTTCCGCATCCTCAACTGCAGGACCGATATCCGCAGCTCGACGTGGAGTGCTCCCATCGGAAGTAAGCGCAACCATACCCTGAGAAGTCATTGCCAGAACACGCAAGGAGTGCGCGTGGGGCGCCAAGGAAGCGCATGCGGCCTCATATCCACCCCTGTGCGTCATATGCGGAGCCCATGCGCTCAGTTCATGCGGGAAATAGAGCTGCTCGTTGGCGAAAGGAAGACCAGTTACCGTGTCAAAATGGGGCATGATGTAACCGTAGCTGTCCTTCGCTTCAGTCACAACGCAAATGCGCGTTAGGCTGGAGCCATGACTACTTCTCAGCTTCGCGCCGATGGGCGCACCCCCTCACAGCTTCGCCCCATGTCCATTACCCGTTCCTGGGCAGGAACCGGCGAAGGATCCGCGCTGATTGAATGCGGGAACACGCGCGTTCTGTGCGTTGCTTCGCTCACCGAGGGCGTCCCCCGTTGGAAGCGCGACAGCGGAGAAGGCTGGGTGACCGCGGAGTATTCAATGCTTCCGCGTGCTACCTCCGAACGCTCCCAGCGTGAATCCGTCAAGGGAAAGATCGGCGGACGCACCCATGAAATTTCGCGTCTCATCGGCCGTTCGCTTCGCGCGATCGTTGATATCAAGGCCCTCGGAGAGAACACTCTGGTCCTTGACTGCGATGTTTTGCGAGCCGATGGTGGTACCCGCACCGCTTCCATTTCGGGTGCCTATGTTGCGCTTTACGAGGCGATTTCTTGGGGGATCTCGAAGGGGATCATCGCCGCTTCTTCTCCTGAGAAGGTCCTCTCTGATTCGGTAAGCGCAATTTCCGTTGGCATCATCGATGGCACCCCTATGCTCGATCTTCCCTACGTTGAAGACGTGCGCGCGCAGACGGATATGAACGTCGTCCAGACTGGTTCGGGTTCTTTCGTTGAAGTTCAAGGAACCGCTGAACACGCGCTCTTCTCCCGCACCGAACTCGGCGAGCTCCTTGACTTGGCAACCGCCGGTAACGCCCAAATTCGCGACCTCCAGGCACGCGCGCTGGCAGCGGATCCGGGAGTCACCGTTTCTTCCGAGGCCGCACTGTGAGCTCCGTACGCAGCGCAGATGCGCCTCGCCTGGTTTTTGCGACCGGAAATGCACACAAGGTTGCAGAGCTCGAGGCGATCATCGCTCCCCTCCTCCCCGAGGGAGCCGGTCGAATCGCGAGGATGAGCGACTTCAATGTCGCCGAGCCCGTTGAAGACGGCGCTACTTTTGCCGAAAACTCTTTGATCAAGGCTCGCTCTTTGTGCGTAGCAACTGGAATCGCTGCGCTCGCCGATGATTCCGGCCTGTGTGTGGACATCATGGGCGGCGCGCCCGGGATCTTCTCTGCCCGATGGAGCGGAGCTCATGGAAATGACCGTGCGAACCTTGAGTTACTCCTTGCGCAGCTCAGCGACGTTCCGCTTCGCTTACGAGGCGCTGCATTTGTTTCCGCAGCGGCACTAGTGTTGCCTGATGGCCGCGAGTTCGTTGAGCTCGGACGCGTCGAAGGATACCTGACGACCGCTCCGCAAGGCGAGCGGGGATTTGGTTACGATCCAATTTTTATTCCCTCGGGTATGGATCGCACTGCAGCACAGCTCACTGCAGAGGAAAAGAATGCAATCAGCCACCGCGGGATTGCTTTTCGCGCGCTTGCGCCGCGAATTATTGAGGTTCTAGCCGGCAACTAAGCAACGTACAGGAAAACGCGTAGTCGGATGGTGAGATTCCGGCTACGCGTTTCTTTTCCCAAAATCGGAGTAGCTACACGTTCTAGAAATCGACAGACATACCGGTCGTCGCAAGCTCCACGTCCCCGCTGTAGACCTGCTGTGCCTGCCAACGTGTAGCCTCGGGATTATTCCACGGCTGGATATGAGTAAGAATGACACGGCCAACTTCAGCGCGCGCAGCAAGAGTACCTGCACGGCTACCATCCATGTGGATTCCCTCGACGGTATCTTCCTCAGTAAAACCTGCTTCACTGAGAAGAAGATCTACCCCGCGAGCGCCTTCAACGATGCTGTCGCACAAGTCAGTGTCACCGGTGTAGAAGAAGGTACTTCGCGATCCAGCGGTGTCGCCTTTGGAAAAACCAGAAGGACCGCTGATGCGAACACCGAAGGCTGGTACAGAGTGCCAAGCCTGTGCCGCGCTCACTGTAAAGGGGCCAAGTGACCAACTCTGAGCATCTTTGAGTTCCTTGAAAATGAACTCTGTCGAATAGCTTTCCTCTTCGCCGACTCCATCGATCTGACGAACACGGCCCGGTAAGCACGCCGGCCCCGCAAGAACCATGGGATCGCAATAGGCACCGGGCCCCCAGCGCCGGTAGACATGTAGGGAAATCACATCTCCCATGTGGTCTGCGTGGCAGTGCGAGAAAATCACCGCATCAAGATTTGATGGCTCAATGTAACGCCATAACTCACCGAAAGATCCTGGCCCCATATCCAAGACAAGGTTCCAGGTTCGCTCCCTCCCAGTTCTTTCATCGGGGCCGTGAGCTTGAAGCAGGTAGCAGGATGCAGGTGAATCAGGTCCGGACATTGAACCCGTGCAGCCGATGATACGAAGCCTCACTGAGCACCTCCTTCTAGCGGGAGGGATGGGACTTCACTCACGCTTTGAACCTCAGGCCCAAGGAAACGGCGGGCAAGAATCGGGAAGCGCGACGAAGCATCAGTGGTGAGGAACTGGTGCCGCGGTTCATCGCCTGCGCCCTGACGCGGCGCATGGAGCAGATCGCGGTCAACCAACTCGTTGTAAGTGACATTCGCCGTTGTGGCCGAGGAGGTAACCAGACGAACGTTATCCCCCATCACTCGACCGATAACTCCGGTAAGAAGCGGGTAGTGGGTGCAGCCCAAAATCAGGGTATCGACACCTTCTTCTTTCAGGGGAGCAAGGTATTCGCGGGCAATGCCCTCCAGCTCAGGACCTGCTGTTTGCCCGGCCTCGACGTACTCGACGAAAAGCGGGCACGCCTGCTGGAAGACTCGAAGACCAGGAACTGCAGCAAGAGCATTGACATAGGCTTCTGATTGGATGGTTGCCTGAGTTCCAATCACGCCAATCTTGTGATTGTGCGTTGCAACGACAGCAGCACGCGCGGCAGGGGTCACGACCTCAATGACGGGAATGTGCTGGCCCACCCAGTACCGTTCCCGCGCATCCGACAGCGCAGCAGCGGTTGCGGTATTGCATGCAATGACCAAAGCCTTTGCTCCGGCCTCGACAAGGCGGTCAAGCCCCCACAGCGTCAATTGGCGAACTTCGGCGATCGGACGCGGACCATAGGGAGCGTGAGCCGTGTCCCCCAGGTAGACGATGTCCTCGTCTGGCAGCTGATCAATAACGGCACGCGCAACCGTGAGTCCACCTAAACCAGAGTCGAAAATACCAATCGGCGCGTTATCCATACAACGAAACTAACTCGCTTCACCCTGGAGATGCACAGATTTGAGCAGTGACTCTTGCCACCATGTGATCAGTAGGTAGATCGCGGCAGCGCTTTGCTCGCGTGTCCCCTCGGGTTTTTCCTGAGCGATTGTCTCGATC
The DNA here is from genome assembly GCA_963534475.1 of Trueperella pyogenes. Classification (GTDB taxonomy): domain Bacteria; phylum Actinomycetota; class Actinomycetes; order Actinomycetales; family Actinomycetaceae; genus Pauljensenia; species Pauljensenia pyogenes_B. The sequence continues at coordinate 5,343 of CAUSSZ010000015.1, read as the reverse complement.
CGAATCACATCAGAATCGTTATGAATGCCCAGTTCTCCAGCCAAAGCAAGGCGCATATCGGTGAGTGCGCCAAGCCAATTCCACGTCGATTCTTCGTCCAGAACGAGGTAGTTCGTTCCGTCAACCAGCACATCGTTGAGTTGGTTACACACGGTACGAAGTCGCTGAGATTTTTGCGAACGCAGCGTGTCCTCGGTTAGCGCACGCAAGCGTGCCGCCTCTTGGGGATCCGTGCTCATAGGGGGAAGAAGGAAATCCAGAGCAGGATCAATCGCTGCTGCACGTTCGCTCTCAAGTCCGGTTGCAGCGGAAAGAAACATGGGGAAATCCCCCGGGTCGTCTAAGACCACAAGGATTTCGTGGATGAGCTGCTGGATCAGAAGGTTGTAGTCCCTTCCGATCGGTGCGCTAATCCCCCGTCGTGAGACGGTAAAGGGGCCGATCACGTGACACGCTCCAATGTTGATTGCACTCCGTAATCGTGGAGTGTTTGTAGGTCTGCTTCGACGCGTTCACGTAGCCCAGTGGCGATGATGGCCTGTCCATCACTGTGCACCTGCAAAGTCAGTGCTTCGCACGTAGGACGCGGGTAGCCGAAATGCCTCCGTAGCACTTCGGCGATGTAGTCCGATGAGTTAATCGGGTCATCCCAGACAATGAGGTTCCACCTCGGCACCGATGTATCAGCGGTCCCGACGTTGGGATTATTCGCGGTCATAGGCATGCCCGACATGTCTTAAGCCTACGCAGGAAATGCCTTCCTGTCTGCACTTTTGGAATTTCTTGCACATTTTTCCACCATTAGCGATTAAATTTGAGATATGCCTGCATCATTTGAAACGTCGCTTCTGACGGATATGTATGAATTGACCATGCTCGACGCTGCCATGAAGTCGGGTACCGCAAATCGACACTGCGTCTTCGAGCTCTTTGGGCGCCGTCTTCCCGCTACCCGCCGCTTCGGTGTCGTTGCCGGGACGGGACGGGTTCTCGAGGCCTTGGACCGCTTTGAGTTCTCCCCTGAGCAAATCCAGTGGTTGGCCGAAAAGAAGGTTGTCTCTGATACAGCTCTGGAGTATCTGTCGACCTTCCGTTTCCGCGGGAATATTTCAGGCTATGCCGAAGGCGAGTGCTATTTCCCGGGTTCTCCCCTGCTCACCGTTGAAGGCACCTTCGCCGAGTGCACCCTACTGGAAACCCTTCTTCTGTCGATCTACAACTACGATTGCGCAGTCGCTTCTGCCGCTTCGCGTATGACAATTGCCGCGCACGGACGTCCTTGCCTGGACATGGGTGCACGCCGAGGCCACGAGCGCGCAGCTGTCTCTGCAGCACGCGCCTCCGTTATCGGCGGCTTCGCGGGCACTTCCGATCTCGAGGCCGGCAAGCGCTACGGAATCCCTGTGATCGGTACTGCCGCCCACGCATTCACCCTGCTTCACGACAGTGAGCGCCAGGCATTCGATGCTCAGATCGCCTCCCTTGGCCCGAATACAACTCTTCTGGTTGATACATACAACGTGACTGAGGGTGTCAAGACCGCCGTCGAGGCCGCGCGTGCCGCAGGCGGAGAATTAGGCGCTGTGCGTTTGGACAGCGGCGACCTCGTCGCTCAGGCCTTTACGGTTCGCGGACAACTGGATGCACTCGGTGCAACCTCCACGAAGATCACCGTGACTTCCGATCTTGATGAGTATGCAATTGCAGCTTTGGGAGCTGCTCCTGTCGATTCTTACGGTGTTGGTACACGTCTGATTACCGGTTCCGGCGTTCCCACCGCAGCCCTGGTATACAAGCTCGTATCCCGCGAGGATAGTGACGGAAATATGGTGGGTGTTGCGAAGAAGTCTGCTTCGAAGAACACCGTTGCCGGCAAGAAGTACGCGGGTCGCCTTTACGACGAGGACGGCTACGCAAGCGAAGAAATCCTTTTCACTGGAAGCGCTGAAGAGGCTGCTGCTTTCTTCGAAGAAAATGGCGCGCGCCCCCTTCAAGTTCCACTGATTGTCGATGGAGAAATCCAAAGCGAAGCGTGGAGCTCTCAGGCGCTGTCCGAGGCTCAGGCTCATCACCTGCGCTCACGTAATGAGCTTCCTTACCAGGCATGGCGCTTGTCGGAAGGCGAACCTGCAATTCCAACGCGTTACATCTGAGGACTCAACATTATTGATGGTTGTGGGGCTGCGGTGAATCCTTTCACCGCAGCCCCACAACCATCTATCGTTCTCAGTTAACCAGCCTCAAATAAACGTCTACCCGCGGCCGACAAACCACTCACGCAAAAGAGCAATACGGGCTTCGATCTGCTCCGTCGTTGCTTGAGCGACTTCGGGCCCGCCAGCCCTGCGTCGCAGTTCTGCGTGAATACTTGCATGAGGCTGTCCCGAACGCCTGGACCATGAGGACACCAGGCGAGAAAGCTCCTTGCGCTTAGCTGCACGCAGTCGGTGTGCCGGGATATTGGCGTTCTCTTCACGTGCCCGCCGCGCACTCGCTTCACGTCGCTGAGTCGCCAGCTGTTCTTCTTGGCGTGCTCGAAGCAGAGTAGTCACTTGCTCAGGTTCTAGGAGGCCCGGAATTCCCAAATACTCTTGTTCCTCGACGGAGCCGACATCGGCCTCGGTCCCCCATGCAGCACCATCAAAAAGCACGGAATCAAATTGCGCATCCGCACCCAAGGCCTCGAATTGATTGAGAAGATCGCTCGAGGCGCTCTCGCTCTTATTCGCCTGAGCAACCATGGCGTCTTCGGGATTCCACATGTCTCCCTCTTTCGAGGGAGGACGGTTCAGTGCGTGGTCACGCTGAACTTCCATCTCCCCAGCCAAATTCAGCAAGGGGAGAACGGAAGGAATGAAAACCGTCGCAGTTTCGCCTCGGCGCCTGGCGCGCACGAAACGCCCAACCGCCTGCGCAAAGAAAAGAGAAGTCGAGGCGTTGGTTGCGTATACTCCAACACTCAGGCGCGGAACGTCCACTCCTTCGGAGACCATGCGCACAGCAATCATCCATTTATCGGTCGATTGACGGAATTCGTCGATGCGCTCAGATGCATCTGCGTCGTCGGAAAGAACAACTGTTGGACGCTGCCCCGTAATTGCTCGTAGTTGGCGCGCATATGCGCGGGCTTTATCCTGATCGGCCGCAATCACCAAACCGCCCGCGTCGGGAACCTGGCGCCGGACTTCCTCCAAGCGCTGATCAGCAGCTTGCAGCACTGCGCTGATCCACTCCCCCTTCGGGTCGAGCGCGGTTCGCCATGCTTGCTTCATCAGGTCTTTGGTGAGGGGCTCACCCAGACGCGCGGTGTAAATATCACCCGCATTCGTTCGCCACGACATCTGCCCCGAATAGGACATGAAGAGTACTGGACGAACGACGAAGTCACGAAGGGCATCGCCATAGCCGTAGGTGAAATCGGCTTTAGAGCGCTTGATCCCTTCCTCGTCTTCTTCGTAGCGCACAAAAGGAATCGCAGAAGTGTCGGAACGGAAAGGAGTACCGGTCAACGCAAGGCGACGCGTGGCCTCGTCAAAGGCTTCACGAACACCATCACCCCACGAAAGCGCATCACCCGCGTGGTGAATCTCGTCAAGGATCACCAAGGTGCGGTGGAGGCGCGTGCGGGCGGCGTGAACCATAGGATTCGAGGCAACCTGCGCGTAAGTCACAGCTACACCGTCAAAGTGCGAACCCGCCATGCCTTGAGAATTTGAGAACGCGGGATCGATGTGGATCCCAACGCGGCCAGCGGCCTCGGCCCATTGGCTTTTGAGGTGCTCGGTCGGGCAGACTACCGTAACTTTTTCAACGACGCCAGCGCCCATGAGCTCGACGGCAATCCGCAGGGCGAAGGTCGTTTTACCCGCGCCGGGGGTCGCAACCGCAAGAAAGTCTTGCGGTGAAGCCGCCATGTATTGTTCCAAGGCTGCAGCCTGCCACGCGCGTAGACTTCCGGCTGTTCCCCAGGGGGCTCGGCGTGGGAAAGCAGGAGGAAGAGAAGTGGCTGCTGAAGAAGATGCGTGCGATGGCCCCTGCGCAGTGGGACTCACTCCGCGGAACCTCCCTGGCCGTTTCCATCAGAAAATGGCCAATTCCTACCGTTCTTACCCATGGAATCACGCAATTCCTTGCAGGTCGGGCAGACGGGGTATTTCGAGGCGTCTCGAGTGGGAATCCAGACTTTTCCGCACAGTGCAACTACCGGCTGGCCGGTAATCATTGAGGAGTCAGCCTTATCACGGCGGACAAAGTGCGCGAAGCGATCACCATCTCCTGGGCTCTTCTCTTGTTCAACCTCGGTGCGCTCAAGCAAGCCTGTCGACGACTGGGTTTGCGGGCCTTGAGGCGCGGAAGGTCCCTGGGGTTCATCAAGAAAAGACATGTCCCCTATTGTAGGACGCGGCCGCTTCCGATGTTGATCAGAAACGGCCGCGAACACGGGAATTACGCTTGATGCTTAGCCCACACCTCGCGGTAGAAATCCGCGAGTTCCAGGCCCTGAGCTGCAGGCTCATCCAGCAGGACAATGGCATTGGGATGCATCTGCAAAATGGTGGCGGGCCAACGGGCGGAAATCGCACCCTCAACCAGCTGACGCACGGCCTCGGCCTTTCCCGCGCCGGTTGCAATCAGCAGGGCTTCTCCGGACTCCATAATGGTTCCCAGGCCCTGGGTGATGCAGTGGGTAGGAACCTTCGTAATATCGCCATCAAAGAAACGAGCGTTATCGCGGCGAGTCTGTTCGGTAAGAACGTCAACGTGGGTGCGCGAGGCGAATGATCCACCGGGCTCATTGAAGCCGATGTGTCCGTCTGCACCGATTCCCAGAATCTGGAGGTCAATGCCGCCGGCATCGCGGATCGCCTTGTCGTAGTCAGCCGCGGCCTGGTCATTGTCACCGGTCCAGACGTTAGGGCCGTGTGCCGCCCCCTTGGGGAAATCAACGCGATCAACGAGGAAACGATGAATGAAGTTCGCGTAGCCCTCGGGATGGTCTTCGGGCAGGCCAACGTATTCGTCAAGGTTGAAAGACTGAGTGTTCGCGAAAGAAATTTCGCCGGCCTCGTAACGCTTGGTCAGCTCATCGTACAGGGGCAGCGGAGTCGAGCCCGTCGCAAGACCAAGTACTGCAGAAGGCTTGCGCTCCAGAAGACTTTGAATGCGATCGGCTGCGACGACGGCAATATCTTCGGGCGTGGGCAAGATGGCAATCCGCATTGGAACTCCTCATTGATGTTGGGATCGCGAGGCGCGGGCAGAGCTCTGGCCGCAAGAGTATGGGGTTTCGAGGCCAAGCAACGAACACGCCTGTGTGTACAGTTTGTGCGCCTTCAGCTTACA
>CAUSSZ010000014.1:0-27502 GCA_963534475.1 Trueperella pyogenes | reverse complement strand
CCTTTTTCGTTATCCCATCAACACAGAGCAGTCTTCCCAGAAAGTCTTCCGGAGAGATACGAGCAACTTTCATCACCCGTTGTCTGATGCAGATAGTTTATGAAGTCTTACTGCAAGAAAAACGCGCGTTTACTGGGACTTTTCTGAACGAATTTTACGAAGTGTCAACTTCGCTACCAGAGCGTCTGCAGCCACTTATAAATTCGCGTCATTTTGCTGAGAAAAATGATCTTCTACAAATGCTGGGCCTTCATAACCATGACGACCAAGGGTTTGGAAAATATCATCCATAATCTGCGATGGTTCCAGTAATCCCGCGGAAAACTCAGGGTGCTGAATTTCGATCGCCGCGAATCCGGCAGGGTCGGAAACTGGCTGAGTATCGTACTTTTCTCCCAGAAGACGGTTGACTTCTTGCAGATCGGATGGGGAACCAAAAATCCAGGTCGTTGCGGCAGGCCCTTCACTGGAACGCCCAAGGTAGAGGCGCATCAGCACAACCTTCTTGCCAGCACGCGGGAAACTCTCACCGACACGCGTGAAAAGATGAAGGTCCAAGTCCCCCATTGAGCCATCGACGAGGCAATATGCGTAGGCACCAATGCCCCGAACACTCAAGGCATCAGCAAGAATCCCCAAGAATTCATCCGGGAAAGCATCCTCTTGAAAGTAGATTCCTTCACCGCGTTCGGGGGCATGCTCGCCCATGATTTTGATGGGCAGTCCCGCCTCTTCAAGCGCCTGTGCGACTAAGGAAATGTTGTATTCGGGGAAGGGATGAAGAATTGCGGCGTTCTTTCCAAGTCTTTCAACGAAAACGTAGGTCGAGAATCCCAACTCTTTTGTAATCTGTGTGCTCATTCTTCCTCCTCTAATTCCCCTTCAAAAGGCATATCCGCCCAGACATACAAGAAAAATCGCCGAGGCCGGGAAAGACCCAAGGGCACGCCCGGCCTCGACAATTCTCAATCAGTTCAAGCACAAGCCCTGAGAGTGCAAAACCTCAAGGACGGGCGCGGTGTCGAAGGTATTTGGCAGGCCCATCTGCTCGCTAATCTGCTGAGTAAAGGCATTGGTCGCACCCAGGCCAGCCTTACGCAGTTCGTAGTATGCGCGCACGTCTTCGTCGTACTCGGCAAGCTCCTCGAGGTAGGAACCTTCGACCACCGGGTAGGTGTTCTCGGAAACAGCAAGGTGCTTGGGCAGACGAGGCCGGTACGGGGGATCTTGAAGCGGGCTGCCAACCAAGAGGCCCAGAATTGGGAAGGTCATGCGCGGAAGCTTCAAGAGCTCAATCGTGCGCTGGGGTCCTCTCAGAAGAGAACCGAGGTAGACCGTGCCCAAGCCCATCGATTCGGCGGCAACTTCCATGTTGTGTGCAGCAAGGACCGCGTCTTCCATTGCCGCAAGGAAGAGGTTGGTCCGCTGCAAGGGAGCGATATCCAGCCCGGCTTCTTCACGGATACGCGCATTGCGGTACAGGTCAACGACGAACATGAAAAGGTCGCCTTTGGAGGTGCCCACGTAGGGCTGCTGTGCAACCTCGGCCAGCTGATCGCGCAAGGCTACATCGGTCACGTGAATGATCGAGAACTGCTGACGGAAGGACGAGGTGGGGGCGCGACGCGCAACATCAATCAGTGCATCGCGGTCCTGCGCGCTCAGCGGAGAGTCCTCAAACTTGCGGATTGTGCGGTGCGCACGCAGCACATCAATCGTTGGATTGGTCACTCCAACTTCGGGGACCTTGCGGTAGTCTTCGGCCTGCATTTTCGCTCCTTTGGTGGCAACGGTCGCTCTTATTGTCCGTTTTTCGGCTATTTTTCGCCAGTGCATCCCACTTTTGCGTCAACCAAGAATCGCCCTAACCCTGGGACTTTGGCGGTATTGCTTCATCACAATTTGGTCGCAGTTTCGGTGCAGACTTCCGAAATGTGGAGTCTGAGATGGACGCTTTTTCAAGGATGGCTAGACTGGGAGCCATGCGTAAATCTCTCATTGCAACAATGTGCATTGCTGTCATGGCAGCAACCGGCCTCGCTGCTTGCTCCAGCGGTCCCCAGTCAGCAACCAACGAAAAGATCATCACTAAGGATCCCGCAACGGTAACTCAGACGGGCGTCACTCTTCCCGAGAAGCGTGACCTTGAGTTCAAGCTCAACGGTGATGCGTCTAAGGCCAAGGTTGAGGTCGCTGACACCGAGGTCGCCGAGCAGGTCAAGGGCTCAAAGAACCTCCGCATCCACCCCAAGAAGCCCGGTGAAACCACTCTGAAGGTCACCGATGCCAGCGGCACCGAATACACGATCCCGCTTGAGGTCGTTGAAGGCAGCAACTGAGTCTCACGTCGATTCACACTTTCTCCCGGGGAATAGGGCATACCTATTCCCCGGGATTTTTGTCATTTCCATCGATTTCGCAACAATCTGTACGGAGATGCGGAGAACGTCTATTGACCTTTAGAGTGTGAGTCACCTAACATGGGCGCCTGTCAGCAATGTGCAAAGGAGCAACAGGTGACCAGTATTTCTCCTCCGGTATACGAGCAGATCGCTCAGGCGATCCGGCGTCAGATTCTGGATGGCGATCTTCCACCCGGTTCCAGACTTCCGTCCGAAAGTATTCTCTGCGAGCGCTTCTCCGTCACGCGCGGCACCGTACGCCGCGCTTTGCAGGTCCTCACCCACGAAGGCCACTTACGCTCATATCAAGGCAAGGGGACTTTTGTTACCGCACAGGATGACAAGAGAATTCTGTGGGGTTTCGGTTCACTGACAGACCGCCTTCAGGGAAGCAGTGACCAGGCACGTGCTCGTGTCATTGAGCACGGAGTAGTCACCCGGCAAAATCGCCCATTCCTACGACTCAAGCGACTTCGCTTGATCGAAAGCAATACGGGAGTATTCCCCGTTAGCCTTGATCTGTCGTTCATTCCAATCGATCTGCTGCCCGGTATCCAAGATGTCGACTTCACAGATCTGTCCATCTATCACGTTCTGCGTGACATCTATAAGAGCTCTCCAAAGTTCTCTGTTGTCTCACTGCGTGCCCAAAGCATCGACCAAGAAACCCGCACGATCCTTGGCGAACCAGCGGGTACCCGTTGTCTTCTTCACCTCACGGGCTCTACCTACGACCACAACGGGGCATGCATTGAGGAAAGCGAAGTCACCTACTCAACTCGGGTGCAAGCAACCTTGACCATCGACCAGGTCAGGGGCCACGCAGAACCGCTTACTCTCAATGAATCAGCATCCACCAGAGGTAAGTTCTAGCCTCTCCACTCATACAAAAATCCCGGGGCCACACCTGACCCCGGGACTTTTATGTAGACCTCAGAAATTCACCGTGCGCACCACAACCTAGGCGGGGATACCCTCCTTGGCCAGGAGCATCTCACTCATCTCCACGGCCTTCTGGTGATGGGGGGATCATCATCTGGGCAAACATGATGTCCGCATCGTTGTAATCGGCGGAGATCTCCCCGTCCGCCTCACTCGTCGCCATCGTGGTCTCGGTCGTCTCAGCGGTAGTCGTCGCAGTGCTGGTGGCCGAGGTGGTGGATCAGTGGACGGTGGTGGATGCCGGAGTAGGCGTGGTGTGTTCCTCCTTCGGACTGGTGGGAGCCAGGCGGGCCGGGTCCAGATCAATCCGGCGTAGCAGCTGAGCGTTAAGCGCCACCACAATCGTCGACAGCGACATCAACACCGCAGCAGCAGCCGGGGGAAGCAGAATGCCGCTAGAGGCGAGCACGCCGGCGGCCAGGGGCACGGACAAGATGTTGTAACCGGACGCCCAGATGAGGTTCTGGATCATCTTGCGGTAGCTGGCCTGCGAGAGCTCAATCATCGACAATATTGCCCGGGGATCGTCACTGGCCAGGACCACTCCGGCGGATTCCATCGCCACATCCGTGCCGGCCCCGATGGCGATGCCGACCTCGGCGCGGGCCAGGGCCGGGGCGTCGTTGACACCGTCGCCGACCATGGCCACGCTCAGGCCACGCTCCTGTAACTGGGTGACCTTGGTGTCCTTGTCCTGGGGCAGGACCTCGGCGAAGACCTCATCAATCCCCAGGTCCTGGCCAACCGCATGGGCCACCTGCTGCGCGTCACCGGTGATCATCGCGACCTTCACCCCGCGGTCCTGCAGGGCTTTCACAGCGGCGCGGGATTCGGGGCGGATCTTGTCCTCGACGGCCACCGCACCGATAATCTGACCGTCGCGGACAATATGGAGCACACCGGCCCCACGCCCAGTCCAGGCGCTGGTGGTGTCGGTGAGCTCGGCCGGGGTGGTGAGGTTGAACTCGCGCAGCATGTTCGGCCCGCCCACGAGGATCTCAGCGCCATCGACAGTGGCCCGGACCCCCCGGCCGGAGGCGGCGCTGAAACCAGTTGCACGGATTTGCCGACGAGAGGCCTCGGGATGGGCGGCCGCGGCCGCCACGATGGCGCGGGCCACGGGGTGCTCGCTGTCGGCCTCCGCGGCGGCGGCCAGGGCCAGCAGCTCGCCCTCGGTGACGCCGACAGTTGCCGCGACACCGGTGACCGCGTGCGCGCCCTCGGTCAGGGTGCCGGTTTTATCGAAGAGCACCACGTCGATGGTGCGCATCCGCTCGAGCGCCATCCGGTCCTTGATGAGCACCCCGGATTTCGCGGCCCGCTCGGTGGAAATCGCAATGACCAGCGGAATCGCCAGGCCCAAGGCGTGCGGGCAGGCGATGACCAGCACCGTGACCGTGCGCACCACGGCATCGTTCGGGCTGCCGATGATGGTCCACACCACCGCGGTGATCAGAGCAGAGATCAGCGCGAACCAGAACAACAACGCCGCCGCCCGATCCGCGAGGGCCTGGGCACGGGAGGAGGACTCCTGTGCGTCGGCAACCATGCGTTGGATCCCGGCCAGGGCGGTGTCCCCGCCGGTAGCCTCCACCCGGACGCGGACGGTGTTGTCGGTGGCCACGGTACCGGCGACCACCTTGTCACCGGTGTCGCGGAAGACGGGACGGGATTCACCGGTGATCATCGACTCATCGAATTCGGCGGCTCCCTCGAGGATGGTTCCGTCGGCCGGCACCCGGGCACCGGCCCTCACTAGCACGACGTCGCCGACGACCAGCTCGGAGGTGGCCACGGTGCGGGTGGTCCCATCGATGACTTTCTCGGCCTCATCCGGCAGCAGGGCAGCCAGCGCGTCAAGCGCGGAGGACGCACCCCCGAGAGCGCGCATCTCCAGCCAGTGGCCCAGCAGCATGATGGTCACCAGCAGGGCCAGCTCCCACCAGAAGTCCAGCTCAAAACCGCCCAGCCCCAGAGTGGTGACCCAGGAGGCGACAAACGCCACGGTGATGGCCATGGCAATCAGGAGCATCATCCCGGGTTGGCGGGATTTCAGTTCCTTCCATCCGCCCTTGAGGAAAGGCGTTCCGCCGTAGACGAAGATGATCGTGCTCAGTACCGGGGGAATCCAGGTGGATCCGGGGAATTCAGGGAGGGGGTAGCCGAGCAGGTGGGCGACCATGGGGCTGAAAATAACGACGGGAATGGACAGAATCAGTGACCACCAGAAGCGTTCCCGAAACATTGCGGTGCTGTGCCCGGCGTGTTCGCCGTGACCATGAACCTGGTGGTCTTCGTCCAGGACGGAGTGCGGGTGACCGTGGTGCATCGCCTGGCCGTGGGTGTCGGCGTCTGCGTGGTGTTCGTGGCTGGCATGATCCGGGTGGTGGGTGTGGTCTGTTTCCGGAGCGAGGTGATCACCACGGTGATCACCGGAATGGTGGGGAGTGCTCATGATGTTCCTTTCGCTCAACCCGGTCGGGGTCGAGATGATGGGTGAAATCGATCAGGATAAGACGGTGTAGCCGGTCGCCTCGATAGCCCGGCGAACCATCTCCGGAGGTACGACACCGGTGACCGTGACGGTGGAAACACCACCAGCAGCGAGATCAACCTGGACGTCGTCGACCTGGGGGAGGGCCTGAAGGGCCTGGGTCACGCTTTTCGCGCAGTGCCCGCAGGTCAGGCCGGTGACCTGGTAGCTAGAGGAGGACCCTCCTGCTGACGAGTCGCTGGCGGCAGGGATGGAGGCGGTGTCGGCATGTGAGGCAGGTCCGCAACAGCTGCAACCGTGGGAGGCCATCGGCAAGAGGCGGGGCGGGGAGGTGATCATGGGAAAGCTCCTACGGGTCGGTGGGATGCGGCGATGTTGCTCTCCAGCATATACCCCCCGGGGGTATATGCTCAAGGGGTGGAGGGCACGGCCCTCACGCGGGGCAGGGCGTGGTCACCGAGCAGCCTCCTCACTGTCGGGAGGGGACAGCGGGAGGCGGAGGGCAAACACCGCTCCGCCACCGGGTCCGGGGGAGGAGGCGGTGAGAGTGCCGCCGTGGGCCTCGATCAATGCCTTGGAGATGGTCAGACCGATACCTGCCCCGCCGTTGTCCCGACTGCGGGCGGCACCCCCCGGTAGAAGCGTTCGAAGATGTGTCCGAGCTGGCCAGGTGGGATGCCCTCTCCGATAAGACGGTCTTGAAGATGATGCGTGAGATGGGGCTGCGCTGCGGCATACGCCGCGAGAGGGCCTACCACAGGTATAACTCCTACAAGGGGGCCGTGGGGCAAAGCTTCAAGAACATCATCGGTCGCGACTTCAAGGCCGATGGCCCCTGGCAGAAATTGGGTACCGATGTCACTGAGTTCAAGCTCTCCTTCGGTAAGGCCGACCTCGACGCCTACATCACACACTGGAACACAACAAGACGCCACGTAAAGCTCAAGGGCCTGACCCGGCAGAATACCGGGATCAGGCCCTACGGGAAGCCGCATAACGGCTACCATTAAACGCGTCCAAGTTTCGGGGCGCAGTTCATCGTGCAGACGGGGCTTCTTCTTTTAACCAGCGCGAGCGCGAAAGGTTGGGGTCCTCCCCTATGCTGGATATAAGCCAGCGCCGGAGCAGGAAGGGCGCCCCACCATGAACCTCAACAAACTCTTAACTGCGCTACGGCAACGCAAAAACACCCCAGCGCACAACCAGCAGGCCGGGCGGCACGAACGCTACACGCACGCCCTCGAACAATTCCTCGACGGGCAGCCCGCCGTACGCCTCAGCGGGGCATACACGCTCGTAAACCTCGCAGACGAATGGCTCGCCGACACCTCTCTCCCCGAGCAGGTACGCCGCGAAGAAGCCCAAGCCATTATCGACGAGCTGACCGGGTGCATCCGCACGCCCTACCCCCTCGCGCAAAAACGGCAGGTCCTAGAAGCAGACGAGGCACCCGAAGGGTACGAAGGCGACTTTACGCGCGATCAGGAGGCACTCCGCGAAGAACAGCTGGTGCGCCGCACGGTCTTCATGGAGTTCAGCCGCCGCCTCGCCGCAGTCGCCGAGAGCCCCGAAAAAGACAAAGCAGAAGACCAGCACGCGGTGCCGCCAATATCGCCCATGTGGGCTGACCTGCGCTTCGACTTTGGCGGCGCGCCCATCTTCTACCCGCTGGGGCAGCTGTACTTTCAGAACGCCGATTTCGCCTCCGCAGCCTTCTACGGCCCGGCAGATTTCTTCAACGCAACCTTCCACGGTGACACCAGCTTCTCCGCGGCACAGTTCACCGCTGACGCATCCTTCCACGGCCCGAACTTCAACGACTGGGTGGGGTTCAGCGCCGCACACTTCGCGGGCGCCGCAGAGTTCAGCGGGGCGCATTTTGCGGACGCGGTAAGCTTCGCGACCGTAACCTTCACCGGCGAGGCTGACTTCTCAGACGCGGTCTTTTCAGCTGCGGCTGACTTCGCGGTATCCACTTTCAAATCCGATGCCAACTTCTCACGCCTGAACACCGCAGGCATAGCCAGCTTCGCGGCGGTCACCTTTGACGGCAAGGCAGTATTCACCGCCTCCACGTTCCACGATGAGGCACACTTCGCCGCGTCGGTCTTCAACCGCCCGGCGGTGTTCTCCAAGTCGCTTTTCGGCGGGGCCGCGCGCTTTGCCGGTATAGTCACCAAGCAGTCCGCGATGTTCAGCAACGTACGCTTTACGGGCGTGGCGGACTTTAGCGGGGCGTCCTTCACACAGTACGAGGATTTTGGTGGGGCGCGCTTCGACGGCGACGCCACGTTCAGCCGGGCGTCTTTTATTGCGCTTCCAAGGACGAGCTATGAGATGGATTTCCCGCAGTACGCGAACTTCGGTAACGCGGTATTCGCGCGGGATGCCGACTTTAGTCAGGCGACGTTCACGGCGAGTGTCGGCTTCGGCGGGGTGACGTTCGCGCGGGCGGTGAGCTTCAACGGGGCGAACTTTGAGGGCGCCTACTTCGCGGATGCGACGTTCGGTCAGAAGGCGGATTTCAGGCAGACTAGCTTCGCATACGTTGAGCCGTCCTTTGAGGCTTTGGAAAGACGGATGCAGAGGGCACGGTTCTCTGCGCAGGCGGATCCGCAGGATTACCTGTTCGAGGCGCGCCCGGAGAGTCCGCACGGTTTCAGCTACGGCGAGGCGCAGCTTCTTAATAGAACGTTCGTTCTGCCTCTCGGTGCCGTGCTGTACGACCCGGAGTCCTGGGACGAAGAGAAGCAGGAGTACACCCGCTTCAGTGAGCCCGCACAGTAAAACCTAGCTCTCCCCTATCGTCGGGGAAGCTCCCGCACACAGACCCCGCCCGCACATCCATGAACTGCCTCCCGTTTCTTGGACAACGAATCTAAAGTCCAAGAAACAGGAGGCTTTTCGTGTCTGTGGATCTGGGGTTGAGGCATGATCGTTTGCTTCGGGAGCAGGCGGTGGAGATGTTTGAGAGGGGATGCGGCTACGGTTTGACCGCCAGGAAGCTTGGTGTGTCTGCCGAGACTGTGAGAGAGTGGCAGAAGATGTACCGCGTGATCGGGAGGGACGGGCTTCTTGCCATGGGAGTAAAGCGGGCCAAATACGACTATGAGACCAAGGTCGCCGCAGCCAGGGCCGTGGTTGATGGCGGGATGAGTAAGCCTGAGGCGATGGTGCGTTTCGGTATTGCGAGTGCGACACCGTTGAAGCGGTGGTGCAGGCTGTACCGCGAGGGCGGCGCGCAGGCGCTCAAGCCCAAGCCCAAGGGCAGGCCGAAGGGGTCGGTGCGGGCGGTGCCCCCAACGCGTGAGGAGGAACTCGCCGAGCGCGTGCGTAAGCTCGAGGCGCAGGTGGCGTACCTAAAAAAATCGATTGCCCTGAAGGCGCAGAGGCGCTCCCAAACCGGGACAAAGCCCTAGCGGTCGCTGAGCTTTCAGGGCGCGGACATGCAGTGTGCGATCTCCTCGAGGCGGCCGGCCTTGCCAGGTCGAGCTACTACTACGCGCTGGCTCACCCCCAGCAGCCAACCAGGGCGTATCTGCGGCCCAAGGTCGCCCAGATCTTTTCGCGCACCCCCAACGGGTGCGGTCACAGGCAGGTAGCCATGTGCCTGCGCGCTGAGGAAGGGGAGCGCATCGCCGATAAGACGGTCTTGAAGATGATGCGTGAGATGGGGCTGCGCTGCGGCATACGCCGCGAGAGGGCCTACCACAGGTATAACTCCTACAAGGGGGCCGTGGGGCAAAGCTTCAAGAACATCATCGGTCGCGACTTCAAGGCCGATGGCCCCTGGCAGAAATTGGGTACCGATGTCACTGAGTTCAAGCTCTCCTTCGGTAAGGCCGACCTCGACGCCTACATCACACACTGGAACACAACAAGACGCCACGTAAAGCTCAAGGGCCTGACCCGGCAGAATACCGGGATCAGGCCCTACAGGAAGCCGCATAACGGCTACCATTAAACGCGTCCAAGTTTCGGGGCGCAGTTCACACCTGACCCCGGGACTTTTATGCAGACCTCAGAAATTCACCTTACGCACCACGGCCTCGGACTCGGTCAAAACCCGACCAGCGCGGAAGTTCGCAAGCACGGGGGCACCGAAGCTCAGTGCGTGGAACCAATCCTCGGCGTCCAGCACAATGAAGTTCGCCGTGTTTCCAACCTCGATGCCGTAATCGGAGAGATTAAGCGTGCGCGCTGCATTGTGAGTGATGAAGTTGTAGGACCCGGTGATCTCACTGCGCGCCATCATCTGGGTGACGTACAGGCCGTTGAGCACGACATCTCGCAAGTTTCCGGTACCCATTGGGTTCCACGGGTCCTCAATATCATCCTGACCGAAGGAGACGTTAATTCCTGCTTCGGTTAGTTCCTTCACGCGGGTGACGCCTCGGCGCTTCGGGTAGGTATCGACGCGCCCCTGCAGGTGCGTATTGACCAGCGGATTCGACACGAAGTTGATGCCGCTCATCTTGAGCAAGCGCACCAGGCGCAGGAAGTAGGCGTTGTTATACGAGTGCATCGCCGTCGTGTGCGAGGCGGTGACTCGCGGACCAATCCCGGTCTCGAGCGCGCGCGTGGCCAGGGTTTCCAGCCCGCGCGAGGCCTCGTCGTCAATTTCGTCGCAGTGCACGTCCATGAGCAGTCCGTATTCCTGGGCGAGCTCGACTGCAAAGTTCAGTGAAGACACGGAGTATTCGCGGGTGAACTCGAAATGCGGGATAGCACCGATTGCATCGACGCCCATTTCGGCCGCGCGACGCATGAGGTCGCGTCCATTCGGGAAGGACTCGATGCCCTCCTGTGGGAAGGCGACCAACTGTAGGGTCACGGAGTCCTTGAGTTCCTCACGCAGGTCAATGAGCGCGCGCAGGGCCGTCAGGTCCGGGTCAGTGACGTCGACGTGCGAGCGTACGTACTGGATGCCGAACTGTGCCTGCTGGCGAAGTGCCCGGCCGGCGCGATCTTTGACGTCCTCGTAGGTCAGGGTCTGCTTGCGTTCACTCCACACCTCGATACCTTCGAAGAGGGTGCCGCTTTCGTTGTAGCGCGGTTGCCCCGAGGTGAGCGCAGTATCCAGGTGCACGTGCGACTCGATATAGGGAGGCAGAACCAGCTTGCCCGTATAGTCGCGAACCTCTTCTCCTTCACGAGGCGCCAGACCCGCGCCGATTTCGGCGAACTTTCCGTCCGTAATGCGGATGTCGACTCCGGCTGGGCCATCTTCAATGCGGACACCCGTGATGAGAAGATTCGCGCCTTTTTCTCCCATTGCCGAGGCCTGGTTGTGAGGCGTGTTGTTGCCCTGAGTGTGCGCGCTCATCGACGGATTCCCTTCTCGATTGCGCTTCCGACGAAGTAGACAAGGATCGCGACGACCATGGCGTTGATCGAGACGATTCCGAAGCCGGGGGTCAGCCAGCCGGTGAGTGCACCCGCGATCAGAGCAACGATCGGTGCCCACTTGACCTCGGGGTCATTCGAGCCCAGATCCATGTAGCTGCGGCGACGTGCGAAGTAATCGGCAACCAGAACTGCACCGATGGGGGGCAGGGTGGCATTGAGCAAGCTGAGCCAGCCGACAAAGTTGTCGTAGAGCCACAGGGCTCCAAGGGTTCCGATGATGCCTGCGACCAAAACCAGAGGCTTTTTGTTGATTCCGGTGATGTTCGCGTAGCCCAGGCCGGTGGTGTACAGGGCGTTGTTGTTTGTTGTCCAGATGTTTGCGCCCAAGACGATCAGCGCAGGAATCAGCAGGCCCTGAGCGATCATTACGTAGAAGATGTCGTCCTTACCGGTGAAGGCTCCACCAACCGCTCCGAAGGTGAACATCAGGGTGTTACCGATGAAGAATGCGATCACAGTGGTGATGACTGCCGAGGTTGCGGACTTTGCGAAGCGAGTGAAGTTGGGGGTTGCGCTACCGCCGGAGACGAAGCTTCCGATCACGAGGCCGATGGCTGCAACGGTGGTCATGCCTTGGTTTTGGCCGAAGACTGCGGCAATACCGCCGCCTGCGTTCACCGCACTGATCATGGAGTAGCTTCCGAGGATTGCGATCAGAGGTACTGAGACGAAGGAGACGATCTCAATGGCCTTGATTCCGAAGTAGGCCGAGGCGGTCATCAGGCCGCCCGCGATGATGACGACGGGCCACGCGTTGATGTGCAGGGTCTCAGCGGTGGGGATTGCGAACATCGCGACGCCCACGCCAAACCACCCCATCTGAGTGAAGGAGATCAGCGCTGAGGGCAGGAAGGAACCGATGCGGCCGAAGGTGCGACGGGACATGAGGTCGAAGCTCAGACCGGTCTTTGCACCGATGTAGCCCAGCGCACCCGTGTAGACCGCAAGGATTGCGCCACCGACGATGACTGCCCACACGTATTGGGTGTAGTTCAGGCCGTTTCCGAGCTTGGCACCGACGCTCATCGAGGCCGAGAAGAAAGTGAAGCCGAGCATAACAAAACCGACGGCCCAAAATGACCGTCGGTTCTTTGATGGAACTGCTTCAAATGAGAAGTCATCATCGTGTCGAATGACTTCTTCTTTGTGTCGTTCAGGTGCGATTGTGCTCATCGGTTATCCTTCCAGGTTCTGAGGTTTCGTAGCGCGTCGTTCGTTATCTGTCTTGTTTGGTCCGTCACCTCTGTCACCTAGGCACACCCGGTTTTCATGCATTTGCAGACTGGGTAATGGCGTGATGAACAGGATTGGATCTAGGCCAAATTGTCAATAGATTACCGCGCGCAACGCATCCAGCGCAAAGTTCAGCACTGTGACTCTGCACGCATCAATTCCAAACCCTAAGATAACCTTCGGTTAACCTAAAAAATACCTGATAATAGGGCTGTGGCCCCATCTCTCCCTCCTAGAAGATGGGGCCACAACCTGATCGTGAAGCTATGAGCAACTAGCGCCCAAAGCTCCATTTTTCAGTCTGCCCTGGGTGACAATCCCAGATATGAAGGACAGTCCCATTCTCCGAAGAGTCCTCGCGAACTGCCAGACATTTCCCAGTCTGAACGTTCTGAAATTGCCCATCAGGCAGATGCTTCCATTGCTGGGTCGGCGCCGGGACACAATCCCACAGGTGAACCGGAGTGCCATTCGCATTGCGCTGTTGATAGACGTCCAGACACTTTCCTTCAATGCTGAGTTTGCCCTGATCAAAGATGACTCTCTGCGCCTCGATCGGCTCTGACTGCCCATCTGCGCCATTTGTACGGACGCAATCCCACAACTGAACGCGTCGGCCGTTCAGACTTGCGGCATCCCACAAATCCATGCACTTTCCATTGCCATTGACCAGCGAACCCTGCTGAGCTCCAGCCTCAGGCACATCACTTGCGTCCTTTGCGTGATCAATATTCGGCAGCGAAGTATTCGCATCGCGATTCTCAACTTGCAGCTTCGGATCATCCTTTTGGGTATAGAAGAAATCCCAGACCGACAGCACATCTGCCGTGAAGTTCACCGTTAATTGGCCTTGATCATTGGCTTTGACGGTGAATGGGATTTCACGTGCGCGACCACCACCAATTTCAGGACTGACAGCATAAAGGTGCGCAGGAACCTCACCGTCACCGATCGTGTAAGAAACAGGCACATTCACCAAAGTTTCGGGCGCTGCCGTAGGATCACGCCACTTGTCATCGGTGTCCTTTTCCAGGTTAATCAGGTGAAGGATCTGGGTATCCCCATTGGTCATTGCATTAGCCCAAATGCTCCGCGGACTTCCGTTCGAGCTGACATTGTGACCTTGAATTGAAACCCCTCGACTGACTCGGTGCAGATCGGGACCATAGAGGACGTTTTCATAGGCGGTGATTACGTTGTAGTAGTTGCGCAGCCACTCTTGAAGGTCGTAGCTCATGAACTTAATACGGTCAGGGAAGAAGGGGCCATTGAGCATATTGTTGTCTTGCCCAAGCTCCAGATGGTGCGCGCCATTAGCCGCAAAGATCGCATCGGCCAGCTGAACCGAAGACGTATCAAAGGAAGACACGGTCAGCGAGTCAATGTTGATATCACCGTGGTCACCTTGATCAAGCTGGTAGGTAATGGTGTGAGTTCCCTTGTCCAACCATGCACTTCGCGCCTCACCGGTACTCCAGCGGCTCCAGATATCTTCGTTGGGCAAGTTGGTCTCACTGGAGCCCATGTACATGACGCCAATCTTCTGACCGTCAACATAGACGCTGCGCACGGCCATATGACCGGTCGCATTCGCCCAGCGCAGCACCAGACCGTAGTTTCGACTTTCGGTGACATTAACGCGGAAACTGATGGCATCACCGCGCCACTGGGGCTGCTCAACAAAGCCTCGTCCCTGATATCCACCGTGATCCGAGGCCGTCGGAAGTCCCGCGTGGGCCGCGTCTTCCGCCTCGTATCGGTCTCCCGTGACGGAATCGGAGTTCATGTAGGCAGCGACAACCGCGCTCTTCCCATTGGATTCTTTGCGCTGACGCTCGAGGTAATCCGCCAGGTTTCCATTCGAGGCCTGACCTCCCCACAGTTCTGTGTAGAGGTAGTCGGCTTTTGACTGAGCAAGCTGCGTCGATCCAAAGCTATCGACGGCATTCAAGCCAACGGGCTGACGTGTCTGCTCAGATGTTTCGTTCACCAAGCTGGCAAATCCGGCCTCGAGGTCGACGGAATTTCCATTGACATCCCAAGCCCCCTGGGGATTACCCAGCTGGTCGATATGCGTCCCCTCAAAGCCCAAGGCGATCTGCTTCTTGTACTGATCGATCATGTGCTGACGCCACTGAACATTCTGCGGGTTCATCATGTGCAGGGTCGTGTCCTGCTGGCCGGGAATCATGACGCTTGTCCACGGAACGCGAGTATTGCCCTCTCCGCGAATCGAGATGGCCCAATCACTACTGACACCGTGATTCTGATATCCCTCAAGGGCTGCGTAGCTCATCGAGTACGGAAGCGAGGCAACGCCAGCTTTATCCCCGGAGGTAATGAACTGCTTGATGACATCCGAGGAGAAGTTCCACTTTTTCCAGTCGCTCCACTGATCAGCAACCTGGTTATTCTCATAGCGCACGGGGTCTTCGTGGCGCCACATCCAGTCGTAGTACTGCAGTGAGTTGATGTGATAGTCCTGAGCCAGCTGGTTGATGACCTCGTCGGTCTTTCCGCTCAGATCGGCCGAGTAGTTACCCAGGTAGCCGAAGCGCGGGTAGCGGGTCCAGGTGCTGGAAACATCGATGGCTGTGTTCGCTTGAGAATCTTCTGTATCAACTTCGACGAGGTATCCCGTGAAGTCTGTCTGCGGTGGGGTGAAAGTCCAGGTTGTCTTTCCATCTGCCGAGGCCTGGGTACTGAAGTGATCAACTTCCTTCCCCAGGTGCTTGAGAGAGAAATTCACCTCCCCATTCCCCTGGGTCTGCGCGGTAACTGTCACGGATTGACCCGGTGCGTAACGCGCTCGATCAACACTCACTTTCGTCACCCGAGGGGCAGCTTCTGCCTGATACTCGGCACCAAGAACGGTGGACGTCCCTGCAAGTACACCGGCGGTCAGAAGTGCCCCGATTCTCTTTGCGGTTCCAGTCCGCATTCTCATGTTCCTCACTCTGTATTTCTATGGAATTTCAGCGAAAACAGCCCTTCCGAGCTTTGCGTCACGGTATAGAAATCACCTGAACGCATTCAGAGCCAAAACTGGGGAAACAATTAGGTCGATCGGCTCTTAAATCGGTTCATTTTCGTATCGACAAATCGTTGAGAGAGCACCAAAAAAGCACAGAAAATACGCTCTGACCTGTACTAATAAATATCAGTGCAGGTCAGAGCGCTAAAAAGGCGAATACGTATTCATCAATTCTCAGAAAAACCGCTATTTCCCAAGGAATTCAAAGGTGAATGGTCTCACCAGTTGACATGCGCCTAACGAAGAAAGACCCGCGCCCTCCACGGAGCAAGGGGCGCATCCATCTCTTCCCAGACATTTGCATTGGTCAGAACTGGAACAAACTCCGGTGCGGCCTCGGAAATGTCTGAAGGAAGTGAGGGCCGGGCATCATGTGAGGAAAGATTTGAAATAACTATCAGCTCGCGTTCACCTAGAACTCGGCGATATGCGAAGATTTCACGGCTTCCCGCATCGATGCGCTCAAAACTTCCGTTGGCAACCACTGCCAAGCGGTGACGCAATTCGATCAGAGCCTTGAAGTAGGCAAAGACCGAGGTCGGATCGCCCACCTGCTCGGAGGCATTAATCACCGGGTAATTCGGATTTACGGCAATCCACGGCATACCCTCTGTGAAACCAGCGTGCGTAGAACCATCCCACTGGACGGGGGTTCGCGCATTGTCGCGACCCATGGCACGCAAACCGGAAAGAATCGTCTGAGGATCTTCCCCACGTTCGACAGCCAGGCGATAGTAATTCGTCGATTCGATGTCTTCGAAGTCCTCAATTCCTTCGAAAACAGTATTCGACATGCCAAGTTCTTCGCCCTGATACACGTAGGGTGTCCCTCGAAGCAGGTGAAGAGTGGTTGCCAGCGCAGTTGCACTGTCATACCAGTACTTTTCATCACCGAAACGACTCACAGTCCTTGGCTGGTCGTGGTTGCACAGGTACAGACTGTTCCAACCCCTCTCAGCAAGGCCTTCTTGCCAACGTGTCAGGCAATCAGCAAGATCTCCCTCTTCCAAGGTGCGACGACCAAACTTTCCTTCGGGAAGCCCCAAAATGACGTGCTCAAATTGGAAGATCATATTGACTTCGCGCCGCGCGGGATCGGAATACAGGTGCGCGTTTTCTAATAGGACGCCGGGGGTCTCTCCGACAGTGAAGAGAGCGCCGCGACCAACGAAGACCTCGCGATGCATTTCTTGAAGGAATTCATGAAGGCGCGGGCCTTCCATATAGAAGGGGCTTCCATCGGCCAGAGCTCGACCGGGCGCAGAAGTTCCATCAGGCAATCCCGGGACCTTCGAGATCAGGTTAATAACATCCATACGGAAGCCATCGACACCTCGGTCCAGCCACCAGCGCATCATTTCGTAGACGGCCTGACGAACTTCTGGGTTCTCCCAGTTCAGGTCTGGTTGCTGCTCCGCAAAAAGGTGCAGGTAGTACTGCCCTGTCGCCGGATCATACTTCCACGCCGGACCGGAAAAGAAGGACTCCCAATTCGTTGGTTCCGCTCCGGGAGTTCCGCCTTCAAAGCCTGGCCGCGGATCGCGCCAGTAGTACCAATCGCGCTTGGGATTATCCACTGATGAGCGCGATTCAAGGAACCACGGATGTTCATCCGAGGTGTGGTTGACGACCAAGTCCATAACCAGCTTCATGCCCAGAGCGTGAACATCGGCAATGAGCTGGTCGAAGTCTTTCATGGTTCCGAAAACCGGATCAATATCCTGGTAATCACTGATGTCGTAACCGTTATCAGCCTGTGGCGATCGATAGATCGGCGAAAGCCACAGGACATCAACACCCAGCTCTTTCAGGTATCCCAGTCGAGAGCGGATTCCCTGAAGGTCCCCAAAACCATCACCATTGGAGTCTTGGAATGAGCGCGGATAGATCTGATAGACAACCGCGCTCTTCCACCATTCATCAGTTGAAAGCTCGCTGAGGGCATTGGTTGTGGGAAGTGAAGCCTCAGAGAATAACACGAAGAACCTGCCAAACTTGTAGTGGCGGAAGATCCACCTTTGCCTGCGCTCCCTCACAGTGAACACGAAGTTCTTCTAGGTGTCCACTACCATCTGGGTCCGCCACGAATACGCGGGGAGTACGCCCCGCGCAGCAGCGCAATGTCAGGCGTCCACCTTCAACAAGAATCCCTGAGCGCTTAGGCCCATCCCACAGAGTGTCCTTTTGCCCCACCAGGTTAATGAGGTGAACAACCAATCCGTGGGGTGTCGTCGTCACTCGCCTCCACACTGTCCCTTCCTTGGGGTCTTCCGTCACGCACAGATTGTCGTAGGCAACCTCAACGTCCTCATTCAACGGGCCCGCGAACGAGTCGGTTACTTCCGCAATCCGCGGATCCATCAGGATCTCATCGTGCTCAACCAAGAAGTCGTACCAGCGCTTGAGCATATCCACGGTGCTGTCAGCAGCCTTGTGGTTATTGACGTAGTAGGGGTCGACGAGGACGTTTCCACCTTCTCCCGCCAGAAGCTGAGTTGCTCCGTGGGAGAAGAGAGTTGCCATGGTGAGCTTGTTCGCCTGTTCCGATTCTTCAGCCGAGGCCTTGGAGTAGACGCTCTGGTAGGCGGCAAGTACCACGGGCTTACCTTCCGCAACGCTTCTGGCTCGAGCCGCGACACCCGCGAGCGCACCCAGCGTTGTGATGGGAGCCCAGGGTTCGATGTACACAGCATCTTGGGGAGTGCCGGCAGTGGCCCAGGTCGGAAAATCGTTGACATTGTTGAAAACAAGGACGGTGTCTGGAAGCCCATCGCGCGCAGCATTGATCATCTTCGTGAAGCTCTGCGACAGGTCGATCAATTCTCCGTCGGCGCGAGTTGCATACTTTGGGTATCCATATTGATCCAGGTGGAAGCCCTGGAAGCCCACCTGCTCAACGCATTTTTGAAGGTCAGCGATGAAGTGCGCAAGCCACGCCCTAGCGGCAGGGTCAACAATCTGAAGGAAACCACCCAGCTCATAGGGAGTCCCATCGCACTGCATCAGTGCGGCATCCTTCCACTGGTCCCACTCTTCATTTCCGACGCCATAGACAGCGGCGTACCCGAATGAACGAGATCCAGCCTGCGCCAGCGCACGGATCAGGCGACGAACTGTTTCCAGTGAAATCGGTTGGTCAAGAGGATCGAGATAGGTCTCTCCCCCACCTACAAGATCCGCATGGCGGTAGGCCCAGTCATAGAACTGAATGCCGTTGAGGTGAAGCTTGCGCGCCAAACGGGCTACGGCCTCGACGTCCTTATCGGGGGCATAGCTGGCAACGAAACCGTAGCGAAGTCGCTGACGGGTATCGTCAAGAACCTGAAGAGCGGTGGAGGCAAGGACCTCGTCCCCGTCACACAGCAGAACACCGTATCCGCCCTCTTCCAAAGTGCCAAAGGAAACGGACTCACCCAGCGGGGGTTCGGCCTCAGCAATAACAAGGCCAAGGTGGGTCAGACGCAAAGTGGCGCTGGAAGGAAGGGGCGAATCGGCAACAATGTCGATGCGTACATCGTCTTTGACCTGAAAGGCCGCGGAAACGGGAAGAAGTTCGAACATGGGATTAAATCCTTTCACTGCACCAGCCCTCACCTTCGTTGGACTTCTCTGCGTCATCGCACTGGGTCTCTTCGTGAGGCGGTCATCATTGGCCACTGGAGGTTATTTCACCAAATAAAAATACTTGCGTCAAGTGTGTGATCTATAGTCTAATTACTCTGCTATTTATTTAATTTGGTAAAGAAAGGCGCTCATGATGGGGTGGCAGCCTCAGGATGAACTTGCGCAGAGCGTGGCACTCGAAGTCCTCCTTCACGGACCACTCGGCCGCTCCGAGTTGGCCCGCCGACTGTCACTCGCACCCGCAACTCTCACGCGAATTAGCTCCGACCTCATTGCCTCGGGGCTCCTCACCGAAGTACGGACCACCCGCACGGGAACATCCGGCCGCCCTTCGATCCCCCTAGCCGTCGTTCCAGATAGCCACCATTTCCTGGGAATCAAAGTTGCCGACGACTGCCTCACCGCTGCGGTTATTAACCTGAAAGCACAGGTCTTAAGCTACGATCAGCTTCCTCTTCCCACACACTCCCCCAAGGACGTTGGTGAGGGCATTGTCTCCTTGGCACGCCAGGCCGAAAAGAGTTTCCGCATCGACGCGATTGGCGTGGGTATCGGCGGTGTTGTCACTGATCAGGGCATCATCCGTTCCGCGCCCTTCTTGGAATGGGAAGATGTCGATCTTGTCGCTCTTTTGCGCGA
The DNA here is from genome assembly GCA_963534475.1 of Trueperella pyogenes. GTDB lineage: Bacteria > Actinomycetota > Actinomycetes > Actinomycetales > Actinomycetaceae > Pauljensenia > Pauljensenia pyogenes_B. Next base: position 7,725 of record CAUSSZ010000014.1, on the reverse strand, counting down.
ATACACCCAAATCCCTGTTTTCGTCGCAAATGATCTGACGGCCTACACGCAGGCGCAGCACTGGTTTGATCTGGGTGCACAGCACCGGAATTTCGCGGTCCTCACCTTGGGCGTCGGCACCGGTTATGGCTGCGTTGCAAACGGACGGCCGCTAGAAAACCAGGATTCAGGCATCGGTCTGGTCGGGCACTGGCCCCTGGATCCCCTAGGCCCACTGTGCTCACAAGGGCATCGCGGCTGCGCAGAATCCATGCTGACAACCCCCGCGATCACCCGCTCCATCTCTGAAGCACTTGGACGGGAAGTCACCTGGGATGAAGTTATCTCTTTGGCAGAGTCCGAAGATCCTGCTGTTTCCGCCGTCTTGCGAGCGTCGGGATTGGCACTTGGACGGTTAATTGGCGCAATTGCCAACCTAACGGCTCCAGAAGTCGTCATTATCGGCGGCGAAGGCGTTGCTTTGGCCTCGCTGAGCAATCGATGGATGCGCCAGGGCTTAGCGGAAACCCGCGACCCACGAGCCTCGCTGGTCAAGATCGAATTGGCCTCGCCAGCGAATGAAACCTGGTGCCGGGGAGCAGCGGTTATCGGGCTCCAAGGCTACGTGTCCAAGCGCCGCTCCTAAGAGCAACTCGGCCAGCCTCGGCAACGCCCTCTTCCTACCTTTCAGGCACAAACTTGGGGGCACCGGCCCACACACCGACGCCCCCAAGCAACTCACCACCCAACTTTTAGGGTCAGGATTTCACCCCTTCGTCGCGCCACCGGCAAGTCCGGCAACGATGTACTTCTGAAGGGCGACGAACAGGATCAAGACGGGGATCGCAATAACCGTTGCTACCGCCATCAGGTCATTCCAGTTCGTTGCGTACTGGCCAATGAGTCGGTTCAGGGCAACCGTCAAAGGCTGCAGATCTGCCTTCGTGAGCAAGGTCAAGGCAAAGGTAAATTCACCCCATGTCATCAAGAAGGAGAAGGAACCGATCATAATGACACCGGGACGAATCGTCGGGATGACGACTCGAACAATGGTTCCAATGATGCCAAGTCCATCAAGTCGCGCGGCCTCTTCAACTTCCTTGGGGAACTGCTTGAAGAAGGGGCGCAGCATGATGATCGCAAATGGTAGTGTTCCCGTCACATCCGCCAAGATGATCGAGGGAAGAGTGTTGACCATTCCAGCGTGACGGAAAAGCACAAACATCGGAATCGAGATTGCGATCGCGGGAAGCAGCTGGACGACACTGAGCAAAATCAGCATGCCCGTTGTGATTGTGCTTCTCATTCGCGCGATTGCGTAGGCCGCGGGAATCGCAAAGAGTAGCGTCAGCACCAAACAGCCGGCTGCGATGATTGCCGAGTTTCCCAGCGCCTTCCAAATCCCGAAGTTGTCACTGAAAGCGACCCTGAACGAGGCCAAGGTTGGGTTTTGCGGAATCAGGTGCGGGGGCTGCGCAAAAGTTTCCATCTGCGTCTTGAAGGCAGTACAGACCATCCAGTAGACGGGGAACAGGTAGAAAATTGCCATGACCCACGCAAATGCGGATTTCCCAATCCGGATGCGCCCTTCGCGCTTTTCGCGCTTCGTCTTAGCTAAACCCTTTGTTTCCGAGGCGGCGGAAAGCGCCCCGCCTTTAGGTGAACTTTCGTTCGCCACGGTCTGGACTTTTTCTTGAACTTCAGCGGTCTTTTCAGACATCACTGGTCCTCCTTATCCAGCGAACGAACGTAGAACCACGACAGAGCCAGCGGCAAAACCATGGTCAGCATTGAAGCCGCAGCACCATTACCGAAGTCAAAAACCTTGAAGGTTTGCAGGTAGGTGAAGATCGGCAGGGTTGTGGTCGCCTCAACCGGACCGCCCTTGGTCATGGTGTAGATCAGGTCGAAGACCTTGTAGGTATTGATAACGCCCAGCAAGAGCAGTGAAATCACCACGGGGCGCATGAGAGGTTCGGTGATGGAGAAGAAGGTACGAATTGGGCCAGCGCCGTCAACCTCTGCGGCCTCGTACAGGCCATCATCGATGGTGTGAAGGCCTGAAAGGATCAGCAGCATATTGAAGGGCATACCAACCCACAGGTTCGCAACGACGATTGCAATCATTGCGGTTGTTGGACCGGTCAGCCACAACACCGGGTGATCAATGATGTGCAGGCTCATCAAGAAGTAGTTGATCACGCCGAAGTCAGAGTCGAACATCCAACGGAAGATCGTGCCCGTGACAACAGCGGGAAGGATCCACGCGACCAATAGGAGCGCGCGAATGATGCCATTACCCGGGAAAGGTTTGCGGAAGAACAAGGCCAGCGCGTAACCAACAAGGAATTGCAGGGCAAGTGAGGCAACTGTCCAGATGATGGAGAGCTTCACGCCATTCCAGAAGCCTGGGCTCTTCACCATCGCTTCATAGTTCGCCAGGCCCGTGGGGTGATAGTTACCCGAAATGAGGTTTGCGCCGTTCGCGTCAGAGATGGACAGCCAGATGTTATAGATCAGGGGGACAACAAGAAAAATCGTTATGTAAATCAGTGCGGGTAACGCCAGAAGCAGTCCTAGGCGCCGTGTTCGCGCCAAAGAACGTGATCCGTCGTCGTGGCCCGCTGTTTTCGTTCGCGCCATCGAAATTCACTCACAGATCCGAAGTTTGTGTGGGAATACTGTTGTGGCCTGGCGGGCTCAGTGGCCTGCCAGCACCAAAACAGGGATGTTTCCCCACGCGAGCGGGAGATTCGCTGCGGCTTCAAGCCGTTGCTCATCGTTGCGTTCCCACTCGCGCGGGGAACTTTATGTGTGTGTTGGTTGCCTAGGCGCGATCGCCCCAAGCAAACCGGTTTCTTGCGCTACTCAGTTCTTGGGCAGCAAGGGGTTGATCGTGTCCGCGGCCTTCTTTGCTGCGGCCTCGGGGGTCGATGCACCCGTCAGAGCTTCCTGCATGGACAGCTGGATAGCCTCGGAGATCTTCGGGTAATCCTTGCCGTATGCACGTGCGTGTGCGTCAGCGAGCTGGCTTTCGAAGACCTTGTTCTTTGCGTCCTCCGAGAGCTTGAGCTTGCCCTTGAGGTCAGGGCGAGAGGACAGCTGGCCGGAGCCATCGCAGTAGATCTTGGCGCCTTCTGCGCTGGTCAGGTACTTTGCGAGCTTGACTGCTGCATCAGACTGCTTGGCACCGTTCATGACGACAACGTTTTCGCCACCCATCGAGGTTGCTGCGCGCTTATCCTTGGGCAGAGGTGCAACATCCCAGTCGAACTGGGCGTCCTTGGTCAGGGTTGCCAGCTCCCAGGGGCCATTGATCATCATGGCGGACTTGCCGGTGATGAACTGGGTACGTGCGTCTTCCTGGGTGTAGTTCGTAACGGCCTCGGACATGGAGCCGTCGTCGATCAGGCCACGCAGGTAGGCCAGAGCGGTTGCGCCAGAGGTGGCGTAATCGTTCAGGTCACCGCCGGTCTGCCACACGAAGGGCAGAACCTGGAAGGTAGCGGACTCGGACTTCACGGCCGAGATCGCGATGCCCTTCACGTCACCCTTGGTGGTCTTCTTTGCGACGTCCTTGAGGGATGCCCAGTCGGTCGGAACCTCAACGCCCGCGTCCTTAAGCATCTGCTTGTTGTAGTACAGAGCCAGGTTGTTGGAGTTCAGCGGAATGCCGTAGGTCTTGCCCTCGTAGACGACCGAGGACCAGGGGCCATCGAAGAAGTCAGACTTGTTGATTCCGTCGTTGCTCAGATCCTTGAGCATTCCCAGGGATGCGAAGTTCTGGTTGTCGACAACGTCGACGACTGCGACATCGGGAACCTGGCCGCCGACCGAGCCCTGAAGGATGGACTTGGACAGGTCTGCAAACGCAAAGGTGGTGCGCTTGACCTTGATGTCGGGGTTGGCCTTCTCGAACTCAGCGATCGCTGCATTGATCGAGTCATTGGCGGTTTCACCGCTCAGGTAGTCCCACATCTCAACGGTCACTTGACCGCCGGATGCGCTGCCGGAGTCGGCCGAATCCGTCTTCGTCCCGGAGCATGCTGCCAGTCCCAGTGCCATAACTCCGGCACCGAAGAAGGCAATCCCGCGCATTGCGCGCTTAGATGCGTATGCCATTCTTTCTCTCCTTTGAGTGTCGATAGTTGTCCGTCAACCAACTATCTAGATCCGTGTTTTCACGGATGAATAATGGGATGCACTCCAGTGGTGCATCTATGGTGAGTTCACTTCCGCCTTCGAAAGTCTCACCAAGCATGTACGAGGCCGTGGCCTCTTGATCCTCATCACCGCGGCTTGGGGCGATGAGAAGTTGGCGCCACCGCGCACCTCGGGGAAGGTAGACGCGGGCAGTGCGGGAGCCGGCCTCGGTAATCGGGGAAACCAAGAGGTCGGGACCCAAGAGGAACTCCCCGTCCCAGCTCCAACAGCGCCCGTCCTCGGGGAATTCGAGGAAGAGGGCGCGCATGGCGGGGATTCCGCGCTCGCTGGCCTCGTCCATCACGCGAGTGAGGTAGGGGCGCAGGGTTTCGCGCAGGAGGATGTAGCGGGAGCAGATATCCGCAACTTCCTCGCCGTAGGACCAGATTTCGTTGGGGCCACCGGGGTTTTCCGAGGCCACGTCTTCGCGGGGTTCGCGATGTCCGTGAACGCGCATGAGTGGGCAGAAGGTTCCGAATTCGAACCAGCGAGCGAAGAGTTCCTGATATGCGGGATCGCTGGCGTCGCCTCCGTGGAAGCCTCCGATATCACTGGTCCACCAGGGGATTCCTGCGATTCCAATGGATTGTCCGGCACGGACCTGCGTGTAGAGGGCCTCCCAGGTGGGGCCGATATCTCCACTCCACACGGCGGCGCCGTATTTTGCCTGTCCTGCCCAAGCACTGCGACACAGGGTAAGGAATTCGTCTTCGCCCTGTTCACGCATGCCTTCCCAGATCATGCGGGCATTCTCGCGCGGGTAGAGGTTCGAGACGTTCAGGCCCTTTCCCGCATAAAAACGCAGGTTCGAGGGATGACCGGGATTAAGCTCGGGCTCACAGGCATCAAGCCAGAACACGCGCACGCCCAGATCGAAGTAGTTGTTCTTGAGCTTGTTCCACACGTAGTCGCGCGCGGCCGGATTCGTGGGGTCATAGAAGGCGACGGGAAGCGGGCGATCCATTCCCTTATCGCGGAAGGTTTGGTGGTATTCGACTCCGGCCTCGGTGCCAACCAACAGGCCTTTGGCACGAATTTCCGCGTCGGTTTCAGCAAGGGGCGAGACCGTGGGCCACACGGAAACCATGAGCTTGGTGCCCATTTCTTCCAGTTCGGCCATCATCGCTTCGGGATCGGGGTATTCGCTTGGGTCAAAGCGCCACTCCCCCATGGCCGGCCAGTGGATGAAGTCAGTCACGATGACAGAGAGGGGAAGGCCTCGGCGGTAGTATTCGCGAGCGACTTCCATGAGTTCCTTTTGGCTGGTGTAACGCAGCTTGGATTGCCACAGGCCCAGTGCCCACTGGGGAATTCGGGGTGCGTGGCCCACCGCGTCGGCATAGGACTGGAGGATTTCCTTGGGAGTGTCTCCTACGCACACCCAGTAGTCGATCCATTCGCTTGCCTGCGCAACCCAGCGTGTGGCTTCTTTGACAAATTCCACGCGGCCAACACTGGGGTTGTTCCACAGGAATCCATAGCCTTTATCCGAGAGGACGAAGGGGATGGAAACTTCGCCGTTTCGCTGGACCAGATCAGAGACGACACCCTTGTGGTCAAGGAAGTCGTAGGAGTGCTGGCCCATTCCGTAGAAGCGCTCGGCGGGGTCCGAGGCAAAGCATTGGTGCACTTCGTGTCCGCCGAAGCCCGGGTAGATTCCGTGGGCACCCGGCCACCAGAAGTGTTCGGGGGCTTCGCGCAGGACGGATTCGCCGTCCTTTTGGAAGTCCAGAAGGAATCGGGCAATTCCGGTTCCGCCGTCAAGGTTTGCAACCACGCTGATTCGTCCGTTGGAAAAGACTTCTTCGGGGCGATCGTAGCCGGGGATTTCGGTGACAGAGCAAGGTTCATTCCCGGTAGCCTCTGTCGGCGCCTGGGTGAGCGGATCCGTAGATGCTCCAGAGGCCGCGCCGAGGCCACTAAGGGGTGCGGCCTCGAGCGCGCCCAGTCCCTGGGGGAAGTTCGCGTTGGGGCCTATGCGCACGCGAAGTGCATTGCGACCCCAGGCCTCAATGCGGATGAACTCGTGCGCATAGGAGAGTTCGACTGCGCCCGGGTACTCCTTCTTCGTATACACCTATGACTCCTTAGCGAAGAGTACGAATACGTATTCGCTCCATGCTTCTATGCAGGAGATTTTCTGGTAATATCCATTACGCATACGTATTCGTCATGTAAAAATTTTTTGCGAGCATCGCTGCTCGCGTGTGATGTGAAACTCAAGATAAGTTGTAAAAGCGGTCCTGTCAAGAGAGCAGGAGGAACTGATGGCACGCCAGCCAACCAGTAGAGATGTCGCAAAACTGGCGGGAGTCTCACAAACCACGGTCTCCTACGTCATGAGTGGCAGACGGACGGTGTCTCCGGAGACGGAAAAACGTGTCCAAATTGCAATGAAGGAACTGGGTTACCAGCCTCATGCGGGTGCTCGTTCACTGCGCTCACGCAAGTCGCGAGTCCTAGGAGTTGTCATCCCCTACCACGAGGGTGCGGATGGGGCGGACCAGCACTACATGCTGATCTCACTGGCACAGCTCTTACGCGAACATGATTTTGATCTGCTTTTGATCACCGCGAACGAGGGGGCGGCTGGGCTGCGCCGCGTCATGACGACCGCGCTATGCGATGGCCTGTTCATCATGGAAGTCCGCTTCAATGATCCCCGCTTGGAGGTTGTGGCCGAGGGCAAGATTCCCACGGTTTTCATTGGCACTCCCGGGCCCGGACCCTTTAGGTCGCCGATCCAGTCCATTGACGTGGACTATTACGAGGCCGGCACCCAGGCAGTGCACCGCATTCGTGATGCGGGGGCGCGGAATGTTGCTTTCGTGCACTCGGCCAGCGCAGATGTGCAGTCCTTGAACTTCGTCGCGCAGTTTAAGCAAGCGGTTGTGGATACTGCCGGTGAGCTTGGGATTCCCTTGCTCTCACGCACCTGCGGAACTGGAATTCAGGCAATTCGCCACTTGGTTGGCCAAATTGCCGGCGAGGGACGGGTTGATTCCTACATTCTTGGGCCGACGATTTCCGCTGATGACTGGTGCAATGCGCTGATGGATCTGGGGATTAGACCGGGACGCGATGTCTCGCTGGTTGCCAGCGGATGGCATGCGGAACGAGCCCACTGCCTTTTCGATGTCGATCATTTTGATACCCGGCCGGATGAGCTTTTGAGGCGAGCGGTTGAGATGCTGGTTGCCCAGATCGATGGGGAAGCCAGGAAGGAAGCGGACGTAGATATCGATGCTGAGGGACATGAGGCTGTCCCGTTGGAACATTCCGAGGCCAAAATCCGCCGCCCCGTGCACGGATTGACCCTGCTTGATCCAATCTTCGTGCCTGGAAATACGGTTATTGGGGCCGATCGGTCGTAGCGCGAGGGCTTTTAGGGTTCCAGTTTTTTCTTTTGTAGACCCCGAAAAATGCCAAAAATAGCGTTCTGGGCTCCGAATTTGAATCGTTCGAAGCCCAGAAAACCTTGCTATTCCAGGGAAAAACCAATCCTCTAAAGCTTATCAAGAGGATTGGTAACTGATTCCCAAC
>CAUSSZ010000013.1:0-30002 GCA_963534475.1 Trueperella pyogenes | reverse complement strand
GGGGAAACCATGCCCCATTCACGTAGTGACCGACGATCATTGCGTGGGCAACAAATGCACTGCGCTCAGGTTCGACTCCGTAGTCCCCCCAGTGCGTTGTCAGGAGTGTTCTCAATGCGGGATCACGAAAACGACGATTCATATAGTGCGCGGTCGTCTCACATGCGAGCGATGTATGCATCTTCTGTGCCAAAGCGATGAGGGGGGCCACCTGTTGCGGGACAACCTGACGAACATAGTTGAGCGTCATCCACGAGTATGCCCGCGCGACGTCTTTAAAATAGCGCTTCAGCGCTCGTTTTTCCTTCGGAAAGAGCGCCTCAAGTCGCTGGCGATAGAGAGCTGCGTCTGATGGGACATCAAGATTCACTCCGAGCTTTGGGAGATAAAAGCGATCGTAGCTATCGGGCATCTGCACCCACGACAGTTTCCCGCCCGTGAGGTAATCAATGATTTGACGAGGCCGAGCCCCGGGAGCCATGTCGCCGACGTAGTGCAAACCCACATCCCAGCTCGCACCTTGACGTCGAAAAGCGTGGGTCAGTCCCCCTGGAGTGGAGTGCTTTTCGAGTACGAGCACCCGCTTCTTCGCTAATCCTGCGAGAAGTCCTGCGGTTGTCAGTGAGCCTATTCCTGAACCGATCACAATTGCGTCGTACATACAAACCCCTTCTACTTGACAGTGTCTAGTCATGGAACCATGCACACCTAGACACTGTCAAGTAACGGCTGTTTATTTCCCCTATACTGATGCCATGACACGCTCAAGCGAAGCTCCCGGCCTACGCGAAACGATCCTCGCGATCAGCGGAGAACTCCTCAACGAAGGAGGACCTGCGTCTCTATCGATGCGCGAGGTCTCAAGACGAGCCGGATGCACACACCAGGCTCCCTACCACCATTTCAAAAGCCGAGAAGGAATCCTTGCAGCGCTCATTACTGAAGGATTCCTCGCCTTGGAAAAATCGCTTAGCGAGGCACTTCGCGCCAGCGCAGATGCGACACCCCAGGAGACAACGCGCGCAGCAGGACACGCGTATCTAAGGTTCGCCCTGAAAAATCCAGGGGTTTTTCGCATCATGTTCCGCTCTGACATGTACGATCCCAACTCACACCCCGAGCTTGTCCAGGCCAGCAAGGCAGCGCGCTCCCAGCTCCATGGCCTCGCAAAAATTGCCTACGGGAGCGAGGATCCACGCGCAGAAGCAACGCTTTGGGCCTACATCCACGGCCTCGCGATCCTCATTCTCGACGGACCGCCCGCGCTTGGGGGGAACGAAGGAGAAGAAACACACCAATTCGCACACGAGTGCATCAACTCCCCCTTCTTTATCGATGGCGTTCCGGGGAGTGAGGAGAATATGCGCGATGCGTCACCCGCATCTCCTTTAAAAAATCGAATCTATCGACAAGAACATCACCATGCCTTAGGCTGAGGGATTGTTCCGGTAATCACTGGAAACCCCACTATTGAAGGAGCCAACCGTGGATCTGGAAAACCTGAAGAAGCAGGCCGAAGAAGGCTTTGAAGCTGCAAAGGACAAGGTCGGAGACGTCGTCGAGGCAGTTAAGGACAAGGTCGGAGACGTCGTCGAGGCAGCTAAGGACAAGGCCGGAGACGCTAAGGACAAGGCCGAAGATGCCGTCGAGGCAGCTAAGGACAAGGCCGAAGACGCTAAGGACAAGCTTGATAAGTGACCATTAGCGTCAAATGATCAGAGGGCAGATCCAATTGGATCTGCCCTCGGTTATTAGATCCATCATAGCGAGGATCCACGCAGACCATATCTCACATCTCAAGTTTGAGACTATCTCTTTCCATGAGCGCGTAGTTGCCCTTAGCCTTAGAGCGTGGGTGCTTTACCCATGGGTTGACAAGCGCTCAAAATTGTACTGTCCCACAATATCTTCATAGGGAGCACACGTGGTTCGTCCCAAGATCCGTTTCCGTAAGTCCGCACTCGTCGCAATCGCAGCAACTGCCGTCATGGCGCTGGGTGCATGCGCGGGCGGAACCACTTCCAGCAGCACAACTTCCGCAACCGCCGATGCTAACGCAACCGGCGAAGCACTCCCCACCGTCACCAAGGGTAAGCTCACCATCGCCACCGGCGATCCGGCCTACAGCCCCTGGGTCCTCAACGACAACCCCGAATCCGGTGAAGGCTACGAGGCCGCAGTTGCCTACGCAGTCGCCGAGAAGCTGGGCTTCTCCAAGGATCAGGTCGTGTGGAAGCGCACCACCTTCGATTCGGCAATCGCTCCTGGTGCCAAGGACTGGGACTTCAACATCCAGCAGTTCTCCATTACCGATGCTCGCAAGCAGGCAGTGGACTTCTCCAGCCCCTACTACACGACCTCCGAGGCCGTTGTTGCCGTGAAGGGCACCCCCGCTGCCGAGGCCAAGAGCCTTGAAGACCTGAAGAAGCTGAAGTTCGGCGTTCAGACCGGTACGACTTCTCAGAACTACGTGATGAACAAGCTCAAGCCCAGCACCGATCCGCTGATCTTCAACGGTTCTGCTGACGTGGTCCAGGCCCTCAAGGGCGGCCAGGTTGACGCAATCGTCGTGGACCTGCCCACCGCATTCAACGTCATCGCAACCCAGGTTGAGAACGGCACCGTGGTTGGCCAGTTCACCGCGAACGAGGATGGCAACAACTTCGGTCTGCTGCTTCCTAAGGGAAGCGCTCTGACCCCCGCGGTCACCAAGGCAGTTGACACGCTGCGCGATAACGGCACTCTGGCTGAACTTCAGAAGAAGTGGCTGGCCGACGCCGCATCCGCTCCGATCTTCGAGCAGTGATCTTCTTCTCCGGCTTGGGATTCATCCCAAGCCGGAGAATTTTCATTTCCCTTGTCCTGATTGCTTTACGCATTCGAAACCCACTCAGAGGACCCAGTGCTCACCGATTCCCACTCAGCAGACCCCATGGCTGAATTCCCAGTCTCTGAGGTCGAGCGCCAGCGCCGTCGTTACCGGCGCACGCGCACCACTCGCTCACTCTTGATCTCCGCGATCTCCACTCTGATCATCGCGGCACTCATCGTTGTCATCTTGGCCTCGTCTCCGGGGTGGAAGACAACCCAACAAACCTTCTTCAACTGGGAATACGCGAAGAGCTCCTTCCCCGCGGTCCTCTCCGGCATGTGGCTCAACATCCGCATGCTGCTGGTTGCAGCGACTGGCGTGGCGGTCTTTGCAACTCTTCTTGCTGCCGCACGTACCTTGGGCGGACCGGTATTCTTCCCAATCCGATTCCTTGCTGCCGCATACACGGACATCTTCCGCGGTGTGCCTTTCATTGTGGTCCTGTACATCATCGGTTTCGGAATTCCCGCTTTGAACCCGTCCAGGCGCATCGATGTCACGCTGCTGGGAACCATCGCCCTGGTCATCACCTACACCTCCTACGTTTCCGAGGTGCTCCGTGCCGGCCTCGAGTCCATTCACCCCTCGCAGCGCTATGCAGCACGTTCACTGGGCCTAACCCACGGACAGACCATGCGTCACATCATCGTGCCGCAGGCAGTTCGTAAGGTCACCCCCGCTTTGATGAACGACTTCATTTCCATGCAAAAAGACGTGGGCCTGATTTCTGTTCTGGGCGCAACTGACGCAATCCGAGCAGCACAGGTTCAGCAGGCAACGACCTACAACTTCACTTCCTACGTGGTCGCGGGCCTCCTCTTCATCGTCTTGTCTTTCCCCTTCATTCGCCTGTCCGATTGGTACACCGCTCGACTACGTAAGCGCGAGCAGATGGGAGGCACCGTCTGATGAGCACGGAAACCACCACCCCCGACGAAAGCTTGGCAACCTCCGCGGAACACCCCGTCCTTTCTGTTCAGGGCGTCGTTAAGCGCTTTGGCTCCAACATCGTTTTGCGTCGCCTAGACCTTGATGTTCACCGTCACGAGGTCGTTGTACTCTTGGGTGCCTCAGGCTCGGGAAAGTCGACCCTCCTGCGCTGCGCGAATCTGCTTGAACGCGTCGATGACGGCCAGATTTTCCTTTCGGGAATGGACATCACCGACCCCAGCATCAACGCCGATAAGGTTCGCGGACAAATCGGTGTCGTGTTCCAGCACTACAACCTGTTCCCGCACATGTCAGTGATCGATAACGTGACACTGGCTGCACGCAAGGTCCACGGGTGGGCACCGGAACGCGCAACAAAGCGCGGTATGGAATTGCTAGAACGTATTGGTCTTGCTCAAAAAGCCGAGGAATACCCCGATCGCCTTTCGGGTGGCCAGCAGCAGCGCGTGGCTATTGTTCGTGCACTCGCAACCAATCCCGAGCTTCTTCTGCTCGATGAAATCACCTCAGCATTGGACCCCATGCTGGTCGGCGAAGTTCTTGACCTCGTCCGCGAAGTTAAGGACTCGGGTTCCACGATTCTTATGGCAACCCATGAAATCGGTTTCGCACGCCAAGTAGCAGACCGCGTGGTGTTCTTGGAACGCGGAAAAATCGTTGAACAGGGCACCCCTCAGGAGGTCATTGACAATCCGAAGATGCCTCAGACTCAGGAATTCCTGGCTCGCGTCTTCCACTGAGCGCCCAAATACACTGCGTCCCTCTTGTGAGCGGTTCCAAAGCCGCTTGCAAGAGGGACGCAGTGTAGGTCGTCAGTTTCTCCCGGCCTCGACATCAGCCCAGAACGCAGCAAGGACATCTGCCAACGCAGCCGGATTTTCTAATTGAGCGCTGTGTTTCGCATCTGAAATCACCTCATAGCGTGCACCCAATAACGCAGCTTCTTCACGATGCATCTGCTCCGGCCAAACCGTGTCCCCCACTCCGTGAGCGATTAACACGTGAAGCCCACTTTGACGCAAGGGAAGCGATACATCTGGATAGCGAGCCAAAATGACGGCCGCACCCATGAGCGAATCCTCGCTGGTGACCATCGCGCGCTGAGCAATCAGCTCATCGCGAGGATCACTGCTGAGGAACTGGGAAATATACCACGCCGAGAGTTTCTTCCCCGTTGTTGAAGATAGAAGACGCTGACGCAGGGGCGTCCAACGCATCGATTCAGGCGGACGAGGGCCTGTAGAAAACAGCGTCACGGAACGGAATAGTTCAGGTGCAACCACTGCAGCTTGCCTGGCAATCACACCGCCAAATGAATGCCCCAGCAGGTGAATTGGTCGCTCGCTTGCACCCATCGCGCGCGCAACCTCAATCAGGTCACCGACAAAGTCAGCCAAGCGGTAATTCTCAACGCCTTCGGGCGCCGCAGAATCTGCCTGCCCGCGCTGCGAATAAGCGCAGGCGCTTCGTCCGCGCTCGGCCAAATACGGCATGAAGGGAGTGAAGTCTTCCTTAGAGCCCGTAAACCCCGGAACTAGAAGCGCCGGAACAGACTCGAGCTGATCGCCAGCGCGAGACCCCTGATCGACCAGCGACGCGCTCTCCGCCTCGGGAGCAATTCCCCCAACGGCCTCGTCAATGAAAGCGGCAGTCAGTACGCCCACGGACGTCGGGATCCCCACACAGGTCACTCCCTGCGGAAGTTCCCCCGCAAAAGCTTCCTGCGGGACAGCACCGTGAATCTGCATTCCAACCCCCTAAAGGCGAAGCCGGCGGAAAACCGCCGGCCTCACACAGCATCTGCATCCCCTCAACGTATTCGTTGCAGGGGAACCATGCGATTACTCGAGCTCGAAAGCACCGGTGTACAGCTGGTAGTACACGCCCTTTTGAGCAATCAGTTCATCGTGGCTTCCACGTTCAATAATACGGCCGTGATCCAGAACCATAATGGCGTCGGAGTTACGGACCGTTGAGAGTCGGTGCGCAATGACGAAGACCGTACGGCCCTCCATGAGGTTATCCATGCCATTTTGGACCAGCGACTCGGTACGCGTATCAATCGATGAGGTCGCCTCGTCCAAGATCATCGCCGGCGGATCAGCAACTGCTGCACGCGCAATGGACAGCAACTGCGCCTGACCCTGCGAGAGGTTTGAGCCATTGCCGCTGAGTTCGGTCTGGTAGCCATCGGGAAGGCGCTCAATGAAGGAATGAGCATTCGCGAGCTTTGCTGCCGCGATGCATTCCTCATCGGTCGCATCCAATCGCCCAAAGCGGATGTTATCCATGACGGTACCGGTAAAGAGCTTCACATCCTGAAGCACGACCCCCAGTGAGCGACGCAGATCGGGCTTGTGGATCTTCCTGATGTTGATGCCGTCAAAGCGAATCTTGCCGTCATCGATATCGTAGAAACGATTGATCAGGTTCGTGATGGTCGTCTTACCGGCGCCCGTTGCGCCAACGAAAGCGATCTTCTGGCCAGGCTTTGCCCACAGGGAGATGTCGTGAAGAACCGTCTTTTTCCCGTCGTAGGAGAAGTCAACGTCTTCCATGACCAGCTCGCCGCGCAGACGCGTGTAGGTGACGGTTCCGTCGCTGTGCGGGTGACGCCATGCCCACACACCCGTGCGTTCTTCGGTGGGATGGACATCGCCATTTTCATCGACCCGAGCGCGGACCAGGGTCACGTAGCCCTCGTCTTCTTCGCTCTCTTGTTCCATCAAGGCGAAGACTCGGGAAGCACCCGCAAGACCCAGGGCGATCATCGGGACCTGCATCGAGGCCTGTCCCAGTGTCTGCGTAAAGTTACGAACCATCCCGAGGAAGGAGACAACGACGCCAACGGTAATTGCGCTCATACCTGCGAAGCCGAAATTCGGGGTCTGGAGCTCAACCATGATGCCGCCGACCAGAGCAACAGCAACATAAAGAATGTTTCCGATATTGCCCAGGGTTGGCATGAGCATATTGCCGTACTGATTCGCGCGTTCTGAATCGTTGAACAGCTGGTGGTTGTAGCTCAGGAAATCGTGCTTGACAGCATCTTCGTGATTGAAGACTTTAATGACCTTTTGGCCATCCATCATCTCTTCGATGTAGCCCTCTTCTTCAGCCAGCGAGCGTTGCTGCGCAACCATGAACTTCGCTGAACCGCCACCCATTATCTTTGTCACGCCAAACATCGCAACAGTCGCCGCCGCAACAAGAAGAGTGAGCCACAGCGAGTAGCTGAGCATAGTGATTGTCAACGCAAGGATCGTGAGTGCGGACTGGATCAGGGTCGGGATCGATTGCCCAATGAGCTGACGAATCGCATCCGTATCGTTTGTGTAGGTCGACATGACCGCACCGTGAGGGTGCGTATCGAAGAACTTCAGCGGAAGCGTCTCCATGCGATCGAACATGTCATCACGCATCTTCTTGAGCGTGCCCTGAGTGACAATCGCCATCAATCGCGTGTAGATGAAGGCGCACAAAATACCCGCGCCAAAGATGATTCCCATGATCACAACCAGTCGCACCAATTGCGGCATAACGGCTGGGAGCCCCTGGCTCATACCGGGAATAATCACGGTATCAACGATCTGCTGGAGGAAGATCGCCCCAACTGCAGAAGCAATACCTGAAATCACAATACAGATTCCGACAACACTCAAGTGGATCTTGTAGTTTGCCCACAGATAGGTCATCAGCCTTCCGAAAGGACGCGGCACTCCGTCAAGCTTGTTGGGATCTTTCATTCCCGAGGCCGCACCCTCTTTTTGCTCGCGGCTTTCCTCGCGTGCTTTCTCAGCTTGATCCTGCGGAAGCACCTCTACCGATGCGGAAGCGTGAGCGGCAATCTGATCTGCCTGTTCTTCTTCGTAGTGTTCAACTGACATTTCAGGCCACCTCGCTTTCATTTGTGCTGTTTTGAGTGTCGTAAAGTTCGCGATACTCGCCACCCAAGTCAAGGAGTTCCTGGTGAGTGCCGTGCTCCTTGATACGCCCGTCATCCAAAACGATGATTTGATCAGCATGCTGGACTGAAGAAATGCGCTGCGCAACGATGATTGTTGTCGTATCCGGGATTTCCGTTTCAAAAGCCTGACGAATCAGCGAATCGGTTCGAGTATCAACCGCACTAGTTGAGTCATCAAGGATCAAGATCTTGGGCTTCTTTAGCAAGGCACGTGCGATGCACAGACGCTGCTTTTGGCCACCCGAGAGGTTCGATCCGCCCCTTTCGATCATGGTGTCATAGCCATCAGGGAACTGACGGACAAATTCGTCAGCCTGTGAAAGCTCGCAGGCTCGGATGATTTCTTCATCGGTTGCCTCAGGGTTACCCCAACGGAGGTTTTCCTTGATCGTTCCAGAGAAAAGAATATTCTTCTGAAGAACAACGGACACTGCATCACGCAGGGGTTCGAGGCGGTAGTCACGCACATCGATCCCGCCAACGGAGACCCTGCCTTCCGTCACGTCATACAGTCGTGGAATCAACTGGATGAAGCTGGTCTTACCTGAACCAGTTCCACCGACGACGCCCAGCGTCGAGCCTGCGGGGATATCCAAAGTGATGTTTTCAAGCGCGGGGCGTTCAGAGTCTTCGCGGTACTTAAAGGTCACGCCTTCAAAGGTGATATCACCGGTGGGGACTTCACGGATTCCATATTCGGGGGAGGTCAATGGAGATTCGTATTGAAGTACCTCAGCGATACGGTGTGCGGACTCTGCAGCGATCGTCACCATAACGAAAATAAAGGCCAACATCATCATGGCCGTGAGGATCTGAATACCGTAAGTGATCAGTGCTGACAGTTGACCGGTGGTCAATTTACTGCCGCCTGAGGCCACAATCATCTGCGCGCCGATGAAGTCGACCAACATGATCGCACCAAAGATGAAGAACATCATGACGGGGGTATTCAGCGCCAGAACCTTCTCCGCGAAGGTGAAGTCTGCTCGTACTTCCTCTGAGCGCTTGGCGAAACGAGTCTTTTCATACTCTTCGTTGACGAAGGACTTCACAACTCGGATACCTGCGATGTTCTCTTGGACCGAGTTATTCAGAGCATCGTACTTCTTAAAGATTCGCCGGAATACCGGGAAAATGAAGATGATGATCCCGAACATGATTGCCGCTAGGAACGGCAGCATGATCAGGAAAATCAGGGACATCTGCCAGTTGATGCGAAGCGTCATGACAATCGAGAAGACAACCATCAGCGGGACACGAACTGCTACGCGAATAATCATGCCGTAAGCATTTTGAACGTTGGTCACGTCGGTCGTCATACGGGTTACCAAGGACGATGTTGAGAAACGATCAACATCACCGAAGGAGAAGTCCTGGACCTTGAAGAAGAGGTCTTGACGCAGGTGCTTTGCCAACCCCGCTGCTGCGGTCGCACCGAAGCGGGCGGCGAGGATGCCGAAGAGGAGGGAGAACATCGCCATGACCAGCATAAATATGCCGAGGCGGACAACTGGAGTGAGCGCACCACCTTGAAGATGATCAACCAAGGACGCCATAACCAAGGGGAGGAAGCACTCAAGAATGACTTCTCCAGTAACAAACAGCGGTGTCAGAAGCGAAGCGCGACGATACTCACGCACGCTCCTCAACAAAGTACGAACAGTCGACATCTAGCGCTGGACCCCCGAAAAATTACTGCGTGTAATAGGAACCTACCCGTAGACCTTCAAAGGAATGCATCTTTGTGGCCGGGGTAGGCGGATTAATCATTTGATGTAGATCTTCCCATGTTAGCCGCCTTTCCTAACGGCAGCGATACCATCTAGGCAATGACGCGATCGGCGAAATCTAACGCTGCATAAGCCAAATGTTTCATAGCTGATTCATAGCTACAACCCACATCAAGTACAGATTACGCCCGTAGATTTTCAGTATCAGACATAGGGGGTCGCAAGGCCCCGTCTCCTTTACCTGTTGAGGGACGCTGTTTAGAACGCATATTGTGTTGATGGGATGCACGTGGGGCCGGCTTTGCCGGCCCCACAGTGTTTATATATCCTCACAAAGACCACGAAAGACCTATCCGCGGACCTCACTGACGCTTGTGATCACACGTGTTCGGGGATACATCGAAACTGTAAATTCATCCTCGTAGGCGCAGTGCTTTCGAAGCTGTCTATATGCATGGGTATTCGTGTAGTTCGTGCCGTCAGTGAACTTCACATTGATCTCTTCGCCCGTCTCCTTCAGCAAGGTGACATAGGTGATGAATATGCGAACCTTTGAGCTTCTCTTTCGCATAACAGTTGAAGTCTCTTCTTTATGCACCACGCAACGGACGCTGAGTTCCTCACTCCCCGACAATGCATCTGCCACCACCTGAGCGGATAAGACAGACCCCATTCCAATAAGACCGCAGTCGATGGTCACCAGCGCAACACACATCACCTTGGACATCCGTGGAGACAAGCGACGCCGAAACCTCACCGCATCTTGCACGCTTCCCTGAGCACACCGTTTAATCACCGGAATCAACACGATCGCAACAACGATGGGCGTCGCGCACACCAGAGCCCAGCTCAGCAAAGCGAAAGACCATAATTTTGGAGACTCCAGATAGAAGAGTGGCCCCGCGATCACAGCGATGATGAATACCCACAGGTGGACCGTAGCGCGCCGGCTCATTGACCGAAGCGACAGCGTTTTCACTTTTACTCCTGTCCGAGCGCCCTCTCCAATGCACTCAGCCCCATTGCCAACAGCGCCGAATCGCTCTCATCCGCGCGCGATATCGACTGGTTGATCAATTCTCGCCACGGCCCCTCGCGAAGCAGGCGGCCACCCTTCAAGACGATGATATGCGCATCGAGTGCCGCAGCATCTTCAATCTGGTGTGTCACCATGATGACAGTTCGCCCTAGGAATCGTTGCGCGATCAACTCACGCAGGCCACGCGCAGCCTCGACATCGAGGGCAGCCATCGGTTCATCAAGTAACAAGACATCGGGGGCAACAACCAGCGCACGAGCTAAAGCGGTCCTCTGAGCTTGCCCACCAGACACCTGTGCTGGACGACGCTGCGCAAAGGGCGCCAACCCCACAGAGGCCAGGGCCTCCTGTGCGCGGGACTCGGCCTCGGCAGGGGAAATGCCGGCGCAACGTAAGGGGAAGGCAACATTGGCAAGCAGGCTCATGTGGGGGAACAAAACGGGCTTTTGCTCCAAGGTTGCAATCTTTGGCCGACGACCTGAGACACCATCCGGCCACTCCCAGGTGCAGGTCATCTGCGGCGCATCGAGGGCACCAGAAAGCACCGACAAGAGCGTGCTCTTTCCCGCGCCGTTATGTCCCATCAACGCCGTGACGGCGCCGCCCTGGCAGGTGAGGTCAACATCGATGTGCCTCTCGGGAAGCGTTCCAGCAATCCGCACGCCGGGGGCAGGGACGCGCGGAAGCTGAGCCTGCGCGTCTACCTTCTCATTCCCGAGGCCGTGGCTGGGCTCCGCAGCTAAGTGCGAGGCCGCGGGAACTTTCGCCTCGTCAGAGGAAGCATCGGGAGAAAGTGAAGAAGCTTGCCCCCCACTCAGAAGGCGCGAATACCACCACTGCGAAAAGGCCGAAGCACCACCAACCAAGACAAGTGCGACAAAGACCAAGATGACAGAGAGCATCAGGGCCATATCGGTCGATTCTTCGCGCTGAAGGTAGATTTCCAAAGGAAGAGTACGGGTTACTCCGGCAAGGGAACCCGCAAATGTAATGGTTGCGCCGAACTCTCCCAGGGCTCGCGAGAAGGCCAAGGCCGTCGAAGACACCAGAGCTGGGATCATCAGCGGCAGGGTGACAGACCACAGCGTTCGAGAAGGCGAGGCTCCCAGCCCACTCGCAACGCGTTCCTCATTGAAACCGCGAGTACGCAATGCACCTTCAAGTGAAGAGACAAAGAAAGGAAGGGATACGAAGGTCTGCGCCATAATGACCGCGACCGTCGTGAAAGCAATATTGATGCCGAAGATTTGCAAGTAAGCACCGATCAGGCCTCGGCGACCCCAAGTGATCAAGAGCGCCAAGCCCGCGACGACCGGAGGAAGAACCATGGGCAAGGTGACCATGGAGCGCAAAACTCGCGACCACCATGTATCGCGGGCTCGGGCGCACACCAGCGCTAAAGGAAGCCCGACGATAATGCAGGCAAGGGTCGAGGCTAGGCAGGTGCGAAGCGAAAGCGCAAGGGCCTGGGAAGCCAGCGCTTGAGTGAATAGATGGGGAAATTGAACCCAATCAATGCGTATGAGAAGCGCAATGAACGGAACAAGTAGAAATAGAACAGCACAGGCTGCGGGGAGTGCGATCCAACGCGGGATCCCCACATGCCTGTGCTTGTTCGTCATGAGATTATTCCGAAACTACAGTGCGTAGTCGAAGGCGATTTCAGCCCTTATCCGCGGAAGTCGGTGCGGAGAAGCCATACTTCTTCAGCACTGCCTGTCCCTTTTCGGAAAGAACAGCGTCAATGAACTTCTGTCCGGCTTCCTTGTTCTTTGTGGAAACGGTCAGAGCGATGGGGTACGAGTTCACGACCTCATTCGCGCGGGCGATTTCAACGACCTCGACCTTATCGCGAGCAGCCTTTGCGTCGGTTGCGTAGACCAGACCAGCATCGGCTTCGCCGCTCTCAACCTTGGCGCGCACATCCGTCACCTTCTGCTCTTCAGAAACAGGGTTCAGGGTAACGCCAAGCTTATCGGCCAGCTGTTTGGTCGCATTTCCACAGGGGACGCCCTGCGCACACACAACGAGCTTCTTGCCGTCAAGAGAGGAATCAAGACCGGTGATCTTGGCAGGATTTCCCTTGGGGACAATCAGTGTCAGGACATTAGATGCGAAGGGCGTCGGCGTATCCACAAGCTTCGCATCGCTTGCCTTAGTCATGTTCTTCTGGTCTGCAGAAGCAAAAACATCGGCGGGTGCGCCTTCCTTCATCTGGTCAACCAGGGTGGATGAGCCCTGGAAGTTGAAGGTTACCTTGATGTTCGGATCGCTTTCCTTGAGGACCGTATCAACGATCTCGGGGAATGCCTTGTTCAGCGAGGCAGCCGCGAAAACGTTGAGTTCAACCGGTGCCGCGGCTTCTGTCGAAGCAGATGTCGAGGCGCTTGCAGACTTGTCTGCAGATGCACTGTTTCCGCCTGCGCAGGCGGTGAGAGCAAGAAGGCTAGCCGCGGCTACCGCGACGATTCCCTTATAGTGCTTCACAGGTTTCCTCCATTTGGTACCTGAAGAGAGACGTTTGTTGCCTTAATTTGTGCCATAGCGATGGAACCCACTTCGATTCCCAGCTCGCGGATGCTCTCGGTCGAAACCAAGGAAACGACACGGTAAGGACCGCACTGCAGATCAACCTGGCTCATCACCGGATCAGAGTGGACGGCAATAACCAGACCTTGGAGGTGGTTACGAACAGACTGAGTACCCTGCCCAAGCGCAAGCTGATGAACATCAGGTTGACTGTTAATCAAAGCCGCGACCGATGCACCATCAATACGAAGCGGTCCTGAGTTTTGACCGTTATCTGCACGAGTCACAAGCCCATCATCAAGCCAGCGACGAACGGTGTCATCACTCACGCCAAGCAGAATTGCAATAGTCGAAACTTTGTAATGAGGCATGAATTAATTTTAACGGATTTTGCCGTTTTTTGTAATTAATCGACAAAAATATGCAAATTTCTCCGTAGACGCGGAAAGGCGTCGAATGAATTATTCGCCCGAGGCCTTTCGCACCGGGATATCCTCAAAGAAAACCTGGCAGCCGCAGCTATTGCCGAAGGGCACCAGAGTCATGCTCATACCACCATCACTGAGCTCTTCAACGATCTGACGAATAGCAGCACCATGCATCTTGCACACAATGCTTTGGATCTTATCGTTGCCGATATTGAGGTAGGGGCAGGATTGAATGGACAGACCACCATCTTCTGCATTTAACGCACGGAAACCGCGCGTTGAAAGGAAAACTCGAAGAAGCGAAAGTAGGGCTTCCTCATCGTCATGGGCGGCATCAAGCGCACCGGAAGAGCGGATGAGATCAACGTACTGTTGCCCCCAATTCCGCCCCATGATGTCAGCGAGCTGTTCGCCGCCATCCGAAGTTTGAGCCATTGCCGAGGCCGCGGCAAGAAGAAGTTCCGAAGACTGACGTTGAAGACGCGCTGCATCCCCGATGACCGCGATCTCGTAGTACATCGCGGGGCGGCCTCGTCCTTCGGGATTGTGAGTTCGACGCACAACTAAGCCCTGTTCGACCAAAGGAACAAGAGTCTCACGAACCGAGTTCTTATGGATTCCCAAACGATCTGCGATTTCAACAACGGTTGCTTCGCGACCAATATCGGTAAGGGTGTGCAGAACCTTACGCTGCGCCGGGGATGCGGTCGCCAACTGGGTGATCATGTATTCGATGCCGTTCAATCTCTACCCCTTTTCCATAAACAGTCATAAAGTTTGTCAGAATAAGCTTTGTAAGTGTATAAATTACATTTCTACAGAACTAAACTATTCCCCTGTTTAAAATAAATTGATTCATATTTTATAAAATCAATATGTATATATAGTTCCGAAAACAGAAGATATTGCATTGTTTTCACTTTAATTGAAAGCTATTCTTGTCAAACCAGGTTTTACGAAAAGTCTTATTTGTGCCACATTTGTACCAAATTGAACTTTAGTCTATTTGTATATGAAATCTAATTTAGTTAATTTAGATTTAAATTCGGTATATATATTGTTGAATATAGTTCGCCCGAACAAATAGAATGCTTGCAATCGGCAGAAATAACCGGCAACTATTTTATGAAGCTGCTGGTTTTGTTTATTTAATTTTTATAAAGAAGTAATAAAAGTTAAACCGCCTAATATCACTCCCGCTGCATTGGGAATGATGAGGATCCAGTCTTTTTTAGGTTCTTTTGTCCAACCATAGATTACCCAAATTAAACAAGAAGCTGCTGCGAATAGTGGTTGGAATGGTTGAGCTTTTTCTCCTTGTAAGTTAGCGATAATTTGTGGAATATATGCAATAAAGACAAGGATCCCAATAAAAGCTCCAATAGATCCGACAAAGCGATTAATTTTTTGTTTAGACATGTAATACCTCCTGGGGTTTTTATATCAGAAAGGAGAATCGACCGGCTTTCACCTCGCCGTTAGTCACAGCTACTCCTTGTCTTGAGGGACTTGGTTGACATTCTAGTGCACAGGCAACGACTAGCCGCCATTCGTTTCAAATGCTGGGGCCTGTATGCGCAGGTCAGCACATACAGGCCCCAGATCACATCAGCATAGATCAGGCACCCTGATAGGGGGCGTCATCCTCGGGGAAGCTCTGCGCCTTGGGGCCTGCAGCGCCACCTCGAACTGGCGTCCATCCCCGTGCGGGACGAGAGGTAGAAGTCGCCGCTCGACGTGAGCGGTACACAACGTAAGGACGCGTCGGGTATGCCACCGGAGCCGAAACGACGTGAACCAGACGGGTGAAAGGCCACGCGGCAAAAAGGATAAGGGCAGCAATGATGTGCAGCTTGAACTGGAGCGGGACATCGGTCATCAAAGAGACATCAGGCTGGAGCGTGAAAATCGAACGGAACCACACCGCGATTGTCTCGCGGTAGTTGTAACCACCAGGCTTACCCAAGATCTGCGTCGTCAAAGTCGCCGCAGCTCCCAAGAGGATGGCGCAGGTCAAGAGAAGGTACATGAAGATGTCATTGCGGCTAGTTGCCAGACGCACCGACTTCTTGACAATGCGTCGATACAAGAGGCCGAACAGACCAACCAGCGTCATCAGGCCAGCAATACCACCACCAATGATGGCCACCATGTGGTAAGCGTGCTCACTTACACCCATTGCCTCGGTCCAGGACTGCGGAATGACCAGACCCATGACGTGGCCGGCAGCAACGCCCAAGATACCGAAGTGGAAAAGGGGCGATGACAGACGCAGGATGCGGCCTTCATTGAGCTGAGATGAACGCGAAGTCCACCCGTACTGATCGGTGCGATAGCGCCAAATCAACCCGCCGATAAGGAGGGTGAAAGAAATGTAGGGAAGCACTCCCCAGAGGAAAAGGTTCATGGCAATCCTTAGAGTTCGTTCTCACCCGCGGGCGAAACAAGGGAAGACGGAGTTTGGATAGTGGGCCACGGCAGTTCGCTTCGATCAGCCATGCCAACCATCTCGGTCGGGGGACCCTGACGGACCAGAGTCTGCATGCGAGCAAAAGTTGCGTCATCTACCTCGGGCAGAGCCATTCGCAAGGCAGCAACCACATGCGCCCAAGGCGAAGACAGGGAGAGCAATGCAGCGTGAAGGATCTCAACACCCTCGCGGTGCGAGGCCAGCATGGCCTCGACTAGCTCGTGCTCTTCGCCTTCGGTTCGCGCCGCCAACTCCAAAATATTGGGGAGGTAGTCGGGCAGCTGATCGTTTTCTAGCTGCCAGCCAACGGCGGCATAGAGGTCGCGAACGATGGTCAGAGCAATACCGCGCTGGCGAGTATCACCTGTAGCGTAGTAGGTCAGCTCCAAGCAGCAGCGACGCTTCTGGTCGAAGGTCTCAACGTAGGCCTCTTCGACCTCACGACGCGACTTGCCTCGTGCCCACTCAAGGAACTGCGAAAACTCCGCAGCGGCCTCGGCGCTGACATGCCCCAAAGAGGAGTCAATCTGAGCGAGGATCTCATCCCATTCCTGCCCCGGGTAATCCAAAAGGGCAGCAGCGATCATGAAGGTTGCGGCGCGCGACTCCCGGCTCTGGTTCACCACTGGAACCGCAGGAGCCGGGTTACGCGTCGGAATGAAAGTCGCGGTCTTTTGACTCATTCGGGTCGCCGACCAATCGAGACGGGAACCTTACCGCCCTTGTGTGAACTGCAGCCGGACTCTGCACCTTCGCCCACCGGGCACAGGTACGGGGTCGGGGTACGCATTTCCTCGGGGTGCGAGGTCGGGATCACGTAGCGATCCTCGTACTTTGCGATCGAGAGCAGACGGTACATGGCCAGAACTTCTTCTTCGGTCATGCCGACGGACTCGGGGATCGAGGGATCCACGGGCTGGCCCATATTGACGTCACGCATGTAGGAACGCATGGCTGCAAGGCGGCGGAGCGACAGCTCAACCGGGCGGGTATCTCCAGCGCTGAACAGTCCTGCCAGGTATTCCAGCGGGATACGCATGGTGGACAGTGCGGTTAGCAGGATCTTGTGGTTTTCACCATCGGCACCCGACTTGGTCACCGCATCCACAACCGGGGAGAGCGGCGGGATGTACCACACCATGGGGAGGGTGCGGAATTCGGGGTGCAGAGGAAGAGCCAGCTTGTAGTCGACAATCAGCTTGTAGGCGGGGGAATTCTGCGCGGCCTCGATGAAGGAACGCGGGATGCCAGAGGTCTGGGCTACAGCGATGACCTCGGGATCGTTGGGATCCAGGATCAGATCGCGCTGAGCGTAGTAGAGCTCCTGCTCATCCTTCACGGAAGCAGCCTCAGTCACGCGATCGGCGTCGTAGAGGACAACACCCAGGTAGCGCAGACGGCCAACGCAGGTCTCCGAGCAGATGGTCGGCTCGCCAACCTCGATACGCGGGTAGCACAGCGTGCACTTCTCGGCCTTACCGGTTGAGTGGTTGAAGTAGACCTTCTTGTAGGGGCATCCGGAGACGCACATACGCCAACCACGGCAGGCATCCTGGTCAACCAGAACAATGCCATCTTCTTCACGCTTGTACATCGCGCCAGAGGGGCAGGCCGACACACAGGTGGGGTTCAAGCAGTGGTTGCAGATACGCGGCAGGTAGAACATGAAGGCTTCTTCGATGCTCGTCTGAACCAGAGACTGCATCTTGGACAGCGTCGGGTCCTCGTGCATGGTCTCAAGCGAACCACCCAAGTTATCGTCCCAGTTTGGACCCCACTCGATGGTATCGATGGTCTTACCGGTCATCTGCGAGCGCGCACGGGCCGTCGGCATTGCCTTGGCACCTGCGGGGGTCTGGAGCAGACGATCGTAGTCGTATGTCCAGGGCTCGTAGTAGTCGTCAATCTCCGGCATATCGGGGTTTGCGAAGATCGTCGCGAGCTTCTTCAAACGCCCACCGCTGCGAGGAACGAGCTTGCCGGACTTGGTCAGGCGCCATCCGCCCTTCCAGCGTTCCTGATCTTCCCAAGTGCGGGGATAGCCAACACCCGGGCGGGTCTCAACGTTGTTGAACCACATGTACTCGGTACCTTCGCGGTTCGTCCACGCTTGCTTACACGTCACCGAACAGGTGTGGCAGCCAATGCACTTGTCAAGGTTCATCACCATGACAACTTGACTCATGACCTTCATCGTTTCATTCCCTCTCTTCACGTCTGGGGGCGAACCCTCAGAACTCCACATCCTGGCTACGGCGACGGATCAAAGTGACCTCATCGCGTTGGTTACCCGTCGGACCGACGTAGTTATAGGCGTAGGTGAACTGGCCATAACCACCGATCAGGTGCGAGGGCTTCAAGAAGATGCGCGTCAGGGAGTTGTGCGAACCACCACGACGCCCGGTCGATTCATTCAAAGGAGTGTTCGCAACGCGCTCTTGAGCGTGGTGCATGTACACGGTTCCTTCAGGAATACGGTGCGAGACAACCGCGCGAGCCGAAACCACACCATTACGGTTGTGGGCTTCAATCCATTCGTTATCGCGCACGCCAATCTTCTCGGCGTCCTGCGGGCTCATCCACACGGTCTGGCCGCCTCGGCCCAGGGTGAGCATGTACAGGTTGTCGAAGTACTGCGAGTGAATTGCCCACTTGTTGTGGGGGGTCAGGTAACGGACGGCGACCTCGGCTTGGCCTCGGCCATCACGACTCATGGTGCCGGGGGCAGCCTCACCCAAGAGGTGGTGCAGGTCCAACGGAGGACGGAAGGTCGGGAGCGACTCACCCATCGCCTGCATCCAGTCGTGATCCAGGTAGTAGTGCATACGACCCGTCAGAGTGTGCCACGGCTTGTGGTACTCGATGTTTTGGCTAAACGCCGTGTAACGACGACCACCGTGTTCCGAACCGGACCACTCGGGGCTGGTCACAACCGAAACCGGAGCTGCCTGAACATCCTTGAAGGTGACGTGCTTTTCTTCGTCGCCTTCGGCCATTTCAGCCATGTTTCCAGTACCGACGCGCTCTTGCAGAGTCTTGAAGCCACGGGTGGCCAAGGAGCCATTGGTGGTACCCGAGAAGCGGAGGATGAACTCGCATGCTCGCTTGTCGGTGTCCATTCGCGGACGCGGTCCCATAAAGGTATCCAGCGTTCCTTCCATCGCGATGAACTCGTCGATTTCCTTCTGAGCGTTGAAAGCGACGCCCTTCGTTGCCATTCCAGCCTTCTCGATGAGAGGGCCGACGGTGTTGTACTTGTCGGAAATCGTGCGGTAATCGCGAAGAACAGGGATGAGCTTGGGCATGTTCACACCGGGAACCCAGCCAATTTCTTCACGAGGCGCGACGCGACCGTGAGGGGTCAGCAGTTCGTCAGGCGTATCGTGGGTCAGCGGAGCTGCAATAACGTCCTGCATGGGCTCAGGCAGGTGAACCTCAGCCATCTTCGACACGTAGGCAGACAGGTCCTGGAAGAGCTCAAAGTCGGTACGCGCATCCCACGGCGGATTGATCGCAGCATTGAAGGTGTGCACGTAGGGGTGCATATCCGTGCTGGAGAGGTCGTACTTCTCGTACCAGGTGGCAGCGGGAAGAATAACATCCGAGTGCAGGGTGGTCGTGGTGTTGCGGAAGTCCGCGGTGACCATGAGGTCGAGCTTGCCATCGGCAGGGGCATCACGCCACACCATCGACTTGGGACGATCTCCAGCTCCCAGTTCGGCAGCCTGAACATCGTCATCTGCGCCCAGCATGTGGCGCATGAAGAACTCAGCACCCTTAGCGGAGGAGCCCAGCAGGTTCGTACGCCAGTTGAAGAGGATACGCGGGAAGTTCACCGGGTTATCGGGATCTTCGCACGCGAACTTCAAGGAGCCTTCGGTGAGCTGGCCCGAGATGTACTCGCCGACACTCACGCCCGCTTCTTCGGCTGCGCGTCCCAGTTCCAGGGAAGAACGGTCGAAAGAGGGGAAGGTAGGCATCCAGCCACGCTGGGAAGCCTCGACCAGGGTGTCGGCAACCGACTGGTCACCGAAGGACTGACCGCCCAGAGGCGAGGCCAGACGCTGAGCACCCAGACCGTCGTAACGCCACTGGTCGGTGGTGAGGTACCAGAAACCGGTCGCGATCATCTGGCGTGCAGGACGCTGCCAGTCAAGGGCGAAGGAGAACTGAGTCCAGCCGGTCAGAGGACGAACCTTTTCCTGGCCGACGTAGTGTGCCCATCCGCCACCGTTAACGCCCTGAGTTCCACAGAAGGTCGTCAGAGCCAGCATCGTGCGGTAGATCTGGTCAGCGTGGTAGAAGTGGTTGACGCCCGCGCCGAAGATGATCTGCGAGCGGCCGTTTGAATCGATCGCATTCTGTGCGAATTCGCGACCAATACGGATTGCCGCGTTAGCGGAAACGCCGGTGAGCTCTTCCTGCCATGCGGGAGTTCCAGGGGTCGAGGCATCGGTGTAGTCGGTCGGCCACACACCGGGAAGACCCTGGCGAGGAACACCATACTGAGCAAGCATGAGGTCATACACGGTGGTGACAAGCTTGCCACCGACGCGACGAACCGGAACGCCTCGGGTCACAACGCCAGCTCCAACCGCCGCGGTCGGAGCCTGGTCTGCGACCAAGTCGAATCGCGGAAGGCTGACCTCAACGGCCTCGCAACCTTCGTCGTAGAGAGACAGACGTGCGTCAACGCCCTCCATGGTGAGGTTCCACTTGCCCTTGCCTTCATCGGTGTAGCGATCGGCCAGAGTACCGCGCGGGTCGCGCACAGCGCCGGACTTGTCCATGACAAGGAAGCGGAATTCGGGGTTCGGGCGATTACGGGTTTCCTCATCCACGGCCTCGGGAACGTCAGCAACGGAGAGGAACTTGCCGGGAACCAGGCCCTCGGGGGTCTCGTCCAATTCCAGAAGGAAGGGCGAGTCCGTGTAGCGGAGCATGTAGTCCTGGAAACGCTCGGTCGGGTGCTCAACGTGGAATTCCTTGAGGATCACGTGGCCCATGGCCATTGCAAGGGCACCGTCGGTACCGGGGTTCACGCGAAGCCACTCATCGGCAAACTTCGTGTTGTCCGAGTAGTCGGGGGCAACCGAAACGACCTTCTGGCCGTGGTAGCGGGCCTCGGTCATGAAGTGAGCATCAGGGGTACGGGTCAGCGGCAGGTTTGAACCCCACACGATGAGGTACTGCGAGTTGTACCAGTCGCCGGCCTCGGGAACGTCGGTCTGATCGCCGAAAACCTGAGGCGAGGCAACGGGAAGGTCTGCGTACCAGTCGTAGAAGGAGAGGTTCACGCCACCAATGAGCTGAAGGTAGCGGGCACCCGCGCCGAAGGAAACCATCGACATTGCAGGAAGCACCGAGAAGCCGGCGATACGGTCCGGGCCCCAGTCGGCAATCGTCGCAACATTCGCTGCTGCAACAATCTCCATTGCTTCTTCCCAGGTGGTGCGGACAAGGCCGCCCTTACCACGGGCGCGCTTGTATGCGCGGGAAATTTCGGGGTCGGAAGTGACTGCGCGCCATGCCTCAACGGGATCACCCAGGCGAGCCTTGGCCTCGCGGAAGGGCTCAAGCAGCGCTGAACGGACGTAGGGGTGGCGAATACGCGTCGGCGAGTACTCGTACCAAGAGAAGGCCGCACCACGCGGGCATCCGCGGGGCTCGTAGTCGGGCATGTCCGGGCCGGTCGAGGGGTAATCAACCTGCTGCGATTCCCAGGTGATGATTCCGTCCTTGACGTATACCTTCCAGGAGCAGGAGCCCGTGCAGTTCACGCCGTGAGTAGAACGAACGACGCGATCGTGGCTGAAGCGCTGACGGTAGAAGGCATCGGCCTCGCGGCCACCGACCAGGAACATCTGGCGGGCATCAGCGCTGACCTGGCCGCGGCGAAGTCGGCCGCCCAGGGTCAGAAGTTTGTGGTCAATCATTGTGGTGCTTCCTCATCGGCAAGGCCTCGGGATTGGCCGAGGCAGTGTCACGGTTGGTATCCGAGCGGGACATTCCGCTCGATGGGGTGCTAGCCGCGCGAAGCAGCCAGCTCGTGAAGTTATGAAGTTAGGGAGTGGCGAACTCGGGGAGAGAAACGGTGTCCGCCACTCCCAAAGGAACGGTGAGCAATCAGCCCGGGAAGGGTGCGTCCTTGCGTGCGTACTGGCGCCAGCACAGTGCCGAGGCCAAGACGCAGAAGATCGCGCAGCCCACGAAGAAGGTCCATGCGCCCTTCGCGCCGACAGCTGAGAGAGCAGCGCCGACCAAGAAGGGACCAAGGGAGGCAATTGCTGAGGTGAAGCCGATGGCGCCACCAGCCTGACGTGCGGGCATGATCATGGGCATCTGCTTGAACGTACCTGCGTTGCCGAAGCCGGAGAACAGGAACATGAGCAGCATGAGTGCCATGAAGATGTAGAAATCAGTCCAGCCCGTGGGGTTGTAGAGAACCCACGCAATACCGCCGAGGGTGATAGCCATACCAACGCCCGAGATGAAGGTCCAGATTGCGCCGCCCATGCGGTCGCAGAAGACACCCCAAGACATACGGATGAGCGAACCGATGAGCGGGCCGAGGAACGCGAAGGTCGCGCCCAAGACGGGCAGACCGATCGAGGAGGCACGACCGAACTGGTTGTTAATGAGCAGGCCGAAGACTGCGGAGAATCCGGAGAACAGACCGAAGGTCATGACGTAGAGAATGGTCATGTACCAGGTGTTCGGGTTCGAGAAGATATCCAGCTGCTGCTTGATGTTGGCCTTGACCGGAACATCACGCAGGTAGATGAAGGCAAGGATCGCGGCGATGACGCACCACGGGACAAAGAAGATTGCGGCGTTGTACACCCAGATCTGCTCGCCGGCGTGCTCGCCGACCTGGGTCTGGGGAGCCAGCCAGGTCAAACCGAAAAGACCAAATCCCATGAGGATCGGGCCGACCAGCTGAATGACGGACATACCAAGGTTACCGATACCGCCCTGCAGGCCCAGAGCTGTACCCGAAAGGCGCTTGGGGAAGAAGTAACCGGTAGAGGGCATGTAGCCGGAGAATGCCCCACCGCCGATGCCACACATAAAGGCAAGCGTCAGAAGAACGGCGTAGGGGGTGGTGTTGTCCTGGACAACGTAGAACCAGCCCAACATGGGGATCACGAAGAGCAGTGAGGTGATGCCCACCATCTTGCGTGTTCCGATCAGCGGAGGCAGGAACATGTAGACCAGACGCAGAAGGCCTGCGGCCAAGCCGGGCAATGCGGTCAACCAGTAGAGCTGAGAAGCGCTGAGGTTGAATCCAAGAAGCGTCAGCTTAGGCGCGATTGCGCTTGGCAGGAACCACACACAGAAGCCCAGAATGAGCGAGTACGTGGTGATGGTCAGCGTCCTCCACGCAAGCTTCGAATCCCACTTTTCGGGGTTGTTCGGCTCCCAATCCTGAAGGACATATTTACTGGCTTGTTTTTCCGCGGGTGCGGCTGAAGAATCAGCATGTGAGGTAGTCATTGACACTCTCCCTTTCCTACCTAAACGCATACTTGTCGCTAATATATAAGGGACAACTCGTTCTAATTGAGAATTGCGCGAAATTTCGCGAAAACGCTTGCAAGAACGTCAATTCCTGTCAACTGAAAAAACGCCATTTAAGGTCCTATTTCGGGAGGTTTGTTTTGCGTAATACCTCTGACGCTCAGCCGGTACGTCCCGACCCCCATGCGAAAATTCAGCAGAAGGGTTTGCAAAAAATGGAAGGGACTGTCGCAGGTGCGGTAATTACCGCTTCAGATCGCTGCTTCCGCGGAGAAACTGAAGATAAATCAGGACCTCTAGCTGCTGCTCTTTTGGCTGATTGGGGCGTTATTGTCGATCAGGTTCGTGTTGTCCCCGATGGCATCGCTTCTGTGCGAAACGCGATCCTCGATGCAATGGCTCAGGGCGCGCGCGTCATCGTGACCACCGGAGGAACCGGCGTTACGGATCGCGACCTTACTCCCGAAGCCACCGCTCCCCTTCTGGACGCACGTATGGACGCGATCGCCATGCAGATTGCGCAGGTCGGCTTGGTCAATACACCTCTTGCCTCCCTGTCGCGTGGTCTTGTCGGTGTCAGTCGCCAGGGTGAGACTCCGTGCTTCATCGTGAACGCACCGGGGTCACGCGGAGGCGTGAAGGACACGATCAGCGTGATCGGCCCGCTGGTCCCCCACGTTCTTGAACAGCTCGACTTGGTTACTGACTGATTTGATGTACGAACCTCTTCTTCTGGACACCTTCGGTCGAACGGCTACAGATCTGCGGATCTCGGTCACCGATCGATGCAATCTTCGCTGCGTGTATTGCCTGCCCGAAAAGGTGACGGACTGGCTGAAGCGCAGCGACCTTTTGCGTCCGGAAGAATTCCGCCGCCTGGCAAAAATCGCCGCAACTCTTGGCGTCACCCAGGCGCGTATCACCGGCGGCGAGCCGCTGTTGCGCCCCGATCTTCCCCAGATTGTCGAGGCCGTTCGCGAGGGCTTCGAAGACGCCGGGGTAGAGCCGGACTTGGCCTTGACGACGAATGGCATTGGCCTTGATCGAGTCATCGATTCCCTGGTTGACGCTGGTCTTCAACGCCTCAATGTATCCATCGACAGTTTGGATCCGGTCCGTTTTGCTGAGCTTTCGCGCCGCAAACGCTCAAGCGATGTCCTTCGAGGCCTTGATGCGGTCGATGCATCCGCACTTCCCGGAACCGTCAAACTCAACACTGTCGTCGTTGATCAGCAGTCCCTGGCGGAAATCCCCGCCTTGGTGACCTTCGCCTTAGAGCGCGGCTATCAGTGGCGCGCCATTGAATTTATGCCAATCGGCCCCTTGGCCGCCTCCTTTTCTTCCCGCCCAACGGCGCATGACATCCAGCGGGTTCTTCGCGAATCCTTCGAGCTCACCGATGTCATTACCGCCGCTTCGGAACCTGCGCGTCGTTGGTCAGTTGCTCCCAGCGACACCCATCCGGGAGGCATCATCGGCGTGATTGCCTCGATGACGTCCCCCTTCTGCGCCTCGTGCACCCGAACTCGCCTGAGCGCGGATGGAAAGATCTACTCCTGCCTATTCAGCGTGGACAGTGTTGACCTGCACACTCCCATGCGCGCGGGTGCAAGCGATGAAGAAATAGCCGAGCTATGGAAGGATGCCATGTGGGCTAAACCCGCTGGTCACCAGCTTCTTGCTCCGGTCCCCCAGTCCTATTCCATGTCGAAAATTGGAGGTTGAAAGTCCCCATGAGGATCACGATCCGTTATTTCGCTGCCGCGAGCGCTGCAGTAGGCACAGAAAGCGCAGTGATCGAGGTTGCGGACGACTCAAACGAGACAGTCGTCGACCTTGTTCGTCGCTCAACTGATCGCGATATCGACGATCTTCTGGCGGCCTCGTCCTTCCTGGTGAACGAAGAACTTGTTGACGCTCAGGCAACTCTTGCCCAAGCCTTGGGCGCTTCATCCCTGAGCGACGAGGCCGTGGCCTCCGTGGCCGATCGCAGCGGGATTCGCCTTGACGTCCTTCCACCTTTTGCGGGTGGCTGAGATGCGCAATCGGGCTGAGCAACACGCTCAGCCCGATTTTTTATTTCCGCTTAGTTCCTTAACCTCGTGTCTTTGACATTGAGGAGGAACATTTGGGTCACGGAGTATTGCTCCACTCATTGTGGCCGTCACTGAAATACTGATCTTTCCAGATCGGTACGCTGGCTTTAATGTCATCAACAATTTGACCGCACAGCGCGAAAGCTTCCTTGCGGTGGGCGCTATCGACAACCACAAGAAGCGCAACATCACCAATTTCTAGGTGTCCCACGCGATGACGGACGTAGATGCCATCAACCTCAGGATTTCCCAGTGTTTCCAGCGATTTCTCGACACTTGCACGAAGGAACTTTGCAGCTGCGGGATGAGCAGAGTATTCCAAGTAGTGAACGCCTTCGCCACCGTCGTGATCGCGAACAACACCTTCAAAGACGACGCGCGCACCGGAATGAGCTGGAATAAGGGGCACTTCCCCCGAGCACATCTCCGTTGGAACAGAGACAATATCGGTATCAATAATCACGGGACTCCCCTTATTTAAATGGTCGTGAAGGGACACAGACATGGTAGCGCAGCGAGACATTATGACCGCTCGTATCCCCGGAATCGGTGAGAGCGGCATCGAAAAGATCCGCGCTGCAAAGGTCCTCGTTGTCGGTGCCGGCGGCCTAGGATCACCCGTCTTGGCCTATCTGGCGGCAGCGGGGATTGGAACAATCGGTATCTCTGACCCGGACAATCTGGAGGAATCGAACCTCCAGCGACAAGTCATTCACGGCGTTGCACGATTGGGCATGAATAAGGCCGAATCCGCCAAGATGACGGTCCTTGCTCTCAACCCCGATATCCAGGTCAACGTCGAACCGAAGATTATCGATGGTCAGAGCGATGAAACTGTTGCGGCCTACGACTTCGTTGTCGATGCGACCGACAATTTCACCGCAAAGTACGCAATTTCAGATACCTGTGCGCGCGTTGGACGCCCGCACATGTGGGGCACTTTGGTGTCGATGTCCTTCCAGGCCTCGCTTTTCACCGATGGCCTGACTCTTCGCGATGTCTATCCCGAACCCCCCACCGTCGAAACCATGAGTTCAAAAACTGTCGGTGTTCTGGGTGCTGTCTGTGGGCAGGGCGGATCTGTGCTTGCCACAGAATGCCTGAAATGGGTCACCGGAATTGGCGATCCCTTAATCGGGCGCTTGCTCATTGTTGACACCGCCGCAGGTCGCTGGAATGTTGTTCCATTCCGACCTCGATCCACCCCGGCGAAAGTTCCCTCGGTAACTCCCGCCGAAGCCACCCCCGAACCGATCGAATAAGCCATAAACTGAGCCATGGCCCCATGCGGACCGCGCGAAGGAGACTACGATGCAACTTCTTGAAGACTATTTGAACTCCATCTTGGGGCGCGTACACCCCCTCTCCCCCGTCGAGCTGCCCATCGATCAGGCGCTTGATCACGTCCTGGTCGATGATCTTGTCGCGCGCTTTGCAGTCCCACCTTTCTCAAATTCGGGAATGGATGGCTATGCACTTCACCTCGATCACGATCTCGAGGCCTCCCCTGAGCACCCCGTCACCATCGCAGTCGCTGGCGACATCGCCGCAGGAGATAACGAGTCCCACGTTCTTGAACCGGGGACCGCATGGCGCATCATGACGGGCGCTCGAATTCCCGAGGGCACAAACACCATCGTGCCCGTGGAAGATACCTCCGAGGAACCCGGTCCCCACCCCCTCCCCGAAAGCATCAGCATCTACGCCCCTGCAAAGGTCGGCGCTCACCTGCGCCGTCAGGGCGAGGACTGCACGCCCGGAGACGTCATTTTGCATGCCGGTGACGTTCTCACGCCCGCAGCCATCGCCTCGGCAGTGTCGGTTGGTTACGCAAGCGTGAAGGTCTACCCCAGCCCCCGCATCGCCATCGTCTCAACGGGTGACGAACTGCGCGCACCGGGCGAAGAGCTCCAGGGCGCTCAGATTCCTGATTCAAACTCCGTGATGATTGCTGCGCTCGCCCGCCGCGCGGGTGCCCAGGTGACGGGAATTTTCCGCTCCAACGACGATCCTGCTCACTTTGCCGAGGTTTTGCGCCAGGCAGGTGATGTCGCTGACCTCATCATCACCTCGGGAGGCGTCAGCGCCGGAGCCTACGACGTCGTCAAGGAAGTTGGCTTGGGCAAGGGAGTGGACTTCGTTCGCGTCGCGATGCAGCCCGGGAAGCCGCAGGGCTTCGGCGTCCTTCAGGCAAGTGACGGTCGCGATGTCTACTTGGCGACTCTGCCGGGTAACCCGGTATCGGTCTTCGTTTCCTTCCACATGTTTGTTCGCCCAGTTCTGGCCGAATTTACCGGTCGAAACGGACGCGAACTCCTGCGTCCCATCGTCGTCACCACACCGAACGGCTGGATTTCTCCTGCAGGCAAGCGCCAGTTTGTACCGGTCATTCTTTCTGAGCCCGATGGCCCCGAACAAACTCCGGTTGTGGTTCCAACACACAGGTTGGGTTCGCGTTCTCACCTTGTTGCCTCTTTGCACTCGGTGAACGCGCTGGCAATTGTCCCCGAAGATGTCACCTCGGTTGAACCCTGGTCGATCCTGACTGCGGTTCGAGTCTGATCATTTTCTGTCCTCTTCCCATCAAATGAGCGCCGAAAGGCTAGACATGAGCGAAACCAGTCCATTCACCCACCTCACCGAGCGCGGCGAGGCACACATGGTTGATATCACGGCGAAAACCCCGACCGTGCGTCAGGCGCGAGCACGCGGCTTCGTCGAGTGCTCACCAAAAATCATGGCCGCCCTCCGCGATGATTCAGTCCCCAAGGGCGACGCTCTTGCAGTCGCGCGAATCGCGGGAATTCAGGCCTCGAAGCGCACTCCCGAGCTACTCCCCCTGGCACACCCGATCGCCGTTCACTACTGCGCGGTCGATCTGTCATTGGCTGAAGACGGGGTGGAGATCCGTTCGACCGTTCGAACCGCAGATCGAACGGGCATCGAAATGGAGGCTCTGACCGCCGTGACCGTCGCTGCGCTGACCATCATTGACATGGTGAAGGGCATCGATAAGTTGGTTGCGATTCGTGAGTGCTATGTCGAAGAGAAAAGCGGCGGTCGGAGCGGAACATGGACTCGCCCCAGCGCCTAGCACTCAGTGGATTAGTAATCCTCGGCGGGGGGACCGGCCAGCGGCTGGGAGGGGCATCAAAGCCCGACCTCGTGGTCCGAGGCCGACGTGCGCTTGAGTGGGCGCTCGCCTCTGAGCCCGGGATTCCTCACGTATGCGTGGTACCTGAGACCGTCACAGTTCCAAGTGACGTTATCCGCGTCATGGAGGAGCCGCCGCGCTCTGGCCCAGCCGCCGGGTTTATTGCAGGCATTCAGGCACTTCTTAAAGTTCTCCCCGAGGACACCCCGTCTCGCTGGATTGGCCTTGTTCCCGTTGACGCCCCCTTGGCGACCCTGACTTTCCCCCTTCTTCTCGAGGCCGTGGAAGAGTCGATTTCTCAGGGACGTCGCGTAGATGGTGTGCTCGCATGCGCAGCGGGACACCGGCAGAACTTGATCGGTGTTTTTTCTCTGGAGGCAGTCCGCAACTTCACCGTGTCCCAGTGGGTGAATCGTTCGATGCGTGCGCTATTGGAAGAGCTCGACACGATTGATGTCGAGGTCCCAGAATCATGGGTCGCAGATATTGATACTCCAAGCGATCTGGCCCGCGCACAGCTGGCCGAAAACGGAGATGATTGCTAACAAATCTAAGAGGGCTAGGAAGCATACTCCCTAGCCCTCTTTAGGCCTCGATAGGCCTTACTATCCCAAATCAGTCGATTTCAGGGAACCAAATCTGAATCTCACGAAGGGCGGATTCTGCGCAATCTGAACCGTGGATGATGTTCTCCATGTTCGGGGTATCCCATGCGCGACCCAAGTCGCCGCGAATGGTACCGGCAGGCGCAGTTGTCGGATCCGTTGATCCCATCATGGTGCGCATGCCTTCAATGACGCGCTGGCCTTCAACAATGATGGCAACCAGCGGACCCGCACTCATGAAATCAAGGAGCCCTTCGAAGAATGGCTTACCCGCGTGGTCACGGTAGTGCTCTGCGAGGATTTCGCGCGAGGCAACCATGATCTTCAGGCCCTTGATGATGTAGCCCTTCGCTTCAATGCGGCGCAGGATCTCACCGGTCAAACCACGGGCGTAACCATCTGGCTTAACGAGGATGAGGGTGTGTTCCAAAGAGGGATCCAACAGGTGCTGACGTGTAATCAGAACAGAATCGGCGCTCACAAAATCTCCTTTGCTTGAGTGAGGATGCTTCAGCATAACCGGCGATGGGTCGAAAGTCATAGCCCTACATGACAAACGAAAAAGGACTGACCGCCGTGGTCAGTCCTTTTTCGTTATCCCATCAACACAGAGCAGTCTTCCCAGAAAGTCTTCCGGAGA
>CAUSSZ010000012.1:0-36400 GCA_963534475.1 Trueperella pyogenes | reverse complement strand
GGTACTGCACCTGGGAGGGTGTGGGAGAGTAGGACACCGCCACAACAACCTTCAATGGTGGGGCCCGTAGGAACGCCTACTTCCAACGGGCCCCACCACTTTTCTATACCCAGCGATAGACGCGCACACCACACGCAAAGATTCAATTCAGGCGCATCCGCTTGCTTGCGCAGCAAACTGCTAGTCGAACTTGTTGATGTATTCGCACGCACCCGATTTTTCGCTCGCGTTCATATCTTTAGTACGCACGCTTTGCTGCTTCTATTTTCTTCGTGGTTTTCTTCTCTAGCGATGAAAGCCACACCGGTTGCTTTTCCACAGCCCCTTATGCCCACTAGCTTCATTCCGCGCAGCCCACTATGCTGGTTGGGTTCATAGTTTTAATTCAAGATAGGTGCGGTCATCGGACCCCAAGAAAGTAGGAATTGTGGCAGATAGGTTTTACTCCTCGCAGCGTCGTGGACGTAGCTCTCGTGGAGGCAACGGTTCGTACTCTCGCGGAGATTCCTCACGCGGACCGCGTCGTTTTGATTCTTCAGACCGCCGCAACGGGCGCGACGGTTTTTCTGGGGGCAACAGAGAAGATCGTTACGATCGTCGTGATGGTCAGCGTTCGGATCGTCGCTTTGACCGTAACGAGCGTGGCGATCAGCGCGGAGGACGTCGTTTTGATCGTTCTGATCGCGATTTCCGTTCTTCTGAGTATGGTGATCGTCGCCAGGGTGGTGAGCGTTCTGGCCGCTTCGATCGCGATTCTCGTGATTCGCGGGGTTTTTCTCGTGATCGTCGTGATGGTCAGCGTTCGGATCGTCGCTTTGACCGTAACGAGCGTGGCGATCAGCGCGGAGGACGTCGTTTTGATCGTTCTGATCGCGATTTCCGTTCTTCTGAGTATGGTGATCGTCGCCAGGGTGGTGAGCGTTCTGGCCGCTTCGATCGCGATTCTCGTGATTCGCGGGGTTTTTCTCGTGATCGTCGTGATGGTCAGCGTTCGGATCGTCGCTTTGACCGTAACGAGCGTGGCGATCAGCGCGGAGGACGTAACTTCCGTGACACCCAGCCTTCGAGCGCACCGCGTTCGCGCGATGAATACACCGCTCCCAATGGTGACGAACCTACGATTCCCGCAGGCGTTTCCGCTGAAGAACTTAATAAAGATGCGCTGCGCGCACTCTCTACGCTTTCTGGAATCAACCGCGATATCGTCGCCCGCCACCTTGTGATGGCAGGCCAGCTGATCGACCTCGATCCTGAGCTTGCTTATAAGCACGCAAAAGCGGCAGCTTCGCGCGCGGGACGCGTCGACGTTGTGCGCGAGGCCTCGGCCCTGACTGCTTACGCTGCCGGTCACTACGAGGAAGCGCTGCGTGAGGTTCGCGCTATGCGACGCCTCCGCGGTGATCTTTCCTTGCGCGCCATCGAAGCAGACT
Organism: Trueperella pyogenes; assembly: GCA_963534475.1. Taxonomy (GTDB): domain Bacteria; phylum Actinomycetota; class Actinomycetes; order Actinomycetales; family Actinomycetaceae; genus Pauljensenia; species Pauljensenia pyogenes_B. The sequence goes on along the minus strand of CAUSSZ010000012.1, from coordinate 34,970 downwards.
GTGAACGCGGATTGGGACGTCCCGAGCGTGCGATCGAGATTATCGACCAGACTGATACCTCCCAGCTCGATCTTGCAGAACAAGTCGAACTTGTGCTTGTCTCCTCTGGTGCACGTGCCGATCTGGGACAAAACGAAGTTGGCCTTGTGATCGTCGACGATGCGATTGCTGCACTGGGTACAGATGCAGATCCTGAATTCCTTCGCCGTCTCATGTCAGTCAAGGCAGATCGTCTTCGTGAACTTGGACGTGAAGAAGAAGCAGCTCAGGTAGAAGCTGAAATTCCTGAAGAGGAAGAAGACCCGGATATCGTCGATGTCGGCCTCTTTGCAGATGCCGATGTGGATGATCGTCGCTCGCCCCTCAAGGGCTCGAAGGGTGCTCTGTACACCAACTTTGATGCAGCCCTCCTGGACCTCGATGGAACTGCGTACGCGGGCAAGCTTCCGATTGAACATGCCGCACAGGCAGCCGAAGAGGCCCGCGAAGCAGGTCTGAAGGTTGGATTTGTCACCAATAACGCTTCACGCACCCCTGCGATGATTGCTGCTCAGCTTGATGAGCTTGGTTTCAAAGCAAAGCCGTCTGACATTATGACCTCTGCGATGGATGTCATCGCAGTGATGAGCGAACACCTTGATGAGGGTGCCTCGGTCTACGTTGTTGGTGGTGAAGGGCTGCGTCAGGCACTTCGTGAGGCCGGTTATATCTTGGTCGAGAGCGCTGACGATGCACCTGCTGCAGTGGTTCAGGGCTTTGATGCATCTGTTACGTGGGCCCAGCTTACTGAGGCTGCTTTTGCCTTGGAACGTGGTGCTCAGTTCTTTGCAACCAACTTGGATGCGACGCTTCCGCAGGAACGCGGATTCGCACTGGGCAACGGTGCATTAGTACGCGCAGTCAGCTATGCAACTCGCAAGCGTCCGATTGCTGCTGGCAAGCCCGAACCTGGAATTTACCAGCGTGGCGCCGAACTGATCGAGAGCGAAAACCCGATTGCAGTCGGTGACCGACTTGAAACCGATATCCTCGGCGCGGTTGCTGCAGGCATTCCTGCACTCCACGTTCTCACTGGTGTTCACGATGCCCGAGCAGTGATCTGCGCGCCTCGTGGACAGCGTCCAAGCTACCTCGCATTGGATATGCGCGGACTACTTGAAGAACATCCTTCGCCCAAGCACCATGCAGACGGAACATGGACTTGTGGTATCTCCCAGGTTGCGCGTCTACGTCGTGATGGGCACTTGACTCTTGACGACGTTGAGTTGCGAGAGGGAGCCGTCATCAGTATGGATTCCTATCGTGCTCTTGCAGCGGCTGCATGGGATTCACCCTCGGAGCTTGATATCGTGTGCCCGACTTTGACGGTGGTACCTAATGATGATCCTACGGGTTACTTCGAGGCTCTTGATGAGCCTGTTGAAGAATCTGAAGAAGGAGTCAGTTCCGAAGAGAATCTCTCAGGTGCGGCTGAAGCCCTAGAGTTCCTCCCCGGTGAAGAAGACCTCCAAGAGCTCCTGGCTCAGACCAGCGATCTTGACGGAGAGGACGACTGATCGTGTCCTTAGAGGCAAGCGAGGCGGGTGGCTCATCATTGCCTGATGACTTTGATGAGCTTCCCGTCGCGCAGCAGATCGAACTGCTTCGACAGCTCGATCAACGCCTTCGCGGTGAACTAGAAGGACGCCTAAGCTGATGAAATTACGGCGTATCGATTCTGAGCTTGTTCGGCGCAAGATGGTCCGTTCGCGTTCTCATGCGCAAGAACTCATTGCCCAAAGGCGGGTTCTTCTTGATGGGCAGGTTGTTGAGAAGCCTGCTCGTCAAATGGATCCAGCCCAGGCATTGGTGATCACTCAGGGCGATGATCCCGATTATGTCTCTCGGGGAGCTTTTAAGCTTGCGGGTGCCTTAGACGCATTGGGCGAACACGCGCCGATTGTCCAGGGGCGCCGATGCATGGATGCAGGAGCATCTACCGGCGGTTTTACTGACGTGCTTCTTCGTAGGGGCGCAGCCACCGTTGTCGCCGTCGATGTTGGTTATGGGCAACTCGCATGGCGTCTTCAGAGTGATCCGCGAGTCGAAGTCATGGATCGAACGAATGTGCGCCTAATGAAGGCCGGAGATATCCTCCCAGCTCCAGAGCTGGTTGTTGGCGACCTCTCCTTCATTTCTTTGACGCTCGTTCTTCCGGCCCTTGTGAGCGTTGCCGCGCCCGATGCTGACTTCCTCTTAATGGTCAAACCACAATTTGAGATTGGAAAAGATCGATTGGGTAGCGGTGGGGTCGTCCGGAACCTTGATCATCACCGCGAAACGATTACTCAGGTGATCGACTGTGCACGAGGCCTCGGCTTGGGAATTGCCGCTGTTCAGGCATCTCCGCTTCCCGGCCCTTCCGGAAACGTCGAGTATTTTGTCTCTATGCGGGCAAACCATCCTGAGGCTCTTGAGGATTCTGAGATCCCTGAAGCGATTCAAAAGGCCATTAATGAAGGTCCTGCGGGGCGCGGTATTGGCACTCACATGCACAAGGACGCATAGGGAGAGGGGTATTCATGAAAAGAATTCTCATGGTTCGGCACGTTCAACGCCCCGCTGCTATTGCCGCAACTGAAGTGGCGGTGCGTGAGCTCACGCAACTTGGAATTGAAGTTATTGGTGAAGATGAGGCAGAGAAACTCACCAATGATCATGGACCTGATCTGGTCCTAGCGATGGGCGGAGACGGCACCATCCTTGCGGCTGCCGAATCGGCTCGGCGCTTCAATATTCCCTTGCTCGGGATTAATGCTGGCCATATGGGTTTCCTAGCCGAGGCCTCGCCGGAATCGATTCCTACTCTGATGCATCGCCTTGCGTTGGGGGAGTACCACGAGGAAAAACGCTCAACTTTGGATATTTCCATCAAGCTCCCCGGTGAAAATCTCATTACCGATTGGGCGCTTAATGATGCGGTTGTGAAGCATACCGATCCTGCGCACCCGGTACACCTCGTATTGGTAGTTGATGGCCAAGATGTTTCAACATATGGTGCAGATGGAATGATCCTCGCGACACCCACGGGATCGACCGCCTACTCTTTCTCTGCCGGAGGTCCGGTTGTATGGCCCGATACGGAAGCTGTTGTGATTTCTCCGATTGCGGCACACGGGCTTTTTACCCGACCACTCGTCGTCGGTCCCGGGTCCACGATTGAAGTTGTGATTAATGAAGAGCACTGGAGTGCTCCTGAAGTCTGGTGCGATGGTCTTCGTCGAACGATTGCACCTGCCGGCACCTCTGTAGTCGCACGAGTATCGCAAAACCCGGTGCGCTTGGTTCGAATGGAGCACACTCCTTTCGCTGAGCGACTGGTGACGAAGTTTAACTTGCCTGTCCGTGGATGGAGGAACCCGGAAGGAAACGCCAAGTGATCGAGTCTTTGGATATCGAGAACCTGGGAGTTATCGAAAGCTCTCATGTCGATTTCGGTCCACGTTTTACCGTGCTGACCGGGGAGACAGGTGCAGGCAAGACCATGGTTCTCACCTCCCTGAACTTGCTTTTAGGGGGACGAGCCGACCCCCAGATCGTTCGTCAAAGCAGCGATGAAAGTGCCTCTGATCGTGGAAGTGTCGACGGGGTTTTTTCGGTTCCGCGCGCTCTTGCTGAAGAACTGGAAGAGATGGGCGCGCAGCTCGACGACGACCTGCTCTTTGTTTCGAGGACGATCCCGAGGAACGGACGATCGCGTGCTGCCCTTGGAGGGCGCGCGATGCCCGCAGCTGCACTCTCGAGGATCGTTGGTTCACTAGTCACTATTCATGGACAATCAGATCAGCTTCGTCTTCGTTCGACGAGTGCTCAACGAGAAGCTCTGGATTCCTACGGTGGAGACGAGCATCAGAAACTGATCAATGAGTACAGCGCGGCATGGAAGAAAGCAGTCGATCTTAGCTCACGTTTGCGGGAGCTGAGGCGTTCGTCCAGTGAGCGACAGGAAGAAATTACTGAGCTTTCGAGCGCGCTAGCACTTTTTGATTCTCTCAAACCCCAAGAAGGCGAAGAAGAAGAGATCCTTTCGAAGATTCAACGCCTGACCAACACGGAAGATCTCCGCCGTCATGTGGGCGCTGCAGTTGAGTTCCTCGATGGTGATGAGGATACCGATGGCATCCTCGATTTGATTGGTCGCGCACTTGATTCGCTTCGAATGGGGGCGCGTGTAGACCATGCACTTGCCTCTATTGGGCAGCGTTTTAAGCAGTCCTCAATGGAACTGGCCAGTGTCCGTGATGATCTTGCGCACTACCTCTCAACCGTTGAGGCTGATCCCGAGGCCTTGGCTGCGTTGCACTCCCGACGATCCTCCCTGCGTCAACTGATGGAGGGAAGAGCAAGTGATATTCCCTCACTTCTCGAGTGGGAGAAGAACGCGCGTTCGCGCCTTGACGCTCTTACTGCACAGCACGACAGTCCAGAGGTTGTCGAAAAGGAACTTGAGAAGGCTCAAGAACAGGTACTTGTGGCTGGTGAAGCGCTGGCCCGTTCGCGCAGGCTATTGGCGGAAGAGCTCAGTTCAAAGGTGACACGCGAACTTCACTCTCTTTCGATGCCTGACGCCTCTTTTAGTGTCGATTGGGAGAAACACACCCCGCAGTCTCATGGTCTTGAAGACCCCGTGATGCTCCTCCAACCACACCCGCAAGCGCCGCCGAGGCCCCTAGGCGTGGGTGCCTCGGGAGGCGAACTCTCCCGCGTCATGCTTGCCTTAGAGGTGATTTTGGGGGAGTCCGACAGCGATGTCACCTTCATTTTTGACGAGGTCGACTCTGGAATTGGTGGGAAAACGGCAGTGGAGGTTGGCGCTCGTCTTGCTCGGCTCGCTGATCATCATCAAGTCATTGTCGTGACTCACCTCGCGCAGGTTGCTGCCTATGCCGATCATCATCTCTACATCGAGAAGTCGGATGGCCGGACCTCGATCCGTGTGCTTGAGGGTGAAGAACGCGCCGCTGAGCTTGCGCGCATGATGAGTGGGGATGCGCACTCTGAGGCGGCGCGCCGACATGCTTATGAGCTCCTTGGCCAGGACATGCCACAATCGAAGGCGTGACGGAAGAGAAATCAGGATTTTCAGGTAGCGATGCTACCTCGATTGAGGGACGTGTATGGATCGCCAGAGACCTGCACCAGAAGGTTCCTCAGCTCGACAATGGTGATTTTTTACTGATTGAGGACAACGATCTCACTCAGGCAGACGCGGAGCTTCTTATCGAAAGCGGCGCGAGAGTTGTGATTAATGCGCAGCTTTCGGTGACCGGCCGTGTTCGAAGCCGCGGCCCCCAGGCACTTCTTGACGCAGGCATAGTGCTAATTGATGATTGCGGACCAGATGTGTGGGCCCTTAAAGACGGCGATACGGTGAGGATCGTTGGTTCTGAAATTCAAAGTAAGGGAAAGCGAATCGCGCAGGGAAACCGATATGATTCGCGCTCTCCGCTAGAAGATGATCTTCCCGATGCTGATCAGACTCTCTCCGACCAACTGCAGGCTTTTGAAGCATCCACTGCCGCATTCCTAGAAAATGAAGGTGCTGCGGTTCTACACGGCGAAGGCTATACGAAGCTATCGACCAAGATTGCGGGGCAGCAGGTTCTTCTAGTCTGTGATTCCCCGCGATCGAGCCAGCAATTGAAAGATCTTCATCAGTGGATTCGCGACACGCAGCCTATTGTCGTCGCGGTTGAGGGTGGTGCGCTTCGCGCACGTCGTGCCCATCTAAAGCCGGCAATCATCGTCGGTGATATGACTGAAGTATCAGACAGAATCCTGCGTAGCGGCGCCGAAATTGTTGTTCCGCGTGCTCATGATGGTGATCAGGGGCGTGATCGTCTTAATCGTATGGGGATCGATTATCACCAGGTCGATCTCACTGCAGCAGCAGTTGATGTGGCGATTAGCGTTTTGAGCTTTATGGATCCTGCCGCAATTGTTGTTGCGGGGGATGCTCGCGAGCTTGATGACTATCTTGAGCTCTCGCGTTCGGTTGTCACGCCCGCGTTCTTGATCCGTTTGCGAGCCGGTGATCTTTTAATTCCTGCGCAAGCTGTCAGCGCTACTTATCGAAGCCGTATCCGCGGTGGCTCGCTTTTCCTCTTGTCATGTGTCCTTCTAATCTCAATGGGCGTTGCGCTCTGGTCAACTCCATGGGGACACGACCTATTTACCGGTGTGTGGGATTGGGTTTCGCACCTGTGGTCCCCGACGAATTCAGCAACCTCTGAGCTAGCCAACTGGGCTGGCGCACTCACTGCTTAAGGAAGATATCTCATGGTGAATTTTCGCTATCACATTGTTTCTTTGATCGCGGTGTTTGTTGCGCTGTGTCTTGGCGTTGTCCTCGGTGCAGGACCGCTTCAGTCACGAATTTCTTCAGGTTTGTCGTCAAAGGCCACCACGGCCTCGTCAAACGAGGCGCTTGCCCAGGCACAGAACAACGGCAAGATTGAAGCGCGTGCTGTTTCTGAACTCGCACAGAGCCGACTCAATGGTTCCCTGAACGGTGTTTCGGTTGCGCTAGTAACAGTGCCGGGAACAGATTCTGCGGATGTCGACTCAATGCGTCAAACCCTCGGACAGGCTGGCGCGCAGGTTTCGGGCGAGGCCGAGTTGACGAATACGTGGCTGAGCGCAGATTCTGCGACTTTCCGTAGTACATTGTCGACGCCTCTTGCCTCGCACTTGAGCGGTTTGCCAGCAGATGCAGGCGCCGAGGCAGTGATTGCGCAGGCGATCGTGTCTTCGTTGACTCAATCCGGATCTGAGCCTGATCTTGTTAAGCAAATCCTCACGGGTGGAGATACCCCCATTATGAAGATTTCTAAAGATCCTCAGGGTGGCGCTCAGGCAATCATCGTTATTGGCCCCAGAGCAAACACGACCTCTACGAATGAGACTTCTGCGGCTGCTCCTTTGGCTTCGCAAGCATCATGGGAAGGCTTGGCGAAGATGATTGGTAACGCGCCGGTCGGTGGCGTTATTTTTGGCGATGCTTCAAGTGATCGTTCCACCATTAGTGCCCTACGCAATGCAAACGTTGCGGCAACAACCGTTGATCAGGTTGGAACGACACAGGGAACGATTTCCGCGGTCTTGGCCCTTAAGGATGCTCACGCGAGTGCCCGTTCCTTCGGTGTCGGTAGCGGCGCGACCTCAATCTTCCCTCCCGCTCAGTGAGGGACAATAGAACCGTGAGTGAATTTCAAGATGAGCATGTCTCTGTTCGCGTAGTGTCGTCTCAGACTGTTTTTGAAGGAAAAGTCTTTGATATCCAACGTGATGAGCTGACTCTTGCGCACTCTGAACAACCCATTGTTCGTGAATACATGGGACATCCTGGTGCAGTGGTCATCGTCGCGCTACGCGGAGACGAGGGCAACGAGGAAATTCTTCTGGAACGTCAGTATCGTCATCCGGTCCGCGCAAAACTGTGGGAAGTGCCTGCCGGACTCCTTGATATTCCGGGAGAAGACCCACTGATTGGTGCTCAGAGAGAATTGGCTGAAGAAGCTGATTTGACTGCCAAACACTGGGACGTTCTTCTCGATATTTTCAATTCTCCAGGATGTTCGTCTGAATCAATTCGAATCTTCCTTGCGCGAGGCCTGGAGTCAACAGGTGAAACTTTTGATCGTGAGGATGAAGAAGCAGATTTCGAATACCAGTGGGTGAGTCTTGACGAGGCGGTAACCGCGGCACTTGATGGGCGCCTTCATAATGCGTCAACTGTGTCTGCCGTTCTTGCAACAGATGCGGCACGCCGTCGCGGCTGGCAGCTTCGTAGCCTCTCATCTCAATGGCTTCGCTGACTGAAGGACCTTAGACCTAAGACTTGTGATGCGAGTCGCGCGAATCGGGCGGTATTTCGCAACGAAAATGTTTCATAAAGAGCGTATGCTTTTTCATGAGATTCAAGAGTTGTGAATGTAATTCGCTTGGAGGGCAGCGTGGAGAGCAGCGATGCGCGCACCCGGCAACAGGTACGTGACCTTGTTGTTGAGAAGGGGCCAGTAACCGCCTCGACAATTGCGCGCATTCTTGGACTGACGACCGCCGCAGTGCGTCGTCATCTCACCATCTTGCTTTCCGATAACGAAATTGCTGAGCACGAACCGGGACAGGTAGGGCGACGTGGGCGCGGACGTCCCGCACGCCACTATGTTGCTACTGCTCGGGCGCACGAAAAACTTGCTGAAAGTTACTCAGACCTTGCCTCTAAAGCCCTCGGATACCTTGGGCAAGTAGGCGGGGGAGAAGCGATTGATTCTTTTGCTGCAGCTCGCTCTCGAGAAATCGAAAGGCGTTATGCAGCTACGGTTCGTGAGGCAGGTAGTGACCCGAGGCTGCGAGCTCAAGCACTCGCAGATGCACTCACTGCAGATGGCTACGCGGCAACGGTTCGCGATATTGGCCGAGGTGGGTATGCTGTCCAGCTCTGTCAGGGGCATTGCCCGATTAGGCAGGTTGCTGGCGACTTTCCACAGCTGTGTGAAGCCGAAACTGCGGCGTTTTCTCGACTGCTCAATGTTCACGTTCAACGACTTGCAACACTTGCGGGTGGGGAACACGTGTGCACAACCAATATTCCGGTTTCTGCACCTGTGATCTCTCCCGCGGCGCGAGCTGCTCTTCGCAAGTAGCAGCGCATCACTGAAATAACCGAATTGACGAGGAAAAATATGACCCAGTCACCACCGGTCACCGACGCAACTACTCAGATGAGTGACGATGAGATCATTAGCTCCATCGGCGCATACGAGTACGGGTGGCACGATAACGATGACTATTCGAAAGATGTCCCCCTTGGTATTAACGAGTCGGTTGTCCGTTTTATCTCTGATGTAAAGGACGAACCGCAGTGGATGCGCGAACGGCGTTTGAAGGCGCTTGAGTTATTCGAGCGTAAGCCAATGCCGACGTGGGGTCCTGATCTTTCGGGTGTCGATTTCGATGCCTTCAAGTACTACGTGCGCCCCACCGATCGTCAGGTGAATGACTGGGAAGATCTCCCCGAAGAAATTCGTGATACCTACGATCGTCTGGGTATTCCCGAGGCCGAGAAGAACCGTCTGGTTTCTGGCGTCGCTGCTCAGTATGAATCCGAGGTCGTCTACCAGCAGATCCAAGATGACTTGGAGAAGCAGGGCGTGATCTTCACTGACACCGACACTGGTTTGCGCGAGCATCCGGAGATTTTCGAAGAGTACTTCGGTAAGTGCGTTCCGGCTGGAGACAACAAGTTTTCTGCTCTGAATACCGCAGCGTGGTCGGGTGGCTCTTTCGTTTACGTCCCGCCGGGTGTACACGTGAACATTCCTCTTCAGGCCTATTTCCGTATCAACACCCAAGCAATGGGACAGTTCGAGCGAACCCTGATTATTGCTGACGAAGGTTCCTACGTTCACTACGTCGAAGGCTGTACAGCTCCTATTTACGATGAGAACTCCTTGCACTCCGGTGTCATTGAGATTTTCGTGAAGAAGGATGCGCGTGTTCGTTACACCACGGTGCAGAACTGGTCGACAAACGTGCTGAACCTCGTGACTCAGCGTGCGATGGTCGATGAGGGCGGCACCATGGAATGGGTTGACGGCAATATGGGTGCTGCTATCACGATGAAGTACCCTGCTTGCTTCCTCATGGGTGAGCATGCTCGCGGTGAAACTCTCTCCATTGGTTTCGCTGGTCCGGGGCAACAGCAAGATACCGGTGCAAAGATGGTCCACATGGCACCTCACACTTCTTCTTCGATCGTGTCGAAGTCGGTGTCTCGTGGTGGCGGCCGCACTTCCTACCGCGGTCTTGTTCAGATCAATGCACGTGCCCGCCACTCGAAGTCCAACGTGCTCTGTGACGCGCTTCTTGTGGACAAGGTGTCGCGTACTGATACTTATCCCTACGTCGATGTCCGTACTGATGACGTCGAAATGGGACACGAAGCAACTGTTTCTAAGGTTTCCGCCGATCAGCTCTTCTATTTGATGAGCCGCGGTTTGGATGAGAACGAGGCGATGGCGACAATCGTCCGCGGCTTTGTCGAGCCGATCGCCAAGGAACTCCCCATGGAATATGCCCTTGAATTGAACCGACTCATTGAGTTGCAGATGGAAGGATCTGTTGGCTGATGACGACCCAAGAGACCGCTGCCCGTCCGCATTCTCACGGAGCGGGAGCACCCGTAGCACATTCGTCCCGAGGCGATCGCCCCACTTCTTTCTCTCTTGAAGAGATTCCTGCCCCTCATGGGCGCGAAGAAGATTGGCGTTTTACTCCGCTTCGTCGAATTGAAAAACTATTTGATCCCAACTTCTTTGAGTCGCAGCCCTTGGGCTTGCAGGTGAACGCACCTGCTGAAGTGACTGTTGAAGAGGTCGGGCGCGATGATTCGCGTCTGGGAAGCGTTCTCGCCCCTGGCGACCGCACGTCGGTTGTTGCGTGGAATGCTTTCACCCGCGCACAAATCGTCACTGTTCCTCCGCGTACCGAGGTTACCGATCCCGTCATGATTGATATTGACGGTGATGAGTATGCTCGCGTTCAGCACCTGCTTGTCAGTGTTGGAAGCCAGTCTGCCGCAACCGTTGTTATTAATCACCGAGGCGGCGGTCAAGGTGCGCTCAACCAGACAGTTGAGATTGAGGCAGGTGACGCCTCGGATCTGACAATCGTTTCAATTCAGGAATGGGACGACACCTACGTACACGCGTCGAATCACCGCATTGCGATTGGACGCGATGCAAAGGTTCGCCACATTGTGGTTAGCCTTGGTGGCGACCTTGTGCGTATCTGCTCTGATACTGATTATCGCGGTCCTGGCGGCGAATTGACCATGCACGGTCTGTACTTCGTCGACTCTGGACAACACCTTGAGCACCGAGTGTTCGTTGACCACTCGCAGCCAAATTGCTACTCCCGTGTGACATACAAGGGTGCACTTCAGGGGAAGGACGCACATTCGGTGTGGATCGGGGACTGCCTGATTCGCGAGGCTGCCGATGGAACCGATACCTACGAACTCAACCGCAACCTCGTACTGAGTGAAGGAGCGAAGGCGGACTCCGTTCCTAATCTCGAAATTGAGAACGGTGAAATCGTCGGTGCTGGACATGCATCCGCAACTGGACGCTTTGATGATGAGCAGCTCTTCTACCTGATGAGCCGCGGCATCGACGAAGCTGATGCACGTCGTTTGGTCGTTCGTGGATTCTTCGCCGAACTCATTGAACAAATCGGCGTTCCGCAGGTTCAAGAACACCTGATGAACGCAATTGAAAAGGAACTGGAACGCGCCGCTCTTGGCGCCTGAGGCTACACGACAGTAGGACGACAACTACAGTGCGGCGTCTAGCGCCGAAGAGGAGAAAAAATGTCGACTTTGACTATTAAAGACCTTCATGCATCCGTTGAGACCGCTGAAGGACCGAAGGAAATTCTGAAGGGCGTGAACCTGACCATTAACTCCGGTGAGATTCACGCAATCATGGGCCCCAACGGCTCGGGTAAGTCAACTCTTGCTTACGCTCTTGCAGGGCACCCCGCCTACGAAATCACCAGTGGCGAAGCTTACCTCGATGATGCTTCGATTCTGGACATGAGCGTGGATGAGCGCGCGAAAGCTGGCCTTTTCCTGGCAATGCAGTACCCGGTTGAAGTTGCTGGTGTTTCGGTTTCGAACTTCCTGCGTACAGCAAAGACTGCGGTTGACGGTCATGCACCCCAGATTCGTCAGTGGGTGAAGGACGTGAACCAGGCAATGGAGAATCTGCGGATGGATCCTTCCTTCGCAGAACGCGACGTTAATGTTGGGTTCTCCGGTGGTGAGAAGAAGCGCCTTGAGATTCTCCAGATGGAGCTGCTCAAGCCTTCCTTCGCGATCCTTGATGAGACCGACTCTGGTCTGGATGTCGATGCGCTCCGCATCGTTTCTGAGGGCGTCAATCGTGTCCATGGCAATACCGGCTGCGGAGTTATGCTCATCACGCACTACACCCGTATTCTGCGCTACATCAAGCCCAGCCACGTTCACGTCTTTGTTAACGGCCAGGTTGCAGCTCAGGGCGGTCCTGAACTTGCTGATGAGCTGGAAGAGAACGGCTACGATTCTTACCTGGAGAAGTGAGCTTTCTCGGTGACTGAAGACTTTTCACTTCAAGAGCTCTCGCGACTGCGTGCCGACTTTCCCATCCTTGGGAGGGTCGGCCGCGGTGGCAAGCCCATTGCCTATCTCGATTTCAGCGCGACTTCGCAAAAGCCCGTGCAGGTCATCGATGCGATCAGTAATTTTTACCGCACCAGTAATGGGGCAGTACATCGTGGGACGCATCTGCTGGGTGATGAGTCGACTGCTGCCTTCGAAGAAGGACGTTCGATTCTGGCTGATTTTATTGGCGGTCGCGCCAATGAGATCGTTTGGACAAAGAACGCGACAGAGGCAATTAATTTAGTTGCACTGGCAATGCGAAACGCATCGCAAGACAGCAGTGCAAAGCCGTCACCTGTCAAGCTTTCGGCGGGGGATAACATTGTTATTACCCGAGCAGAGCATCACGCAAACCTAGTTCCATGGCAGCAGCTCTGTGCTGCAACCGGGACGGAACTTCGCTGGCTCGACCTTCATGAAGATGGCCGGATTGATTGTGAGACTCTTGGGGTAATCGATGAACACACGCGTCTGGTTGCCTTCACACATGTGTCGAATGTGACCGGTGCGGTTTCACCCGTTGAGCCGATCGTTTCGCGTGCACGTCAATGCGGCTCTCTTGTACTTCTTGATACCTGTCAGTCCAGCGCACATATGCCGGTCAATGTCAGGGAACTTGGAGTAGATTTTGCGGTCTTCTCATCGCATAAGATGCTGGGGCCAACCGGTATTGGAGCGCTGTGGGGGAGAAGCGAACTTCTTTCACAGATGCCGCCAGTTCTGACCGGTGGTTCGATGATCGAGGACGTCACCATGGAGTCCTCGACGTTCATGCCTGCCCCCGAGCGTTTTGAAGCTGGAAGCCAGCCGATCGCTCAGATCGTTGGCTGGAGTGCCGCTCTTCAATACCTCAGCGGTATCGGTATGGCACGCATTGCTGAGCACGAACGCATTCTGACTTCCTACATGTTGGAAGGCATTTCCGGAATTGACGGTGTGCGCGTCTTGGGACCGGGAGCGGATAAAGAGCGGATTGGTGTCGTCGCATTTGCCGTTGAGGGCGTGCATCCTCATGATGTTGGGCAAGTCTTGGATTCGCAGGACATTGCGGTGCGAGTTGGTCATCATTGTGCAATCCCATTGCACCACTTCTTCGGAGTTCGTTCTTCGACGCGAGCATCCGTCGGACCGACAACAACTCGTGAAGAGATTGATCGTTTCATTGAGGCCTTAGGACAGGTTCGTTCCTACTTCGGAGGCAAATGATGTCAAGCCTTGAACAGATGTATCAGCAGGTCATTCTTGACCATGCGCGTGAGCGCCACGGGACTGGTGATCCCTCAAGTCTTGCAGCCTCATCGCATCAGGTGAACCCGACTTGCGGAGACGAGACAACACTGGGTGTCACTCTGTCTGACTCCGGTCAGATCGAGGCACTGACGTGGGATGGTGATGGCTGCTCGATTTCGCAGGCATCCCTTTCAATGCTCTCTGACATGGTGAGCGGAGCTGATCTGGAGCATGTCCGTGAGCTCTATGCTGCCATGGAAAAAATGATGCATTCACGCGGACTGGGCGTGGATGACGATACCCTCGACCTCCTTGGTGATGCCGCTGCATTGGAGGGAACCTCACAGTTCCCGAATCGTGTCAAGTGCGCACTCCTTGGATGGTATGCATTGCGCGATGCTCTCGCGCAGCTCGGAACCGATATTGCAGGAGAAAACGAGTAATGGATACCTCTTCCAACCCGATGGCACAAACTGATGCTGTCGAGCAGCGCTTTGCCCCTGCGCCTTCTGCAGTTGCAAGCTCTGCCACGCCCGAGCAGGGTTCTGCTTCTGCTCCCGATGCGGCCTCGGCGAATGTATTCAATGTCGAAGGAACTGACATCATTGAAGGCGGAAGCATTGCCGGCCTTGATGTTCTTGAGGCACTCAAGGACGTCATCGATCCCGAACTAGGCATCAATATTGTTGACCTTGGTTTGGTCTACGGTGTCAAGGTTGCGACGGATGACTCAATTGTCATTGACATGACCTTGACATCAGCGGCATGCCCCCTGACTGACATTATCGAGCGCCAGGCGCAGATGGTACTGGCTTCGCTCTCGGATGATGTCTTGATCAATTGGGTCTGGATGCCCGCTTGGGGCCCTGATCGAATTACAAGCGATGGCCGCGAACAGCTCCGTGCGATTGGTTTTAACGTCTGAGCGAGTAGTGACGTCTCCGTGAACCCCTTCCGCTATGCTGGAGGGGTTCACCTGTTACAGAGGAAAGAGAAGCAATGACCCTGGCCGATGCTCCTGTTGTGCAGCCTGTACTTTTGGGCGGAGATTTTGGAGTTTATGCTCTTGCGCGTTCTTTCCACGAGGCCTATGGTGTGACCTCGATCGTGCTGTCTCACGCGCCGACAGTTGCGATCTCGCGTTCTGCCTTTTGTCGGGTTGAGCCGATCGTTGCGCATGCTTCCGATGAGGAACTTCTGGCAACACTTGGAAAACTCGCCGATACCTATGCGGACCGTGCTCTGATCCTTGTTGCTAATCATGACCTTCATTCTGAATTTGTTGCGCGTCATTGGGATGCTCTGAGCCAGCATTACGCACTCCCATTTCCCTCGATGGAGGTTATTGATCGCGTGACGGATAAGGGTGCCTTTGCTCAGCTTTGTGATGAGCTGGGAGTGCCTACGCCGGCGACGCGTGTGATCTCTTTCCGTAATTTTTCTTCCGAGGCTCCCGTTCGTCCCGAAATTCCGTTTGCTTTCCCCGTGGTGGCAAAAGCCGCGCGCGGTAATGATTACGATGCACTGGAATTTGAAGGAAAACGTAAGATCTGGTTTGTCGAGAGCCAAGAGGAACTGAACGACCTCTGGGATCTTTTGGGACGTGTTGGCTTCCGTGGTGACTTTATTGTTCAGGAACTGATTCCTGGAGATAACACGCAGATGCGTTCAGTGACCGCCTATGTCGACTCTCACGGGCATATGACCTTGATTGGCTCCGCACGCGTTCTCTTGGAAGACCACGCGCCAACCATGATTGGTAATCCCGTTGCAATGATTACCGAGGCGTTTCCTCAGTTGTGGGAGGACGCACGACGCATTCTTGAGGCAGCAAACTATCGTGGCTTCGCTAACTTCGATGTGAAGATTGATCCACGCGATGGTCGCGCGCTCTTCTTTGAAGTGAATCCACGAATCGGGCGGAACTCTTGGTATATGACCGCGGCGGGACATAACCCCATGATTCCAATGGTTGATGATCTTGTTCGCGGTGTGGAACACAGCCTTGAAGAAGTAAACGAGGAAATTCTTTATTCGATGGTTCCCGATCGATTGCTCCTGCGATACATCCGAGAGCCCGAACTTGCCCAGCGAGTACGTAGTTTGATTCGAGAGGGGAAGCGTTTCGACCCGCTCTTCTACTCAGCTGATTCGGATCTACGCCGCTCGCTGACTCTTCACCTGCAAAAGCTCAATCACTACCGAAAGTTCCATAGGTACTACCCACAAGCGAACGACCGTTCATTCTAAGGGGACTTTTCTTATGACAGATACACAGCTTCGTGAGATCACTGCTGAGGAAATGCGTATTGGCGCTGCCGGAGTGACTCCTCTGCCCATTGAACAGTCCGCAATTTGGGAACAGTACGAGGCAGTTGAGGGGCGTAAGCTCTGGGGACGTTTTGAGTATTCAGAAAACGGAAAGCGTATTGCTCTCGTTGCGCTCTACGAGTACTCAATGCGAGGTGCGCGCTACCTTTGGGCGAAACACGGACCGGTGTGGCTCAAGGAAGCCACACCGAGCCGCGAACGTGCTTTCCGTGATGCGCTTGGGCGTTACGTTCGTCAGAAAGACTCATCGATCGTTTTTATTCGACTGAATGCGATTTTTAATGACACCGATCTTCGCGATGTCATGCAGATTATTACCTATGATCGCACCGTCATCATTCGCTCCTATGGTGGTGATGAGGAAAAGATCCTTGGGGATATGACGAAGGAAGGCCGGCGTCAGCTTCGGCGTTCGCGTAAGGCCTTGGCTGAGGTCCAGACAACGATCGCTGACGAGCATGATCAGGCTGCGGAAGATTTCACTGAGTACTACGAGGTGCTCAAAGAGACCGCCGAGCGCGATGGTTTCAGTCCTCACCCCGCCCAGGTCTACTCAACTATGTTGAAAATCCTTGGCCCTGAGCATTCACGCCTCTTCGTGCTCCGAGTCGACGGGGAAGTGGTCGCATGGAATTTGATCCTTATCAATGACCGCCAGGCCGAATGCTATTACGGTGCAACGACTGCGAAGGCTCGTAAATTGGGAGCAATGCCTGAGCTTGATGTTCAGTGTGCCATCATCTTGGGACCTGAGCTTGACGTCAATGGCGGTATTGACCTGATGGGAATTCACTCACCTCGGGTTCCCGAACTATTTACAGTCGGGAAATACAAGTTGAGTTTTGCGCAGGGCTATACGGACGTTCCAGGAGCATGGGATCTACCTTTGCGTCCGCGTCTGTATGCGGGTCTACGAAATCTACTCTCAATTAAGCGTGCTCTTCGTTCGTGACATTGGGGCGAGACGGCTACGATAGAAGGGTCCAAGCCTGCTGATTCTCGAAAGAGCGTTTGACACGCCATCGTATGCGTGCAGTCAGTGGGTAGAGATGGCGCAAGACGCCAGAACCCGAAGGAGCACAGCTCGTGCCTGTTATTAACGCAACTATTGATGGTGTTGCGGTCGAAATTGAAGAAGGCTGCACCGGAACGCAGTACTACGAATCCCGCGGTGATGTCGTCGCGATGACGGTAGATGGGAACGCATGGGATCTTTCCCGTGAAATTCCTGCCGGGGCAACGGTTGAAGCGATTACTCTGAATTCCCCAGCAGGCCTCGAGATCCTGCGTCACTCCTGCACTCACGTTATGGCGCAGGCAGTCCAAGAGATCTTCCCCGATGTGAATTTGGGAATTGGCCCCTTCATCACTGACGGCTTCTACTATGACTTCGGGAATATTGATTCCGTTACCCCAGAGCTCATGCGCGATATCGACAAACGCATGAAGCGCATTGTGAAGGAAGGCCAGGCTTTCCGTCGCCGTGTCGTCACTGAAGAAGAAGCACGCGAAGAACTTGCTGATCAGCCCTTCAAACTTGAGCTGATTAGCACCAAGGGCGGGGGAGCGCAGGAGGCCTCCGTCGAGGTTGGCGGAGCGGAACTCACCATTTACGACAATGTCCGTCGTGATGGAACCACCGCATGGAAAGACCTCTGCCGTGGACCCCACCTGCCTTCGACAAAACTCATCGGCAACGGATTTGCGTTGACCAAGTCTTCGTCCGCCTACTGGCGCGGCGACCAGGCTAATGATCAACTGCAGCGAATCTACGGAACTGCCTGGGCCTCGAAAGATGACCTTGTCGCCTACCAAGAGCGACTCAAGGAAGCAGAACGACGCGACCACCGTCGCCTCGGTGCCGAACTTGATCTCTTCTCCTTCCCAGAAGAGCTGGGTGCGGGATTGCCGATCTTCCACCCCAAGGGTGGTGTGCTTAAGCGCGTCATGGAGGACTACGTCCGTGAGGCCCACATTGAAAATGGCTTCCTTTACGTGGGTACCCCGCACATCTCGAAGGAAGAACTCTTCCATACTTCGGGACACCTTCCGTACTACGCGGATGGCATGTTCCCCCCGATGGATGATGATGGCCAGCTGTACTACCTCAAGGCCATGAACTGCCCCATGCACAACCTGATCTTCAGGAGCCGAGGCCGTTCGTACCGCGAGCTTCCCCTACGTCTCTTCGAATTCGGAACTGTGTACCGAAATGAGAAATCCGGTGTTCTTCAGGGGCTTACTCGCGTTCGCTCCATCACCCAGGATGATTCGCACTCCTATGTGATGCCTGAGCAGGCAGCAGATGAGATTAAGCATCTCTTGAACTTCATTTTGAAGCTTCTACGTGACTTCGGATTGAGCGATTTCTATCTGGAGCTTTCCACTCGCGATACCGATGGGAAGAAGAAGGATAAGTTCATCGGCACCGATGAACAGTGGGAAGAAGCGACCGAAATTCTGCGTCGCTGCGCTGAAGAGACTGGTCTGCAGACCGTTCCCGATCCGGGTGGCGCGGCATTCTACGGCCCGAAGATTTCGATTCAGGCCAAGGACGCAATCGGTCGTACCTGGCAGATGTCAACGATTCAATACGACTTCAACCAACCCCACCGTTTCGGCCTGGAATACACCGCTCCCGATGGAAGCCACCGCGAGCCGGTCATGATTCACTCGGCGAAGTTTGGTTCGATTGAGCGCTTCATCGGTGTTTTGACTGAGCATTATGCCGGTGCTTTCCCCGCATGGCTCTCCCCGGTGCAGGTGCGCCTGGTCCCCGTTGCCGAGGCCTTCGACGACTACGTTGATACGGTTGCGCAGCGTTTGCGTGAACGTGGGATTCGCGTCGAAGTTGATCACTCTGATGATCGCTTTGGTAAGAAGATTCGCAATGCTGCAAAGCAAAAGGTTCCCTTTACCTTGATTGCGGGCGGGGAAGACCAAGAAGCGCAGGCAGTGTCCTTCCGCTTCCGTGATGGCTCTCAGCTCAATGGTGTTCCCGTTGACGAGGCGGTTGAGCGTATTGCTCACCACATCGCGACCCGCAATAACGCTGATCCCAGCGCTGAGGACTGATAACAATGAGTGGCACTCTTCCGACCGAGGACTCCCGGGCATTTGCAGGCGTTCCCGACGGTTTCGATCGTTTATGGACGCCGTACCGAATGGCCTACATTAATGGCGATCACAAGCCCGCCGATTCCTCGTCGGAAGAGTGTCCTTTTTGTGTTGCACCATCGCGTACAGACGAAGAGGGACTCATCGTTCATCGCGGTGTGAGCTGTTTCGTTCTGATGAATCTCTTCCCGTACAACTCCGGGCATCTCTTGGTCTGCCCCTACCGCCATGTCTCTGACTACACGGATCTTACTGACGAAGAACGTATCGAACTCGGTCGTTTGACGGCCACTGCGATGCGTGTGGAGCGTGCGACGGCAAATCCCGCAGGATTCAATTTGGGTATGAACCAAGGCGATGTTGCAGGTGCGGGGATCGCTGCCCATCTTCATCAGCATGTTGTTCCTCGGTGGGCTGGAGATGCAAACTTCTTCCCAATCATTGCCCGCACCAAGGCAGTGCCAGAACTACTTGAGGATGCGCGTGCTCGCTTAGCCGCTGCATGGCCCATATCATCGGAGGAATAGTGCTTGGTAACCACGGACGCTCGATAACGAAAGCTATTTTTACTCCCGTCGCAAGAGTGCTCGTAGCAGCGCACATCACTCCCAATATGGTGACTATTGCCGGAACCGTTGTGACAATCGCAGTTGCTGTTACGACCTTTCCTTTTGGCTACCTTTGGCAAGGCGCCCTCGCTCTCGCTGTCGTCCTTTTCTGCGACTCGATTGATGGTGTTCTCGCGCGAATGAGTGGGACATCATCGCCATTTGGTGCCTTTTTGGATTCGACAATGGACAGGCTGGGCGATGGAGCGGTCTTCGGTTCATTGACTGCCTTCGCGATTTTCAGTATGGAAAGCTCACCATCGAGGACTGTATCGATCGTTGCAGGCCTTATTACGATCGTTGGTGCTGCTACCGTGTCCTATTCGCGAGCACGAGCTGAATCAATTGGGGTTATCGCAAAGGTCGGTATTGCTGAGCGGACGGACCGTCTCATCATTGCTTTGTTGGGAGCTGCACTATACGGGTGGGGCGCACCCGCAGTAGTCTTCGCAGCAAGTTTGTGCTGGGTTGCTTTTGCATCAATCGTCACTGTTATTCAGCGGGTGCATTTCACAGCAACGCATCTTCCTTCGCCCCAGGAGTCCTAATGTCAGGACGCGCCTTGGTATGGGCTTTCCGAGTAGTTCCTCGACTACCTTTTTCGTTTGTGACATGGCTCGGCAGGCGTGGAGCCGATCTCATGTGTCTACTCAATGCTTCCAGCGTGCGCAGAATGCGAGCCAACCATGAGCGTGTTTTAGGGCGTAAGATTTCGCGACGCGAGCTTCGAGATGCCGTGCGCTCGCATATCAATGCTTATGTTGAGCAGTTGAGTTTTGGGGGCAGGGTTGGTGAAAAGCTTCGTGCACGTGTTGATCTGAGCCAGGCACAAGAATTCCTTCGGCTAGCCGGCGAAGGTCCAGTTGTTTTGGCCTTACCGCATGCGGGAACCTTTGATCGTGTCGGTGCGGCTGTCTGTGCACAGGGCATTTCCGTACTTACTGTTGCCGAGAGATTGAATCCTCCTGAGCTTTTCGATGCCTTCTTGAAACTGCGCACGGACGTCGGGATGGAGATTATCGGAGTCTCACCGGGAGATAGTGTTTTTCACTCTTTGCTTGAGCAAGCAAAGGGCAGGAAAAACCTTGTGATCCCGCTTCTTGCCGACCGCGATATTTCCGGAACCGGTATTGAGGTTCAGTTCGGTACCAAGCCTGCTTTGGTTGCCGCGGGACCAGCAGCGCTTGCACGAGCGCTCAACGCCCCGCTTATTGCTGGGGTTGTGTCAGATGTTGATGCTTCTGGCACCCCAGAATTTGTGCGTTTGGAAGTTACTGAGAATCTCTACGATCCGCAGGTCAAGGATGATGATGTACCTGAGCTCACCCAGAAATGGGTGACTGCGCTCCTTCCAATTCTTCAACGTCGGATTCGTGAGTGGCATATGATGCAAGCAGTTTTTGTTGAGGATTTAGATCCGGAGCGTTTGGCCCGGGCGCGTAAGCGCGCGGCACAGAAAGGAGAATAGGTGAGAGTCGGTATTGTTAACCCTTACTCCTGGGATGTGCCCGGTGGCGTTCAATTCCACATCCGTGATTTCGCGCTGGAGCTTATGAAGCGGGGACACGAGGTGAGTGTTCTTACTCCGGCGAAAAATACCGATGACTTGCCCGAGTGGATTACTACCGTCGGTTCATCGGTTGCTGTTCCTTTTAATGGTTCAGTAGCCCGTCTCTCCTTTACCCCCTTGGCTAACATGCGTACGAAGCGTTGGATTGATGAAGGCAACTTTGATCTTCTTCATGTCCACGAACCAGAAGTCCCCTCTATTTCAATGCTGGCGTTGCGTGCGGCAGAGATTCCGGTTGTTGGAACTTTCCACGCAGCATTGGACTATTCCTTCTCTCGTTCCGTTTCTTCCTCCGCGCTCGACCCGCTATTGGAGAAACTTGCTGCTCGTATTGCCGTCTCAGCAGAAGCACGCCGGACGCTTGTTGAACATAATGGTGGCGATGCGGTGATTATCCCCAATGGGGTTGATACTCATTTCTTCGAGCAGGCCCAGGTCAAACCCGAATGGGAGGCGACTCCACAGCGCCCGGTCGTTGTTTTCCTCGGCCGTCTTGATGAGCCTCGGAAGGGGCTACCAGTCTTCTCTGCAGCGATCGAAACGGTGCTTTCAGAAATCCCGGGTGCCCGCTTTCTTATTGCTGGACGAGGAAACGCACATGAATACCGCTCACAATTGGAACGTTTTGGGGACTCAGTTGAGTTCCTTGGTGGCGTGAGCGATGAAGATAAGGCTTCGTTACTGAAGGGAGCAAGTGTTTATGTCGCTCCCCAAACCGGTGGAGAATCCTTCGGGATTGTTCTTGTCGAGGCGATGGCAGCTGGCTGTGCGGTACTTGCCTCTGATCTCGAGGCCTTCAGGGCAGTCCTTGAACAAGGAGAAGTAGGCGCGCTATTTGAGACCGGAAATAGTCAGGACCTAGCTCGTCAACTAATCAGACTTCTTCGTGATTCTGAGGAACTTGCAACGCTTGCACGCCGTGGAGAAGCGGCGAGTTCCCGTTATGGATGGGATACGGTTACCGACCAAGTCTTAGCTTTGTATCAGACCGTCTTAGCCTCTGCGCAAGCGCAGCCCTCGGACCCGACGACGCTTGATCTTATTCGTGGCAGGAACGAGGCCGAAGACGATGAGTAATACTTTGATCCTTGTTCTTTTAGTTCTTGTTTTGGTCGCACTGGCGTTTCTTGTGCGCCAATCAGCAATTCTTGCAACAAGACTTGACCGTCTTCATTGGCGGATTTTGACGACAAGGGATTCGCTGGCACTTCTTCTTGATGAACGAGCACGCTATAGCGAGAGGATCGCTGACTATCCGGGGTTCACCTCTGACGAATCTCAAGAGATCCGTGAGGCCTCGACAAGAGCGCGCCGGCAGATGATTCCTCTTGTTGCCGACGGACTTGACCGACGAACAAACGAAGCGAGCATCCGCGACGCCCAAACACGTGAGAAGGTCATCGAATTTTTCGATATTCAGTCGCAACTTTCAAGAATTCTTCGAAGCGCGCTTAATGTAAAGCTCCGCAAAGAGATTGATGCCGATGATTATTGGTCTCGCGAACTTCGCGAACTAGACCAAGCCTCCTATAAAGTCCAATTAGCACGATCAATGCATAACCTTTACGTTACTCAGACGCATAAGATTCGTGAGAGAAGCTGGGTGCGGATTGCGCATCTTGCAGGACATGCGCCAATGGCTCAGACAATTGATTTTGATGACGACACGATTGAAGATGGATACGGCTATTAAATGAGTGAAACACACCCGCGTTGGGGAGGTCCCGGTGAGGACTATCGGCTGAAAAAGATCAGAACGACCGAAGCCGAACTGTTCGGTCCTGACGACCCAGCACCCGCACAAGCTCCCACATGGCGAATTCCTCAACGCGTCCGCTCCTTGCCTTTCCTTGAAATTATCTTCACAATTTTGGGGACCATCGGTGTCATCGTTCTCATGGTGACCTACGTACGTACGGGTGGTGTCGTCTCCGCTGCAGTGATGACAAGCTTGGCATTAATTCCGCTTGTTATTGTCCTCGGAGTGCTGAGCTACCTTGATCGCTGGGAGCGTGAGGGCTGGAAATCTAATTTCATCTGCTTCATTTGGGGAGCAGGTGTTGCAACGCTTTCTTCGTTGGTTGTCAATAGCACCTTAAATCTGGATCTTGCTCGCACGCTTGGTGATCAAGATTCCGCAGCGGTCATTGTTGCTGTGTTTGTTGCGCCGGTTGCTGAAGAATTCTTCAAGGGCATTGGTGTCATCATCTTCATCCTTGCACGTCGAAATTCCATCAATTCGCGGCTTGACGGTCTGATCTGCGGAGGAATTGTTGGTGCCGGCTTCGCCTTCATTGAGAATATTCAGTACTTCCTGAGAACGAGCTCTTCGGGTGCGTTTATGCTGACAACGACGGTATTTACCCGAGGGATCCTTTCGCCATTCGTCCATCCGATGGCAACCTCGTTTACTGGAATGGCCATCGCACTTGTTTTGATTCGCCGCTACGGTGCGCTGTGGAGCACTATTCGAGTCTTCCTTGGTTACCTAACCGCGGTGTTCTTCCATGGCCTATGGAACTTTCTTGCGAGTAATAACGGTATCGGAGGTTGGTTCCATTCCTACATCACCATCGAAGTCCCGCTTTTTACATGTTGGTTCATCTATCTGATTACGCAATCTTCACGTGAAGCAAAACATATCCAGCAGGGGTTAACTCCCTATGTCGTTCAAGGCTGGGTGCTTCCTGTGGAGCTTCAAATGGTTACCGACCGTGCGCAGCGTCGAAATGCTGTCAAGTGGGCTGCTAGCGCAGGTTCAGAGGCACGTAAGGCAATGAACTTCTTCTTGAATTCTCTTGCCGCCATTGGTCTTGATGAGTATGCGCGTCCCTTACGAAAGCGCGAGGATCCCGCACGCGATGCTTACGATCGTGAACTGCTTACGAAAGCAGTGGAAGCGCGGAAGAAGTTCCTCTCCTTGACGGAACTTTCACAAGCGGCACGTCGGGTAAGCGCGTGAGCGTTCTACAGTGGCCTCGTGATGAGGAAGGCTTCCCACATCGTGAGGCAGCGCGGGTAATTCTCATCGACGAACGAAATCGCGTTCTTCTGGTAAGAGGACACGATGCTGACAATCCCACGCGCTCATGGTGGTTTACCGTTGGCGGGGGAGTTGAGGACGGGGAAACAAGCCAAGCAGCTGCCCTTCGAGAGGTCTTCGAAGAGACCGGTATACAGCTCAAGCAGAAGGAACTCCTTGGGCCGGTAGCTCGCCGACAGGCCGTATTCGACTTTAAGAGTCTCGTTGCTCGCCAAGATGAAGAGATTTTCTGGGCACGCGTTCAAGCCCAGCCTCTGAGCGATTCTCATTGGACCCCAGAAGAACAACGAGTGATCGATGAATACCGTTGGTGGGATCTTGACGAGCTCGAGAAATATGCCGAGAACCATGAGGTATACCCACGCTCACTGTGCGATCTTATTGGGCAATGTCTTCACGGATGGGATGGAACTGTAAGCGTCATTGAATAACTAGAGTTAGCCCCCTGCGATGATGACTCACGCAGGGGGCTAACTCTAAGTTCTTACGAACTATCGGGTCACAATTGTTCCCTTGGGGACGACGGTAATTCCTGATTCCGTGACCGTGAAGCCACGCTCGAGATCGTGTTCCAAATCGACACCGACGATCGCGCCCTCTTCAACGACGACGTTCTTGTCCAGGATTGTCTTCACGACCTGCGAGGAACGACCGACACGCACACCGTGCATGATCACTGAGTCAGTGACTTGTGCCCATGAATGGACATAGGAATTTGGAGAAACAATGGAGTGGTAGACCTCGCCACCCGAAATAATCACCCCGGGCGAAACGAAGGAGTCAACTGCATGCCCCATACGCGAATGCTCGTCTCCGTAAACGAACTTTGCAGGAGGCAATGAGCCATCCAAAAGCGTCATCGTGGGCCAATCCCTGTTGTAGAGGTTAAAGACGGGATGAACGCTAATGAGGTCCATATTTGCCTCGTAGTAGGCATCCAAGGTACCGACGTCGCGCCAGTAATCGCGGTCTCGATCCGTCGAACCGGGAACAACGTTGTCCTTGAAGTCGTAGTAGCCGCACATTCCACGCTCAACGAACCACGGAATGATATTCCCACCCATATCGTGCTTCGATAGGGGGTCCTCAGCATCTTCTCGAAGCGCGGCAATCAGATCCTGAGTTGTGAAGACGTAGTTGCCCATTGAGGCCAGAACCTGGGTGGGATCGTCCTCGAGGCCAACTGGATTCTGAGGCTTCTCAACGAAGCGATCGACGTGGCCATCCTTGCCTTCGATTACACCGAGGGCCGATGCGACTTCGATGGGCTGACGAATTCCTGCGACGGTTGCGGGAAGCCCGGAATCGATGTGGTGCTGGACCATCTGTGAGAAGTCCATGCGGTAAATATTGTCAGCGCCAGTGATGACAATATAGTCGGGATTTTCATCATCAACGATGTTGAGTGACTGGTAAATCGCATCAGCGCTTCCCAGGTACCAGTGTGGCCCACGACGCTGTTGGGCAGGAACTGGAGCAATGAAATTGCCAAGCAGGGGAGAGGTGTACCAGGTCCGGGTTACGTGCCTGTCCAGTGAATGCGACTTGTACTGAGTCAGTACAACGATCTTCATATAGCCAGAATTGACCATATTTGATAGTGAGAAATCAATGAGTCGGTAATGACCACCGAAGGGAACGGCCGGCTTTGCCCGATCCATGGTGAGAGGCATTAGCCTTTTACCTTCGCCTCCGGCTAGAACGATCGCGAGAACATGATTTTTAGCCATGGCTCTAGAGTATGCGTAAATTCGTGATTTTGGTTGCGGATTTTAGAACGTGGTGAAGAACATATTGAGAGAGAAATTTCCGCTAAGCTAGAAGCACCCGTGCGTCGAAGGAGCTCACATGCGCGTTGACTTGTTGACCAGAGAATACCCGCCACATGTTTACGGAGGCGCGGGAGTTCATGTTACTGAATTAGCTAAGGTTCTCCGCTCTCGGGTGGATGAGCTTCGTATTCATGCTTTTGACGGTCCCCGTGAAGATGCGGGAGAGGTCATTGGATATTCGGATCTGCCGGAGCTGGCACATGCCAACCCTGCTTTACGTACGCTCGGCGTTGATATTGCCATCGCTGCGGATACAGTTGGCGCCGATCTGGTGCACTCACATACCTGGTATGCAAATTTCGCCGGGCACCTATCATCTTTGATGAACGACATTCCCCACGTCGTGACGGCTCATTCATTGGAGCCGCTGCGCCCGTGGAAGGCTGAGCAGCTCGGTGGGGGGTACCGCGTCTCCTCTTTCGTTGAGCGTTCTGCGTACGAGGCCGCGGCAGGCATTGTTGCAGTTTCACACGGAATGCGCGAGGACATTTTGCGTGCCTATCCCGCCGTGGATCCCGACCGAGTTCATGTCATCCACAACGGAATTGATCTGTCTCAATGGCATATTCCATCAACCGATGCTGAGAAAGAACATCAGGTTAAGGTCCTTGAGCACTGGGGGGTAGATCCGGACAGGCCTTCAGTGATCTTCGTTGGCCGAATTACTCGCCAGAAGGGACTGCCGTACTTCCTGCGCGCCGCACGTCGTCTTCCCGAGGAAGTCCAGGTTATCCTGTGCGCTGGTGCGCCAGACACTCCGCAGATTGCCGCCGAAGTTGAAGGACTGGTCGCCGAGTTGCGCGATAGTCGTAATGGTGTCGTTTTGATCTCCGAAATGCTACCCCGTGCCGATCTTATTGCCCTCTTAAATGCTGCGACTGTCTTCATTACGCCTTCGATCTATGAACCTCTTGGCATCGTCAATTTGGAAGCTATGGCTGTTGGTCTACCTGTTGTTGGAACAGCAACGGGCGGTATTCCAGATGTCATTGTTGATGGTGAAACAGGTTATCTTGTGCCGATCGAGCAGCTTCATGACGGGACTGGGACTCCGTTGGATCCTGAGCAATTCGAAAGTGATATGGCTGATCGCTTGATCGAGGTGCTGTCGTCGCCTGAGAAGGCTCATCAAATGGGGCAAGCAGGTTTGCGCCGCGCACGTGATTATTTCTCGTGGGATGCGATCGGTGATAAGACTGTTGCCCTTTATCAGAAGCTCGTTCACTGAGCTGATGACTTTGAAGAGGACACCTACTGTGAGCTGCGGGATACTAAGACAATGAATACGGTAATTGAGCTCGATGACGTTGCTTTAACGCGTGGCGAAACCCAGATTTTAAACACCATCACGTGGAATACCCATCGCGGCGAGCAGTGGGCCGTTCTGGGTGCAAATGGGGCAGGAAAGACTTCTCTTGTTCGCGTTGCGAGCGGAAAAGTTCAACCGACAAGCGGAAGTGTTCGTTTTGATGGCAGTTCGATCACTGATCTCCAGCCCCAAGAACTTGCATCACGCTGCTCGTTAGTATCTTTGTCGACCACCCAACGACTACGTCCAAGTATGCGTGTGATTGATGTGGTGCGCTCAGCCGCTTGGGGGGTCTCTGCACCATTTGCAGAGACTTACGAAGATATCGATACCCAGCGTGCCCGTGACTTGCTCGGTTTATTTAGTGTTGATCACCTCGAGGAGCGTCCTTTCCACACCTTGTCTGAGGGCGAACGCCAGAGGATCGTTCTCGCACGCGGTTTGATGTCGGATCCCGAAGTACTCATTCTTGATGAACCAACTGCGGGCCTCGACCTTGGAGCGCGAGAGCTTCTCATTGCTGCCATGGAAGAGATCATCGCTGGGAAGAATGCCCCTCAGGTTATTTTGGTGACGCATCACCTTGAAGAAATTCCACAGGGGGTTACGCACGCAGCTGTGATGAAGGACGGAGAAATCTTCGCTGCCGGCACTGTCAATGAGGTGCTGAATGGCCGGGTACTTTCGGATGCCTTCGAACTAGCACTCAGCGTAGAAAACGAAAACGGCCGTTGGTTCGCCCGTGGATTACCCCGTTGATCAATTTTCCGGTACACAGAAGTAGGTGAAAACCAATGATTACCTGGTGGATGTGGTTTCTTGCTGCGCTCGTCTTTGGCATCATCGAGGTCTTGACTATTACCTTCGTTTTCCTAATGTTTGCCATCGCTGCAATCGCGGCGGGTCTTGTCGCGCTCTTCGGTGGAGGGACCTTAGCTCAGATCGTCGTTTTCGTCGTTGTTTCAATACTTTTGATCTTCGCGCTTCGTCCGTTGATGAAAGGGCGCATTCAACGCTCAGGTGAGGATGTTCGAACCAACGCGGATGCCTTGATCGGCAAGACCGGTTATGTCACCCAGTTGGTCGGCGATCGTGACGGGCGAATTCAGTTTTCAGGTGGTGAATGGAGCGCACGAAGTTCCGAAGGCCTGATTCCTGTCGGCACCGAGGTGACTGTCGTAGCGATCGATGGTGCCACCGCAGTTGTTCAACCGCTTCACTCTTAATTTCATCCGGTTTACTCATAGAAAGGGGAGGGATTGATGAATGAAGATCCCATCGGGAGCATCGCAATGATAGTCGGTGTTGTGCTGGCGATTTTCGTTATGATCGCTATCGCTCGCGCTGTCCGCATCGTCCCGCAGTCTGAAGCATATGTCGTGGAACGACTTGGTCGTTTCCGTTCCGTTCTGCACGGTGGTATTCACCTGCTTGTTCCCTTCGTCGATCGCGTTGCTGCACGCATCGATCTACGCGAACAGGTTGTGAATTTCCCTTCGCAGTCAGTGATTACTGCAGATCAGGCAATGGTTGAAATTGATTCGGTCATCTATTTCCAGATTACTGATCCTCGTAGTGCAACCTACGAAGTCGCTAACTTCCTGCAGGCGATCGAGCAGCTGACTGCAACAACTCTTCGTAACCTCATCGGTTCCTTGGATCTGGAAGAAACTCAGACCAGCCGTGAATCCATTAACAAGCAACTTCGTGGTGTGCTTGATGAAGCAACTGGCCCGTGGGGTATTCGCGTGACACGCGTCGAGCTCAAGTCAATTGAACCACCGCCGAATGTTCTCTCTGCAATGGTGCAGCAAATTACAGCTGAGCGTACGAAGCGCGCCACGATCTTGACTGCTGAGGCCGAGCGTGAGGCACAAATTAAGAAGGCAGAAGGTGCGAAGCAGGCTGCCGTTCTTGCTGCATCGGCACAGCAGGAAGCCCAAGTGCTTCAGGCACGTGGTGAAAAGGAAGCGCTGATTCTTCAGGCAGAAGGTGCACGCCAAGCGCAGATCCTTCGCGCAGAGGGCGAAGCTGAAGCAATTTCTGTCGTCTTCAATGCGATCAATCAAGGACATGCAACTCCTGAACTGCTGTCCTACAAGTACTTGGAGATGCTGCCTCGCATTGCTAATGGCCAGGCTTCAAAGTTGTGGGTTCTTCCTTCAGATCTCACCGGTGCACTGGATGCCATCTCCAAGGGTTTTGGTCGCTCCTAAGGTAAGCAGATGAAACAGCAGCAGGAACAGGTCCTTCGTAGTGTTGCCCAGGAAGATATCCGTCTAATCCGCTTGTGGTTTACGGATGTCGCTGGAGTGCTCAAATCGGTCTCAATCGATCCCGGAGAGCTCGAGGAGGCTTTTAGTGAGGGAATCGGTTTTGACGGATCTTCCATTGAAGGTCTGACTCGTGTCTACGAATCCGATATGCTTTTGCGTCCTGATGCTGCAACTTTCCAACGTTTGCATACAAAAGATGGCACTGATGTTCACGGGCGGATGTTCTGTGATGTCCTCACCCCAGATGGCTTGCCATCACCAGCCGATCCCCGAGGCGCGCTCGAGCGTGCAGTTCAGCGCGCCTCGGAGATGGGCTTCTCAGTCTTTGCACACCCGGAGATTGAGTTTTACCTTCTTCGTCAGCCGGTCGATATCAACCATCTAGAACCGGTTGATCAAGCTGGCTATTTCGATCATGTGACTCGCGGGCTATCTAACGATTTTCGCCGGAAGATCGTGCGTGCCCTTGAAGAGACGGGGATCCAGGTAGAGTTTTCACACCATGAAGGTGGACCTGGCCAAAATGAAGTTGATCTTCGTGCGGTCGATGCTCTTCACGCGGCCGATAACATCATGACCGCCCGGACCTTGATTGAAGAGGTAGCGCTGGCAGAGGGAATGCTCGCCACCTTCATGCCAAAGCCCTTCATTAATCGCCCAGGATCAGGAATGCACACCCACCTTTCGCTATTTGAAGGGGATGAAAATGCCTTCTACGATCCCTCTGGACGCTACCAGCTTTCCGAGATTGGCCGCTATTTCATCGCCGGTTTGCTTCACCATGCGCGCGAGATAGCTGCGATTACCAATCAGCATGTGAACTCCTACAAGCGTCTATGGGGCGGGGGAGAAGCGCCCTCCTATATTTGTTGGGGTCACAATAATCGTTCGGCGCTCGTTCGCGTTCCCGTCTATAAGCCTTCGAAGAGGAGCAGCGCACGAATCGAATACAGGGGACTTGATCCTGCAGCAAATCCCTATCTCGCACTCGCTGTGCTTATTAGTGCCGGTCTTGACGGTATCGAAAAGAAAATGCCTCTCGCTGAAGAAGCAGAAGATAATGTGTGGCAACTCAGCGAAACAGAGCGTCAGATTTTAGGCATCCACCCGCTGCCCTCGTCGCTTTCTGATGCCCTGCGCGCAATGCGTTCATCGGATTTAGTTGCCGAAGCGCTGGGCGAGCAGGTTTTCGAGCACCTTCTGCGTGAAAAAGAAAATGAGTGGCGCGAGTACCGTCGGCAGATTACTCCGGCAGAACTGCGTCAATTCCTCAAGGTCAATGGATGATCTCTGATCGTCAATTACGCCGTTATGGTGTGACTCAACCTGAACGTATTCGGGCACTCTTTGAATCGTCTGGTCTGAGCGATATCGAGCATATTGACTCACTTGAAAAATGTGCGGATATCGAACAGTTCGCGGTTTTCTGCGCAAGAGCACACGATGAATGTCCTTCGCTGATCAACCTGCTACAAAATGATGTTGCCAGTGCCAGGCGCCTTGCTGTAGTCCTTGGTTTCTCATCGTGGTGGGGAGACTACCTTCTCCAGCACCCGAATTTCTTCCTTCCAGATGCTCCCGGTGCGACAAAGCTCTGTATGACCGATGAAGTTTGTCGACTGCTACCCAAGGGATGGCCTGCAACGGCTGTGGACGAGGCTCCTGAGGCACGCTCGGAAGAGGCGGCCTCGTACCTTCGGATGGTCTATCGGCGGAGGCTTTTTGACATCATTGCGGATGATCTTCTGGCCGAGAACCCTTACGCACCCGATCATGTTGAATCCATTACCGCACGTCTCTCACAGGCTGCGGATGAGGCTCTTCAAGGAGCGCTCTATATTGCTTGCCTTCTTGAATCACCCGATGCTGAGGTGCCTTTGTGCATTATCGCAATGGGAAAGACCGGGGGAGGTGAGCTCAATTATGTTTCCGATGTTGATGTCATGTACGTGCTTGCGGATAGTGCACCCACGGAAGACGCAGAGCTCACTCGTTTACGCCTTGAGCGCGCAACGCGTATTGCAAGCTTGGTGGCATCTATCTGTTCCAGTCCTGGTAAAGAGGCGCCGCTGTGGAGCGTGGATGCGAATTTACGTCCGGAGGGCCGTGATGGAGCACTTGTGCGCACCATTGATTCTTACCGTGCTTACTGGGATCGCTGGGCGCAAAACTGGGAGTTCCAGGCGCTGCTGAAAGCACGTCCGTGTGCTGGCGATATGGAAGTTGGGGCGCGTTTTCTTGAGTATGCTGCGCCCTTTATTTGGGAAGCCTCGGCGCGTCCAGGTTTTGTCGACGACGTTCGTTCGATGCGCGCTCAAGTTGAAAACTCAGTGCCGCCAAAGGTACGTGACAGCGAGTTAAAGCTGGGCGTGGGAGGACTGCGTGATATCGAATTTTCGATTCAATTTCTGCAGTTGGTCCACGGGAGAAACGATATCCAGATCAGGCAGCGATCGACTCTTGGTGCACTCGAGGCATTAAGTGCACGAGGATATATTGCGCGTGCGGACGCTGCTAATCTTCGGGAAGCCTATGCGTTCTTGCGTACCCTTGAGCATCGCTCCCAGCTGCTCAGGATGCACCGAACCCATACGCTTCCCAGTGGTCTTCGTCAGCTCGAACGCCTTCTGCGTTCGCTTCGCGGAACGCCCGCCACAGTGGAGCAGCTTCACGAGCACCTTCGAGCACTTCGTTTGCGAGTGCGAGAGCTTCACCATTCGGTATTTTTCCGGCCAATTATTGCTGCAAGTGCCCGGCTGGATGAAGATCTCATTCATCTTGATGACCAAGCTGCGGTGGATCGTCTACGAGCGATTGGTTACTTGGACCCGCGCAGTGCCCTCAAACATATCGAGTCTCTATGTGCGGGAACTTCCCGGCGTGCGATGATTCAGCGTCATCTGCTTCCCGTATTGCTCTCATGGATTGCCGATGGTGCAAATCCGGATATGGGCTTGCTTAATTTCAGGGTTCTTTCCGATGAGATTGGTGATTCTCATTGGTATTTGGCGCTTCTACGCGATAGTGATTATGCGGCCTCGCAGCTGTGTCGGGTTCTTTCTGCATCCGCCTGGATTGGTTCCTTGATCCGTCTTTTCCCCGAGGCCGTCTCGTGGCTTGATTCAGCTGAATTGCTTGCAACGCCTTCATTCGACGTACTTTCCCGCCAAATGCGTTCAGTCGCGGGAAGAGCTGGGAGCATTGACGAGGCGATTGAGAAGATTCGCCTTATTCGCACGCGTGAAGTTTTGCGTATTGCGCTTCGCGAGGCCACGGGTTCAAAAGAAGGGGTGGGGAGGGACCTCTGTGTTGTTGCTGATGCCTGTGTGCTCTCGGCCCTCGAAGCCTTCGATCTTTTTGACGAGAGTGAAGAGCGCATTCCGGATTTGCACATCGAACTGTGCGCTTTGGGCAGTTATGGGGCGCGGGAGCTGTCCTATACATCTGATTTAGATGTTCTTGCCGTCGTTGCCGATAGCTGTGATGCCAACGCTCTACGGCGTGCGCATGAACGAATCACACGGCTTAAGCAATTGCTTTCTACCTCAAGCCGAGCTCTACCCGTAGCTTTGGATTTTGCGTTGCGTCCCGAGGGGAAAAACGGAGCTTTAGTGCGCACTCTCGACTCCTATACGGAGTATTACGAACGCTGGGCGCAGGTGTGGGAAAAACAAATGCTTCTTCGCTTGCGCCCGCTTGGTGCGGGGAACACCGCAGATGCTCTATATCAATTTGCGCAAACATATTGCTTCCACACACCTTTGAGCAACGATGAAACTCGCGAAATTCAATTAATGAAGGTCCGTGTCGAACGAGAAAGAATTCCCGGAGGCATTGACCCGCGGATGCACATCAAACTGGGTCCCGGCGCTCTTTCCGATATCCAATGGCTTGTTGAACTCTTGCAGTTGCAGTCGGGGAGTGCGGACTGCAACCTGCGTACCTCCTCTACTAGGCAAGCTTTGCTGGAACTACTCCACAGAGGAAAACTCAGTCAAAGCGAGTACCAACGTGCTGCCTCGACTTGGGAATTTGGGCAAGAACTGAGGCGCGCCCGGGTTATAGCGGCAGGCCCCTCTGCCTCGAAAAATGATGTTATTCCCTCAAATACCGAGCAACTTGTCGCGATGGCTATGCTCATGGGTTATTCGCGCGATCAGCGTGAAGAAATGACGACGAAATGGCTGACCTCCTCACGTAAAATGCGGGAGGTATTTGAGAAACTGTTTTGGAATATTTCGTGAAACTATGCGTAGCAGCAGGGGAGCGGCATGAAGCTTGCATTAATTAGACATGGACAAACTCCAGCAAACATCACAGCCTCCTTGGATACTCGTCTCCCGGGCTTGCCGCTGACCGAACTCGGGCTTTCGCAGGCCGAGAACCTGAAAGAACGTTTTGTACGTGAAGTGGCGGGGCAATTGGATGCGCTCACTGTCTCTGCGATGAAACGAACGCAACAGACTGCGGAACCATTGTGTGAGTTTTTTGGGGTAATACCAGTAGTGACGGCACAGATTCGTGAAGTGAGTGCCGGCGATCTTGAAATGTCATGCGATCCCGTCGCAATCAGGATTTATGTGGAAGCCTGCGCAGCCTGGATGCTAGGAGATTTTTCGCATCGTATGCCCGGTGCTGAGGATTGTTACGAGTTTCTCGGGCGTGTCATTCCCGAGATTCAAGCCGTGATGGAACGTGCTTACAGCGTTGCTGCGGATCAGGGGATTGGAGCACTTGTTGCCCATGGAGGTCTGATTCGCGTGATCTCTGCGTATCTCAGTGAGGATATTCGTAGGGGAATTCCGCTCACTCGCTTCATGTCAAATACCGGAATCGTGGTGTTTGATGTTGATATCGAAGAAATTCGTGCCCTCAGCAGTGATGGGGTTTTCGCTTCTCTTTCTGCTATCAGTTGGGACGGGGATCAACTTTGCGATGACTGAGACGGGGCTCCAGTCTGTGGTGGATTGAAAGTGCGCACCTCATAGGGAAAGTTTCGATACCTGAGGTAGTCGATAAGAAATTGGCGATGCTCTTCACATGAAAGCCACTTCTTAGTACGACCGGTATGAATCTTCGGATTTGACCATTCGATGATGAAAACCGCTGAATTCTCGCACTCTCTTGCGGAGCATACGCAGTGCTCGATACCGCGTCCTAAAGACATGTTCCCTCCTGGAAGAACCAAGTCAATGCACGAATTTTTGGCAGACATCAACCGTGCTGGCGAGGTGCATTGTCCCATAAAACGCGCGCCCGGTGGGGAAGTGAGGGTATGAGCTGTAAACTGGCACAGTATTAATCCAGCCCAAAAGGGAGAAGTAATGTCGGGACACTCTAAGTGGGCGACTACCAAGCACAAGAAGGCGGCGATTGACGCCAAGCGCGGTAAGCTCTTCGCACGACT
>CAUSSZ010000011.1:0-36630 GCA_963534475.1 Trueperella pyogenes | reverse complement strand
ACCCCCAACCTTCTGATCCGTAGTCAGATGCTCTATCCATTGAGCTACGAGCGCATTGCCGTTTGATTGGCCGAGAGATAGTTTAGGCACAACGCGCCTTTACAAGCAAACTCATAAATGCGTCATCAATCACATCGGTCTCTCTTTGCTGCAGAGGAAGTCGCGGAATCTTGCGGAAAAGAAAGACAATTTGTGCGACTTTGTCAATCAATGCAACCGAATTTTCCGTGAAACGGTGCTTTCTTTGCGTCTTACGGATGGGTAAGAATTAAGAGGTCCATTTTTGAGCGACATGCAGGAGCAGCGGAATGGCAAATAGCCAGCCAAAAATGTCCACCACTCGAATTGACCCGGTCAATGCGGTCCCTTCTTTCCCCAAGCTCACAATCCTCGGTTTTCAGCATGTCCTGGCGTTTTACGCCGGGGCAGTTGTCGTTCCGCTGGTAATTGCAACTGGTCTGGGACTTGACTCGGCTACTACTGTTCACCTGATCAATGCGGACCTCTTCACCTGTGGTATCGCGTCAATTATCCAATCTGCGGGTCTTGGCCCGAAGATTGGTGTTCGTCTTCCCTTGCTTCAAGGCGTGACATTTACGGCAGTCTCGCCGCTCATCGCAGTTGGTTTGGCTGCTGGTGGGGGAGTTGAAGGACTCGCCACGATGTACGGCTCGATTATCGTTGCGGGCATTGCAACCTTCCTTGCCGCACCCTTCTTTGCGAAGCTTTTGCGTTTCTTCCCGCCTGTCGTCACCGGCACACTGCTGACAGTTATGGGAACGACCCTTATTTCGGTTGCAGCAAACGATATCGTTTACTGGGGAACTGAGGCAGCAAAGGTTGGCGCCGATCCCATTCCCGGAACTCTTCGCGGACTTGCATATGCTCTTGGCACTTTGGCTGTCATCGTCATTATCCAGCGTATTTTCTCTGGCTTTATGGCAACGATTGCCGTCCTTCTGGGTCTGCTTGGCGGAACGGTTGTTGCGTGGGTTCTGGGGGATGCAAACTTCTCTGCAGTCTCTCAGGCGGCGCCGATCGGAGTCACCACTCCCTTCTTCTTCGGAATCCCGAAGTTCTCAGTTGCCGCGATTATCTCGATGCTCATCGTCATGGCAATTACCGCCGTTGAAACCACCGGTGACGTTTTTGCGACCGGTGAGGTTGTGGGTAAGCGCATCACTCCAGCGCACATCGCGAATGCTCTTCGTGCCGATGGTCTGTCGACCGCACTGGGCGGTGTGCTGAACTCTTTCCCCTACACCTGCTTCGCGCAGAACGTTGGTTTGGTTCGTCTCACGCGTGTGAAGTCACGCTGGGTCGTTACTGCTGCGGGCGTCTTCATGATCATTCTGGGAATCCTGCCCAAGGCTGGCGCGATCGTCGCCTCGATCCCGAAGCCTGTTATCGGTGGAGCATCTCTGGCAATGTTCGCAGCCGTTGCTGTTGTCGGTATTCAGACTCTTTCCACTGTCGATATGCGCGATAACCGTAACTCGGTGATCGTTGCGACCTCGCTTGGCTTGGGTCTGCTGGTCACTTTGAAGCCCGAACTGGCTAGCTACGTGCCTTCGTGGATGCAGATTCTTTTCGGCTCCGGCGTGACGATCGGTTCAATCTGCGCCATCATCCTCAACCTGCTCTTCTTCCACATCGGTCGTAAGCCTTCTCCGGCCGTCTCAATGGTTGACGGACGTCCGCTGGATCTGGACGCCATTAACCGCCTTGATCAAGCACAGTTCACTCGCGCCTTCGCTCCCATGTTCTCAGGAGTGACCTGGCCGGTTGAACGTGCGTGGACGCACGCTCCCTTCGACTCAGTCGCTGACCTGCGTCACGCCTTCCAGGATGCAGTTGGTCAGGCTGACCGTGAAGAACAGGAAGCCCTGATCTCCGGCTACACCGACATCGTTGATCTGATTCTGGGCGGCGAGGCCGATGAGCAGGCCCTGCTGGATACCGGTTCGACCCTCTTGGGCGACTTTAACTCCGAGAAGCAGGAAGAATTGCGCGCGCTTGGCCAGGCATACCACGAGCGTTTTAACCGCCCGCTGATTGTGTGCGTCTCGCGTGTAGATTCGGCTGATCAGCTTCTTGCTGATGGCTGGCGTCGCGTCGAGGGCTCTGACCTGCGGGAGATCCGCGTGACCTTGAACGAGGTTATGCAGATCGCCGAAAACCGTTTCGAGGCCATGGTCGCTGACGCAAACCCCATCCATTCGGCGTGGGCACACTCCTTCGATCAGTTGGACTGAGCTTTCGCCACTGACGAATACTCAATAGTGTTTGCCCCCGGGTGCATGAGCACCCGGGGGCAAACTCTCATCTCGTGGGAAGTGTGATTACTTCCTGCGCACATGCTCTAGGATGCGCTCTTCTCCCTGTCTCTCGCGGGGCCAGCGCATTGTATGTCGACTGCCAATCGTCGCCCATTTAGTCCTTCCTCCTGCTTTGGCTCATCCATTTCGGGTCTATTGCTGTTCTAAGGCGCTAGGTGAGTGAGCCAAAGTAGGAATGAGAGAGCTAACGGGGGAAGGGGAGAGCTAACGCATGACTCCACGATCTAAGCCACCGCGTTAACTGATAAGACATACAACGTGCACTGATAAGACATGCAAAAGGGCCGGGCCCCGATTTTCATCGGGGCCCGGCCTGTGCTTTGCGCTTAGATGCGCATTCGCGTTATGCGATCAGTCGCGGCGCCTGCGAGCGGCACCAACAGTCCCAACGCCTGCTGCCAGCAGCATGGCGGTGAGGATGGCGATCCACTGCGCATCAGAACCGGTCTTCGCCAGGATCGACTTCACGGGCTGCGAAGGCGTCGGGATCAGCGTGAGCGGGAAGTCCATATCAAGGTTGACTTCGCCCTCTGCCACGGTGACATCCTTGGAGGTTGCCACTGCCTCGTAACCGGAGGGAACCTCAATCGACACGCTGTAGGTGCCAGGGAGGACTCCCTCGAAACGGTAGTTACCGTTTGCGTCGGTCCTCGTGCGAGCAACTTCGTTGCCAGATGCATCCTTGAGGATGACGGTCACACCGGGGACGCCGGGTTCACCGTTGTCGACACCGTTGCGGTCCTGATCGTTCCACACACGGTCGCCGATGGTCGCCGGCTTCACGAAGCCGAAGTCAACGCCCTGGACCGAGGAGTCACCGATGGTCACCGATGCCTCGGTTGCGTTGCGACCGTTGTAGGCCTGCGTGTTGGTCAGACCAGCCAGATCACCGGTGGTGGGATCAACGATCGACACCTTGTAGTTGCCGGGGGCAAGACCGGTGAACTGGTAGTTACCGTTCTCATCCGTCGTCGTGGTTACAGGGTTGCCATCCTTGTCCAGGATGGGGTTGCCGTTTCCATCGAGCAGGGCAATGGTACGTCCTGCGAATCGAGCTTCGGTGTCGCTCTTCGAGTAGCTCACGTCGGAGTCGCGGTAGAGCGTTCCTCCGAGGTTGTAGCCACCCTTGAAGGATGCGGAAGACTCGTTATTCGTCGGGTTATCACCGTACTGATCCTGGTGCGTGATCGTTGCGACGTTCGTGATCAGCGAGCCAACGCCTTCACCGGTGATACGCACGGTGATGGTGATGGTCTTGACCTCGTCCTTCGCAATGGTCAGGTTCGACAGATCCCACTTACCGGTCTCTGCGTTGTAAGAGCCATCGCCTTCAGCGGAGACAAAGGTGACGCCTGCGGGCAGCTTATCGGAAGCGGTCACACCGGTTGCCACGCTCGGACCATTGTTGGTCAGAGTGAGGGTGTAGGTGATTTCCTTTCCGGGTGCGAAATCGAAGGTGCCCTGCTCCTCTGCCGAGGGAGTGGTGATCGCCTTCTTAATCGCGGTGTCTGCTGCTGCAGTGAATGCCCAGTCCTGATCCTCGTTGGTCATCGAGGTCGGGGTCAGGGTGACCTTAGAGCTCAGGGAGAGGGTTTGGTTCTCCGAGGCCTTCACGTCGCCGGAAGGTGCGTGGCTCTGAGCAGTGCACTCGGGGCAAGCGGTTGCCAGCGAGTCCTGATCAACGGTGACCTTGTAGTCTCCGGGGGCCAGGTTCTCGAAGGAGTACTTGCCGTTCGCATCGGTTGTGGTCGTGAGAGTCTTCTCAACTCCTGCAGGAGTCGTGTAGGTCAGTGTGACCTTCACTCCGGCAAGCGGCTTGTCTGCGCCAGAGGGAGCAGAACCACCATTGTTGTCGACATCCCAGAAGATCGTGTCACCGATCTTTCCGTCTGCAACGAGGCCGAAGTCGACGGTCTCATCGTTCTGGCCCTCGGTGAGCGTCACGTCACTCTCGGCACCGTTGGAGTCCTTCTCATCATCCAAAGCCGCGTAGCTCTTGGTCGCAGAGTAGCCGGCGGGGACCGTGAAGGTCACCTTGTAGTTCTCCTCGCCCGCGTTCGCGACGATCCGATCGACGTTCGGCATCAGGTTCGTGAACTCGTACTTGCCGTTGGCGTCCGTGGTCACCGGCTTGACGGGGTTGCCGTCCAGGTCGATGACCGGGTTGCCGGCGCCGTCGGTCAGGGTGACGGTGACGCCGGCAACGCCGACCTCATCCGCATCCTGGACGCCGTCCTTGTTGGCGTCGAACCACACGAAGTTACCCACCGAGGCGGGCTTGACGAATCCGAAATCAACCTTCGAAACATTGGCGTTCGAGGTAGTTAGAGAAATTGTCGGGGTTGTGAGCTTCCCCTTGCCTGCCTCGCTGCGCTTGGTCGAGGAACCGTAACCGTAGGTCTGCGTGTAGTCAGACAGTGACGCGTTCTTTCCGTCAACGGTGGCGTGGTCGGGAACGACCTCAACCTTGTAGTCGCCCAAAGGCAGGCGGTTAAAGGTGTAGTTTCCGTTGGCGTCAGTAGTCGCGGTGATGTCAGCGCCAGAGGAATCCTTAACGGGGTTGCCGTTAGCATCCAACAGACGGACAGTCACGCCTTCGAAAGGCTTGTCGATTCCGCGATCATTCATCCAAGTGGCATCCGTGTCGTTGTAGATGGTTCCGGTGATGGAGCCGCCAACGGTAAAGGATGCGCTGGAGGTGTTGTTCGAAGGATCTGAATCCTTCTGATCGTATTCACCCAGAGTTGCCGTGTTCGTGATGGTCTTGCCCTCGGTGTAGGGGTTGACCTTTACCAGAACGTAGAGTGTCTGGGTTCCGTTCACCGCAAGGTTTGTATTCAACTCGCCGGAGGGCATGGCCTCCCAGTCGGTGTCCAAATTCGCGAGATCCGGATTCGAATTGTGCTTCACACCGACGCAGGGAGTGGTTGCATCAGTCTGACACAGGCGGACCTGCGAGGAGATGGCTTCGATTCCCTGCGGAAGGACATCCTTAATCTTCATGCCAGAGGCGACAGCCGGTCCCTTGTTATTCAAGGTGATCGAGTACAGCATGTAGTCGCCGGGCATAACCGGGTCAGTCGACTCGATTGTTTCCGGGATTCCATTTGCATCCATGACCGGTTGATCGCCGTTCACCTTAACGCGAGCAACCTTCTTGGTGACCGACACGTCAGTGGAGACGTTGATGCCGACCTTGGGTGCTTCGTTCGGCTGCAGGTAGGAGACCTTACCGTTTTCGGTAACGCCGCCAGCCATTGCAACGGAGTTCCAAGCAATCAGGTTCGCGTTGACCGGAGAGGTCATGGTAGCAACGAACTGGATCTTTTCGCCGACCTCAATATCGCGGTTCATGACCAGGCGGAAGCCCTTAACGGTCTTCAGGTCTGCAGGTGCTGCTCCCCAAGCGTTGGGTGTACATCCCGCAGGGCCATCGTTCATTGCGCCACCGACGCTCATCACTTCACCACGGCAGGGGTTATCAACCGTCGTGTACTGGATGGTGATATCGGAGGCGGGGATTTCGCTGGTCTCAGGGTCCTTACCTGACTTCTCCTTGATCGACTGGAAGGTCCAGTTGGTCGAGTTCAAGAAAGGCTGCCAAGAGGAGCCGCGTGCCTGAGAAGAGGCAGGGCCAACGCCCACGTCACCCTGGTGAGGGAGGATGTCATAGGCGACAACCTTCGTCAGGGGAGTGTTGCCAGCGTTTGAAATGGTGAAACGGTATGCGCCATCCGAACCCGGATCGATCTTTGCGACCTCTCCGGCAGGAACGAAATCGGCATCCTTATTGCCCTTGACTTCCTTCGTGATGTTCATTGCGGGGGTGGTCGCAACGTTGAAGTTGGCGTTGGCGGAACAGAGGTAATCCTCAGTTGAACCATTGCCATTGACGTCGAAGGTGTCTTTGTCTCGACCGCTGGAGCAGTAGTTCGTGTTGCGCAGGCTCTTGTCTACAGCAACGTCCTTGGCGCCGTCACCGGGCATGTACGTCATTGCCTGGTTCACGGTTTGTCCAGCAGGTGCGGTGCTCTTCACAGTCGTGTTGAAACTCGTGTAAAGCGCTCCCTCGACCGGGTCGGGAACAATCATGCGGAGCAGGGTGCGTCCGGTACCGTTGTAGTTCTTCGTGATCTCGATCTGGACCTTGCTGAGGTCGTACTTGCTTCCATCAGGGTTGGTCAGAGGCGAAACGCCACTGAGGTTAACCTGAGATGCATCGTCGATGTCGAAACCTTCAGGAAGAAGATCCGCGATGGTAAACGGTGTGGGCGTACCGCCTTGCGCAGCCGTGCGAACAGAACCGTTGACACCGAAAGATGCCGTCTTTCCAACGACCACGGGGTTAGTCCTGACAACCTTCACCACTCCAACGCTGGGGAATTCGTCGCGCACGCGCATCCAGGAGCACAGATCGTCACTGGAAGCAAGGACTGCACCGGTTTCCTTATCCGTCAGAGTGCCGGTCGCACAGTTCTGGAAGCGGACGTAGTCCGGAGAAGCAACATAGTTGAAGTACTTCTCGGGCGGAGCGACCGGGTTGTAGTGGCTGGCGAAATCCGCTGGCTCTTCCTTGGGAAGGGTCGAGGAGATCGTGCCTTGGAACCAAAGAGATGCGCTGGTCTGAGGAGCAACATCGCTATCGATGGTGAAACGGGTGATCCATTCACCATCGGGAAGGGTGATGTCCGTCGTCTCGGTGTAGTTGGCGACAACGTGGTTACCCTTGTTGGTCCAGTATTCGAAAGTCCAGCCGCCCTTATCTTCGTAGCCAGACTTGCCGAAGATGTTGAAGCGGTAAGGGCTCACCATGGTGGGCTGGTCGCAGGAGTCACCGGCAGCCTTTGCGTCCTGAGTGGACCATGTGCACGGCAGGGTGTCATCGAAGTGAACGTGTGTCGTCGTATTACCGGTGTTGGCAGCACCGAAGCGCCATGGAGTGAGGCCCTTGCGAACTTGGTACTGGTTGTCGTTACCGGTCTTAATCACGCGACCACCAGGCTTACGAATGGCGAAACCGTGGGTGATTTCAGAGCTCTTCGTCATGACGGTTGTGGGGTCATTCTGAACCGCAGCCGTGATGGTGGCCTTATTTGTGACCGTGTCGGCCGTCGTTACCGAACCTTCGGGGTACTTCACGGTAACGAGGGACTCGATGGGGTTTTGCCAAGCCCACTTGTCATAGGACCAAGTAACAGTGTGGGTTGCTGCATCGTAAACGCCGCCGTTGGTAGCGGAGACGAATACTGCCTTTGCAGGAAGCGGATCGACGACCTTAATGTCCTGGACCTGCACGAAGTTGGTGGCGTTGACGCCATTCTTCAGTGAAGAACCATTCCAACGGATACCAACCTTATTGGGGTTGGTTTGGTCGATCTGCTGGTAGCCATAACGCAGCTTATAGGTCGTTTCCCCGCCGACAGCAGGGTAGCCATTCGGGTTTGTCGAACCGCTCTTCTCAATGGCGATATCGGTGTCCGCGGTCCACTTGGTGGTCTTTGAGTCATCGATAGAGTCAGCGTTGAGAGCCGTGAAGTTCACCTGTTGGGTGGTCGTTGAGTTGTTCGGCGCATCGTTACCGTCGTAGGTCCAGGTGATCTGGATACGGTCCGAGGTGCCCGCGGGGATCGACTTCTGTAGAGGGAAGAGAAGTCGCTTCATCCTTGGGTTGCCTGCGACAGTGGTCTGCTCGGTGCGAAGAACCGTCGAACCGGTGACTGCGACTGCAGTGTAGAGCTTGTCTGTCAGCGCCGTACCCGCAGGGGTAACGGGTGCAGGAAGCAGTACCTCAATGGCAGCGCCTTCACAGGGAGTGGTCACCGACGAACATGCGTAGTTGATCGTCGTGATCTGCTTGTCGCGAATTGCAAGGGTAGAACTGTCGTTCGTGACAGTCATTGCCAGAGTTGCCGGCTTCGAGCTGGTCGCACGTGCACGACGTGAACGAGGCTGGTTGGCCTCTGCAGAAGTAGCTGCGTCCTGAGCGGAGGTGTCTGAGGTGTTTGCCTCAGTTCCGCCTGCTACAGGAGTTTCAGAGTTGGAGGCTGCCGTCTGCTCGGATGCGGAGGCGCTAGCGTCGCTAGTGTTCTCCGTTTCAGAGGCCGAGGTGGCCTGGGTGGTTTCGCTTGCGCTGGTGTTGTCTGCCGCGACACTACCGTTAAACGGAGTGAAGGAAGTCAACAGAAGCGAGGCTGCTGCAAGAGTTGCAACACCCGCCGCTCGCGCGCGCGTTTTTAAGAGTTTGGGATGTGACATCGAAAATCTCTCTCAATCGCACAATTTATAGGGATTCACGATCTAATTTACATTCTTTAAAAAGGGCGGGCAATTACTTGTGGAATTAGTCATTTCAAACTATTTGTTTCAAAAAAGTGATTGACTGATCCGCATTTGTGTGCTGTATGTTTTAGGTATAGCGAAACCCCCGGAACCCATGAGGATTCCGGGGGCTGTTTGCGGAGACGGCGGGATTTGAACCCGCGAGGGGCGTGAACCCCTACCTCCTTAGCAGGGAGGCGCACTCGACCGGACTATGCGACGTCTCCAGTGCCGACTACTCTAAGGCATTTTCCCTTCGCGTGCGAAATGCGCACGCTGGGAAGCTCAGTATCGCCGGTACAGCGGAGGGCAAGGGATTCGAACCCCTGGTGCCATTGCTGACACAACGGTTTTCAAGACCGTCACCTTCGGCCACTCGGTCAGCCCTCCAGACCCGCCAATCATAGCGGATCTTGATCTATTCGCACATTCGTCTTTCCGAATATGTCCTCGATCCCTTAATTTCTCAGCGGTGGCGACGGAAAGGTACCCATGA
This sequence comes from Trueperella pyogenes, assembly GCA_963534475.1. Lineage (GTDB taxonomy): Bacteria > Actinomycetota > Actinomycetes > Actinomycetales > Actinomycetaceae > Pauljensenia > Pauljensenia pyogenes_B. The sequence continues at coordinate 27,477 of CAUSSZ010000011.1, read as the reverse complement.
ACGGCGGTCAGCTGGCGCCTCTTCTGGATGGTCCAAAAGGCCTCGGGAAATTGCGGAGGCAAAAGGTGGCCACATCGGCACTCGGCCAACCAAAACGCACTGAATTGCCCAGGCGATATCGCCACTGCGAGGCCTCGACTCTTCAATCCGCTCATTGTCAAAGGACAAGGCATGAAGCCACTGTCCAGGCTGGACAATGAGCTCATCGTTAATGAAATCCAACCACGAGCGGTAGCAGTGTTCGTAGTGCTCGACTTCACCTTCACTAGCACCGTCATCGCGCAGTGCTCGTGCCAGTGATACCGCTGCGCAGACGCCTTCGCAGGCGACCCACATAAAATGTCGGTCGTCCAGAATTTCTGCCTCGTGATGCTCGAAGCCCACCGAGGTCACGAATCCCGCGTAGCCCTTCTTACGCCATCCATCAACGCGTGCTCGCTCGAAGAAGTCTTGCCCGGCCTCGAGAAGCGTGTCATCGCTCTTACGTCCCAGGGACCTCAATGCTGCGCGAACCTGAATGCACAGCCGGGACCAGCGCAGCAAGCTGCCGATCTGCACGCCTTCAAGCACCGGAGTTGCAGACCAATGCTCCCATTTCTTCGACCAATCGGCCTCGGTTTGGGGAACGGGGGAGAGCTCCTCGATATCGATGTATTCGCCCACCCTCCACGAGGCCTCGCTCCCCATCTGCACGACCGTACGGGTGATGGTTTCGGCTCGGTCGATCCATACGGGGTCGGCGGTTGCCTCGGCAGCTGCTAGGTACGCCTCGGCGGTCGAAGCAAGGGTCCCAAGGGAGATAATTGGCGCCTTGTGCTGCGTGCTTCCCGAGGCAATGGCTCCGTAGACCAGTCCGTTGGGGGCAAGCCACCGACGTTCTTGCTCGTGGAGGGCCTCAAGGAGGAGCTCGTGGGCGCTGGGGCGATTGGCAACCGTCGCCGCCGCGCTCGCACTGATGAGCAGTGCGTTATCAAGCTGGTAGTCGATCTCTCCGCTGCGCACCTCAGCCTTGTATTCATCGGAATTGATGGTTTCCGGATCGTCGGTGGCAGTCGCTTCGGGAAGCTTTTGAAGATGATCGTGGATGACGCGGCGAAGAGTCTTAGTCGCGTGGTCGGCATAGCGTCGTGAACCGGGAAGGCCAAGAAGCGTTCCCAAGGAAAAAGCGTGGAGCATTCGAGCGCTGAGGGTGAATTGATCGCGTTCGCTGGGTTCCTCGCCGTCTGGACCTTCACTAAACCCCGAAGGCGTCGTACTCACTTTTGCTTCTGCGATCAATGCTTGAAGTTGTGCTGACAGCCAGCGATTGTGCTCGATCGAATCCAACCAGCCCATGGGGTTCTCCTTTGTCTTCCATGCATGTCGCGCTGCGTCGTTGCTGGGGCGACATGCATATTGAGTTTAACGCAAGGGAGTAAAGCGTGTGAGTAGGCCAATCTGTTTGCGCAGTGGATCTGTCCCTTATCGTGAAATGCCTTGCACGGCTTAGGGAAACATTGCAGACTGAAAGCATGCATGAAAGAGCTGGCACTGTTGCCCTTCCCGAAGACCTTACTGATATTGATGCGCTGATTTCTGCGTATTACGACATTGAGCCGGATCCCTCAAACCCCGATCAACGGGTGTCTTTTGGTACCTCCGGTCACCGCGGTAGCGCATTCGATGGCAAGTTCAATGAAGCACACATCGTTGCGATTACCCAGGCGATTGTTGACTACCGAGCCGAGCAGGGTTTCAACGGCCCGCTTTTCATCGGTCGTGACACCCACGCGCTGAGCGAACCCGCATGGCGCACCGCCCTGGAAGTCTTGGCCGCTAATAAGGTTGATGTTCGCATCGACGCACGTGGTTCCTACACTCCGACCCCTGCGGTTTCTGTGGCGATTCTCGGTGCAAATGGTGCTCCCAAGCACCTGCGTACGACTGGGGAAGGGCTGGCTGACGGTATCGTCGTCACCCCCAGCCACAACCCGCCTCGTGACGGCGGCTTCAAGTACAACCCGCCTCACGGTGGTCCCGCGGACTCCGATGCGACCTCGTGGATCGCCAAGCGCGCAAACGAAATCCTTGAAAAGGGCTGGCGCAGCGTCGATCGCGTGCTGGGTTCGGACCTGCTGGATCATCCCTGCATCCACCGTTTCGATTACCTCGCCTACTATGTCGATCAGCTTGACCAGGTCATCGATATCGATGCGATTCGCGAGGCCGGCGTGCGCATTGGCGCCGATCCCCTCGGTGGCGCTTCGGTGGACTACTGGGGAGCGATCGCCGAGCGTTATGGCTTGGAACTGACCGTTGTGAACCCCAAGGTTGACCCCGCATGGTCCTTCATGACCCTGGACTGGGATGGAAAGATCCGCATGGACTGCTCCTCTCCCTATGCGATGGCGTCTCTTCGCGATGCGATGACTCCGGATGAAAACGGGAACACTCCCTACGACATTGCGACAGGAAATGACGCTGACTCGGACCGTCACGGAATCGTGACACCCGACGGTTTGATGAATCCGAACCACTACCTGGCCGTTGCGATCGAATACCTCTTCACGCATCGCCCGAACTGGCCCGCAGAAGCTGGCGTTGGTAAGACTTTGGTGTCTTCGGCCCTCATCGACCGCGTTGCTGATTCGATTGGCCGAAAGCTCGTTGAGGTCCCCGTCGGCTTCAAGTACTTCGTTCCCGGTTTGGTCAGTGCTGAGCTCGGTTTCGGCGGCGAGGAAAGTGCAGGAGCCTCCTTCCTTCGTAAGGACGGCACCGTGTGGTCCACCGATAAGGATGGAATTATCTTGGCACTGCTCGCCTCTGAGATTCTGGCCGTCACCGGCAAGACCCCCTCGCAGCTGCACGAAGAGCAGGTGGAACGCTTCGGGGCCTCGGCTTATGCGCGAATCGATGCGCCCGCGAATCGTGAAGAAAAGGCAAAGCTTGCCGCTTTGTCTCCCGAGGATGTTTCCGCAAGCGAACTGGCCGGTGACCCCATCACCGCAAAGCTCGTGCGCGCTCCGGGTAACGATGCCGCGATCGGTGGCCTGAAGGTGACAACCGCTGTTGCGTGGTTCGCTGCCCGTCCTTCGGGCACCGAGGACGTCTACAAGATCTATGCCGAGTCCTTCCGTGGGGCCGAGCACCTTGCTCAGGTTCAAGAAGCGGCGAAGCAATTGGTGAGCGAGGCCTTGAAGGGCTGAGCTCGCGTTCATAACCTTTGTGTGGGGTGCGGGGTCGCATTGCGGCGCTGCACCCCACTGTTATTTACCTTCTAGGTGAATTGCTTTGGTGGAAAAAGAGCCTCCTGACCGGTACCTTTAAGGGGTCTCATTAAAGCAGGAGAGGTCCGGTAAAAATGGCGGAAAGAACGCGCGAAGGTGCGGATACCTTAACCTCTGCACGCCCGCCTTTTCCCTGGCGCCGGATGATCCTCCTCATGGGGGCGGCACTTGCGCTTCTTGCGGGACTTGACGCAGCTCTTGTTCGCTTGGGTGCTCTTGCTCCCGTGGGCTCTACTGATTTGGGTGCAATCCACGGAATCCTCATGGTCTACGGCTTCCTGGGAACAGCGATCTGTTTAGAACGTGCGGTAGCGCTGAACTCTCGATGGGCCTACCTTTCCCCGGCCGCCTCGGCGCTCGCGGGAATTGCCGCCATCGTCATCTCTCAAAGCCCTGCGGTTGCCAATTTCATTGCCACATTGCCACTTCCGGCCTACCTGAGCCGCATCCTTCCCGGATATCAATCCCAGCGAATGCTTCCGGCAGTCCTGTGGACAATCTCCATGATCACCCTGGTCATGATTTACCGGCATGTGTGGAAAAAGCGTCAAGCTTCGTACGCGGTCCTCATCCAGCTGATTGCTGCCTGCGTTGGCCTGTGTGGGATCCTCTTGTGGATGCGAGGCCTGGAAGTCGCTCTCATCATGCCCTGGTGGTTGTTCTTCTTGGTTCTGACGATCATCGGTGAGCGCCTTGAACTGGCGCGCCTTGCTTTCAGTGAGACAACCGAGAAACGAATTTTGGTTTGGGTCGGAGCTCTGCTCATTTCCTTGGCACTGACACTGATTGTTCCCCTTGTCGCCTACCCGCTTTTAGGAATTTCCCTTGCGGCGCTTGCGATCGACATGGGATATCACGACGTCGCTCTCAAAACCATCAAAATTCCCGGAATCCCGCGTCTTTCAGCAGTTGCGATGCTCGCGGGATATGGGTGGGCACTGCTTCCCGCTCTCCTCTGGATTACCGCGCCCCCGACCTTTTCCGGCTATGGCTACGATGCGATTGTTCACGCCTTGACAGTTGGCTTCGCCGTCTCCATGGTCATCGCGCATGCGCCGGTCATCATCCCCTCGGTCATTCGTCGCGAGGTTCCCTACCACTTCTCGATGTGGGTCCCTCTGGTTCTTTTCCACCTCAGCTTGCTGATTCGTTTCCTGTCTGGTGCACGCGAGGCCGCACTTCCCTGGCGTTTTGGTGGAGCGCTTGGAGTATGTGCATTCCTCCTCTTCGTCGTGACGACTGCGAGCGTGACAATTGTGAACGCACGACGTGGGCGGGTCACCCATGCCTGAGATTTCTTCTCCTAGGGCGGGACTGAGTATCGGTGTGGGACCGACAGGCGCTCCCACCGGCGCCCCGGGACCCGGACGCCCCTCCCGAATGCGCATCGATCGCTTGGGAACCACGTGGATGATCATCGCGGTTCTTATGGCGGTAATAACCCTCTTCCTTCACCGCCGCATGCCGCAGCCCCTGTGGACCATGATCCATCTGGTGACTTTAGGCGTCTTAAGCAATGGAATTTTCCAATGGTCATGGTTCTTTGCTCGCTCCCTTGCACGTCTGGCAGCCGATGACCGCAGAGCTCACTCGGACAACCTGCGTCGAATGCTGAGCTTCAATGCGTGTTTTGCATTGCTCTTTATTTCGATGTGGCTTGGCTGGTTCATCGGAACTGTCGTTGCGGCAACGGGCATTGCGGCAATTGCTGCCTGGCATGGCGCCGCGATGCTGTCGGTTCTTCGCGAGCGTTTGGCCTCGCGCTTTGTCATTGTTGTGCGCTACTACGTGTGCGCGGCAGCTTTCTTTGTACTCACCGCGCTTCTTGCTGGTTTTGTCACCACCACAATGTTTTCTTCTTCCATTCCCGAGGCCTTGCTTGCGATGCGTGATCGCCTGACCTTTGCACACGCTCTCAGTGGCGTCGGCGGCTGGCTGGGCCTGAGCATCGGTGGCACCGCAATTACCTTGGGGCCGACAATCTTGCGTACACGGATGTCTCCCGATGCGGTTTCCTGGGGGATTAAAGTTCTTCTGCCTTGGTGCGTCAGTTTGCTGATTGCGGTATGCGGAGCTCTCTTAGGAGCTATGCCCCTGGTCGGTGCCGGAATTTTAGGTGCGGCCGCCTGCGGGATTATGGGGATTCTTATCCCTTATGCGCGTGTTTTAGCAGCAAAGAAACCTCAAGAGTATTCCGCATGGTCATTCCTGATCGGATTGGGATGGATTGCTCTAGGTATTCTTTTCTTGGGGATTACGGCGCTTTTTGTCAGTACTCCGAGCGAAATTCGAGCGCTGACCATGATGTGGCTTCCGATTATTGGAGCGGGCGGCTTCGCCCAGCTCTTTGTGGGAGCACTGAGCTATCTGATGCCAGTTGTCATTGGAGGCGGTCCTTCGGTTGTCAGAATTGGTATTGCAATTCTTGACTGGCAGTTCGCACTGCGTGTGGCGCTGAGAAACGGAGCTCTGTTCCTTCAAGTTGTCCTTTTCTGTGCTGCCGCAAGCACAGCGGTTACTACTCTTCGATACGCGCTTTGGCTGGTCGTGATCATGACCTTCGCAATTGACATCGTGATGTTTGCGCGCGCGGGAAAAAATCAAGTACGAGCGCGTCGAGAACGCATCAAAGAGATGAGTGAAAGTAGGCAGGTTCAATGAGCGAAGAAACTACCGGTCCCTCGCGGGCAGCAATGGTCTTCACTGGCCTTGGCGCTGTTGTCGCCCTTGTTCTTGCCAGTGTCCTAGCTGGCGGAAGTAACGCAACGCAAAACTCAGCGGTGGGGAACACCTCAAGCGTGGCCTCGTCAACTCAGGTGAAAGAAACCGGCGAAACCACCCACGTGGAAATCGGTGTCCAAGGGATGTCTTTCACCCCCTCTGTTATTCATGTTCCTGCGGGAAACCGACTGCAGATTACTTTTACGAATACGGCTGAACAACGCCACGATTTGGTCCTGGCCAATGGGCAAACGACCGGGTCCCTGGCCCCTGGATCAAGCGCGGAACTTGACGCAGGAGTGATCACTGCCAACACTGAAGGCTGGTGCTCGCTGCCAGGACACCGTGAGATGGGGATGACGCTCAGCATTGTCGCCGATGGTGCGCCGGGCGGCTCAGCCTCAGCGGGCTCGCACTCTGGCGGGGCCTCTCACAACCACGAGGTTGCAACGGGGACGGGAATCCCAACTGCAGACCAACTGCGAGCCTATGCGGCGAAAGTCGACCCCTATCCCGCTGAAGTTGCGCCGGCCTCGGAAGAAAAAGACCACTACTACACCCTGGTTGCACGCGACGATATTGTGCAGAACCTGAGCGAGGATGTCAGCCGGACGATCTGGACTTTCAACGGGAACACTCCCGCACCTACCCTGCGTGGAAAGATTGGTGACACCTTCCACATCACCCTCAAAAACGAAGGGACAATGGGGCATTCTCTGGACTTCCACGCGGGCGATATTGCGCCGGATGAGGCCATGAAGACCATCGATCCGGGGCAAACGCTGGAATACACCTTCACCGCGAAGGCAGCCGGTATCTGGATGTATCACTGCTCGACGCACCCCATGTCTATGCACATTGCTAACGGCATGACCGGTGCGGTGATTATTGATCCCACTGATCTGCGCCCAGTGGATCACGAGTACGCGATGGTTACGACCGAACTGTACTTGGGGGACAATGGCGGTACTGCGAACGCAACGAAGATCGCTTCGATGATGCCTGACCTGCAGGCATTCAACGGTCGCCCCTTCCAGTACGATGCGCACCCCCTCAAGGTGAAGGTCGGCCAGCGCGTGCGTTTCTGGCTGATGGATTCGGGTCCAAATACCGCCATGTCCTTCCACATCGTTGGTGGGCAATTCGATACCGTCTGGGATGAAGGTGGCTACACGCTCATCGACGGCGGCAATGCCATCAGCCGTGGGGGAGGAGGATCTCAGACCTTCCCCATGCTTCCCGCGCAGGGTGGTTTTGTGGAGCTTTCCTTTAAGGAACCGGGTACCTACACCTTCGTGAACCACATCATGAGCCTTGCCGAGGCCGGAGCTCACGGAAAGATTGAAGTGACGAACTAACCCACTCCTGCCTGGTGCGCGGCACCATAAGCGTGGGGAGTGCCAAAGGCTCCTAAGAGCGCATAAACTGGCACAGTGCTGTCGACCTATGGGGAAATTCTTCGTCTGAACCGAGCATGGCGTTTTTCAGCCGCCGGCTTCATTTTGCGCCTACCCATGTCCATCATGCCGATCTCGATCATCTTGTCGATCCAGGCGGCTTATGGAAACTACACCCTTGCGGGTGCGGTGTCGGCAATCAATATCATCGCTTTGGCAGTAACCGCGCCAATGTGGGCACGCCTAGTTGACCGCTACGGACAGCTCAAAGTCATGGGGCCGGTTTTTGCGGTGTCGGCAGTTGCGACCATTGTGTTGTTCGTGGCGACTCTTCAGATGGCCTCGCCGTCGATCCTGTTCGTCTCAGCCGGAATTGCTGGTGCAACCTGGGGGTCTCCGGGCGCATTAGTACGAGCTCGATGGATCCGCACCACCGACACGGTGTCACAGCTCAATAGCGCATTTGCTCTCGAGGCCGCTGTCGACGAATTCGTCTACATCGTTGGGCCTGTCGTTGCAACAGTTTTGGGAACGGTACTGCACCCGACCACCGGCGTCGCGGTCTCCATTGTTTTCCTGTCTGTCGGCGCCGCGCTCTTCTTGTCCCAGCGTTCTTCGGAACCCATTCCATTGGGGAAGGCTGGTCGCGGCGCCCAAGAAGCTAGTGACGAAACTGAGGGTTCGAAGGACGCAGCCGCGGATGCTAAGGGCGCGGCGGCCTCGGCACCCGCACGTGAGCGATCCCTGCTTCTTCTTCCCGCGATGATCGTCCTCATGCTGACTTACATGGGAATGGGCGCACAATTCGGTGCGAATGACATTGCTGTTGTTGCTTTCACCAAGGAACTTGGGGTTCCCGCTCTTTCGGGTGTTCTCCTTGCAATGTTCTCGCTTGGCTCATTTATCTCCGCACTGATCTACGGTGCGCGGAGCTGGCGACGTCCCCTGTGGCAGCTCTTTGCAATCGGCGTTGTCGCCTTGGCAATTGGTATGACCGCCTACCTGCTGGCGCATACGATCATCGCCCTGGCTGTCATCATGTTGATCAGCGGTATTGCCTGTGCCCCCACCATGACGAACGTCAACATGATGGTCACCAAATCTGTTCCCAGGCATCGTCAGACTGAAGGCCTGGCATGGTTGAGTACCGCCATTAATCTGGGTGTTTCGCTGGGATCTTCTGCCTCGGGTCCCGCTGCTGACCGTTATGGTTCGGGCGGTGCCTACGTGATGATTGCAATCTTTGCGTGGGTCATGGTTCTCATCATGCTCGTTGGGCTTCCTCCCCTGAAGCGTTCTTTGGAGAAGTCTGCTGTGGAAGAAGCGCAGCATCAGCGCGATCTTCTGAATGAGGACTGAAATTGGTGTTTGCCCGAAAGAACCTCCCCTCCTTTGCGCTTTCCGTTGCCTCTCGCCTTGACGAGGCCACGTCGACGGGGCTTGCCCGAGTGCTGGGATGGGCGGGCTTCTACCCGGGTGTTGTCGGCTTCGGAGGCTATGCCTCGCAAACTCGTGCGCGCGTTCTGGCTCGCGTTGTCATGGAAGATCGAGTGGGGGAGCGCTCGTGGTTGACTCAGCGGCGAGGATGGCGTCAGTTTTTTGATGCTCAGGTTCCTTTTCAACCAGTTCTGGTGACCTGCGGTCAAGCCCAGAAGGTCGTATTCACCGATGGTGGTGGATACATCGATATTGAGCTTGAAGGACACGGTTTGGAACCGGGGTGGCAGGTCGCCTCGATTCAGCCTCTGAACGCCGTGGATGTTCAGCGAATGGGTGTTCGCGAAGGAGATCGCCTGTATCCCTCTTCTGATGTTGAAGGGGCTAGCGCTGCGGGAGAGTCTCTTTTACGGGTGGGTAGGGCAGAAGAAGGCCGCGTTCTTGGCCGTATCCGTGCGGCAAAATCTGTTGATATCCCGCTACGAGTGATCGGTGATGATGAACGCTACGGTGTTGTTTCAGATATTGATGACACGATTATTGTCTCGATGATTCCGCGTTTGTTGACTGCGGCAAAGCATGCACTGATGGAGAGAGTCTCTGATCGCGAGGCCGTGCCAGGGATGGCAGGATTCTTGCGTCGAGTGGCACGTTTCAACCTCTATCCTTCGGTTCAGGAGAAGCACGCTGAACACAAGGAGACTTCTTCGCTTGGGCATGGAAGGCAGATGAGCGCCTTGCCGGTCATGTATCTGTCGACTGGTCCGTGGAACCTAGTCCCCGGCTTACGAGAGTTCTTGCGCCGAACGGACTTTCCTATGGGGGCCTTCTTGATGACGGATTTTGGTCCATCAAATACGGGATGGTTCCGCTCGGGAATTGAACATAAGAAACGCGAATTGCGACGCCTTGCGCGTACTTTCCCAAATATTCAGTGGATCTTAGTCGGTGATGATGGGCAGCATGATCCCGAAATCTATGCGGAATTCGCGCGCGAGTTTCCGAAAAATGTCGCTCTAATTGCGATTCGCTCGCTGTCACAGCTTGAGCAGCTGATGGCACATGGCACTCTTGATCCAATTTCCTTGGGAGAACTGGAAAAAATCCCCGACCAAATACCTCGTTTGTATGGTGAGGATGGATTTAGACTAGGCCGAGCGGCTGCGGCTCTGGTGCCACAACCGCTCGACCCGCAACGTCTAACCGGATATTTGGATCGCTGAAGCTAGCCAAATATCCGGCTTCAGTCCTCGAGGCGGCGAGTCCTGCACTGTTTAGATTAGTCTGTTTCGCTTCGTATCGGCAGTGCTTAGTTCGTACCTTTAGCTTAAATTTCGCGCCTTTTATGGGGCTGTTGACAAGGCAATAAGCCTGATCGGACCGGGTATGAATGGTTGACGAGGAAGCAAAATCTACCACGATGTGATTTGTGGCATAGGTTGACAAATTTGAGAGCTTGTTACAGATATCTCTTTACCAAATCTTTGTAATCGTAACCGAAATGTAATGTTTACATCATGGACATGTGAAGGTTTCGGGAAAAAAGTGGGCTATGCTTCCGAGACATCAGCACATATGACTGAACAGAATTCCTACAGGAGGAATCTCATGAATCTTAAGAGGTCGTGGCTGGCAGTGCCCGCCGTCCTTGGTTTGGCACTGACCGCTTGCTCTTCTGGCAGCACTGGTTCTTCGGACAACTTTGTTACCGTTAACGGTTCTGAGCCGCAGAACCCGCTGATTCCGGCTAACACCAATGAGAGCGGTGGCGGCCGCATTGTCTCCAGCATCTTCTCATCCCCCGCTTACTACGCGGCCGACGGTTCAACTCAGCTGGACGCTGCGGAGTCCATCACCCCCAACGCTGACAACACTGAGTGGACCATCAAGCTGCGTCACGATGGCAAGTTCTCCGACGGCACTCCGGTTCTAGCAAAGAACTTCGTTGAGGCATGGAAGATGGCCACGAAGGAAAACCTGGGCTCCGCAAGCTTCTTCGCTAGCGTTATCGGTACCGACGATGACGGCGCTGGCGACATGGAAGGTGGCCTGCAGATCGTTGACGACTACACTTTCGTCGTCAAGCTGAAGGGTCCTGAATCGGACTTCATCAAGCGCCTGGGCTACACCGCCTACTCTCCGCTTCCCGACTCGACTCTGGCAGACCCCAAGAAGGGTGGCGAGCACCCCGTGGGTAACGGCCCGTACATGCCCAAGGATGAGAACGCTTGGCAGCACTCCAAGCAGATCGATCTGGCCGTGAACCCCAACTACAAGGGTCCCCGTGAGGCTAAGAACAAGGGTCTGAGGATTGTCTTCTACCAGTCCCTCGATGCTGCTTACGCTGACCTGAGCTCCGATAACCTCGATGTCCTCGATGGCGTGCCGTCCTCGGTCTTCTCCAGCTACCAGCAGGAACTGTCCGGGCGTACTGCTAACCAGCCCGCAGCCGTCATCCAGTACATCACTATTCCTGAACGCTTGGAGCACTTCTCCGGTGAAGAAGGCAAGCTGCGTCGCAAGGCCATCTCAATGTCTATCGATCGTGACTCGATTGTCAAGACGGTCTTCTCTGGCACCCGTACCCCCGCCAAGGACTTCACTTCCCCCGCAATTGACGGTTACAAGGAAGGCCTGAAGGGCTCTGAGGTTCTGGAGTACAACCCCACCAAGGCTAAGGAGCTGTGGGAGCAGGCTAACGCGATCTCTCCGTGGAGCGGCAAGTTCCTCCTCTCCTACAACTCTGATGGTGGCCACCAGCAGTGGGTTGACGCAACCTGCAACTCCATCAAGAACACCTTGGGTATCGAGGCTGAAGGCGATGCCTACGCAGACTTCAAGTCGCTGCTTGGCGATATGAAGGCCGGTACCACCAAGGGCGCTTTCCGTCAGGGCTGGCAGGGTGACTACCCCTCGCTCTACAACTTCCTCTTCCCGACCTACTCGTCGAGCGCTTCCTCCAACTACTCCGGTTGGAAGAGCAGTCAGTTTGACAAGTACCTGAGCGACTCGCTGTCCGCTTCGCCTACCGAGGCGCTGGACCTTCAGTACAAGGCCGAAGAGCTGCTCTTCGAGGATATGCCGGTCATCCCGACCTGGTACGCAAACACCAACGGTGCATGGTCCAACAAGGTGAGCAACGTTCAGTTCACCTGGAACTCGACCGTGAACTACTTCGCGATTACCAAGAACTGAAAATAGTTCTTCCCCGCTAGATACGTGAGCGGAATGGCTGTGGGGTGGGAGTCTTCTGGCTTCCACCCCACAGTTGTTCATAACGTGTCAAGGAACAAAACTGTGTCTGCGTAATTAAAGACACACGATTGACCATTTACCACTTCTTTGCATTACTATGAGCGATAGTGCACATATGTTTGTGTGTATCTCTTGCGGTATCTCGCTGATCCGTTTGTAGCTACAGGCGTATGTGAAAGCCCGTTCATAATGATGAACCCCGATACGTTTACGGAAATCCTTCGTAAACACATGTAATAAAGGACCTGTCCATGCTGCGATACATCGGACGACGTCTCCTGCAGACCATCCCGGTCTTCTTTGGAGCAACGTTCCTGATCTTTGCGATGGTCTACCTGATGCCAGGTGATCCCGTCGCGGCCCTCGGAGGCGATAAGGGCTTGACCGAGGCTGCGGCAGCTCGAATCCGCGAAGAATACAACCTTGATAAGCCTTTCTGGTTGCAGTACCTGCTCTATCTCAAGGGCATCTTCACCCTTGACTTCGGGAAGACCTTCTCCGGGCGACCGGTGACCGAGGTGCTAGCAACCGCATTCCCGATCACCATCCGTCTGGCCATCTATGCCCTGTTGATCGAGGCCATTCTCGGTATTCTCTTCGGTGTTATCGCAGGTGTGCGTCGCGGAGGTATCTTCGACTCAACGGTCCTAGTCCTCTCTCTGGTTGTCATCTCTGTGCCGACCTTCGTTATCGGCTTTCTTATGCAGTTCTTCTTTGGCATCAAATGGGGATTGCTTCCTGCTACGGCAAGTACGGTTTCCTTTAAATCCTTGACGATGCCTGCGATTGTGCTAGGCGCGACCTCTCTTGCATACGTCATCCGACTCACGCGTCAATCGGTGTCCGAAAACGTCTCTGCCGATTACGTGCGTACCGCGCGTGCAAAGGGCCTGAAAGAGGGCACCGTGATGACGCGCCACATTCTGCGTAACTCGCTGATCCCCGTCGCGACCTTCCTCGGTGGCGACTTGGGTGGTCTTATGGGTGGCGCGATCATTACCGAAGGCATCTTCAACATCAACGGCGTTGGCGGTACCTTGTGGCAGTCCATCGTCCGCGGTGAGCCAGCTACCGTTGTTTCCATCACGACAGTTTTGGTCATGGTTTACATCACAGCAAACCTCCTTGTTGACCTGCTGTACGCCGTTCTTGATCCGAGGATTCGCTATGAGTGATTTCATCCCTTCGCAAGCTATTTCGCGTACTCGTGCCGGTCAGGATCACTACGTTTCCGATATTGATGAGACCGGTTTGGGCGCAGTTGACGCCGTCGCCGATGAATCCGTACCCTCCTCAATGTGGGGGGAAGCGTGGAAGAATCTGCGCAAGCGTCCCCTGTTCTGGATCGCTGCGATCATCATCGTCATGGCCGTCATGATCGCTGTTTTCCCGCAGCTGTTCACCAGCACGGACCCTCGTTTCTGTGAGCTCTCCAAGTCGTTAGGGAAACCCGAGGCTGGACATCCCTTCGGCTATACCTTCCAGGGTTGCGATATCTACGCTCGCGTCATCTACGGCGCACGCGCCTCGGTTTCCGTCGGCGTCCTGACGACGATCTGCGTCGTCTTGATTGGTGCAACTCTTGGTTCCCTCGCCGGCTTCCTCGGCGGCTGGATTGACGCCCTGATTTCACGTGTCACCGACATCTTCTTTGCAGTTCCCCTCATGCTTGCAGCCATTGTCTTCATGCAGATGTTCAAGCAGAACCGCAACATCTGGATGGTTGTCTTGGTCTTGTCGATGTTCGGCTGGACTCAGATCGCACGTATTACACGCGGCTCGGTCATGAGTGCCAAGAACGAAGAATTTGTGACGGCCGCAAAGGCAACCGGTGCATCGCGTTGGCGCATCCTGCTCTCCCACATCATCCCGAACTCCATGGCACCGATTATCGTCTACGCGACGGTTGCTCTGGGCTCCTTCATCGTCGCCGAGGCCTCGCTGTCCTTTATGGGCATCGGTCTTCCCCCGTCGGTGGTTTCTTGGGGTGCTGACATCTCGCAGGCGAAGGATAACCTGAGGCAGGCACCGATGGTTCTCTTCTACCCCGCTATGGCACTGGCCTTGACCGTGCTCAGCTTCATCACGATGGGTGACGCCGTTCGCGAAGCCCTTGACCCGAAGGCGAAGAAGTGAACGAAGAACAATTCGAAGAGACTGTCACCGAGGTCATCCTCGAAGGTGCTGAGAAGGCTGAAATCCACCCGGACGACGCCAACCCATTGCTGAAGATCACCGACCTGGAGGTCACCTTCACGACCTCGACCGGTGTCGTTCCCGCCGTTCGCGGAGCTAACCTGACCATTTACCCCGGTCAGACCGTTGCAATCGTGGGCGAGTCCGGTTCGGGTAAGTCGACCACCGCCGCTGCCGTTATTGGCCTGCTTCCGGGCACCGGTAAGGTCACCGGCGGCTCCATCGAGTTCGACGGTAAGGAGCTCACCAAGATGAGCTCCAAGGAATGGATCGAACTGCGTGGATCTGGCATCGGCTTGGTTCCCCAGGATCCGATGAGTAACCTGAACCCCGTTCTTCGCGTTGGTACGCAGGTGAAGGAAGCTCTGCTGGCGAACAATATTGTTCCCCGCTCCGAGGCAGGGGAGCGAGTAACCGAGCTCCTCGAGCAGGCAGGCCTTCCCGACGGGCAGCGCCGCGCAAAGCAGTACCCGCACGAGTTCTCGGGCGGTATGCGTCAGCGCGTGTTGATCGCTATCGGTCTTGCTTCTCGTCCCAAGCTGCTCATTGCTGACGAGCCCACCTCGGCACTGGACGTGACTGTTCAGCGTCGCATTCTCGATCACCTCGAGACGCTGACCAAGGAAATGGGCACGGCAGTGCTCTTCATTACTCACGACTTGGGCCTGGCCGCTGAGCGCGCCGAACAGCTGGTCGTCATGCACCGTGGTCGCATCGTGGAGTCCGGTCCTGCCTTGGAGATCCTCCAGCACCCGCAGCACCCCTACACGAAGCGTCTGGTTTCCGCGGCCCCCTCCTTGGCCTCGGCACGTATCGAGTCCGCTCACGCGCGCGGCATCACGCACACGGAAGAAGAACTTACTGGCTCAGCCAAGAATGCCTCTTCCGAGAAAATGATTCGCGTTGAGCACCTCACCAAGGAGTTCCACATCCGCGGTGCGAAGGGTGAGGCCTCGAAGCTCCTAGCGGTCGACGATGTCTCCTTCACGCTCCGCCGTGGAAAGACTCTGGCGGTCGTGGGTGAATCTGGTTCCGGTAAGTCAACTGCCGCGAACATGATCCTCCACCTGCTGGAGCCGACCTCGGGCAAGATCTTTTTCGATGGCGAGGACACTTCGGAGTACAGCGAGGCACAGCTCTTCGCCCTGCGTCGCCGCTTGCAGGCCGTGTTCCAGAACCCCTACGGTTCGCTGGACCCGATGTATTCGATTTACCGAATCATCGAAGAGCCGTTGCGCATTCACAGCTACGGCACGAAGGCTTACGCTCAGCAGGAAGTGGAGCGCGCTAAGGCCGCGGGTCGCGAACCCGAGCCGTGGGCAGTTGCCGCTCTTGAAGGACACTCCGAGTCCGATAAGAAACTGCGCGAAGAGCGCGTCGCCGAGCTGCTTGACTTGGTTGCCCTGCCGCGTAGCGCCATGCGTCGTTACCCGAATGAGCTCTCCGGTGGTCAGCGTCAGCGCGTCGCGGTTGCGCGTGCTCTTGCGCTCAACCCCGAAGTGATCGTCCTTGACGAGGCCGTTTCCGCACTGGACGTGCTGGTTCAGAACCAGATTCTGCACCTGCTTAACGACCTGCAAGCTGAGCTTGGACTGTCCTACCTGTTCATTACCCACGACCTGGCCGTTGTCCGCCAGATCGCAGACGATGTTGTGGTTATGGAAAAGGGACGTCTGGTCGAGGCAAATACGACCGATGCACTCTTTGATCACCCAGTTCAGGATTACACTCGCGAGCTGATTGAAGCTGTCCCCGGACGCAAGATCCAGCTCAACCTCTGAGAGTTTTTCGAGCTTTTTGTGTGGGCAGGCCTTCGGGTCTGCCCACACGTGTATCTGGGCGTAGTGAATCGCCGCGCGGGATGTGCAATCGTGTCAGACGCGCTTGGTAGATTCTCGGACGGTCAGTGTATAAGAGACCGTGACGTCGGAAACCTGGGTCGAAGGCTGAATGTGGTGGGCCGGGTTCAGTGCTTCAGCGGCGTCTGCCTCCGCTCCTTCCGCTTCCTGCGGGTCTCCAGCCCGGCCGCTACCCTCAATGAGCGCAATCAGGCCAGCCACGGCCTCGTGCGCGATCGCGTGCGTATCCGGGGAAATAGTTGTGAGTGCCGGGGTTGAAAAGCGTGAGAGGACGGTGTCGTCCCATGAAGAGACCAATACGTCTTGGGGGACGCGAACCTGTGCGCGAGAAAGTGCGCGTAGAGCACCTGCCCCCAAAAGGTCATTCATGGTGAAAATGGCATCGGGGAGCGTATTTGATTCCAGCCACTGACTGAGAGCTGATTCAGCACCCTCGGCGGTCCAAGGAGAGACTTCGACGCTACGCCACGCCCACGAATCTAAGCCGAGCTCAGACAGAGCCTTCTCAATTCCTCGCTGGCGAAGAGCTCCTGCGCTGGAGGTCGCGCGAGTACGTGTCGAGCCAAGAATCAAGAAGCTGCGCGCGCCCTGCTGGTAGAGGTGGTGCACCATTTCCGAGGCCGCAGAGACGTTATCCATTGAGTAGTGGGGGATGCCGGCGTCTTGGATTCGTTCACCCAGCAGGACAAGGGGAGCGTCAAGGGCGAGTTCAGCTAGGCCTTCGCGGTCTAATTCGATGGGGGAGAGGATCAGGCCATCAATGAGATTGGTTCTGAAATCTCGCAGGACTGAAACTTCATGCTCGCGAGTTCCGGCGGTTTCGACGACCATGATGGAGTATCCATTGCGTCGTGCCTCGTCTTGAATCAGGTGTGCGATCTCCCCGAAATACGGCCAAGCAAGGTTGGGAATTGCGAGCGCTAAGGTATGGGTCTGACCTTGGCGAAGCCGCTGTGCAGCAATATTTGGGCGGTAACCGAGTTGACGAATAGCGTCTTCGACAGCGCGTCGAGTGGCGGGGGAGATATGTGGGAAATTATTTACTACGTTTGAAACGGTGCGCTGTGAAACACCGGCAAGCTGCGCAACGTCGCGCATGTTAGGCCGTGAAGATTTCATGTGCGTCTCCAAAAAGTGTTGTTAACACCGATGTCATCAGGGATTATTGCTTCAGTCTACTGAATATTCTGGTTGATCGCTGAGGAATTGTACTTAATTTGCTACGTTGCAATTTTGGGGCAAATCGTGCATGATAATCCCATGAAGGTCAACGTAGACACTTTCGATGCATGGAGCGACGCGAATTATCCGCGCCCTGATCTCTGTCGTGAATCCTGGCTGAATCTCAATGGCCAGTGGTCCTTCGCTACGGATTCAAGCGACGAGGGACTCACCCTGGGGTGGTACCTGCCCGGAGTCACCTTCTCCAAGACGATCACTGTCCCCTTCCCACCTGGAAGCCCGGACAGCGGCTGGAGTGGGGAACGATCCGATGTCGTCTGGTATCGACGCACCATTACCCCCGAAGACCTTCTTCAGGCAGGTGCTGATGACACTTCCTCCCGGCAGCACCTGCGTATTCACTTCGAAGCGGTTGATTTCACCTGTGATGTCTGGATTAACGGCCGTCACCATATGCACCACGAAGGTGGGTATACGCCCTTCATCATCACCGTTGATTCATCCGATTATTTGGATGAAGGCCTTGAACTTGTCGTCCGCGCACAGGACCGCCTTGACGCAGTGGATCAGCCGCGCGGCAAACAAGACTGGCAAGAAAACCCCCACGGTATTTGGTATCACTCGGTCGTCGGAATCTGGCGCGATGTCTGGATGGAAGTTGTCCCCGAAGGCTACATTGAGTCGCTGACCTGGTCTTGGGATATTGAGAATGCTCAAGTCACCTGCGATATCGCACTATCGGGTCTGCGTGAAGTCAGCGGAGACATCGACCCGATTGAGGCCAGTTTGACCCTTGAACTTGTAGGCGAAACCTTGGCTGCAAGTATGGTCCGGATGCGCTCGCGTTCCCTTCGCCTCGTCGCTCAAATCCCCGGACTGGCAAACCGACAGGAATGGGGGCGCTTACTGTGGTCGCCCGCCCACCCCAACCTCATGAATGCGCGGATCTGCGTTGGTGATGACGAGGTTGTTTCCTACGTTGGTATCCGCGATGTCAGCCTTTCGCACCGCTATGTGGAAATCAACCACCAGCCCACCTACCTGCGCGGTGTTCTGGACCAGGGTTACTGGCCCTCGTCCTACTTCACCGCCCCCAGCCCGCAGGCCCTAAAGGCGGATCTGGAACTGGCCCGCGATATGGGCTTCAACTTCGTCCGTATCCACGAGCGAAGTGCGGATCGACGCACACTGACCTGGGCCGATCGCATGGGAATGATGGTGTGGGGGGAATCTGCATCCGCCTATGCCTTCAGCGATCGAGCAGTCAGCGTCACCACGCAGGAATGGTGCGATCTGGTTTTGCGTGATCGCAACCATCCCAGTTTGATCGTTTGGGTGCCCTTCAATGAAAGCTGGGGAGTGGACCTGATTGTCACCTCGCAAAAGCAGCAGGCTTTCGTCCGCTCGGTCGTTGCCCTGACCGATGCGCTTGACGGGACTCGTCCAGTCGTCGCCAACGACGGGTGGGAGCAGCTCGAAACTCCGATTGTGACAACTCACGACTACGGGGTTTACGGCGAGCAGCTCCGAGTCAACTACGCCGACCGTGAATCGATTTCAGAGCTGGTTAACGGAGTCGGCCCGCAAGGACGCAAGATCCTTCTGGGGCAGCCATGGAGCGATGATCGCCCCGTTATGGTCACGGAGTTCGGTGGGATTTCGCTGCCTCTGGATGCGGAGGATGCGTGGGGCTACGCCGTTGTCCCCACTGTCGAGGCCTATGAGGAGCGCGTGAGCGGACTTTTCGATGCTCTTGAATCCTCGCCCATTCTGGCTGGCTTCTGCTACACGCAACTGACGGATACCCGTCAGGAAACCAACGGCCTCGCCGACGAAAATCGCAATCCCAAGCTTCCACTGGAGGTTATCCGAGGATTCGTCACCAGTTCTGCTCGCCAAAGCGGGCAAATCCGGCCTCGCACGATTATCGAGGCCAGTGCGGTGCTTGGTACCGATGAGCGAAGCGCCGTTTCACTTGCCTTTGAAGGTGATCGCGATGCCTAAAGCCCGGGTCCTTCGCAGGTGGGCAACGAACTTCGCTTTTACCCTGCCCTTCCTGATTTTCTACGGGGTCTTCATCCTCTTTCCCGTGGTCCAAGCGATTCTGATGTCCTTCTTTAACTGGGATCTGCTTGGGAGTACCCGGGAATGGATCGGGCTTGAAAACTACACCCACATGCTCGGCGGTACCGGCCTGGTCTGGGACATCAGCTCCATGTGGATTGCTCGACTGATCTGCTTGGCATGCGGAGTGTATGTAGCCATCAAGGCTGTGCGCGAACGCGACCTTAACTCAGGACGCATTCTGTTGATCGTCACTCTGGTCGGAGCAGCGATTCTTTTGGGGATCCACCCGGGAGATGGCGGTTCCTGGTCTGATCCGCGTTTTTGGAACGCGATGATGAACACCGCGGTTTTTACCTTGGTGTCGACCCCCATCATCGTTGGACTCGGCCTGATCTACGCTCTGCTTCTTCAGCGCGGTGGGAAAGCCTCAGCTTTCTATCGCGCGGCGTTCTTCGTCCCCTATGTTCTTCCGGTTTCGGTGGCCACACTGATCTGGGGCTACATGCTCAACCCTTCACGAGGAATCGTGGCTCGCTTCACCGAACACATGGGGTGGGGAACCATCGCTTGGCTGTCAGATCCCAAATGGGCAATGACCGCAATCGTTGTCACAACCGTGTGGTGGACCGTCGGTTTTAACCTCGTCCTCTTTGGTGCGGGATTGCAGGATATCGATCCGACGCTGTACGAGGCCGCAAGCTTGGACGGCGCGAACTCTTTCCAAAAGTTCGTCAGCATCACCCTTCCCGGTCTGCGCCACGCAACGGTACTGGTCCTCGTCACCCAGATCATCGCCTCGTTCCAGATCTTCGGCCAGGTCAACATCATGACGGCTGGAGGCCCGGGTGGCACGACTGATGTTTTGGTCCGCTATATCTACCAGACAGGTTTTAGAGACACTCAACTTGGCTATGCCTCGGCAATGTCCCTGGTGCTCTTCGTTCTGATGGTCTTCATCTCTTTGATCCAATTCCTGATCTCACGGCAAAGGAGCCGCTGACATGCGCGAGAAACTCAAGTCGTGCGGCTACCACGTCGTCATGATGGCACTTGCTCTGCTGTGGCTTATTCCGCTGCTGTGGACGCTGGTGATCTCTTTGAGTTCGAACTCGTCATTGAAGACGAACTCGCAGATCCTTGTGCCCACAGAACCGACTCTGTCGAACTATGCCGATGTTTTCCGAACTGGCTTGGCTGGTCGATGGTTCCTTAACTCGATGGTCGTGTCGATCACTGCCACAGTCATTACGGTGATCATCTGCGCCGCTGCCGGTTATGCATTCGCGAAGCTTCCCTTCCCGGGGCGAACCATTGTTTACGGACTGACTTTGGCCGGAATGATGGTTCCCAAAGAAGCGATGTTCGTTCCCCTCTTCATGATGTTTTCCGAGGCCGGGCTGGCAAATTCCTTTATTGCGCTGATTTTCCCCCGGGTTGCCTTCCCCTTGGGCGTGTTCATCATGACTCAGTTCTTCTCGCAGGTGCCCAGCGAAATGGAGGAAGCCGCGCAGGTCGATGGGGCTTCTCCGATTCGAGTCTTCTTCTCCATCATGGTGCCCCTTGCGCGGCCGGCTCTGATCGCGCTTGCGACCTTCTCCTTCGTTCAAACCTGGAATGACTACCTGTGGCCATTGGTCTCGGCGACGAAGCCCGAAATGTTCACGGTGACGACCGGTTTGGCCTCCCTGCAGGGAACATTCGCACAATCGACGGAATTGGGCTCGCTCATGGCCCGAGGAATCGTCGGTGCGGCACCCCTGCTCATCGTTTTCCTGCTGCTTCAGAAGTATCTGATCCGAGGAATCTCACTATCCAGTGGCGATAAGTAGGCATCGCCACCTGCGCCACACGCCTGATCGTCACTGCCGGGAAAGGGAAGCCCGGCCTCGGCAATGAGGGTCTTACTCACACGAAAACTCACCATTCACCACACAACGAAAGGCATGACAATGCGACAAGGACGCGCACTGACACGTCACGCGGGAATCGGTGCATGCGCACTGGCGACGACCGCGCTCTTTGTACTCACCGGATGTGGAGTGAACTCCGCCTCCTCCTCGAAGACTGTTGATGGGGCGGCAATTGCTTCCGTCAGCGATGACGACCTCAAGGGAACCACCATCACCATGGCTCGCTTCTTTGGCGACTGTCAGGAAAAGACTGATGGCGTCACTGACCTGTCCAAGGCCAACAGTGAATGCACGGCCATCTCGATCCTCACCAACAAGTTCAATGCAGAGAACAAGTGGGGAATCAAGGTTGAGCGTATGGGCGGTGCTTCGTGGCATAGCTACTATGACTCGCTCAACGCCGCTTTGGCCTCGTCGGATCGCCCCGATGTAGCCGTGATGCACGGCTCGAATCTTCCCGACTACGCGGCAAAGGGCCTACTCATGGAGGTGCCCGATGGAATGGGTATCGACCTTTCCGGTTCCACAAAGCCTGCTTTGGACGCTGTGACCTACAAGGATAAGAAGTGGGCAGTTCCATTCGACACCCACGCCATTATCAGCCACCTGAACATGGATATTCTCTCCCAGGCCGGATTGGTTGGTGAGGATGGCACCTACAAGCTTCCGACTTCGCCCGATGAGCTCCTTGCTCACGCAAAGGCCGTGAAGGAAAAGACCGGAAAGAACTACATCGACATCGCCCTGTCGAAGGACCCGATGGGTGAGCGCTTGTGGATGACTCTGGTTCAGCAGCAGGGTTCGGACATCATTTCCGCGGACGGAACCAAGGCAAATATGAACTCCTCCGAGGCGAAGACCTCGCTGGAATTCATCAATACCCTGGTTAAGGAAGGCTACACGACCGTTAACCACGACTACGATGCCTCGGTTCAGGGCTTCCTGCGTGGTGAATCAGCACTGATGTACAACGGTGTGTGGTCGGTCAACCAGTTCACCGCTGAAGCACCCTTCAAGTACGAGACCAGCGATGCGCTCATGCTCTTCAAGGACAAGGCAACCTGGGCGAACTCCCACGTGTGGACCGTCCCCGTTTCGGCCAAGCCCGATGCGAAGAAGTACCGCGCAGCCTTCGAGTTTGCGAAGTTCCTCAATGAGCACACCGGCGACTGGGCAGTCGCGACGGGCCACATGCCCGCAACAGAGAAGGCTCTGAACTCTTCCGAGTACCTCAATGCTCCGCACCGCTCGCAGTACCTGAAGACCGCGACGACCTACGCTCGTATGGCTCCGCGCGTTGAGGCATGGCCGAAGATTGCCGATCAGATCCAGGAGCAGATTGAGGCCACCTGGCTGAACGGAGCTGCAGTTGATACGACTCTGGACAAGCTGCAGGAAACTGCTAGCTCTTCACTGAAGTAGGAGTGTGTATCAGTTTCCCTATGGGGTACTTCGTTGAGGGGCCTCTTGCTGCTCCCTCAACGGTGACAGCCGCTTGTTAGCGCGAGACCATGATTCGATTCCAGTGGGGTCAGGGGCCGACACGTGAATAAACGTCAGTGATGTGTCGGAAAGAGTGCTCGCTGAGATATCGCGAACGTCCGTGCTAGTTGCGAGAAAGCGGTTGAATAATCGGGACGGGAACGCGTTCAATGTGAATGCGTTCCCGTCCCTTTCCCTTGCTATGTATTCAGAGCAGGTTGCTCCATCATACGGTTTATCAAATCGTTATCATCCGTGGTCAGAACTGGTTTTGGTGTCGATTGCGCTTTGGTACCATGGCTTCTAACCGATGAACTTAACCGGTTTTTCTCATCGGCAATCGATCGCAGCGGATCGGGCGCCGCCTGTGACTCTTGGAATCCCACATGGGCCACATTGGTACTCTGCGTACCCACAACTACACACAAATCGACAGGGCGAAGGAGCTCCTGGCAGATGTCGACACATAAGAATAAGAGGCGCCTTGTTGCCATTGGCGCACTGACCGCCGCTAGCGCGTTGATAATCCCCGCTGCATTCGCTGCAGACTCCTACCCACCTCAGGGTGATTCTGCGGTCGGAAGTGCACAGCCCGTGGTCTCGGGCTACCGCGTTCAAGACCTGCGTGACTGGACCCCCGAATCTGACCCGTTTGCAAGTCAGCTTCGCGCAACCGTCCCTCTCCAGCCTCGAATTGATCGAAATCCTGACACCCAGGTGAAGCCAGAACTGGATGGGAAATCCGAAATCATGCTCATGCAGGGCGACTACGGAAATTCCTTCTTCGGCTCAACAACCTTTAACAACACTTTCACCGACCATACCTTGAACTTCTGGCAGTACACCGATTACTGGTCACCGTGGCACGGCGGTGCATCCTTGGGGGTTCCGCAGGCAATCTACAATCCAGCAACCTCCGATTGGCGTAACCGTGGATTTGAGTTCGGTGTTCTCACCCTGCCCAGTCCCGAATACACCAATGCCGCACACCGAAACGGTGTGAAGTCGATTGCGATCTTGTACTTCGACCCCTCATTCCGCCCGGGCCTAACCTTCACCGAGATGTTCGATAAAGATCCGAACTCCCAGGGCTATATCATCGCCAAGAAACTGGTGGATATGGCCAAGTACTACGGTTTCGATGGTTATTTCCTCAACCAGGAGGAATGGGGGGACGACGAAGAATTCAAGCCCTTCATGTCCTATCTGACCAGCCAGGGTTTGTGGACTCAGTGGTATGACACCAACTCTTCCTTCAACGAATCAAAGGCCGCGTGGCTGCGCGACGAGGAACACGGGCGTATTCACTCCTCGGTCTTCGTGAACTACGGAAACAACGGCAAGCGAATGAACAGCTGGGCGCTTGCGAATGGATACGACCCCTACAGGGAAGTATTCGCAGGAATTGAAGCCAATCAGACCGGTTTTCGCTCCAGTGGAGGCGTTGACCAAGGCTACACCTCGGAAGAAAATCACTCTCCGCTGACCTCGATTGCTCTCTTTACTCCTTCGGATCACTACCAACGCGGTCTGGATGACAATATTCAGGAAATTACCGGTCGCAGGGATTCAGCTCGTCCTTTCATGCAGCAACAGCCCTATCAGTGGATGATTGCTCAGCGTGAGCGCATGTACTTCTCGGGAATGAAGCAGGACGTTACCCAGACCGGCTCCGCCAACGGACAGGCCAATCCTGCCGTGGGTGTCAAGGGCAGCGGATGGGTTGGAGTTGCAGACTTTGCCCCGGCTCGAAGCGTCATTCAGGGAAGCAATTTCTGGACGAATTTCTCGACCGGTAAAGGGATGCGTTCCTACACGAAGGGTGCTGTTAGCAATACTTCCGAGTGGTCGGACATGGGAGCTCAATCCATTTTGCCGTCGTGGCAGTGGTGGATTACTGGCCAGGGCGGCGCAACCCTGAAGGCTGATTTCGACTACGGCGAAGAACCCCGAGTTGATCTGCAGGGTAAAGAAGTGGCTCTGCCGTATTCGCCAGTCGGCGCCTATCAGGGAGGAAACTCTCTTGTCCTCTACGGTCAAGCGCAGCAAGCGCAGACCATTCGCCTGTACAAGACGAACCTGGACGTGAAGGGCAACTCGACCGCTGAAGTTGTGTGGCGCGCAAAGGATGCGTCAACGAAAGCCCGCCTGGCACTGGTCTTTGCCGACAAGCCGGGGGAAGTTGTCACTCTCTCCTTGGGTGCGGCCTCGACAGATGGGTGGAAGGATTCACTTGTTGATCTTTCTGACTTCCAGGGCCGAACAATTGCAACGATGGGCCTGCAGGTTGAGGGAAGCGGCGATGTTCAGGTGAACGTCGGCAAACTTGCTGTCAGTGATGAGTCTGCGACACCCGCGATTCCCGCTGGATTTAGGATCGACGAGCTGACCACCGATGGTGAGATGAACGTTTCGTGGCAGAAGGCAGACTTTGCCTCCGTCGATTCCTACATTCTCGAGGCCGTGGATGCCTCAGGCAATGTGCGTCATCTTGCTCAGGCCTATAGGGATTCGCGCTACGTCAAGAAGGTTGATCTTGAGGGCAGCTATATGCTCCGACTTCGAGCAGTGGGCAAGGATGGATCGATTTCGCAGCCTGCCGAACTGGTCGTTAATCGCTCAGCACTTCCCAGTGAATTGACTTATGCAACGGCAAAGGATGCTAACGGCAACTTCACTCAAGCAGCGACTTCAGGGCAGGTCGAACTGTCGTGGAAGGCACCCGCTTCGGGGACGCCCACCGGATACAAGGTTCGTCTTGAAACGTTGTACGCGGGCGAGGACAACCCCTACCACGGATACGCCGAATACACGGTCGGTCCAGAAGATACTTCGGTATCTCTGCCTGCACCCGCGGAGGGGTTGATGTTCCGAGCAACGGTTCAACCATTGGGTGTCGATACCGGTGCGATTTCAGCTCTGGCATTGCGCGGGCGTTACAACGATTCATACTCGCGGCCGATGGGACGACAGGACTTTGTTGGACTAGACGGTGCGAAGTACAAGCTGGTTAACCCAACGACAAAGGATTGGCAGAAGATCAATGCGATGGGTGACCAAAGCTGGACCGCTACCCGCGGTAAGAACAACCGTTCCGACTGGGGTAACCGGGATGAGAACGGCCAGCTCAAGCGCACGCGTCCTCTGGGGACCCACGGCGCAACCTACTCGATTACCGACTACGCGGGTAACACCTCGGGACAAGTGGTTGTGAAGGCAAAAGATGGGGCGATGGGAATCGTTGACCGTGCGGCGCCTGAACTGTGGGCCAGCCCGTGGAACGATCAAGAGATTGCCGCGGGTGCGTCAATGAAGAATATCGTTGCGACTGCTCGCGATAACTTCTCGACCGTTACTTTGTCGGCCAAACTGGTGGATCCGGATGGCCCCGAAGGCAATTCTGTGGCAATTCCGACCACGGGCGAGGGGCCAAAGGCCTTGAATGACCCGATGCTTCTGCCCGATACCAATGAGCCGAGCGATGAACCCACCACTGAGCCAACCGCTGCGCCCACCCACGGTCCAAATGATGGTTGGGATGACGATGATGAGCCAATCTTCGATTGGGGAGCTCGCTCTGCGAATACACGGAATAACCACTCAATGGACCGCGCAGCTTCTGATTCGGGAGTGACCGCGTCGGGTCTCTCGCTTGATGTGGCCAGTGGAACCATTTCGGGAACTCCGACGTGGATGGGGACTCGAGAATTGGTACTGACCGCAACGGATGAATCAGGCAATGCTTCGACAATGAGCCTGATGCTGACAGCGAATGGGGGAGCGGCGCCGACTCCTACGCCCACGACTGAGCCCTCTGTGGAGCCGACAGTAGCACCGACGGTTGAACCAACAGCTGCGCCGTCAACGCAGCCCAGTGCCCAGCCCTCGACTGAACCCAGTGCTCAGCCGACGACGGAGCCTTCGGCCCAGCCGCAGCCCTCCGAAGAACCCAGCTCGGCACCTTCTGCGTCAGTGAGTCCCTCAGCCTCGCCAAGCGCCGAGGCCACCGCTGAACCCAGCGCTCAGCCCACTGTTCAGCCAAGCCAGCCCAGCGAGCAACCTACGACGCAACCTCAGCCTTCCGCCTCGGCCTCGTCCGATAGCGACCAGGGCAACGGCCAGGGTGGCACCCAGGGTAACCAGGCAGGAAATGGCGGAAACACGGGCATTGGTATTGGAAATGTGCCGAATGATCCCCAGGGCAATGCCCCCGGAACAAACGGCCAACAACCCGGCAAGGATCAGGCGAGCCAAGCCGGGAATGATCAGGGGAAGTCAGGCATGACGAACCCGAAGGACAGCGCGAGCAAGAAGGCGGGCTCGTCTCTCGCTGGCACCGGTGTCACTGTCGCAGTGATTGGCGCAATTGCACTGATCCTTGTGATGACCGGTGGGACTCTCACCGCCTTGCGTCGCAAGCGCGAGGAAAGGTGAGCGGCTCTTCTAAGTATTGAGAAGAGCTTTGTGCCCGGGAAGGAAACCGCATCCGCTGCATACGCGGTTTCCAACCCGGGCACTGTCATATCTGAGTGAGTGTTGCGGCTATCCGTGCTCGCGTTTGTGCTGCCGTTGCTCCCCCGTTGCAGCCCTGTTTACGCCCCCGTTTGTTCTGCCGTTGCGTCCCCTCCACACGAAGTCGTGAAATGACACAGCTTATGGCCTGTGTCTTTTGCCAACTTCGTGTGTCATTTGCGGGGTGCGGGCG
>CAUSSZ010000010.1:0-36647 GCA_963534475.1 Trueperella pyogenes | reverse complement strand
ACTCCGCGCCCGAGGCATCGAGGGCCTGGCGGTTAGCGCCGGTCATGGCGGCGGTGAGGCTCCCGATCCGGACGATCGCGGTGCCCTGGGGGCTCGGGATGGGGCGCGCGGTGGCCTCGCCGTGTTCGGCGTCGGCGATCGCGTCGGCGACGAGGCGTCCCCCGCGGTTCGCGGGTCCGGCCAGGGCGACGGGTCGGTCATGGTCGCGGCCGACCGTGGCGTCGCCAACCGCGTAGATACCATCCGCGCTGGTGCGCCCATGCTCATCAACAAGGATGTAGCCGCGGCTGGTCTCGATGCCTGCGTCCTCGGCGAAGGCGGTGTCGGGGCGGACTCCAGTTGACAGGACGATGACGTCGGCACTCAGCTCGGTTCCGTCGGAGAGTGTCACCCAGTCTTGATCGTCGCCGTGGGTGACGGACTGGGCGGCGACGCCGGCGTGAACGTGAACGCCAAGAGCACGCAGCTCCTGCGTGACCAGCGTGGCCATCTCGACCTCGAGGGGCGGCAGGACGTGTTCGGCGTACTCGACGAGGTGGGTCTCGAAGCCTCGCTGCGCGAGGGCCTCGGTGGCCTCGATGCCGATGAACCCGGCACCAAGGACAACGGCTCGCGTTCCCGAGGCCTCGCGCAGGGCGAGCGCGTCGTCGACCGTGCGCAGCGTGTGCACCCGCGGAGAGTCGAGGCCGCCGATAGGGGGCAGACTGGCGAGGCCACCCGGGGAGAGGATTAGGTAATCGTAGGTGAGTGCGTAGGCCTCACCGGTCTCAGTGTCAGTGACCTGGACGCTGTGCGCGCCGGGGTCGATCGCGGTGACCTCGGAGTTGATGCGCACGTCGAGGTTCAGCGCAGCTTTGAGAGTTTGCGGGGTGTGGAGGAGGAGCCTGGCGGGGTCTTCGATCTCGCCGCCGACGTAGTACGGGAGCCCACAGTTCGCGAAGGACACGTATTTGCTGCGCTCCAGCACGATGATCTCGGCGCCCTCATCGCGCCTGCGCAGGCGCGCCGCCGCGCTCATGCCACCGGCAACTCCTCCGACGACGAGTGCTCGCATGTGCGACTCACTTTCTGGCTCGGTGGAATGTCTGCTTTGCCTCCTCCAAGAATACCCCAGGGGGTATTGGAAACAAGATTCCAACACATACAGCAGACTCCACAGCCTAGGAGAGGCTGCCGCACGCACATAGGCTCGATAGAGCACGCTCCAAAGTCACGTCCCGCTTCTGACTCAATATTTTTGGGGCACAACGATGGCCGAATTCATTTTTTACTTAATTCTTTCGGAGACCTCACTGGTTCCACTCTGGTTTTGTGATGGATCGGAGTTACTGCTCGCCTTGTATATCCATATAATTCCGACGAGACTTTGTGCACTAAACACAACTACCGGAATAAGTGGAGAAATGACCTCGTGGTAGATTCCTTGAAGAATGAAGAGTAAACCTGAATCTGCATAAGCAACTGCTAAGCAAATGAGTGGGACTGAACCTGCTCGTTGAACCTGATACCAGGACGACTCCGACTCTGATGCTGCCTTCGTCCTGATTCCCGCCCACATATTCGGCGGCAATTTGTCATTTCGCATCGCTCGTGCTAGACCAGCCAAGCAGAATGCGGCAACAAACGTTAAGAGTCCTAGACCAAATGAGATGAGTCCATCCATCTCTCTCCTGTCAACTAGGCGCGCCTTTGCGTAATCTGGATCGACAATTGCAAATTTACCGCGCCAACGGAGCAATTGCTGCTTCGACAACCTAAATTTATGAGATTCAAAAACATTTCGAAAGCTTGAAAATCCAGGAAAAACCGGAAGTCGGTCTCCCGGATAAAAAAATGGAGCCACCTGTCGGACTCGAACCGACGACCGTCCGCTTACAAGGCGGGTGCTCTACCAACTGAGCTAAGGTGGCAACCCACATAGTGTGCCATGACTGAGGCCGCAAAGACGAATTAAAAATCGCAATGTGGCTCACACGCCACCTTGAGGCCCTCAAAACAACCTGCGCATCAATACGAAAACGCTACGCGCCAGCAGTTCTCCCCCACAGCTACAAAGAAAGGGCGCGTACGCGACCATGTCACGCACGCGCCCTAACACTTTAAGGTCCAAAGCGCGATCACCCTAGGGGATCACATTGCCCCTTACTTCGAAGCGGACGCCGGTCCCGCGGCAGCAAGCTGCTGCTGAATTGCCGGGTAGATACCATCGACCGTGGTGACGCCAAGCTTCGAAAAGTCCAGAGCAGTCTTGTCATTGATGACGAACTCGGGAGTGCCCAAGGAATTGGGACTGCGGCCCTCGTAGGTTGCATTTCCCCACGCCTGAGTGGTCTTGGTCAGGTATTCATCAACGCCATTCTCGGGGAAGGAATGCACAACATCCTCGGGAATTCCAACCTGCGTTGCAATGGTCTTAACCTGCTTGGCTGACTTCGACAGGTCCTGGACAACGGAACCGTTACCCGAGTTGTAGGCCTCGTTGAAGTAAGCAAGAAGCGCATTGTGGAACTTGCCCCAGGTCTGAGCATCGACCTTTTGCGCGGCGATCAACGAAGCGGTGGTTGCGGCGTACTGATAGGGTGCCTTCACCGTATTCACCGGCTGGTACTTGATATTGAATTTGCCATCGAGAGCATCTTGAGTGGCTTGTTCACCGAAGGCAACGTCATAGGCTGCGCAGACGTGGCAGGAGTAATCAAAGTATTCCGTCAGCGTCGGAAGGGATTCATCGATCTTGCCAATACCCAGGTGAGAAACCACAATCGGCGCGCCGTCCCCATAGGTACCGATAGTAGCGGTCGCAGCTTGGCTGTCCTGAGCCTTCTTGTGGTTTGACTGAATGATCACCGCGGCGATCGCGCCAACGATCACAACAAGAATCAGTACGACCAGTCCGATGATGATGTTTCGGGTTCGGCGATCCGCACGTGCCTGTTGCTCACGCAGTTGCTGAGCTTTCTCACGCACTTCCTGCGAGCGAGACGGCTTTGCCATTATCTGGGCCTTTCTGTTGATGTGCATCCAAGCCTAGCGAGCATTACTCACCGACGCACAATGCCAACGCTGATGCTACGCGTTTAATTCCAGAAGGTCGTTGAGATAACCGTCCCCCGCGGACGATCTACAACCGCTCACTCAGAAATTTCCCGCGAGAATAACACCGATTACGAGCACACCAATCAGCCCAAGGATGACCTGCATCCACACTCGCGGCGCACAGACCCGTACCGCCACACTCAGGCCAGTACGAAGCGGACGTCCCGTTGGCATCACCCACATTCCCCACAGGGAAATCGTTGTCAGTACCCACGTCAGCAGAACCCAGGATGGATTCATTGCTAGCCAGGAATCAGAGTGAATGGGTGCCTGCCCCGTCACGACCAGAGGGAACCACGAAATGCCGGGATTTCCCAACCTGGTTGCGAAAAAGCCCGAGTAAATTGACCAGCCGATCTCCGCGTAGAAATCTCGTGAGAAGAGAACCCACTGCCCCCAAGCCAATGCCGTCCCCGGGAAAAGGCCAATCGCCGTCGACAGTATCGCTCCAAGTCCCGTGAAGGGAAGCATTCCCAGAGCTGCCCAGTTATCACTGGAACGAACCTCTTGATTGCGGATCCGGCGGTTTTCACGCCATCTGTATGCACCGCCGAGCACCGCAAAAATAGCAGTGATCACGCCGACAAGAATGAGCCCAGCCATCCCCATATATATAGGTGCAAGAGCAAGCACAGCCAGCGCGATAAGTCCAATGAAATTCGCAGTTTTCAGCTGCTGCCACTCGTAATGACGTTGCTCAGTCACGAACTCGACATTCGGAGGGATTGCCGCCTGACGGTATCCATCATCTGCAGGAAGATAGCTTGTTCCCATTGACGAGGCCGTAGGGGCGATGGGGGGCAAATAAGCAGTTTCCCCTCCCCCGCTTCTGCCTTCCCAACCCCGCGAGTCGGCAACGGTCTGGGGATACACCTGCGTGGCCTCGGGATCGACATAGGAGGGATCCTCTGCGTAACCGCTCTCCATCACGCGAGTCGCATCCGCCTCTGAAGGATCAAGGACCGAAGTACGCTCGCTCTCAGAGGCAAAGCGCTCTTCACCTTCGTTTTGTTCACTCAGGCCAGCAACCACAGTGGGAGCCTGCGAGGATGTTGCAGGTGCAAGAAGACGGGCCCAATTAAGACCTTCCCACGCCATAGAGCCGCCATAGACTGCCATGTCGCTGAGGCGGAACCTACCCCACTGAGCCAGCTCTCGAACAACCTGATCGGGGCTTGGGCGCACATGAGGGTCGGGATGCAGAGCCATGCGCATGAGCGAGGCAACTCGCGGATCAAGTCCTCGCGTATCGGGTTCGCCTTTGAGGACTCGGTCCAAAATCCCTTCTGTGGCGCCTTCCCCGTAGGGAGGTCGGCCGGTGAGCGCAGTCAACAGAGTGGCCGTCCAGCCCCACCAGTCCGTAGCCGCCGAGGCCCGCCCTCCCCTGAGCAATTCGGGTGCGGTATAGCCCGCGGTACCGGAAACGAGGCCGGTTTGGGTCAGCCGGGCCTCGTCCTGTCCCATCGCAATACCGAAGTCAATGAGCACGGGGCCACGAGGCGAACAGATGACATTGGAGGCTTTGACGTCGCGATGAATGATTCGGCGCGCATGAACATCTTCAAGCGTTTGAGCAAGGGCACCACCAATCGCGGCAACACCACCGATGTTCAGCGCTCCTCTGGCAAGAAGTTCAGACAGTGTCGGACCGGGAATGTATTCACTGACGACGAAGGGCTGGGTAGCATCAATCTCAATATCTAAGATATGCGCAACCCCTCCACCGCGAATCGAGTTAACCGTCCGAGCCTCACGTAGGAGACGCTCGCGATAGTCCTCATCGGCAGCCAAGGCTGGGTGAAGGATTTTTAACGCAACACGTTCTCCGGCCTCGTCACAGGCAAGCCACACGGTGGCAGCGCCTCCCGCGCCCAGGCGCTTGAGAAGGCGGTACCCACCAATCATGTCTTGCTCACGCATCACCCCAAGCCTAGCGAATGGTTGACGAATTTCAGGCCTCACGTGCACTGTCGACAACAAATGGGGCTGGAATTTGTACGACAAGCGGTGCTATGGTGGGCGAGTGCAAACTTCACATCTGATGTGGGGCAAGCGCGGCGGCAGTGAAGACGCTGTCGTCTGGTCTCTACAAAGGATCGTCCGGCACGTACCGCCGGTGGAGGTTCAATATGGCAACTGTAACTTTCGATAAGGCAACCCGAATCTACCCCGGGTCAGATAAGCCCGCTGTCGACCAGCTCGATCTTGAGATTCAGGATGGTGAATTCCTGGTTCTCGTCGGTCCTTCCGGTTGTGGCAAGTCCACGTCCCTGCGAATGCTCGCAGGTCTTGAAGACGTGAACTCCGGCCGTATCTTCATTGGCGATAAGGACGTCACCGACGTACAGCCGAAGAACCGCGACATCGCAATGGTCTTCCAGAACTACGCTCTGTACCCGCACATGACCGTTCGCGAGAACATGGGCTTCGCACTGAAGATCGCAGGCACCCCCAAGGATGAAATCAACAAGCGCGTTGAAGAAGCCGCACGCATCCTTGACCTGGAGCCCTACTTGGACCGCAAGCCCAAGGCTCTCTCCGGTGGTCAGCGTCAGCGTGTTGCTATGGGCCGCGCAATCGTCCGTAAGCCTCAGGTCTTCCTCATGGATGAGCCTCTGTCCAACTTGGACGCCAAGCTCCGTGTCCAGACTCGTACGCAGATCGCCTCGCTGCAGCGCGAACTCGGCGTCACCACGGTCTACGTGACCCACGACCAGACCGAAGCTCTGACCATGGGTGACCGCATCGCGGTTCTCGCAGGCGGTCTCCTCCAGCAGGTCGGCACCCCGCAGGAAATGTACGAACGCCCCGCCAACGAATTCGTCGCAGGCTTCATCGGCTCCCCCGCCATGAACCTGGGCAAGTTCAAGGTTGAAGGCAATGTCGCAAAACTCGGCACCGCAGAGGTTCCGCTGTCGCAGGCAACCCTGGATGCCATGGTTCCCGAAGACGAAGGCAAGGTCACGATCGGCTTCCGTCCCGAGGGCCTCGAGGTCGTTTCTGCAGAAACTGAAAACACCATTCCGATCGAAGTTGAGTTCGTTGAGGAACTGGGTTCGGATGCCTACATCTACGGCCACCTGGCAGGTGCAGATTCCGGCCACGGTCTGGGTTCCGGCAGCGAAGGCAAGGGCGAACAGCTCATCGTCCGCGTTCCTCCGCGCACCGCTCCCAAGCCTGGCGGCGTGATCCACACCCGCATCAAGGAAGGACAGCAGCACAACTTCTCTGCGTCCACCGGCGAGCGCCTGCCCGAGTGATCAAGAGTTTCTGATCATTCAAACTGCTCACACGGGGCCCGTAACCACACGGTTGCGGGCCCCGTGCCCTATCGTGCAATGAATGAGACAATAGAGCCATGCCCATTCCCTCAACGCTTGAGATCACGGCAGCAACGGTTGATCCGGCACTGCTGGATTTGCCTTGGGATCTTCCCCTTGAAGACTGGCCTAAGGAAATCCTTGCCGCACTTCCCCGCGGCATTTCACGCCACGTCGTTCGCTTCGTCAATCTTTCCGACAGGGTGATCGCAGTTAAAGAGATCGGGGAAAGCGTCGCGTACAAAGAGTACGAACTCCTTCGCGACCTCTCACGATTGGGAGCTCCCTCGGTTATCCCCACGGCTGTTGTCAGCGGCCGGCGAGATGCTTTTGGCGAGGAACTCGCAGCTGTATTGGTGACCGAACACCTTCAGTTCTCTCTTCCCTACCGCGCGGTCTTCTCGCAGCACATGACGCCAGACACCGCGGGACGCTTAATTGATGCTTTGGCTGTCCTTCTTGTTCGCCTCCATCTTCTGGGCTTCTATTGGGGCGATGTTTCACTGTCGAACACCTTATTCAGGCGCGATGCCGGATCATTTTCTGCCTACCTCGTCGACGCAGAAACCGGTGAAATCCATCCTTCCCTAACCGAAGGACAGCGCCTATACGACGTTGATCTTGCGCGCACCAACATCATCGGCGAACTCATGGACCTGCAGGCCGGTTCTTTCTTCCCCAGCGAAGAAGACCCCATCGAAGTTGGCGACCGCATTCGTTCACGCTACCTTGAGCTCTGGAATGAACTCACGGGCCCTGAAGTCATCGAAACCAACCAAAAATGGCGTGTTGCTCAACGTATCCGCCGTCTCAATGACCTGGGCTTCGAGGTCGGAGAACTTCAAATGTCCTCGGATCTTGATGGTACCCACATAATCATCACCCCGAAGGTCGTCGACGCCGGCCACCATCACCGAAAGCTCATGCGCTTGACCGGTATGGATGTCGGCGAAAATCAGGCGCAGCGAATGCTCAATGACATCGAGACCTACCGTGCAATGACCGGGAAGAACAAGACCCCACTGGAAATCGTTGCGCACGAGTGGATGAACGAAGTCTTCGAACCCGTCATCAGCGCTGTTCCCGCCGAACTTGCTGCAAAGCTTGAACCCGCACAGATCTTCCACGAATTCCTTGAGCACCGCTGGTATTTGGCCGAAGAAGCTGGGCGCGATATCCCCCAAGATGAGGCGATTGAGTCCTACGTCAAGAGCATTCTTCCGACCAAGCGTGACGAAGCAATGCTGCTGGATCCGGCGCTGATGGCCCAACCTGACGAAGGCACGGCCTCGGAGATGGAAACGCTCACTGAAGAAGAGGGTTTCAGCCGCGAAGAAGAGCGCGCGGGAATTGACGGAATGCACGGGAAAGCTGATGAGACCGAAGAGAATCCGGGTCGCCCAAAGATGCAATTCGTCCCGGGGATTGGATTGATTCCCGTCGATGATTACTTCTAGACCCGACTTAGATGGCTACCGGCACGTGTTGTGAAGAAATGAAGGATACACAATGAGCGAATTCCCAAAGATTATTGCCCATCGCGGCGCATCGACCCTTGCACCCGAGAATACGATCGCAGCCTTCGCGAAGGCCTCGGAAATTGGGGCCCGCTGGTGTGAGTGCGATGTAGGCGTCATGGCCGATGGGACGCTGCTGGTGATCCACGATGATACTGTCGACCGCACAACGAATTCTTCAGGTTCTTGGGATTCCTGGGGCTACGGGGAACTGCGCCGACTTGATGCGGGTGCGTGGTTTTCTCCGACCTATCGTTTTGAACGCATTCCTGAGCTGGCCGATGTGGTGTCTTTTGCGAATGCGACGCAAACATCTTTCAATATTGAGCTGAAGCCTCGAGCCGCGGGGAAGCGCCGCGATACATTGGTTGAAAACCTTGAGGTTGCACTGCAGTCCTTCAAAAATAAGAGTGGGCTGCTGATTTCTTCCTTCGACCACGAGCTGCTCGGTGCAGTCCGTCAGACCATGCCCGAGCTTCCGCTGGCGTGGCTGTGCCGTCGCGACGAGGTCACCGCTGGCTCCTGGCGTCAGGCTGCCGATCTTGGGTGCAGCGCAATCCATCCCGCTTGGGAGGGTCTGACCGAGGTCGAGGTGAACGAGATGCTGAGTGCAGGATTTGAAGTAAATGCCTGGACCGTCAATTCCCTTGAGGATGCGCGTACGGCCGCAAAATGGGGCGTCAGCGGTATCTTTACCGACCGCGTACAAGATTTTCCCGCCGAGGCCCTTGCTCGCGCTTAAGAGTGCTGAATCACCCACGCCCACATCGCGATTGCCGCGGCGTGGCCCACGTTCATTGAGCGAGTTGAACCGCGCTGCGTGATGTGGAGGATCTCGCCGCACTGAGCGCGCATTTCTTCGCTCAAACCACTGGATTCTTCCCCGAATACCAGGCATGCCTGAGCGGGGAGCTGGTGACCTTCCAGCGGAATTGAACCCGGCACATTGTCAATGCCAACCAGCGACAATCCTCTTTCACGAACCGAATCAGCAAATTCCGTGACATCACTGTGGTGGACGACGTCTAGGTATCGATCCGTGACCATTGCGCCACGCCGATTCCACCGCCGCCTTCCAACGATATGTACGCGACTAACTCCCAGAGCATTCGCGCTTCGAACGATTGAGCCGATATTGAAGTCGTGTCCCAGATTTTCGATGGCAATCTCAAAGGGAAGTGCGTGAGCGGCGATATCGGCGATGATCGCCTCCATTTTCCAATAGCGGTAGCGGTCCTCAACATTGCGTCGATCGCCATCGGCAAGCAGCTGGGGATCGTAGACATCATCGCTCGGCCAGTTCTCAGGGCCGCCAGGCCAGGGTCCGACGCCCACTTCTGGCTGAGAGTTTGTGTCCATCATCGCCTTCTTCCTACCGAATGAACCCGCAAACAGATACATTAGATGCATGACGAATTCACTTTCCACCGCACTGTCGGATATGCCCCCAATTAGCGCATGGCTGTCGGATATGGACGGCGTTCTTGTAAAAGAGAATCGCGCTCTTCCCGGTGCTCAGGACTTCATCTCTGCGTTGGAAGAGAATGGGATCCCATTCCTGGTTCTCACGAACAATTCGATCTTCACCAACCGTGACCTTTCTGCTCGGCTTGCGAACTCGGGCCTGAAGGTCCCCGAGGAACACATCTGGACCTCTGCCAATGCGACTGCCGCCTTCCTCTCCCAGCAGTCCCCCAACTCCACGGCTTATGTCATTGGCGAGGCGGGGCTGACGACGGCCCTGCACACCGCGGGCTACGTGATGACCGACCAAGACCCCGAATACGTCGTTCTTGGAGAGACTCGTTTCTATGACTTCTACGCACTCACCACGGCAATCCGCCTGATCGAACGCGGTGCGAAGTTCATTGCAACCAACCCGGATGTCTCGGGCCCTTCTGATGAAGGAACCCTACCCGCAGCAGGATCCATCGCAGCGATGATCCAAGCAGCGACTGGCAAGGCTCCCTATTTCGTCGGTAAGCCAAACCCCGTCATGATTCGCGCCGGCCTCAACAAGATCGGCGCCCACTCCGAACAAGCTGCAATGGTTGGCGACCGCATGGATACGGATGTCCGCGCAGGTGTCGAGGCCGGCATGAGGACCTTCTTGGTGCTCTCGGGTTCGACGCACTCTGATGACGTGGCGAACTTCCCCTACCGTCCCTTCCGTATCTACAACGGAATTGGTGACCTGATCCGTTACGTCCAGCCCGCATCCAACTGAATGGGAACAATGATCACTCACGATCCTCAGCTCCTTGCCCTTCGCGCCCTCACCGCACCACTACTGGATACCGAAGAACCACTTACGCACCTCAATGAGATTTCCTTGAGCTCTCAAGGTGCGGCTGTTTGCGGTCACGTCCTCATTGATCTTCTCGAGGAAAATGACCTCGCAATCGGTGACTACGAAGTGGTAATCGCACCCGAAGGTGACGGCGCACTTGCTGCCGCGATGATTCACGCAGCAGGAGGGCGAGGGCTGGATCTGGATGCCGCACTTCTTCGTCCGACTCAGGCGACGGCCTCGGACACGTCTTTCACCGGCGCTCCCATCCACGGGCGTCCGGCGGTCCTTCTGGCGAACTCTTCTTTGGTGGACACCGGTGCGCTTCGCGAAGCTGTAGAAGCTGCGGGCGCCACGGTGGTCGGAATTGTTTCCCTTCTCCCCGACCCTTTGACGCGGGATTTTGCAAGCAAAGCTAGACTCGCCTACTGCGTACCATCACTTGCTGATTGATCACCAAAATGGTCATCACCACGTGATGTATGACATATAATTATGCGTACTCATTCCGTGAAGACAACGAGGTCTGCCCATGGTACGCCGCAACCGCAGTACTGCATCTGTATCTATTAACCCGCGCTCGGCGCAGAACATGTCGACCCGACCGGCCGACTTTACTGCGACCAAGCAACGCCTGAGCCCCTTCAAGGTGTTTGGAGCTGTGGGCGCGCTGATATCGATCATCACCTGCCTGCTCATCCAGCTGCCAGGTCTCGATGCCTCGGGAACCAGAATGTTTGGGATCTTCTTAGCGGCAATTCTCCTGTGGGTCACCGAGGCCGTCCCACTTGCGGGTACCGCGGTCCTGGTGATTTTCCTCGAAGTCCTCTTCATCTCTGACCACGCCCTTTTGAGCATCCCCGAGAAAGCCCCCGCCTACACAAAGTTCTTTGGAGCTCTGGCCAACCCAGTTATCATCCTCTTCTTGGGCGGATTCATGGTTGCCGACGGGGCTGCGAAGTACAAGGTCGACCGCGCGCTCTCCGCAGTGCTGCTGAAACCATTCATTGGCAAGCCGCGCCTGACAGTCATGGGCGTCATGCTCATTACCGCAATCATGAGCATGTTCATGTCAAACACCGCGACGACGGCGACCATGTTTGCCGTCATGATGCCGGTCATCATGGCTCTTCCCGAAGGTAAAGCACGAACGGGCATCGCCTTATCGATCCCGGTTGCTGCGAATGTTGGCGGCATGGGAACACCTGTTGGCACTCCGCCGAACGCCATCGCCTTGGGTGCCCTGGAAAACGCGGGCATCAAGGTGACCTTCTTCCAATGGATGCTGGCAGCTGTCCCGCTCATGTTGGTTCTTCTGGCTTTGTCATGGGCATTTATCGCGTGGCGCTACATCCCTTCAAATGCAAAGTTTGACATTGACACCTCTGCGCGATTCGAGAAGTCAAAGAGTGCCATCATCTTCTATGCGGTCGCAGGCCTGACGATCCTACTGTGGATGACGGAATCCCTGCACCACATCTCCTCCAATATCGTTGGCTTCCTTCCCGTCGTCATTCTGCTCATGACAAAGGTGATGAGCGGTGATGACCTGCGCGCATTGGATTGGCCTGTCCTGTGGCTAGTTGCCGGAGGCATCGCGCTTGGTTCCGGCGTTAGCGCGACCGGCTTGGATAAATGGATGCTCGGTTCAATCAAGTGGGCCTCAATCCCCGGTGCACTGCTCATTCTGGTTCTGGCGTTGGTCGGCTGGGTCACCTCAAACGTCATCTCGCACTCGGCCTCGGCGAACCTGCTGGTCCCCATGGGAATGGGCCTTGCAGCTACGGTATCTACGGGTGCCGCAGAGATCGCCATGGTCATTGCCCTCGGATGCTCGCTGGGCATGTGCCTGCCAATTTCGACCCCACCGAACGCAATCGCCTACTCGACAGGAACCACCCCGACAAAGGAAATGGCCATTGTTGGTGTCATCGTCGGAGTCATCGGCATCATCCTTCTGTCCTTCGTCGCGCCTTTGACCTGGGGTGCGATCGGGGTGATGTAGGTGTCCTTTCCCCCAGCCGAGGCCTCTTCCGCGAGCGCACCTGGGCTTGCCCACGGGTGGACGCAAGGCCCTGCGCAAGGAGATGCTCAGGTTCTTGAACGAACCGATGTCCGCAGCGGTGGGCACCGGGCGGGCTATCACATTCACGTCCTAGTGGTTGGAGATAATTCCCGCCAGATTGCCGGTCCTCTCACGCGTGATCTCACGCAGTCTTTCCCCAACCTCTGCTTTGATCGCATCCAGGATCTCAACGATCTAGGCGTCTTCCTCGAGGACCTCGGAGACGATGACCACGTGGTCCTGGGAGTTGCAACCAGCGAGGTCCCCAACGTCGATGCCCTGATCGAATCTGCGCGCGCGTCCTCTCTCATGGCGTCGACTCAGTGGATGCTGGTGACCGACCAGGAAATTCATACTGACCTTGCGGTATGTACGGAATCTGGGCATTTAGCCTCCGTCGTGCGCTCCCCGTGGACAGTACCTTTGCTGTCCGGCCAGGCGTATTCAACCATGCGCCGGTACCTCGAGGAATGCGGGTACTGCGGAGGAGAGATCCTCGCTCTTATCCAAGGTGCTCCTTCTTTTGCGGTTCAGGGACCAATCCTTGAAGGCCTCGATCTCAATGAAGCTCAGGTTGTCCGCGAACTACTTGAAGGTGTCGAGAGGGTTCTGGGTCCTCGGCCTCGGATCATTCTTCCGAGGGGAACTCACCTGCTGACGCAGGGCCACAGAGTCGAAGCAGTTCACCTGGTCCTTGAGGGGACGGTTTCCCTCCACCGCGACTCACGCCACGGCGAGGTCCTTGCCCACCTTGCGACCTCGGGCCCGCTCATTGGTCTTATTTCGCTTGCACGAGGCGAGAGCGCATTTTTTACCGCCCTGACGACAAGCGAAGCAACCGTGGTGCGTCTAACCACCGAACAGCTTCAGATCGCGCTGACGGAAGATCCATCAATTTCAACGGTTTTAACTGCGTTGGCAATTCGTTCACTAACGCGACGCCTCATGCGCGCCGAGGACCTTCACGTCGAAAATGCGATGCTGGCTGAAGACTTGGAGCGCCAGAAAGAAGAACTGGCGGCTACCTTGGAAGACCTGCGTGCAACGCGCGCAAAGCTTGTCGAAGGCGCTCGTTTTGCCATGCTCGGCGAACTCAGCGCTGGAATCGCCCACGAGCTCAATA
Organism: Trueperella pyogenes; assembly: GCA_963534475.1. Taxonomy (GTDB): domain Bacteria; phylum Actinomycetota; class Actinomycetes; order Actinomycetales; family Actinomycetaceae; genus Pauljensenia; species Pauljensenia pyogenes_B. The sequence goes on along the minus strand of CAUSSZ010000010.1, from coordinate 23,236 downwards.
ATCCCGTCACCGCGCTTTTGAGGGCGGCCGGGCATCTTCGCGAAGACACCGAGGACGTTGTCAGTTCACCCGAACCGGAGGCATGTCTCAACGCGCTCAACTCTGCGATGGACTTGCCGCCCCTTTCGACCGCTCGCGAAAGGGAACTCCAAAAGGAATTCTTGCCGATCCTTCACGATCGCAGCGTTATTCGACAGCTGATCCGCGCAGGCCTGAGCGACCACACGCAGGCACAGAAACTTGCAGATGATCCCAAGCAGCTGCTCGCCTTCCAGGCAGGAGCCCGATTGGGAAGTTCCCTAAGATCGGTTTTAGCATCCGGTGAGCGCATCATCGCACTCACGCAGTCCTTAAAGGGCTACGCGCGCCCCGATGCCGACGAACGTAAAGAGGTCGATGTTCGGCGCGGAATCGATGACGTGCTGCGATTAACCTCGCACCGGGTTCACGGGATCGAAGTCGTCTGCGAATACGAGGACGTTGAGCCGGTCCTGGCTCACCCCAGCAAATTGCAGCAGGTCTGGACCAATCTCATTGTGAACGCGGCTGAAGCAATCGAGGACGAGGCCGCAGACCTCAAGGCGCGCGCAGAAGCCAACCCGGCCTCGGGAATTCACCTTCCCGCGCGCGGCCATGACGAAGCGCGAATTACCATCCGGGTAGCGATGGATGGGGATCAGGTCGAGGTCCAGATCTGCGATAACGGCCCCGGTATTGCACCCGAGGTTTTGGACCGTATTATGGAACCACATTTCACAACAAAGGCTGGCCGCGTGCGCTTCGGCTTGGGAATGGGCATGTCCATCGTCCACTCGATCATCGCTGATTTGGATGGGCGACTACTCATTGACTCTCACCCGGGATCCACTACGATGCGGATCCTTATTCCAGCACACCATGTTCACGAGGAGGAATCATGACGCTGACCATTTTGTCCCTCGAAGACGAGGCCGAGGTTCGTCAGGCGCTAGAACGTGACCTTGAGGAATTCGACGGTCGCGTCCGTTTGGAATTGGCAGAAGACGCCTCCGATGCGTGGAGCGTTGTCGAGGAAATCGAGTCGGATGGGGATGAGCTTGCGCTGGTCCTCTCCGATCATCGTCTACCGGGAAAGTCAGGTGTCGATTTCCTTGTTGAGCTCACTGCGGATCCAAGGTTTAGTTCGACTCGCACAGTGTTGGTCACGGGACAGGCAGATCAAAGTGACACCATCAAGGCACTGAACCAGGCCGGTTTGGATTACTACATTGCCAAGCCTTGGGATCCACAAACGCTTCGAAACGTTGTCCGCGAGCAGCTGACGGACTATGTGCTTGAGACCGGAATCGACCCTCTTCCCTACATGCCCGTGCTCGACGGAGTTCGAATCATGGAGTCAATTCGGTAAGTAAAGGTCATGTGGGGTTCTTGAGGCTCAAGAACCCCACAGTTCCAGAGATTCCCAATTCATCGGCGCTCCCATCGATGAAATATCAATGTGCTGCATGCTTGGGAATTCAGCGAGAACTGAGGGCAATACTGTCTTATCTCCAATCTGGAATCGATCAAGAAAATATTGAGTGAGAGTCAGAAGATAAAACGCACGATTGTTAGGACCTGCGTTTCCAATGAACTCACTCGTTTCGGCAGCCTGTGGAAACGCGGGCTTAGACGGAAACACACGGTTAAAAAGTCTGTTGTGGTGTGCAGAGATATTCCTCATCACCCGAAGCGCATTGAGCCACGAATTCATTTCAGATGCCGAGATACCGACACCTGCCACAATCGCATCCTGAACACCGCGTGGGAGCATGGAGAATAATGTCTGCAACGCGCCCCAATCAAGCAGTTGAACAGCCACCCAAATCGGCAGCTCACCCCCACAACTCTGTCGGTAGTGCTTCGCAAAGTCTTCGTTCGAAGTAGATAGTTTCTTGTCGTACCGCGCCTTCCAGGAGTCATAGCGTGTCTGCTTGCTTCGCTTCTCTACATGTAGAGCTGTGGGCCCTAATTTTGTTACGTCTAGGTGCATAGCTGGGTCAATCTTCCCAACTTCATTTCCAATCCAGCTTCGAAGCGCTATCTCAATACAAGCAAGCTGGGCAAATACCGCTGAACGTAGCTTCACATCAAAGGCATACAGTGACAATACGTCGGCGAATCGAGTGCCCTCAACAAAAGCTTGATCTCTGCCTATTACATCCGCCAGGCGCTTCCGGAACGGATACGAATATCCCGATAACCGGTAGTAGCCAATAGTTTCTAATGCGTGGGCAGCAAGCACTGAGTCCTCTATGAGCATTCCACGCGACTCCAGTAAAGCCAGTTGTTGGCTAATCGTTTTGAACGGTTTCATATTCATTGCACCTTTGCAGTGAAAAAGAAGACCGGCCCTGGACCCTTTCGGGCGGAACCGGTTCTGGTAACGTCAGTCTATTCCTGAGGTTTTCCTGAGTCAAGCAGGAAAACCTCAGGAATAGACGAGTATCACCCTCTTCTTCTGACGGCTAAAGCGGCGCCAGCACCCAGCACAATCGCCAGTGCTGCTGCAGGAATCCACCACCAGCGTGGGATTCTCGAGGCGGTCGATTCGCCGGCCTCATCATTGCTCAGCTGGGCTGCTTGAACCGGAGAATCTGAATCGGCAGTGGAACTCTCACTGGCTGTCGGGGCGCTGCTTGGCTCTGCTGCGGCGGCCAATGGGGCAGCCCCGCCGCCACCGCTTACTCCCCCAAGAACGCGCCGGGAACCAGAAGAGTTAGAGCGCGAACCAAGCAAGCGTTCACCCGCACTGACTTGCCCCAGAGTATTGCTCGGTGGGGGCGTAGTCGTTTGAGTGGCTGGCTGAGCCGATGGGTTTTCCGAGGCCTTTGGATCTGCAGCCGAAGGACTCGCCGCGGGAGCGGGCGCAGATTCTGTCGAGGCGGGTGTCGGAGCAGTTGTTTGATCCGGCGTTGGCTCCGGCGCTACTGAGGGAGTATCCGCCGAGGGACTGGGCGTAGGAATCGGCTGCTCAGAGGGTTGTTCACTTGAAGGGGTGGGCGTAGGAACCGCGGCCTCGTGAACGGAAACGTTCCAGCTCATCGGAGCAGCGATCTCTTTATCTCCATCGAGTGCACGGATCTGCAGTCGATAGTGCCCGGGCTTCGAGAACACCCAGTTTGCGTGCATATGAGTCGGAGAATCGGTGTGAATGCGCGACTTTGCAGGGTTTGCCGAGTCGACCATGATATTCGCCGGACCTCCGAAAGTTCCTCCCTGGAAGAAGGCAACTCTCGAATCCTTCGGAGATTCCACAACCTTCAGCTCATAATCGATTCCCTTGGGGAATTGAGAATAGTCGATACCTTCCGTGCTGACCCCAGGCCAGACAATGTCGGGATTTTGAGTTTCGGGAAGCACGTAGCTGGATTCGCCAATTGCGCCCAGAACGTCATAACTGGGATCGGATAGGCTCTGCGGACGGGTAAAGCGCGCGTTGACACCAACCTTCCACGTCACTGAGTCGATTGCACGCATCACTGAGGTCTTTTCTCCCGTCAAGGAATCATCCTTGAGCACCAGCGAGTAGTGCGTGGCGGCGCCAGAATCCTCGCGAAGACGCAGGTCCATATGTCCGCGCGCAAGTTCAACCGGATTCGTCTTCAGAGCATCATCCGCGTGATCGTTACTGGTATCAGGAATATTCGGTGCAGGAGAAGGAGTCGGCGAGGGAGAAGGAAGCAAGGGTTCGACCGTTGGTGCCGGAGCGGGTTCAACAGGGTTTCCACCCGGCCACATCTTCAACTTCAGATCCATTCCGAATGAAGAGGAGAGCTCCACATCTTCTTGCCCCTTCGTGGTCATGGATGCCAAAGATTTCGGGTGCGGGCGAACACTGAATTTCATGTACATGGGCTGACCCATGCAGGCGCCCAAATCTTGCTGCTGAATATCAATTCCGCCCTTTCCAAGAGTGCCTTCGATGGCACACCACGGGGAGAAGTCATATTCGCTTTCGAAGAGCTCAACTTTATAGGCAGCACGTAATTCAGGGTCGTCAGCCTGGACCTGAACTGTGTACTGGTCTTCGCTTCCCTCCTTACGGGTATAAGAGACATGAACGCCTGGGCGCGAAACCGAAATCTGGGCAGGATCCCAAACGGGGCTCGGATCCGGATTAGAGGGCTCGATGATTACCGAGCTTGCCCGGGTGACACGTACTTCCGCACGGTCTCGCTGAGAGAAGGCCTGAGGCGTTGATGCCCAGCGCGCACTACCACTTCCGGCCTCGGGAATAAAGACCGCCTGAATCAGTGCATCATCGTCACCCAGAAGTTCACGAACCTGCGCTTTTCCGTCAACGACGGGTTCTTCGGTGAGGAAGTATCCGTTGACGGTCAACCAGAGGCGACCTTGATCCGTTGCGTGACCGCTATTGAAGGTGATCTCCGTTAGGTGCTGGTCTCCGGGGTGTTCACGCTGCGGGTTGGGAGCAAGCGTCAACGAGGGCTGTGCTTGAACGCCATCACTGCGCTGGGCCTGTGCAGCGGCAAAAGCCTGGTGAATATCTGTGATACTTCCGGAAGACGGGTTAGATCCGCCTACCTGCCAGGTCAGTGACTGGATGGGTGAGGTGTAGATCGTTTTCCCGTCGATCGAACGCGCATTTACGCGGAAGCGCGCTTGGTAACGCCCCGGTTGTGTGAAGGTCGTGAAAAGGTGCGTGTGACGCGGGTTGTAGACCGATCGATAAGCGATATCGTGGCTCGACAGGAAACGCGACACCGAGTCTCCGTGATCGATGAACATCTCCATCCGTCCCGGACCGTCAACGTTAATCAAATCTAGGGTGTAGGTGCTTCCATCGAATTCATCAGGTGCTGCCCATTCGACAGAAGAGTCAGCGCCGAGGCCCGCCCAAATTGGCGTGTTGTTAGGACCGGGGTTTTGCGGGGCTGCGTTGAGGACCGAGTGCTCAGGGCCAAGGAAGGCAAGGTCAGGACGCTTTTCGGGAATCTCTAATTGATACTTCGCGTCTTGCGCTCCACTGCCTGCCCAGGCTTTGGGAAGCCACAGGACGGTCTTCTCCACTGGCATATTGATGGTGTTCATCGTGAAACTATGCGTATCCGCATGCCAGATTGGAATGGGGGCATCAACGTGTTGACCGGTAACGACCCATTCTGTATCGCGATCAGGCCCAGCCCAAGCGAGCTGGGGCATAAGGGCAATGGTCAGGGCTAGTGCTCCGGTAGAAATGATCCTCTTTACTCTCATAATGAGAATCATTATCACAGTAGAAGTGCGCTAGCGTCAATTCCGCCATTGACCACACAAAACGCTACATATGCGGAATCGAGCGCATGACGCGGCGCGTCACCCAACGCGGAGCAACCCGCATTGCAGCCATTGCCACTTTGTAGACCGGCGTCGGAGTTACCAACACCTGCCCCCGTCGCATTGCATCTAAAGCTTCGCTCACAACCCGCTCTGGAGTTGCCCACAACCACTGAGGCGCTGCGGACATGTCAACGCCAGCGGCCTCGAAAAAGTTCGTGTGCACAGGCCCTGGACATACCGCTGTCACGGTGATGCCACTCCCCCGAAGCTCCTCTGACAACCCCTCACTGAATGCCCGAATCCACGCCTTGTGCGCGCTATACGTGCCCGCACCGGTCTCTGATGCAACCGAGGAAACATTGATGATGGCACCACGCCCGCGCGCACGCATCGCGTCGATCGCCGCATAGGAAAGAACCATGGGTGCTCGAACCATCACGTCAAGAGCGTTTTCTTCGGCCTCGATGGTGTTATCAATAAATGAGCACCCCAGCGCAAAACCGGCGTTATTCACCAGCAAACCAACTGGGGATTGCTCATCCGACAGACGTTGAGCGACGCGATCCACATCGCCGGCTACGCCAAGATCAGCAACGATCACTTCCGCCTTCACTCCGGCGATCTGACGCAGATCCTCTGCGAGCTTACGAAGCTTCTCTTCACGCCGCGCCACGAGGACGAGATCATGATGAGCCGCTGCCAGCTGCCAGCAAAATTCTTCGCCAATACCCGAGGTTGCCCCGGTCACAAGTGCGATACCCATGGCCATTATCTTAACGACCTCCGCGTATGCTGGGTCCCATGAGGCTTGCAACTTGGAACGTCAATTCAATTCGCACCCGCGTCGACCGCGTCATCGCTTTCCTTCAGCGCTCCAACGTCGACGTCCTTGCAATGCAAGAAATCAAATGCAAGCCTGAGCAATTCCCAGTTGAAGCCTTCGAGGCGGCCGGCTATCAGGTGATCATGCACGGCCTGAACCAGTGGAATGGCGTCGCCGTTGCCTCGCGTCTCCCAATCGTGTCGCATGAGATTAATTTCCCAGGCCAGCCCTCCTTTGGAGATCCCGCAGTCGTCGAGGCCCGCGCTCTGGGCGTGACAGTACGTGATGGCGACCAGGAAGTGACGACGTGGAGCCTCTACGTTCCGAACGGACGCGAGCTCGGCCATCCACACTATTCCTACAAGCTCGAATGGCTCAAAGCCCTACTGTCAGTAGGCGATTCCTGGCTTGAAGAAAATCGCCAAATTGCACTGGTTGGCGACTGGAATATCGCACCCTACGATCATGACGTTTGGGATATGACGGCCTTCGAAGGCCAGACACACGTCTCCCCCGCTGAACGACAGGCCTTCTTCGCTTTCGCCCAGCACGGCTGGGAAGAGGTTACCCGCGAGCGCGTCAATCAATACACCTACTGGGACTACCAGAAACTTCGCTTCCCCAAGAATGAGGGAATGCGCATCGACTTCATCTACGCCTCGCCCGAGCTCGCGCAACGCGTCACGGCAGCAGAAATTGATCGTGATGAACGCAAGGGAAAGGGCGCTTCTGATCACGTTCCCGTGATCATTGACCTCGCATAGCCTGCACAATCTGACTATTCAGCGGACCCCAATGATCGTGATGCCATTGGCCGAAGGGGCGTTCACCTACGAAGACCGCGCGCTCTGCGGAAAGCGGATCAACCCACAGGAATGAACCAGCCTGCCCAAAGTGGCCAAAAGTTGCCACAGACGACTGGGGCGCAGTCCAATGGGGATTCTTTTCTCCCTTAATTTCGCAGCCCAATCCCCACGGACAGGGACGATAGTTCCCGTACCCAGGGACAATCCCAGCCAGTTCAGGGAAGTGAACACTCTGCGCACTGGACGCGAACTCCGCTGAAATCAAGGTCGGATGCGCAAGTTCACGAGCAAAAACCATCAGGTCAGCCGCATTTGCGCGGCCCGAATACGCCGGCGAACCTTCAATTTCTAGGCTGGCCAGCCCCAAAGGCTCGCTCACGCTTTCCTCAATCCACCGAGAAATCGGGCTTCCCGTCGCTTCTTCAAGCATCTGTCCGGCAACTTCAATACCCGCATTTGAGTAGATTCGTCGCTCTTCTGGCGCGCGTTGCAGGTGCGCCTCGTCCATCGCCATTCCCGAGGCATGCGAGAGCAGGTGCTCAAGCGTCACTCCCGGGAAGGGAGCGGGCGCGTCTAGGGTGATGAGGCCTCGAGAAATCGCAACTAGCGCGGACCAGGCGGTGAAGAGTTTAGTGACCGAGGCCAGAGGGAAAACTTCCTGGGGATCCCCCCAACTCAGCGAGCTACCGCCATCATTTTCCGCACAGATTGCCGCCTTGAAAGGAATCGAGGAGAAATCAGGAGACATCAACTGCGGGTCAGTTCTGAGCGCTGGAGTACTCCACCAGGAGTTGTTGGAAGGGCGCTGCGGCCTTACGAGGAATCATCGATCCAAGCGCAAGAAGCTGTTCAGCGCTATAGCGCAGTTCCCGAACCGCAAAGGCCAGGTACTTAATGATGAGTTCACGGCTATCAAAACGCTCGCCGTCCCAACCACCGAGAATCACCATTCCATACCAGCGCTCGACAAGCCTGCGAGTATCCACCGGATTCTCGGGATCATAATCGGGCATCTCTTTGGCCAGCTTCTCAAGGAGCTGGAGCATCGCATCAACTCGATATGAGAAATGGTCATGGGCGGGATGGCTGTCATTGACAGACTCAACAGTAAAAACGCGGTCTAGATCAGTCATCACCTGGTTGTCGGGGGCTGCAGCAAGACGCAGGTGCGCAGCGATCCACTCATTCATGGTCGTAACTTTTGCACCGCGTTCTTCAAGGATCGGATCGCCGGAAGTACCATCTTCGGTTTCAGCGGTCACAACCTCAACGTCGAAAATACCGAAAGCCTCTTCGAAGGCCTCGATAACATTCAGGACCAGGGCATCCTTCGTCGGGAAGTGATACATGACGGTCGGATGGGAAACACCGATTTCTTCGGCAAGATCTCGCAAAGAAAAACCGTAGTAGCCGCGCATTGACAACAACTGCGTTGCCCCGCGAATAATCGTTGTCCGGGTGGAACGTCCAACGGAGTAGCTACCTCGCTTCTTACGGGCGGGACCCGTCTGCGAATTTTCGTCTTCGCTCACGGCTACCTCCTTCATTCTTCAGTTCTGCTCTGTTGGGTGGGGATAACTCTTAAAGTCTAAGCGAAAATGCGGGTGGTGCGAAATTATTCGCACCACCCGCAAGTCGCTACCGATCAGTGATTGGATACCTCAACGCGGAGTCCTTCAAGATCGTCGGTGACATCGACGGTGACGGTGTCACCGTCTTCAACCTCGCCGCTCAGAAGCAGTTTGGCCAGTCGATCGCCAATCTCGCGCTGGATCAGCCTGCGCAGAGGACGAGCACCGTAGGCCGGGTCGTATCCTCGCCTGGTCAGCCAGCCTCGTGCACCTTCGGTGACATTCAGGCTGATACGGCGATCCTTCAGGCGATCCGCCATAGATTCGACCAAGAGATCAACGATTCCAGACAGATCCTCGGGGCTGAGCGGATCAAAGATCACGGTCTCATCCAGACGGTTGATGAACTCAGGCTTGAAGGACGCGCGCACAGCGTTCATCACACCTTCACGCTTTTCTTCTTCACTGAGCTCAGGATCGGTCAGGAACATCGATCCCAAATTCGAGGTCAGGATCAGAATCGTGTTCCTGAAGTCCACCGTACGTCCCTGACCATCGGTCAAACGTCCGTCATCCAAGACCTGCAAGAGGATGTTGAAGATCTCGGGGTCTGCCTTTTCAACCTCGTCCAAGAGAACGACGCTGTAGGGGCGACGACGCACGGCCTCGGTCAGCTGACCGCCCTGTTCGTAACCGACGTATCCCGGAGGGGCACCGACCAAACGGGCCACGGAGTGCTTCTCCGAATACTCCGACATATCGATTCGAACCATGGCGCGTTCATCATCGAAGAGGAACTCCGCCAAGGACTTCGCAAGTTCGGTCTTTCCAACGCCCGTGGGGCCAAGGAAGAGGAAGGAACCTGTGGGTCGGTTCGGATCGGACAGGCCTGCACGCGAGCGGCGAACCGCATCGGAAACCGCACGGACAGCATCCTTTTGACCGATCAGTCGATGGGCAATGAAGTCCTCCATATGGACGAGCTTCTCGCTCTCGGTCTGGAGCAGCTTACCCACGGGGATTCCAGTCCAGGATTCGACAACCTCAGCGATCTCAGTCGGACCGACCTTCTCAGCGATCATCGGCTCATTGGCCTCGTTCGCCTTTTCTTGGGCCTCAACCTTTTCTTCCTCTTCGCGAATCTGACGTTCGATCTGAGGAATATCGCCGTTCTGCAGACGTCCCGCTTCTTCGAAGCGACCGGCACGAATCGCCAGCTCCAACTGGGTACGCAACTCATCCAACTGGACGCGGAGCTCACCCACGCGGTTGTGGCCAGCCTTTTCGGCTTCCCAACGGCTGGTCAGAGCAGAAAGCTCTTCATTCTTGTTCGCAAGGTCCTCGCGAAGCTTCTCGAGGCGCTCCGCCGTGGCCTCGTCCAGACCATCGGGGTCAGACTCGGTCAGGTAGGACTCCTCCATACGGAGACGATCCACCTGGCGGCGCAGAACGTCGATTTCCTCGGGCGAGGAGTCAAGTTCCATGCGCAGGCGGGAGGCGGCCTCGTCGATCAGGTCAATGGCCTTATCGGGAAGCTGACGCCCGGTGATGTAGCGGTCAGACAGCTGAGCTGCCGCAACCAAAGCACCGTCAGAAATGGTAATCTTGTGGTGTGCTTCGTACTTCGGTGCGATACCGCGCAAGATTGCGACGGTGTCCTCAACCGAAGGCTCACCAACGAACACCTGCTGGAAACGACGCTCAAGAGCGGGGTCCTTTTCGATGTTCTCGCGGTACTCATCCAGGGTTGTTGCGCCGACCATGCGGAGCTCACCACGGGCCAGCATGGGCTTGAGCATATTTCCCGCGTCCATTGCGCCTTCGGAGCCACCACCGGCACCGACGACCGTGTGAAGTTCGTCGATGAAGGTGATGATCTCGCCGTCGGAACGTTCGATTTCGTTAAGAACAGCCTTGAGGCGTTCCTCGAATTCGCCACGATACTTCGCGCCCGCAACCATCCCGGTCAGATCAAGAGCAATGAGCTTCTTGTTCTTCAAAGATTCGGGGACGTCGCCAGCGACGATTCGCTGAGCGAGGCCTTCGACGACGGCGGTCTTACCGACGCCGGGCTCACCGATCAGAACAGGGTTGTTCTTGGTTCGACGAGACAGCACCTGGATCACGCGGCGAATTTCGCTATCGCGACCAATCACCGGGTCCAGCTTGCCTTGGCGCGCAACCTCGGTCAGGTCGCGTCCGTACTTCTTGAGGGCCTCGAAGGAACCTTCGGGGTCAGCGCTGGTAATGGGATCGGGGCGAAGCTCATCCAGAGCCTTCTGCAAGCGCTCTGCGGTTGCACCGTTTTCACGCAGAATTTCGCCTGCGCTATCGTCATTTGCGGCCAACGCAATGAGCAAGTGCTCTGTAGAAACGTAGGCGTCTCCCTTAGCTTCTGCGCGCTTGCGGGCATCGTTAATCACCTGGATCAGACCACGTGAAGTCTGCGGCTGGGCAACACTCGAACCGCTAGTTGACGGCAAAGCCACCAGAGCATTGCGCGTGCGAGCGCCGATTTGCTGCGGGTTTGCCCCAATTGCTTGAAGCAGAGAGTAGGCAATGCCCTCACCCTGTTCAAGAAGTGCTTCCAAGAGATGCAGGGAATCCACCTGCGGGTTCCCAGCGGCCTGTGCCGACTGGACCGCGCTGCTCACTGCCTCTTGGGCTTTGCTTGTAAATTGTTCAGTCATCATTCCTCCTGCCGCTCATTACGGGCGGCTTTTTTCGTTCTGACTTACACAACGTCAACAAACTTGAGTCTATTCCACTCAACTTTATTTTTCTGCACAAATCGGCATCCGAAAACACATTTCACAGAAAAGAAAAAGAACGCCGAGCTGAACGCATTACACGCCAGCTCAGCGTTTCCCCACATCAGTGCAGTTTTAGCGCGAACGACGAAGGTAAATCCCCAGACCAATCACACTCAAGCCCAGCATTCCGATGACACTCGACCAGGTCATCGCATCGGGAGCCTTTGACAGTGCGACAGCCTCACTAAAGCCCGTCATTCCAACCATTTTCAGGCCATCAGGAGAGCAGGCAAGCGTGTAGTCACCGGCCTGCAGTCCCGAAACGGTCCACTGGTTCAAGGTGGACTGCATAGGATGCTCTCCCCCATCACTTCCACGAAGGAGGCACGAAGTTGCCTGTCCAGACGTCACCTGAACGACATAGCCCCCGCTGGAATCCACACTCACGCTCTGGCCGCTGGAAACCTCACGAGCGCTGGCCTGCATCGCAGAAAAATCCGCACCAGACATTGCAATTCCAAAGAAAGTCGCGGGAGCAATGAGCACGGACATGACAATGCCCAGCACAATCACGCCAATTCCACGTCGGCGCTTCTTTGCCGACTGGCGAGCCTGAGCGGGAACACCGATCTCCTCACCGCGCATCGGCTGGGCTGGTGGCGCATAGCCGAGTTTTCCGCCGGAAGTGCGCAGTTTGATACGCCCTTGTTCTCCCTCGCGAGGCAGCCTCCTGCCCGCCGGCGCCGACTCACCTTCCCTCTCAGGTACAGCCTCGATCGACGAGGCCTGCGGAGCCTCGGGTGCCCGCGTGGAGGCAACCTGGGACTCGGCCTCGGAATAACGTTCAAAACGCGGGCCGCGCGAGGGCAGGATCAGCTCACCATACTGATCCCAGGGCACACCCCGCCCTGACCGAGATTCCTCAGCGCTCATGTCGCTCCAAACGCTCGCGAAGCTCAGGGCGCGAAATGGTCGCAGCTAGACGCTCGCGACGAAGTTCCGCAACCCCCGGAACCTCGAGAGGCTCAAGCTTGTGCCCCAAAGCGCGCTCAAGCAAAAGGTCCGCAAGCTGGGGGTTGCGCGCAAGAACCGGCCCATGCAGGTAGGTCGCAATGATCGACCCCTGAACAGCACCATCAATACGCGGCGCTTTGAGGGCAGTCTCATCTGAAGAACTACTCGCCTCATCAAAGCCTTCGGGAGGAAGAATCGAGTTCCCCTTTCCGAAAAGCACCTTCCCCAAAGGACGCGCATCGGGACCCAACTGGCTTCCGCCACCGTGGTTTTCAAACCCTGTCAGCGGCTCAGATAGTCCATCAATTTCAGGCTGAACAACAAGTTCACCGATTGAACGCTTCCCCTGAGGACGAGTCGTTAGATCCAAGAGACCCAAGCCCTCTACCTTGCGATTGCGCGCATCCGTGTACCAGTGGCCCAAGATTTGAAGTGAAGCGCAGATGGCCAAAAGAGGCCTGCCCGCTGCTACAGCATTCTTCAAACCGGGATCGGCAGTGAAAGTCTCGACCGCAAGTTCCTGGGCTGCGTCTTCACCGCCACCAAGGGTGTAGATGTCGAGATCATCGGGAATCGCATCACCAACACCGACATACTGAATCTGGGCATCAAAGCCACGCCGACGCGCGCGCTCCGCGAGCACCAGGGCGTTGCCACCGTCCGCGTAGGTCCCCAAGACCTCGGGGAGAAGAACGCCAATTCGCAGTGCACTCATTCTGCTTCCTCCGCTTGACGATGTGAATCCAAAACCCGCTTAAAATCACGCAAAGCCGTGTAGTTGAGAAGAATTTCAACCCTGCCCGGAATGCACGATTGCAGCGCATCCATTGGCAGCGGGAAAAGTTCACAGTGGACGCCCGCGTATTCCAATCGAACTGCGAGGTCTGCACCGCGCTCACCGCAGGCATAAACCTTGCGATGTGGAGCGCCAAGAACCGAAAAGTCCACATCCCACAGCCAGGAGAGGTCTTGCCCGTCAGCAACCTGGCCATTGATCGCGACAACCACCTGATCAACACTGGGGTCAATCATGTACATGGCTTCCTGCCAGCCCGCGGGGTTCTTTGCCAGCATGAGTCGCGCCAGTCGGCCGTGGATTTCGTAGGTCGAATAGCGGCCTGCGACCTCAACAACCTCAGACATTGCGCGGCACGCGGCCTGCGGGTCCACGCCCATCGCAACGGCCGCAGCCAGCGCCTCGAGCGCATTGGACAAATTGGCACGACCGGGAAGTGAGAGCCGCAAAGGAATTCGCAAACCATCCTTACGACAGGCAGTCGCACTGGGGTGGGAAGGATCGGAAAGGTCCTCGTCTTCCAGCCACCACAAAGGATCGGGGCGACGGTACTGGTCCAGGCCCTCATCCGAAGAAGAGGCCGTCAAAGGTACGACTCGCCAAGAATCATCGGAGTGGATGACGCGTCCGCCGCGTGGGAAGGCCGTCGAATCGCCCATCCACGCATGCCCGGCGGCAACCCAGTGAACATTGGGACTATCCCAAGCCGCCGAGGCAACCAGCGGATCATCACAGTTCGCAATCACAACGGCATTGGGATGTTCATTGACCGCCTTGCGCAAGCGACGTTCAACAGCTCCAATCTCGCCCACTCGGTCCAGCTGATCTCGTGAAAGGTTCAGCAAAACCATGGCCTGTGGATCTACAAAACGTGAGACCGTAGGCATATGCATCTCGTCAACTTCGAGCGCCGCAAGCGGGGCATCCGAACGCATGAGTGCGGTGGTGATTCCCGGGGTCATATTGTCTCCATTTGTATTGGAGGCAACGTGGCCAATCGAAAAGAGCGCAGCTCGAAGGAGGCGGGTTGTTGTTGACTTTCCGTTGGTGCCAGAAACGACAACACTTCGGCGATTCTTTGCCAATTCTGCGAGCAAATTCGGGTCAAGCTTCAGTGCTACTTTGCCACCGATCATCCCACCCGAACCGCGTCCGAGGCGGCGAGAGGCCCAACTGGCACCCTTCCCCGCTGCAACTGCTACGCGCGAACGTAAAGTCAATGAAGTCATGGAACCTACACTACATTGATTGCTTCATAGCTTCTCCACAGCTTGGACATAATTCCTACAGATCAGCTCTGGGCAAAGTTAGTGTCATGAACACGAACGCAGCACTCCAGACGCAGGGTCAGACCGCCACGACATTCGCTTCCGCCCTCAGCGCGAAGCTTGTCGACACGATCCGCACCAATGCGCGCGTTCTGCGCTACCTGGCCTCGTCGCTGTCCTCAACCGCGCTGGACTACACGATGCTGCTCATCCTGAACGCAACCATCGGCGGAGTCTTCCTGCCGGTCGCACTGGCCAGGGTCTGCTCGTGTTCCTTGAACTTCGCTCTGAACCGGAAGGTCTTCAACGCTCGCGGCGGAATTGTTGCGACGGGGGTCCGCTACGCAATCACGGCCGCATGCGTAATGACCATGTCCTACCTGATGATCCAGGCTCTGGTGTCAGCTGGAATGGCTCTGTGGATGGCCTCTTTAACCGCGAACACTTCGCTCTTCATCGTCAACTACCTGGGCCAGAACTTCTTCGTCTTCGGCACCTTGGCCGACCTTCGCACCTCAATTTCCGAGGCCGTGGCCGGGCTGCAGCAGGTGGCAACGCGGGTCACCGGCATCCTTTCCTCGATGCTTGCGCGGATCGCTGGACGGGATCTGGTCTTAGCTGCCTGAAAATTGGGAGCAAAAAGGGGAGGCATTTTCATGCCTCCCCTCACTCACTCCACCTCGAGGACATCGCTCGAGGGGGTGTGTTATCGCGAAACCACAACGGTTCCTTCGATGACCCGAACTCCTTCGGGCGATGCTTCAATAAGCGCCCGAACGCGCTGCTTGCCAGCAGGTCTCCACGCTACGAGGCCTCGGTCCCTGACGGGTACCATGCCGCCGCGTCGAGATTCTTCAGTGCGTCGTGCATGCGCACGACGCATGGGGCGAATCTGACCGTCTGGGCTTGCGACGAATACTCGGTCAAAGACGGGTTCGAATTCTTCGACCCGCTCAGCCAAGGCATCACGCTGTTCTCGCAGGCGATCGACTTCGTCCTCCAGCTCCATGATTCGCTGGATACCGGCCAAGTTGATTCCCTCATCTTGGCTCAGGCGCTGAATCTCCTTCAGACGCTCGACATCGCGGCGGGTGTAACGCCGCCCGCGTCCCTTAGCACGAAGGGGTGTCACCAGGCCAATCCGATCGTATTGACGCAAGGTTTGCGGGTGCATTCCCGCGAGCTGTGCGGCAACGGAAATCACGAAGGTTACTTCATCTTGATGTCCCATCACGCACTCACCTTCTTCATGAGTTCTGCGCGCGGATCACTCTGATCAAGCGAATCCGCTAGCGACTTGATCGAATCAAGCTGCTCAGGGGTGAGGTCCTTGGGGACCACCACACTGATGGTTGCCAAGAGATCACCCGTCCCCTTCTTCGTGGCCACACCGCGCCCCTTCAGGCGCAGGGTACGACCGGAATCGGAGCCGGCAGGAACCTTGACGGTAACGGTCGAACCGTCGATCAAGGGAACTTCAACCTTGGCGCCCAGCGTGGCCTCGGCAAAGGTCACGGGCAGGGTCATGCGAAGGTCATTTCCCTCGCGACTGTAGACCGGGTCCTCCTCGACGTGGATCGTGACGATTAGATCGCCAGCGCTCCCACCATTGATCGAGGCCTTCCCCTTGCCGCGCAGACGCACACTCTGTCCGTCCTTAATTCCCTTGGGAACCTTGACGGTCATAGGCTTGCCGGAGACAGCCAACTTGATGTTGACCCCACTCAGGCTTTGCTTGAAAGTGATGCGCGTCGAGGCGTGCAAATCTTCACCCTTTTGGGGCGCTTGCTGGTAGGGCGATCCGTGTGCTCCGCCGAAACCTCCGAATGCACCGAGGATGTCGTCGAGGTTGATACCTGCGCCGCCACCGCTGGTGGAGAAACGAACATTTCCGCCGTTTCCCCCGCCGAAAGCGCCGAAGATATCTTCGAAGTTCACGCCGGATGTTCCGCTGCCACCGGCACCTCCGCGGAAACCGCCGGCGCCCATCGCGCGAATCGCATCGTATTGCTGGCGCTGCTCAGGATTGGAGAGAACCGTGTAGGCCTCGCCAATTTCCTTGAAGCGTTCTTCAGCTTCGGGGTTCCCCTTGTTCTGGTCGGGGTGCCAGGTGCGCGCAAGTTTGCGGTAGGCCTTCTTGATTGTGGCCTCATCAGCATCCTTGCTTACGCCGAGGACCTTGTAGAAATCCTTTTGGAGCCAATCTTCTCCACTCACTGCGCGTCACCTCCTTTTTGACTCTGCAGTTCGTTGAATGTTCCTTATTCAGGGTTGTACACCAGGACTTTCGCCGCGCGGATAATGGTCTCTCCGCGACGATATCCAGATTGCAAGACCTGTCCCAAGACCGGATGGTCCACATCGGGATTGGGCTGAGCCATGAGCGCCTCGTGAAGCATGGGGTCGAAATCGTCCCCTTCATCACCGAAACGTTCCAGCTCGAAGCGCGTCCGAAGCGTGTCTTCCAGCTTGTTCGCGATCGAGGCAAAGGGACCGTCACTCAGATCCCCGTGCTTGCGCGCGGCCTCGATATCGTCCAAGACACCGATCATGGCTTCCAGCACTTGGTCGCGCCCGGATTGGACGTGGCCGGCGACGGATTCCTTGGAACGGCGAACAAAGTTCGAATATTCCTGGTTCAGGTTGTACAGGTCTGCGTGGGCGCGGGCGAGCTTTTCTTCTGCCTGCGCCACTTGGTCGAGAGCCTTGGACAGTTCACTGTCTTCCAGCTGCTCTTCGAAGTCCGACATATCGACCTCGCCCATTTCCTCGCCCCGATTGCTTGCCGAGGCCGCTGCTGTACCTGCAGCTGCACCCTCTTGATCGTGGGGCTGGGCGTCGCCCGGGGTGGCCGGCTGAGAGCCGACCACCGGATCCTGGGCGTCGTCGGAAGTATTCGTGGGCTCGATGCTCACTTGTCGTCCTCATCCACAACTTCGGCGTCGATAACGTCGTCATCGGAGGAAGAGGAGGAGTCCTGCGAAGCACCCGCCTCAGCGGCGGCCTGAGCAGCCTGAGCGTTCTGGTAGACCTCCTGGCCGATCTTCATCGCGGACTGGTTGAGCTTCTCAACGGAGCTCTTCACAGCCTCGATGTCACTGCCCTTGAGCGCTTCCTTCACTGCGTCAAGGTCACCCTGGACTTCCTGGCGGGTCGCTTCGGAGACCTTGTCGGCGTCTTCCTTCAGGGTCTTCTCGATGGTGTAGACCAGCTGCTCGGCGGAGTTACGAATCTCAAGCTCCTCGCGGCGCTTCTTATCGTCTTCTTCGTGCTGAGCGGCCTCGTTGACCATGCGATCAATGTCTTCCTTGCTCAAGGCACTACCGCCGGTGATGGTCACTGCGGTTTCCTTGCCGGTTCCAAGGTCCTTCGCGGAAACGTGAACAATACCGTTCGCATCGATGTCGAAGGTGACCTCGATCTGAGGAACGCCACGCGGTGCGGGGGCAATACCAGAGAGCTCGAAGTTACCGAGCGACTTGTTGTCAGCGGTGAACTGACGCTCGCCCTGGAAGACCTGGACCAGAACCGAGGTCTGGCCGTCGGCAGCGGTCGAGTAGACGCGCGATGCCTTGGTCGGGATTGCGGTGTTGCGCTCGATGACCTTGTCCATGACGCCGCCCATGGTCTCAATTCCCAGGGACAGAGGAGTCACATCGATCAGCAGAACGTCCTTGCGATCACCCTGGATGACGCCAGCCTGCAGGGCTGCGCCAACTGCGACGACCTCATCGGGGTTCACGCCCTTGTTGGGCTCGCGGCCACCGGTGAGCTTCTTCACGAGCTCTGCAACGGCGGGCATACGAGTGGAGCCACCGACTAGGACGACGTGGTCGATCTCGCTGACGGAGATGCCGGCATCCTTGATGACCTTCTCGAAGGGAGCCTTCGTGCGCTCAAGCAGATCCGAGGTCATTTCCTCGAACTTTGCGCGGGTGAGGGTCTCGTCCAAGTGAACGGGGCCATCAGCAGTGACCGAGAGGTACTGCAGCGAAATGTTTGTGCTCATTGCGCTGGACAGTTCCTTCTTTGCCTGCTCGGCTGCTGCGCGCAGACGCTGAAGTGCGACCGGGTCCTTGGACAGATCTGCGCCGCTCTTAGCCTTCACCTGCTCGATCAGCCAGTCAACGATGCGCTGATCCCAGTCATCGCCACCCAGGCGGTTGTCGCCTGCGGTTGCGCGAACCTGAATGGTGGAGAAGCCGTCATCATCCTTGCCGATTTCCAGCAGGGAGACGTCGAAGGTACCGCCACCGAGGTCGAAGACCAGAATGAGCTCATCTTCCTTGCCCTTTTCGAGGCCGTAGGCCAGTGCCGCAGCCGTCGGCTCGTTAACGATACGCAGGACGTTCAGGCCTGCGATCTGGCCGGCATCCTTGGTTGCCTGACGCTCTGCGTCGTTGAAGTACGCAGGAACGGTGATGACCGCGTCGGTAACGGGCTCACCGAGGTATTCTTCTGCGTCCCTCTTGAGTTTGGAGAGGATACGTGCGGAGATCTCCTGTGCGGTGTACTTCTTGTCGTCAATGTTGACGCTCCAGTCAGTGCCCATGTGGCGCTTGACCGAAGAGATGGTGCGATCAACATTCGTGACCGCCTGACGCTTGGCGATCTCGCCAACCAGGACCTCGCCGGTCTTGGAGAAAGCAACGACCGAGGGGGTCGTACGTGTGCCTTCTGCGTTTGCAATGATTGTGGGTTCTCCGCCTTCAAGTACTGCGATTGCGGAGTTCGTGGTGCCGAGGTCAATACCTACTGCGCGTCCCATAAGTTTTTCCTTTCATCAAAGCGTGGTGGAAATTGTCGCCGAGGCGATGCCGCGCTTTGTACGTCTTCTGTTGTGGTGGCCGAGGTTTCGACCTTCAGACCACCTTGAGTCTGTTGCACTCAAGTTTACGGATCAGGTACCGGGCCCGCAAGCCCTACATCAAAACTTGAGTCTGACATACTCAACTTATTTCAGGGGGTTTTATTCCCCAATTTCCAAAATTACTTTCTAAGAATCGACAACCCGGCCGATTACCATTGAAAATCCGCGGAAAAATCGGAATTCATTCCACGGAATTTCTCCATATCCCGACGCTCTTTCTTCGTCGGACGCCCACTACCGCGTTCTCGCTGGGCGAAGGCGACCCCCAGCCGAGGCCTCGGCTCACTGAGATCCTCGTAGCACAGTTTCGCGAAAGGATAACCCAGCCGTTTCGCAAGCAGTTTGCGAACAATAAGAACACGGTCGAAGCCCTCCACTCGCAGACGAACCTCATCGCCCACGCGCACTTTCTGCGCAGCTTTCACCGACTCACCGTTAATTTTGACGTGACCGGCACGAGCAGCTGAGGTTGCCTGCGAACGGGACTTCACGTGGCGGGTTGCCCACAGCCATGTATCGATACGCATGGTTTCGCCCGCCGCGAGCGCTCCCACTGGAACCTCCGTCGGTTCATGGGATACGTGATCAGTCGGGTTCTCAGTCATGGCGAAATCTTAACGCCACCAACACCAAACACATTCCCCCACTTACGCTCAACAGACCTGCTCGTTGTGGCAAAGACACTTCCAAGATGCCAAGATGAAGCGATGGAGTGCGTACATTTAACAAGCGGGGAATGCCATTCATGCCCCCTCATGCCCACTCCCTATGACATCCAGCTTGCTCAGCGCCAAAAAGAAGCCGGCGAACTACTGGCAACTCTGCCCCAGGCCTCGGAAATGAAATGGCTGCCCGCCGCCGCATCAGTGCCTGAGCACTACCGAAGCAAAGCAAAATTTGCGGTCGGCGGAAGCGCCGAGCACCCAACTTTGGGGATCACAGGAAGCGCACCCAGTTACGCAGGAGTAGACCTCCCCCACTGCATTGCGCACACCGAGGTTATCGCCTCGACGATCGAACCACTGAAAGCATTCATTCGCGAACTTCACTTGGAGCCCTACGATATTGCGCGCAGGAGCGGCGAACTCAAGCACATCCTGGTCACGCAGGGAAGTGATGACGCACTGATGATCCGCTTCGTCATGCGCTCAAAGCGCGACCTAGCCCTACTGCGTTCAAAACTGTCGCTGCTGCACTCGCTCATTCCTGCGGCCCAGGTCATCACCGTTAATATCCTGCCCGCACACGCCGCGCTGGTTGAAGGCGATGAAGAAATCGTCATTTCTGAACAGCAAACACTACCCATGCTTGTTGGCGATGTTGAACTTCACCTGGGACCGCGCTCGTTTTCGCAAACCAATACGACAGTAGCCTCGCAGCTCTATCGCCAGGTCGCTCAGTGGGCGCACGAAAGTGGCGCCACCTCACTGTGGGATCTCTACTGCGGAGTGGGTGGTTTTGCACTGCACGCTGCGCTTGGCGGAGTTGAGCGCGTCAGCGGTGTTGAGATTTCACCCGAGGCCATTGCCTCCGCTCGGGAAACCTCTGAAGAACTTGGGGTGAGTGAGCGCGTGAGCCTGGTGGCCGGCGATGCACAGGAGTGGGCTTTCGCACAGGATCGGGATCATTACCCCGAGGCCATCGTCGTCAACCCACCGCGGCGAGGAATTGGAACAGAGCTTGCTCAGTGGATTAATCAAAGTGACATTCCCACGGTGATTTACTCGTCCTGCTATCCAAAGTCGCTGGTCAGCGACCTTAGACTCATGAATTCCTACAGGCTCCAAGAAGCGCGCCTCTTCGATATGTTCCCCCATACGAATCATATGGAATGCGCGGTTTTGCTCACGAAAGTCGCATAGTTCTTCACTTCTTCATCACCTTCACATACGCTGGATTCTTGTTTAAAGTTCACTGCGTAACTAGACTCAAAATAGATACGTTTTTGAATCCATTGAGACCCCATCTCACTCAAGAGCAGTTCCTGAGATAACGACAAGGTAGAAGGATGATACGAACTCGAAATGCTGTGTTAGCCACGGCTGCTGTTGCCGCTTTAATTACCAGTGGCACGGCGCTAGCGGGTCCGCGCGACGCGCACGCCCAGGATCAAGCATTCTCGATCTCTCAAAACGTCACGGCTGACGCAGTCACTGTCTGCAACACCAATCCTGTCATTGCGACCTACCACGGAACCGTAAACCTGACGATTCCCGTTGTCACTCTCCTTGCCAATTTCCAGGACGAGATGCAGGCCGCAGCCGCAGCAGGACAGAGCCCGCACGCAGCGGGGGCTCAGAACCCCGACATTACCTTCACGGTTTCTGTTCCTCAGGGGACGCAGGTTGGTCCTGGAACCGTCACGAATTCTTCTTCTCTTATTTCGAACTGGTGGCTGTCCCCCAATTCAGAGAAAACCGAAATGAAGGTCAATCTTCATTTGACGCAGACTGATTGGCAGGGACTGTACACCACTTATACATCGGAGAAGAGCAATCCTCTTGGGCATACCATCACGATCAAGATCCCCTATGCAGTCGGCGCAAATAATGCAGCAGATGCGGCACGGATCGCTCAAGAGCAAGTCACCAGCACCGCAACTGTGAAGTTCTATACGGGCGGCGATACCCCCAACAAAGTCTTCACTTCTGCAGTCGCATCAAATCCAATTGCATCCGCGCCCACGGATTGCTTCTCGAACGCTCCACAGCGGACGACACGTTGGGTGGATGCAGAGACCGGAGCTGACCTCAAGGCTCCTCAGACTGGTCCGAACTTCTTCCAGGCTGCCGGGATCCCCGACTACGAGTTTGTTTCCTCAGAGCTGTCAACAGACCGCATGACTGGCTACTACAAGTACAAGAAGGTTTTCGGTGACCTTCCGGTCAACGGCGATGATCCAACGGTTGATACCGACTTCAAGATCAGTGCTGATGACGCTGCACCCGCACAGAAGGAAACGATCCAGGCTGAGAATAAGCAGTCTCTTCTGACCATTGAAAACGTTATCCACCTGAACAATCTTCAGGGTGGACGCATTGCAACCCTCCTGCAAAAGTACGAGGAATCTCCCGCGGCTTTCGATGAGATGGTGCTGAAGAACGCGCATCTGGGCTTCACCACGCAAATCACTCTTCCTGAGCAGCTGAAATTTGCTGATCCTTCTGCCATCTCCATCAGCGGCATTCCCGAAGGCTTCACGGCAAAGACCGTGGCCATTGACGGCCAGACAGCACGTGTGACAGTCGACGTCAATGATCCGGAGTCAATCACGACCGTCGAGGCTTTGAAGGACGCGATGTCAAAGCTCCAGGGTGAGGCTGTCATCACGATCAAGAAGATTGCATTTGCCGATTCGGCGCAGCCTGACACCGATTACACAATTGAGCATCAGACTCAGGGGTTGGTCTCAGTCGATATCGCAAAGCAGCTTGGGGTCATTGTCCGCCCAGGCACCCCCTCCCCTGCTTGCCCGCCAACGATGGGCGACTACGACCAGCTCAAGCCTGCAGAGCCGCTTCCCGTCCAAGGAACAGTGTTTGACCCGCCCGCACCGGCATGCCCTCCAACCACTGCATATAGCGCCGCATGGACTTTGCCCATGACCGGCCCATCGGCTGGTTGGGCCGAGGCACCGCTCATGGAGCATGCTTTGAAGTACACAAGCAGCGAGTCACACCCTTACGTCACTCGCTTGACCTTTAAGGCCGATCCACAGCCCACCCCGCCGGCACCCACGCCAACTCCTTCAACCCCGACTTTTGGGCCTCAATTGGCGAAGACCGGTGCAGCAGGCATGCTCTTCCTTGTGGGCGCTGCAGCAGCAGGGGCGACCGGAATGATGCTCCGTCGCCGTTCGCGCGCATAGCATTACTCATTAACCACTGTGATCCCGCGGAATGAACTTCCGCGGGATCACTTTTTACGCCGAACCTCCACAGGTCACACACAGCTTGTCCTTAATCCCTACAGAATCCGCCAGTGGATTCTGTAGCCATGAACACGAACAACCTTCCCCAGCCGGCCACCCCTTC
>CAUSSZ010000009.1:0-37668 GCA_963534475.1 Trueperella pyogenes | reverse complement strand
TCGAAGAAGTCGTAAAGGGGCGCAACCCGATCCCAGAACATCACTGAACCTCCGCTTGCCCAATATCCTCGCTTCATTGCGATATCGAAAATGCTACGCGCGCCCTACATTTCGCACTAGATCCGAAGGAAGTCCCTCTGTTTCATTGAACGCACTCCCCCGCCTTGTAAAGGATAGGGGCTTCACGCCCACCGGCGTGAAGCCCCTGAAACAACCAGCGAATTAGATCAGGCCCTGAGCAACCATCGCATCGGCAACCTTGATGAAGCCGGCGAGGTTTGCACCTGCAACGTAATCGCCGGGGACGCCGTATTCGTCAGCGGTTGCAAGACAGTTCTCGTGAATGCCAACCATGATCTGGTGAAGCTTTGCGTCGGTCTCTTCGAACGGCCACTGCGTGCGGCCCGAGTTCTGTTGCATCTCGAGTCCCGAGGTGGCCACGCCACCGGCATTCGAGGCCTTACCGGGCGCGTAAAGGACACCGGCGCGGCGCAGCTCGTCAATGGCCTCGGGAGTGGTGGGCATGTTCGCGCCTTCCGCAACCATCTGCACACCGTTATGAATCAGGGCCTCGACACCTTCAAGGCCAAGCTCGTTCTGGGTAGCACAGGGAAGAGCAACGTCACAGGGGACCTCCCAAATCGAGCCTTCCGAGAAGAAGTGCGCGCTGGGACGCTCGGCGGCATAGTCGCTGACGCGTCCGCGACGAACTTCCTTGACGTCCTTCAGCAGATCGACATCGATTCCCTCTTCATCAATGACGAAGCCAGAAGAATCCGAAACCGCAACGACCTTCGCGCCCAGTTGCTGAGCCTTTTCGGTCGCGTAAATCGCCACGTTTCCTGAACCGGAAACAACAACGCGCTTACCCTCAAAAGAGTCTCCACGCGCACGAAGCATTTCCTGCGCAAAGTAGACCAAGCCGTAACCGGTGGCCTCGGTGCGAGCAAAGGAACCGCCCCAGGTCAGGCCCTTGCCGGTCAGAACACCGGCATCAAAGCTATTGCGAACACGACGGTACTGGCCGAAAAGGTAACCGATTTCGCGGCCACCCACACCAATATCACCGGCGGGAACGTCTACGTTGGGACCAATATGACGCTGAAGCTCAGTCATGAACGACTGACAAAAACGCATGATTTCGGCGTCAGACTTTCCCTTGGGGTTGAAGTTTGCGCCACCCTTTGCACCTCCCATGGGCAGGCCGGTCAAAGAGTTCTTGAAAATCTGTTCAAAGCCAAGGAACTTGATGATCGACAAATTCACCGAGGGGTGGAAACGCAGGCCACCCTTGTAGGGGCCAAGCACGGAATTGAATTGAACGCGGAAGCCACGATTAACGTGAATGCGGCCCTGATCATCGCTCCAGGGAACGCGGAACATGAGCTGGCGTTCAGGCTCAACAATTCGCTCGAAAATCGCCAGATCCTGGTATTCGGGCTTGCGGGCAACCAGAGGAGTCAGTGTCGAGAGAACCTCGAAGACTGCCTGGTGGAATTCACCTTGGTGGGGGTCGCGCGCTACCAATTCATCGAAGACCGATGCGAGCTCGCGGGGAAGCTGGGATGTATCGAACTTTTCACTCATGTCTTGATCATGGCACTGCTCCGGTTTATTTACCTTTTCTTTTCCAACATATGGACTCTGCATTGCGCATGCCCTGATCACAGGGGCGCGATACCCGCCACGAAAGCTCACGTATTTGGTGTACTTGGCGGCAATTTTGCCTTCTCTCGATGCGCCTGCCCCGCTGTTTTCGCCCAGCACATTAAGGTCTAAACGTGACTCGATCTAAGACTCCCTATGAACTTGCTGCCCTTGCAACAGTTGCGGTTCCGCGGCTTGAAGTAGCCGGACTGCGTCCTCCCCAGTTCAGCGATGAGGTCCTTTCAGTCACCGGACTCATTGATACTTCAGGCGATCGCTGGATGGTTGTCTGCCCACACGACACTGTCGGCGGGCTGGATATGGAAGCCCAGAACGCGGTTCTAGAGCGTTTGGGGAAGGCTCACGATTTCTCGAAGATTCCCTTCGAGGTACCGCGTCCCGCCGGTTTCACCCGCACCCCAGAGGGTGATCGAGTCATGGTCCACCGCGATCTGGGTGGGCACGTCATGGAAACCTCGGATTTCGATGACCCGCACTTGCTGCCTGCATCCCTGGGAAATGCATTGGCCTCACTGCACAATCTTCCCGAGCTGATCTACACCGGCGTCAATCTTCCGGCTTATTCGGCAATCGAGTGCCGTGACCGCCACCAAGCCGTTTTGGACGAGGCCGCGCAGGAAGTCGTCATCCCCGCGAACTTGTGGGATCGCTGGGAAGAGTCGCTGGAGAATTTGTCTTTGTGGCGTTTCCTCCCCTCCCCCATTCACGGTGATCTTTCCGAGACTTCAATTCACGTTGACCACGGTCGGGTCTGCGCGCTGACGGGGTTCTCATCTGCGCACGTTGGTGACCCCGCGGTCGATATCGCTTGGGTTTTTGCGCGTGCCTCGGATGAGTTTTTAGAGCGCTTCCACGAGGCCTACCAGCAGACTCGTTCTGAGAAGGACCTGCACCTTCTGGCGCGCGCTGAGCTTCTTTCCGAGTTGGCCGTGGTGCGTTGGTTGGTTCACGGACTGC
Organism: Trueperella pyogenes; assembly: GCA_963534475.1. Lineage (GTDB taxonomy): Bacteria > Actinomycetota > Actinomycetes > Actinomycetales > Actinomycetaceae > Pauljensenia > Pauljensenia pyogenes_B. Next base: position 35,043 of record CAUSSZ010000009.1, on the reverse strand, counting down.
ACAGTGGGGATTCCGATATTGTCGACGAGGCCCGAGCCATGTTAGCAGAGCTCTCAGCAAGTGTCGGGGAGAGTACTCCCAAGCGCACAGAAGAGCCTGTGAAGACTGCAAGCGATTCCGTAACTTCAAAAGACGAGTCTTCTTCACAGAGGGAGGACACAACCCCTCGGACAACTGAGTCGACTCCAGAGAGCCCGCTCGCTATCAAAGCAGCTCGAAGCGATGCATCCACCGGTAAGAGCGAAGGTCATCCTCGTCCCCATTCCGGTCCGATCAGGCTGAGTGCCCACACGTCAAAAGCTGATTCTGAGGGTGCTTCTGAGCAGGCGGCCGAAGCGCCAACTGAGCACATCGATATGAGTGCGATCCTGCCTACTCACGAGTAGATCCAGGCCCCGTATTATTTCTCAGATTTCTACTTTTCTACGCGGTACTTTGCGTACGCTAGGCGGATGCCTTCAGCGCGCGGTCGTTCCTCCCCTTACTGTCCGTTAGTGCGAGCTGGGGTTTTTCTTCTGGAGTTCGGTGAGCGCCTGAGTCAGCTGGGATTCAAGCTGATCGACGGGTGCACCGGTTTGAGTCACGATGTCATCGATGCTGTAGCTAATGGGGCCCCTGAGGAAGCACACTTGCGCCTGCACTTCATCGGGAGAGAGGCCTTCGCGCTGCGCCCAGGCGATACGGTAGAGCTGAAGCTGACGCGCGTAGTATTCCCACGTTGAAAGCGGTGTGTTCTTCCCGGGAAGGTGCGATGTTTTCCAGTCAATGACGGTGTATGTGCCGTTGACATCTTTAAATACCGCATCGATTCGTCCTTGAATAGATATTCCTGCAAGGGTAAGCGCAAAGGGCTCTTCGATCGCAATAGGTTCAAGCTGTTCAAGGTCTAGCGAATGGAAATTCTCTTGCATCTGAGCAAGCAGCTGTTGATCAGAAGCTTCCAATGCTTCGCTGCCTTCCACGGGTTCGTCCCAGAGCTCACCGGTACTAAGGTGAAGTTCTTTTTCAACCCATTTGTGGAAGATTGTGCCAAGCACGGAACTTGATTGAGGCTCGACGGGCAAAGGCCTGCGAATATTGTTAATCCACGTATCTGCCTTCCCAATCAAGTCTGAGATTCCAGTGGCGCGAACACGATCAATGCGAATATCAAGGGCTGAATGAAGAGCCTTTTCTCGTTCTTCAAGCAGTAAGTAGGTGTCATGAATCAAGGGATCTCCGCTGGCATCCATGACATCTAGATCCTCTTCGCTCTGATCTAAAAGAGCTTGAACGCGTGCAGCACTGTCAATGACCAGCTGGCGTGAACGCCCTGGAAGGATTGGATACTGCCGTAGTCGGGTATCGACCTCGATAAGCTGTTCAGATTCCCAGTCTTCGTCAGGTCGCGCAGCGATCTGCTGAGCATCTAGATCGAGTGCGGTCACTGTCTCCATGAGATACCGAGATGGATCGCGCGGTTTCAGGCTTCCTGAGTCAAACCAAGAACCGCTCAGGAGCAGATCGTGTCGCGCTCGAGTCCACGCAACATAAGCCAAACGCCGCTCTTCGCATTCATGGTGAATTCCTTGGCGATAGTGAATGCTGTCTTTATTTGTTTCCTTACCGGACTTTCCCTGCATGTGGTTGTTGAAGATACTCATCGCAGTTGTCCGCGAACTTGTTGCTTCAGATGCAAGCAGATCGAAATATGCTGCTATTCCGATCTCCCCGTACTCTTCGGTGACGATCTGGGGAAGATCCGAGTAATCTCTGCGCACCGGATAGGGCAACTCTGAAAGAGAGTTAAACCATTCTTTCGCTCCCGGAGGGTCCTGCTTCCAGTCTCTTGGAGAGGCACTGTGGTTAGGGAAGCGCGAATCTTGTAGGCCAAAGACTACGACCGAATCCCATTCCAATCCCTTTGCAGAGTGAATCGTCAGCAATTGGACGGCATCGGCTCGAGTGGCACTGGTAGGGATTGGGAGTCCTTTTTCTTCTTCCTCTGCGACTGCTAGCCATGTAAGGAATCCAGATAGATCAGCACCTGCGACCTGTGCTTCGTAGTCAGCCGCGATATCAACGAATGCATCGAGCATTTCCATTCCCCCGTCGCCCAGGGGGTCGGACATGATGGCTTCTCTGAGCCCCAGGATGGACATTGCACGTTCGATTTGTTCATCAAGCGGTCTGCCGGTTCCTTGACGAATAATTTCAAGTCTGCGAGCAAGAAGCGAAAGCCGTTCATGTGCGACAGCGGTAAATGACGGGCCTCCTGAAGGCGCATGCCATCCTGCAGGCGGAAGTTGATCGATGGCATCCATAAGGAAAACATCCGGATGCTCCTGTTCAGCCTGCATTCCCTGTCGAGCCCGGTATTTTGCATATTGGTTAAGAACCAAGAGGTCAGCTGCGCCAATATCCATCGCGGTAACAAGGCGCATGAGGGCTGGCGCATTCGTCGGATCCGAAGCTAGTTCAAGCGCGGCACGAACATCGCTGACTGAAGGTTGGTCTAAGAGGCCTCCTAAACCAACAACTTGAACCGGGATATCTGCATCTTTAAGTGCACGTTCGATCGCAGGAAAATCTGCACGACGACGGCACAACACAGCGCAGGTGTTCCACTTTCCCTTTTCATCCCGGACGCGATGCTGACGGATGAATTCGACGACATGCTCAAGTTGTTCCTGGTAGGTCAGCGGATAGCTTGCACTCACTTCCCCTTCTCCCGCTTGAGGCCTGGGCCCAAGAACTGGAGGTTTGACCTGGGGAACCTTAATGGAAGTGCTCCCCGAGCCGCTTTCTTGGCCGATTCTGGGAAGGCCTCGCAGCGGACGAGCAACCGCATTTGCTGCCTGGAGGATCGCGTGGTCGTTTCTCCACGCGGTAGAGAGGGTGAGCTGCTTTGCCTCACGCGGGGTTGAAAATGCGGTCAAGAAATTACTGAGCGCGGAAGCCGAAGCACCTCTCCAGCCGTAAATTGCTTGACTGGGATCACCGACTGCAGTGGTTGGATGATCTGCAAAAAGGGCAGATAAGAAGGTCATCTGGATGACCGACGTATCTTGGAATTCATCGAGAAGGACAGCTTGATAGTCGGAGCGCACCTGACGGACAACTGAAGCGTTCTCTGTGACGATTCGTGTTGCAAGAAGAAGCTGATCTGAAAAATCAATCAGACCGTGACTGCGTTTGTAGTCTTCAAATACCCGCGCCATTTCAAGGAGCAGAATCCTATTGGCGTTGACGGTGATCATGGATTTGAGAGAACCGGTCGGATCTTTTCCTGCAGATTGAGCGATTTCTTCCAGCTCTTCGCTAAATGCGCGGAGAGCTTTTGCTCCCTGGTCAAGAGTCATATTTTGTTCCGCGATATGACCGCTTAATACAAGTACCGCAGCAACAATTGATGAAGTCGGTTTGTATCGCCCATCTTCTTCGGGGTACTCTCCCCTCCAGTTTTGGACGATCTCCGTGAGAATCTGAACCTGCTGTGCCTGTCCAATCAAGCGCGAGTCGGGATCTACCCCAATTGTTGCGCCATACTCACCAAGGATGCGAGCGGCGAAAGAGTTATAGGTCAATGCCGTTGGATCGCCCTGGAAGCTACGACCAAGATTTGATGCCAAAACCCCGAGGTCTTGTCGCATTTTGAGCCCCAGCTCCCCCGCTGCTTTCCGCGTAAAGGTCAAGCCGAGAATGCGCTCCGGCTCGATTCCATGATGGGCAACCATGTAGAGCACGCGCTGTGACATGGTGGTTGTCTTCCCTGCACCCGCTCCGGCAACTACAAGCAGAGGTTCAAGAGGTGCTTCGATTACGGCACGCTGCTCATCTGTGGGGGGAAAATACTGGCGGCTTCGGGGGGTGGCCAAACGCAGAATTTCATCAACACTGAGCTGTGAACTATCGATGGTCATTCCACACTCCTCTTTCCTTGCTCACGAGCTGGGCAAGAACGGGCGAACTCGCAGTATTGGCATGCTTCATCAGAGGGTGTCGCGATAAAAGATGGGCCTTTCATTTTCTGCCCAATCTCATCGAGCTGGCTGATCCAATCTGCCTTTGTTTCCGGGTCTAAGGGGTCTTGCGAGATGGTCCGGACGTCACCGTAGCCAAGATATTTGAGCTCCGCTCCTAGAACTTCATAACCCAGTTGTTCGACTGCAAGTTGATAGAGAGCGAGCTGCGGGTGGTCCGGGTCCTTCTTCGCGCCGGTTTTATTTCCCTTCTTCCCGGTCTTGAAGTCAATAATCCGAACGCCTTGGCCTTCCAATTCCATTCGGTCAATTCTTCCGCGGATGTGAACTGAAGAGATCGGAACATCAAAGGGCACTTCAACTTGAACATTTCCGTTCAGGTCTGCCAAGCCTCCCGCTTGAGTGGACTGCTCAAGATATTCACCGAGCGCAGATGCCATCTCTCGAAGGTGGTCCATGTGGATCTTGCTTGCAGCTTGTCCTTCATCCACGCCCATCGCACGAATCTCTTCTTCAAGCGCATCCATCACAGCGCTGCGAGGCCCGCATGGGAAGCGCTCGGCCAGGCTGTGGATTAAGGTTCCATCTGCTGCGCTCTGCGTCGGCATCGAAGTGCCGCTATTGGAAGCAAAGAACCAGCGAAGAATACATTGACGTGCGCTATCAAAACTGGAAGGACTCACCGCAACACGCTGCTGGTCGTAGATCGGGCTATCCGAGCTGATCCCTCCGGCTCCGATCCAATTGCTGGGGATCGCGCTGGGTACCCCGCATCTGGCAAGAATTGCAAGCAGGCGGGTAGCAAGCTGTGATGTTTGGGGGTCATGCTCCTGCGCGGCAAGATACCTCAGTCTGGAGATATGACCAGATAGGTCTAATGCAGGCGGGACGTCTTCAATTGCAAAGCCGTCTTCAGGGATTTCGATCCCTGCCCCTTGTGCAACAAGTTCAACAAATTGTGATGGTGCCTGGTCTTCATTGGAAACAATTCCAATGTGCAGTGCCAGATTCGTTCGCGAAACGGCAGCAAGAAGTCGCCGAAGTTCATCGTCAAAAACTGCCCTACGCTGGATCCGAGGATCATCAATGACCTCTTGGGCAGGGTCGGTACTACGTGTGATCTCCCCAAGAAGATCAGCGCGCAGCAAGCGCTGTCGAAGCCGCAGATCTGGCCAGCTGCCATCTTGAAGCCCATAAATTGCCACGACATCCCAATGCTGCCCCACTGCCTGTTCTGGGGTGAGGACCTGGATCCCTTCGTGGCGATATGCGGTCGCAGCAATGGTGTCGGTCGCTACATCGGATTCGAGGAGCTCACGCGCAAACTCTGCGGCAGTCCTCTGCGGATTTCTTTGTTGCCAGATATCCGCCACTCTAAACAGTGCAATCACCGAATCTAAGACGTCATCAAAATAGTCTGAGTCCGAGTCGTGCGCTAATGCCCGTTTGCTCAGTTCCTCTGCTACATCTGCCGTCACCCATGCTTCCCAGAGCGCTTTTTGAGGGCTGAGGGCTTCTACTTCTTTCCATAGCGTCGAGGCCTTAAGAAGCTTGCGCAGTTCCGTTTCCACATTCTGTGAAAGAAGAGAGGGGTCCTGAAGAATGCGAGAGAGCGTATCTGTACTGAGGTGCTGAACGCGCCCCTGTGCCATTTTCTGATCGCTATGCGCCCAAACATAGTTGTGAAGAAGCGAACTGACGTGCAGGGCATCGATCGAGATCAGATCTGAACGTAGCCAGCGATCGATCACTCCCACGCCATTGTCTTCATTCGGAATTAAGGCTTTCAGCAACGCGCTGGTCATTGAATTGGAGGCAAAATTGAAAGCTTGCTGACCTCCAGCAAGGGGAATTTTGCTACGTTTCAGGGCCCTTCTGGCCTGCTGAATAAGAGATTGCGAACGAACAATCACCACCTGCTCAGACCAAGGAATGTTGTCACGCAGGTAGTGGGAACGCAGCTGATATCCCAAAGCCGCCCCCATCCGTGCAAGGCTGGCACAGTTGTGGACATGTACCCCTTGCTCACCAAGCCGCCTTTCAGAGTCCCCAGCAAATGGGGCGTTTCTTCTTCCGGAGGGTCCACTTTGTGCAATGCGTGAGGCAAGCGAGAGGTTCAAAGCATGAAGCTGAGGAGTCCCGATGTAGCTACCCCCACAGTCTTCAATTTGAACGTCGAGGATCCTGGCCAGATCGAGATCCATATGAGCATAACCGCGCTTGTATGAGGTTACTGAGAGATCTGGATTCGAGAAAGCAATAATGCGGCTTCCCAGTTGGTGTGCGACATGAAGCAGCGCTAGCAGTGAGGGAGTGCAGTCCTGCAGGTCATCGATCAAAAGGTATTGCGGAAGCGGGGTAGAAATTCGTACCCCAGCGGACTGCGCATGATCATCCCAATGGGCAAGGAGTTGGGCAGCTTGCCTTCCCAGCCGTGCCCCGTGTGCCAGCATGGTTCCCCGAAACTCCACCCCCAGCTGCGGGAGTTCGTTCCACTTCCTGAGAAGGGGCGCAAGACTCACCCACTGCTCCATTGCGCGAATGCGGCCGAGCTCCTCTAGATACTCAGCAGTGGTCCCAGACTCTGCAGCGGTATCAATGAGATCACGCAATTCCATCCGAAATGCCGGAAGTGAACGGATGGTATCTGCAAGCTCCTCAGGCCACTGAATCGCGGTTTCTTCTAGCAGTTGAGAGACCATGCGATCTATGTTTGCGCCCGTCAGGAGCTCAACATCACCCAGGGGCTGGTCACGCGTATTTCGCCACTGCGACACGATTGAATAGGCCCACCCAATGGGGGTTCGAACTGGGCGCACCGCATTGGGAGCAAGTGCTTGTACCGCAGGCATCAACTGATCGGCGCGTGAACGATCCGGAGTGAGAACTACAAAGGAGTGGTCGTTGCGTACAAGTTCAGCGACAGCGGCAAGAAGAAGAGTCGTCTTCCCACTTCCGGGTGCACCGCGAACTACAGCATCACCTTCAGCAATCTGCTTAAGCAGAAATCGCTGATGGTCGCTGAGTTCCGGTAGGCCTGAGAATTCAGAGCCAACCGTGATACGCACCGGTGTGTTGTTCATATAGTGATTCTGACAGAGGCCACCGGCATTTGGAGACCACTTTGGGCTTCAGAGCGAAATTACGCTGACACTGAAATCCCCCAGCCCCGCTTTCCTCCTCACGTACCATGAGAGTGAAAAGTTAACCCCAATCAATGAACCTGGGAGTCGCAGTGAACATCACGATCGGTATCAACGCTAGCCCGCGCGAACTCGACCTTGAGCTGGACCTCAGCGAAGACGAGTTCTTCGCACAAGTCACCAATTCCCTACGCGAGCAGACTCCCCTGATCCTTACGGACACCAAGGGAGAGAAGACACTCATTCCCGCCCAAGCAATTTCCTACGTGCGCGTAACTGCCCCGCAGACGCACCGCGTCGGCTTTGCAATTCACTAAAAGCAAGCCGAAATTAGCTGACATTATCCACCTGCGTCTAACCGCGCAGGTGGATTCCTTTCATGCGCTCCGCATGCTCAACACTCAAAGTCTGAGCAATAGCATCTGCGTCTTCGGGAGAATCCGATAACTCAGGGTGCATGAACAGGGTTGAGCGCACCAATCCCAAAACCTCTCCAGCAACCCTTCGCGCCCACAACGACAGGCGAGCGGCAAGCTGCTCATCGGCCTCGAAAATCGGAGCCAAATTCTGGCGCTCCCACTCCCCCTGCTCAAGATCCCACTTTGCTTCCGGGAACAGGTTTTTACGCGACGCAATCTCACGCAGCAGACCACCCAAGATTCCCAAGGTCACATAGGTTTTAACCGTTCGCTCGTACCAGGTCGTCGGTCGAGTACGAGCATCCAGATCGTCATATAGCCCATCAAAAGCCTGAGCTTTCTCAGCTAAGTCAACACCGCGATGCTGACACCACGTTTCAACTTGGGTGTAGGTATCGAAAACTCGAGTGGCCATGCGCGCATGCTCGACCTTCGCCTCGAAAGTCGGCGCCTGGTCGCTGTCCTTTGCCAAGCGTGTCATTGCAGCCAAAATCGAATACGCGATCAGACCGACAACGTCAGCGTCGCGATCCGGCACAGGTTCATAGGTGCGTTCCATGCACTAACACTACATCAGATAAACGTGACGGGTTCCCCCTCGAGCGATCCGCGTCAACCTCGTAGAATACAAATGACAGTGCTGACCGATCGCACGTGAGATATTTTGCCCGGGCACCTATGCCCCTTGAAGAAGAACCGCGATCGGCTGCAATTTCCAACGGGTTTTTCCCAGAACAGGTTGATCGTGACTTCACCGTCTGACTACTCTGCTGGCGTCGTACGTTTGGGCTCAATCACAGCCCCCTCGACCCAAGAAGATGAAACCACCCCCGATATTACGAACTCGGGAAATGAAACATTCGAAGCGAAGTCTTTCGCTGATTTTGGGGTCAGTGACCCCATTGTTGATGCGCTTGAAGAACGAGGCATCACCCACCCCTTCCCTATCCAGGCACTGACTCTTCCCGTCGCTCTGGATCGCCACGACATTATTGGCCAGGCCAAGACCGGTACCGGCAAGACGCTGGGATTCGGCATCCCCGTATTGGAAGATGTCATTGCTCCGGATGAAGAAGGTTACGAAGATCTTCTCAACCCGAACATGCCTCAGGCCCTCATCATCTTGCCGACCCGAGAGCTCACTAAGCAGGTGGCCGATGATCTGCGCGCAGCGGCTTCTAAACTCTCAACGCGCATTGTTGACATCTACGGCGGCGTTGCTTTTGAACCGCAGATTGAGGCACTCAAGCGGGGAGCGGATATCGTTGTCGGTACCCCCGGACGCTTGATTGACCTGCTGCGTCAAGGCGTGCTGCACCTGAACGGTGTAGAGAACGTTGTCCTTGACGAGGCCGACGAGATGCTTGACCTTGGCTTCCTCCCCGACGTGGAGACCTTGCTTTCGCGTATTCCCGCGGACCGTCACATGATGCTCTTCTCGGCAACCATGCCCGGGCCGGTGATCACACTGGCGCGCAAGTTCATGACTCAGCCGACCCACATCCGCGCGCAGGATCCCGATGATCAGGGTCAGACCGTCAACACGGTCCAGCAGGTCATTTACCGCACTCACGCGATGAATAAGACCGAGGTTGTGGCCCGCATCCTTCAGGCACGAGGCCGCGGTCGTGCTGTGATTTTCTGCCGCACCAAGCGCGCGGCGGCGCGCGTTGCCGATGAGCTCACCGAGCGCGGTTTTGCCGTTGCCGCCCTTCACGGCGATCTTGGTCAGGGTGCACGTGAGCAGGCTCTGCGCGCGTTCCGCAATGGCAAGGTCGATGTTTTGGTCGCAACGGATGTTGCCGCACGCGGTATCGACGTTGACGATGTCACCCACGTCATTAACTACCAGTGCCCCGAGGATGAGAAGGTCTACATCCACCGCATTGGCCGCACCGGTCGCGCGGGGAATTCCGGCACAGCTGTGACCTTCGTGGATTGGGACGATGTCCCTCGCTGGTCTTTGATCTCGAAGGCTCTAGGCTTGGGCGTTCCCGAGCCTCTGGAGACCTACCACACCTCGCCGCACCTGTACACCGACTTGGATATTCCCGAGGACGTTACAGGACGTCTTCCGCGAGCGCAGCGTACGCGTGAGGGGCTGAGCGCCGAGAAGATTGAGGACTTGGGTGGTTCCTCGCGTGGTGGCCGAGGCCGAGGCCGCGGTGGTCGTTCATCTGCCCGCTCGGGAGGGCGCGGGGAGCGTTCGACTTCCGGCGAGCGGACTCGCACCCGACGTCGCACTCGAAAAGACGGCGATCAGACACTGAATTCCGGAAAGCAGGGACGTTCTGACCGCGGAACCAAGGGCCGAGGCCGAGGCGAGCACTCCCCAGCACCACGAAAGCGGGTGCGCCGCCGCAAGGGTAGCGAGGAGTAAAGCCTACAAACGGATAGAGCGTATAAGTGTGTGCCCCATACCGGATTGGTACGGGGCACACACTTATACGCAGCAAGAGTCATTCAGTCTCTCAACACCCCACAGATACACAAGCGTCCGGCAGTGTTTCCACTACCGGACGCTTCAACTCCCCTATGAACCTGCGCGATCCCGTACTAATGAATGAACGCAAGCTCTCAAGGTGAGCAGTCTATATCTCCTGATCAGCCAACGCGGGAGATTTTAACGATCGCGCCTTCATCGCTGACGGCAACCAGCTCGTAGGCAAACTCGCCTTCCAGCGTCATATCGATCTGGTTAAGAAGTGGCGTGGGTACGTGAGGTGCAACCAGCTCCATGGCCTCGCCGACGTTCAAAGAAGAAACGGCACCCAGGATTGCGGGGTGACGCAGGCGAGGCGGGAAGGGACGTGCATCCAAGCGCGGAAGCTGAGCGCCGTGATCGCAACCGCAACCGCATCCACCGGACTGAGCAGGCTCTTGCGCCTTTTCGGCGGAAACATCACGAAGTTCGAATTCGGGCAGGTCGGAATTAGGTTCGATCATGAGATCCCTTTCGTGGGGCTCGGCGACTGAATGAAGCGCCTGAGCATCAGCTTCTAATAAAACATAGTTTATACGTTTTTATTTGCCGAGCCCCAACGGGAGGCGTGAGCTAGAAAGCACACTTATTTCCACTCCCTACAAGCAGGTTTCACATCACGTTAAAGGCCATTCCCAGAGCAACTAGGAGATTTGCCAACGAGTGCAGCATCCAACTAGGGATAACCGAACCACCCGCTGCTTGTTCGTTCAGCCACCCCATAATCCAGCCATTGATTCCGGTAAGAACAGTGATAGCGACAAGGCTCAATACCGGGAGATAGTTGATGAACAAGAGTAAGTGAAGAAGACCAAAGACAAGGGCTTGAATGGCGTTTCCACGAGAAAAACCAAAGGACGCGCATAAACGCTTAGCTAAGAAACCACGGAAGAAAAGTTCTTCAGCCAAGCCGGTCTGAATAAAGGCATAGAGAAGGATCGGGACGACTGCAAGAAGTCCGGCACCCATAAATCGCGAGGTCGCCAGAGCACCCCATACTGAACTTGCAATCCGTAGTGACGCCAGTGAGACAGCAACCCAGCAGACCAAGGCAATGCCCAGTTGTTTCTGCGAAACGCGCTGAATTGGACCGATTTTCCATGTCGGAACATAAAGACCAATCCAGGTTGCAAATTCCAGGCGACGTTTGGTTGTCACGGCCCACCAAATCGCCGGAATCAGCAGAGCAATTCCCAACTGAACGAAAGACGAAATAAAAGTCGCGAAGAGCATGAGGTTTTCCTGTCACACAAGCAGATAACTCTCAAAGAATACAGCTGAGCCCGGGGCGCAGGTTAATGCGCCCCGGACCATATACCGCTTATTGGCCAGCTTTTCTAACGCAATGAGGTTCGCTTTTCAATCGAGCGCGAGGCCCACACTGCTAGGAATAGCGCGAAGAGAGGCACGATGATGTAGGAGCCGATGCCAATGACGTTGGGCTGACCGTCGGTTCCCATCGTCGCGCGATACGAGGTCCACATGATTTCGGTGGAGAAGTATCCGTGGGTCGTGACGGACAGCGGGATGAAGAACGTTGAGACCATGGATAGGATCTGATCAACGACGTACACGAGGACAAAACCGATGATGGGCGCGCCGAAGCCGAGGTGGTTGAAGCGCCCTTCCGCGCCGATCGTCATGGCTGCGCAGCCCTGCACGATCCACGACATCGACAAGATGACCTGCGCTGCGATCATGAGCACCACAGTGGAAGTTGGTACTCCTGCCACGAGGGAACGCGGTCCGGCCGTATACTCGGCGAGGCTGATGCCGTCGCTCCACGCGGCTGCCGAAGCGACAACCATGATTCCGCCGACGGCGAGGGCGAGGGCCAGGAGGCACTCGATCATAATGCGGGTGATCTTCGCCCAGAAGATGACTGTTCCTGAGATCGGCAGGCTCATCGTGAAGTAGCCGCGCTGTCCGTACAGAGTCTTCCAGTAGTCGCCCATCGCCGCGATCGCGCAGGCGGCAGGTGTGAGCGCACAGAGGGCGTAGGCGAGCATCGTGGTGGAGCCGCTGATCCCGGGCAGCCCCGCGGCAACGATCCCCGACGCGATGGCAATGACAGCAAGGAAGGCCCCAAAGGAACGAGCGTCCGTGACGAGGCGCGACCGGATTTCATAGGCAAGCAGTTTGGCGTACATCAGCGGTACTCCTTCCGGAAGATAGCGTCGAGCGAATCACCGTGCGTAGCACGCAGGTCATCGGCGTCGCCTTGCAGGAGGACTTGCCCCTCTTTCATGAAGAGCGCGTAGTCGACGAAGTGCTCAATGTCGGAGATGAGGTGGGTGGACATGATGAGCAGCGACTCGGGATTAAACTCACGCAGGATGCCTTCGAGGATGATATCGCGCGTCGCAGGGTCGACACCGCTGATGGGCTCATCGAGGAGGAACACGCGGGCGCGACGGGACATGATCAGACTGATTTGGAGCTTCTCTCCCATTCCCTTGCTCATCTCGCTGAGGCGACGGTCGCTGGGCAGTCCAAAGAAGTCCACCATCGAGGCGGCCTTGTCGGCGTCGAAGTCAGCGAAGAACATGGAGTAGACGCGGATCGCATCCTCCGCAGTCCAATCGGCGTTCAGGAAGTCGGCGTCGGGCAGGTAGGAGACGATTTCCTTGGTAGCGACGCCGGGGGTGCACCCACCGATCGTCACGATACCCGCATAGTCGGAGAGGACTCCAGCAAGGATTTTCAGCAACGTCGTTTTCCCACATCCGTTGGGACCCATCAGACCGACGATGTGCCCGGAATCCAGTGACAGCGAATAGTCCCGCAGAGCTGGCGTTTTCCGGTAATGCTTCGTGAGATGCTCAACGTGGACGAGGCCTTGCCCCATACACGTTCCGCGCTCAGTTTGTGTGGTCATGAGTTTGCCTCCTTGGCTACTTCTCCGTGGCATCCCAACGTTGATCAATCAGAGCCCGAGCACCTTCCAGATCGATTCCCAGTGAACGACATGCGCGAATGTAGGCATCTGCCGCAAGATGCGCGTCGTTCTTCCGCAGAGCATGCAGAGCGCGCTCATCAGTTGCGACAAAGCGCCCTGCGGTCCGTTTCGGGACCGTCAGCCCTTCTTCGTCAAGTGCACTCAGGGCTCGCTGAACGGTATTGGGATTGGTGCCTGCCTCGATCGCGAGATCACGCACGGAGGGGATCTTTTCGCCAGGTTTCCACGTGCCGTCGGTAATACGACCGCGGAACGAATCAGCTAATTGGATCCAGATTGGACGGGTGTCATCGATGCGCATCGATGTATCCCTCCTGTCTATCTGTATTAATACACTAATACAGTGCCACACTATCGAAACTGTGTCAACACAGTAATACAGTTTGCTCAGAAAACGAGCAACAACAAACGCCCCGTTGGGAAATCCCAACGGGGCGTTACGGCATTAAGCCATGCAGCCAGCCTTAAACAGGCCGCTTTTTACGCATTCACGCAATCGGTTCGGCGTTGATGTGCCAGACCTCGCGAGCGTAGTCACTGATGGTTCGGTCAGAGGAGAAACGACCGGAACGCGTGATATTGATCCAGGCCTTGCGCGACCAGCCTTCCTGATCGCGGTAATCCTGTGCCATGCGATCCTTCGTCTCACGGTAGGAAGCGAAGTCACCCAAGACGTAGTACACGTCAGCAGGCTCGTATCCCGATTCCAGAAGCGACCAACGCAGGTCATGGAACCAACCGGAGTTGGAGTCATCCAAGGTGCCATCGGTCAAAGCATCGATCACGCGCTTCAGGCCAGGCACGTTCTCGTAGTGCCAACGAGGATCGTAGTGGCGACGCAGTTCGGGAAGCTCATCATCGGTCGCACCGAAGATATAGGCGTTCTCCTCCCCCACGGCCTCGAGAATCTCAACGTTCGCACCATCCAAGGTTCCCAAGGTCAGCGCACCGTTCATCATGAACTTCATGTTCGAGGTACCGGAAGCTTCCTTACCAGCCATCGAGATCTGCTCGGAAATATCCGCAGCAGGAATGATGTGCTCGGCGGGCGAGACATTGTAGTTGTGAACGAAAACAACCTTGATACGGCCATTGATATCCGGATCATTGTTGACCAGGTCGGCAATGGTGTTAATCAGCTTGATAATCGCCTTTGCACGAATGTAGCCGGGGGCAGCCTTCGCGCCGAAGATGAACACGCGCTTAGGAACATCCAAAGCCGGATTGTCCTTGATGCGGAAGTACAGATCCAAGACGTAGAACGCATTGAGCAGCTGACGCTTGTACTCGTGCAGACGCTTGATCTGGACGTCGTAAATTGCATCCGGATCGATCTCGACGCCCTCGCGGTCCTTGATCCATGCGGCAAAGTCAACCTTATTCGCATGCTTGATCTGAGCCAGACGAGCGTAAAGCTCCGAGTTACCGGCACCCGTGTACTCAGAAAGCACATCGAGGTCAGTCACCCAGCGATCCGAACCAGTCACTTCATCCAGAAGTGTTGCCAAGCGCGGGTTGCACTGCTTGAGCCAACGACGCGGAGTCACGCCATTGGTCTTGTTATTAAAGCGCTCAGGCCAAATCGCGTACCACTCTTTGAGCGTCTCACGCTTAATGATTTCAGTGTGCAGCGCGGCCACGCCGTTGATCGAGTACGAGGCGTAGCAGGCGATCCAGGCCATGCGGACCGTGTTGCCAGCAACGGGAGCCATGTAGTCAATGGTTGCACCATCAACGCCACGCTCGGACATGTCAATGCGGAAGCGGCGGTCGATCTCTCGGACGATTTCAGAAATACGCGGGAAGAGACGATCGAAGATGTGGATATCCCAGGTCTCAAGCGCCTCAGCCAGAACCGTGTGGTTCGTGTACGCAAAGGTACGTGAGACAACATCCCATGCGTCTTCCCAACCCAGGCCATGCTCATCCATCAGGATGCGCATGAGTTCGGGAATAGCCAGAACCGGGTGGGTGTCATTGAGCTGGATGGCGTTGTACTCCGCAAAACCGCGCAGGTCCGAACCGTGCTCAGCAACGTAGTTATCCACAATGGCCTGCAGCGACGCAGAGCAGAAGAAGTACTGCTGGCGAACACGCAGGACCTTACCTTCGAAGGTCGTGTCGTTCGGGTAAAGAACGCGCGAGATATCCATGGTGCGCTCGCGGTCGACAATCGCATCGGTAAAGCGCTGCGAGTTGAACGCGTCGTAGTCGAACTCTTCCATGGGCTCGGCCTTCCACAGACGCAAGGTATTGACGTTCTGGGTGCCGTAACCGGTAATCGGCATGTCATAAGGAATCGCGCGAACGGTCAGATCCGCGTAGCGAACAATGCGCTGTTCTTCTTCGCGACGGATGACGAAGGGGTAGCCCTCTTCCATCCAAGGATCAGGGTGCTCAGTCTGGAAACCATTGTCGAAGAGCTGCTTGAAGAGTCCGTAGCGGTACAGGATGCCGTAACCGGCAACGGGCAGGTCCAAGGTCGCACAAGAATCCAAGAAGCACGCTGCCAGACGGCCAAGCCCACCATTACCCAAAGCGGCATCGGGTTCTTCTTCCAGGACCACGGACAGATCCTTACCCAGTGCAGCCAAGGCCTCGCGAGCCTCGTCAACCATGCCAAGGTTGGAGAGGTTATTGAGCAACGCACGTCCCATGAGGAACTCTGCGGAGAAGTAGTGTTCCATACGGCCCACTGCGTAGGTGCGCTCAGTTGCATGCCAGCGGTCAGCAATACGATCAATGATTGCCGCCGAAAGGCCCTGCCACGCTTCCATCTCGGTCGAGACACGCTCTGGGCGTCCGGACACTGCGCGTACCTGGGACTTCAGCTGTTCCTCTAAGGACCGGCTCATAAAATCTCTCCTTGCGATTGACTCAGCACTACCGGTAGCACTGGAATAAGCCTACTGTAGCCCCACAAAGCGGGGCGAGATAAAAAAGATGACGGACTGTCAACCTGACTAGTGAACGATTCCAGCGTTCTTAATAAAGTCAAAAACACCGCCCATGACCAGTTCGGTTGCAATAGCGGCCAAAAGCACACCGGAAATCTTCGTGAGCAACATAATGCCGCCCGTTCCCAGGAACCGTGAAAGCTCCAAAGCGAAACGCATCGACAGCCAAATCACCACGTGGGTTGCAACGACAGCGCCAACAACACCAACAATGGAACCAACTGTGTGGGCCTGCGCCATCGACACCATCACAGCAACAATCGCACCCGGACCCGCAAGCAGAGGAATCCCCAGCGGAACCAACGCAACATTGACTGCGTCATCACCGGTATCGGGCTGCTCCATGTCGCTGGAGGTCAACAGCTCCATCGCCACCAAGAACAGCAATACGCCACCGGAAAGTTTCAAAGATTCCATTGAAATATGGAGTGCGCGCAAAATCTGCTGCCCAAGGAATGCGAAAGCAAGGATGACTCCGAAAGACACCAGCGAGGCCTGAAAAGCCGCTTTACGCTGAGCAGTGCGTGAGAGCTTGGAAGTCAGCCCCAAGAAGACAGGCATTAAGCCCATCGGGTCCAAAATGACGATCAGGGTCGCAAAAGTCGTCAACAAGACCGTAATGTCCACAACAGAACCGATACTCATGGGTGCAGGACCTCTAAAAACGCTTCCTCTTCAAGTTTGTTCAGCACCGACTGATCCGTTAGGTTTTCACCAAGTTGATTCGGCTTTCCTAGGCCGTGGTAGTCGGAGGAACCAAATACTTCCAGCTTCAAACGGCGTGCGATCCGCTCCACATCGGCTCGATCCTCTTCGGTATGATCACGATGATCGCGCTCAATCCCGAACAGGCCCGCGTCCTTCATCATATCAATGACTTCCTCGGGCAGAAGCCTTTGGCGAGCCCGCGCGCGCGGATGCGCCAGCACAGGGACTCCCCCAGCGGCTCGAACCAGCTCCACAGCATCGACGGGATCGGGTGCCCAGTGCATGACGTAATACTTACTAGAAGGATGCAGAGTCTGCGTAAAAACAGCACTGCGATCAGGAAAAGCACCTATTTCAACCAAGGCATCCGCAATATGTGGACGCCCAACCGGTCCACCTTCAGGAGCAAGAGCACGCACCTGCTCCCACGTAATTGGATAGTCTTCTGCGAGCCGTTCAACAATTTTCTGCGCGCGCGTGAGACGCGACTCAGTGGCTCGACGCTGCACTGCAAGCAGGGCCTCGTTCGCAGGATCGGGAAGGTATCCCAGAAGGTGAACGGTGATCCCCTCACGCGCGCAGGACAACTCCACCCCACGCACCAAGGACACTCCAGTTCGCTCAACGCAGGCAGCGGCCTCGTCCCAGCCAGCGTAGGTGTCATGATCGGTCAGCCCCACGACATCCAAATGCGCCTGACGCGCCTTCTCCATGAGTTCGGCGGGGGTATCAGTTCCGTCCGAATACGCACTGTGTGTATGAAGATCGATCCTGCTCATGTATTTAGAATACGGTCCGCGTAGCACGCCGCACAGGGAAAGTGAGACCATGACACTATGACTACGACTGAAACAACCTCCGCGGAAGAAGCACCCGATTCTTTGGCCGAGCGCGTAAATAATCGCTCGCGCCGCCCCTCCTCAGATGCTTTCCGAGAATTCATGGGCTCCCAATGGGGGCCGCGTCCTGATCCGGGTATTACCCGATCGGCCGTCGCCGACTACCTTCCTGCGCGCGCAATAGCAGCCGGAGAGCCTTTCGCCGGTGAACGACTGGTCATCCCCGCAGGCACCTACAAGGTTCGTTCAAACGACTGCACCTACCGTTTCCGCGCGTACTCGGCCTTCGCTCACCTCTCCGGTCTTGGGCAAGAGCGTGAACCCGATTCGGTGATTGTCCTCGAACCCCTCCCCGAAGGCGGTCACGAGGCAGTGCTGTACTTCAAGCCTCGCACTTCCCGTTCTTCCCAAGAGTTCTACTCCGACTCGCGCTACGGCGAGTTCTGGGTGGGTGCCCGCCCGTCCCTCGAGGAAGTTTCAACCGAAACCGGTCTGCGTTGCGAGCACATCGACACCCTTCGCGACGCTCTGGCCAAGGATGCGGGAATCGTTCGTTTGCGCGTGGTTCGCAATGTCGACGAGGCCGTGGAAGCCATGGTCAACGAGGTTCGCATGCAAGCAGGCCTGCCATTTGGCGGGGACGCTGCCGAAACAGATGACGCCCTGGAAGAGCGCCTGTCAGAAATCCGCCTGTGCAAGGACGAATTTGAGATCTCTGAGCTGCGTCGCGCAGTCGAGATCACAAAGGCTGGATTCGAGGATATCCTTCGTTCGCTGCCTCGAGCCGTTGGTCACCGCCGCGGCGAACGCGTCATTGAGGGTGCCTTCGGAGCGGTAGCCCGCGAAGAAGGAAACGGCCTGGGCTACGACACCATCGCCGCCTCGGGCAACCACGCGAACACCCTGCACTGGATCGATAACGATGGCCCAGTCAACGACGGCGACCTAGTTTTGGTTGATGCCGGTGTCGAGGTTGATTCGCTCTACACCGCAGACATCACCCGCACGCTCCCCGTCAATGGAACCTTCTCCCCCACTCAGGCGAAGGTTTACCAGGCGGTTTTGGATGCCTGCGAGGCCGCACTCGAGCGTGCGAACCAACCCGGAACCCGCTTCCGCGATGTTCACGATGCCGCGATGAAGGTCATTGCCGCACGCCTAGAAGAATGGGGCCTGCTGCCCGTCAGCGCAGAAGAGTCGCTTTCTCCCAATGGCCAGCAACACCGTCGCTGGATGCCTCACGGCACCAGCCACCACTTGGGTTTGGATGTTCACGACTGCGCTCAGGCGCGTCGCGAAATGTATCAGGATGCGCTGTTGGAGCCCGGAATGTGCTTCACCATCGAACCCGGTTTGTACTTCCGCGCCGATGACATGGCCATCCCCGAGGAATTCCGCGGAATTGGCGTGCGCATTGAGGACGATGTTCTGGTGAACGCTGATGGCAGCGTCACCCGAATCTCGGAAGATATCCCGCGAACCATTGCCGATGTCGAGGCATGGATTGCCAGCGCTCAAGGGCGCGCATAAGCGCATAAGCCTGAATGCACAAGTGGCCTCGTCCCAGCCGGGACGAGGCCACTTCGCGTATGTACCTCAGTTCTGAGGATCTGTTTGCGTGCTTTCATCGTCGCGATGTTGCGCTTCAGCAGCACTGTCATCAGTATCTTGGAGCTGCGACAAACGCACTCCAAAACGGGGCTTTTCATCGGGACGCGAGCCGTACTCAGTCGGACCAGTGCTTTCGCGTACCGGGCGAACTCGACGCGGGCGCATCTGATTACCTTCGGTCTTCTGCAAAAGTTCGAATGCTTCGCGAATGCGATCGCTACCAGCAGCCTTCGCAATGATCACCGCATAGCGACCAGCGACTACCTGGGATTGAGAATAAAAGTCCCCTCGACGCCTGCGGATCAGGAACATTGCAGTGCTTAAACAAGACGTGATCAGGGCACCCGCCAACATGCAGGCACCTACCCAGACCATTGTGTTTCCTTGATTGACAGAGAGCACGATGCCGATCATGGAGCCCCAGAGCGCACCGTTCATGACTGCCTGGGAAACCGCTCGAGCCCAGGTCACGCGCCCGATAATTCGCTCAACCGAATAGAGGTCGGTACCAACCACGCTGACGTTCTCAACCTCAAAGTCATTGTTGGACAAGACCTCAAGCGCTGCCAAAGCCTGATCGTAAGAGGCATAGGAAGCAACTTCGGTGCCGTCAGGCAGGCTTCCACCCCCACGGGTCCGCCGGGTTCCGCTCACAGGTACGCTCATACTTCTCCCTTTCGTATTCTGCCATCGTAGCGAGAACTTCCTCGCCGTGGGCGGGTAAGAAGTTCGCTCTGGGGATAAACTGGCCGGGTGAGCAGTGCACCTATGAACGTCGGAACAACCGGTCGCCGAATCTATATCGGCAAGCTTGCCGGTACCTCTGTCTTTGACCCGCTGGGTGAGAAAGTCGGTGTCATTCACGACGTCGTCGTGACATTTCGCCTGAATTCGACCGCCAATGTCATTGGCTTCGTCGTCGAGGTTGGCCCCCGAAAACGCGTGTTTCTGCCCTTTACTCGTGTGACGGCAATTGAATCCGGTTCCGTCATCACAACTGGCCTGCTCAATATCCGCTCCTTCAACCAGCGTCCCGTTGAAACGCTTGTCATCACTGAGCTTTTCGACCGTGAAGTCACAATGAATGACGGAAGCGGCGTTGTGAAGATCCTTGACGTCGCCATGCAGCAACGCCGGCCTCGCGACTGGATCATCTCGACCCTGCACGTCCAGCGCGTTCGCACAACAACTTTGGGCTTCAAACGCGGCGGAACGACCATGACGGTTCGCATCGATGAGGTCTCTTCACTACTTAAGACCGATTCAAACCAAGCTGCAACCGCTCTGATCCAACACACGGAAGACATGAAGGCTGCGGACCTCGCAGACTTCCTCCACGACCTTCCTGCAGAACGACAGCTGGCCGTCGCAACGGAACTCCCCGACTCACGTCTTGCAGACGTGCTGGAAGAGCTGGGCGAAGACGACCGCGTGTTGATCGTTTCGCACCTGGAATCCAAGCGTGCTGCTGATGTTCTGGACGCGATGCAGCCCGATGACGCTGCTGACCTTATGTCTGAGCTTCCCGTTGAAAAAGCTCAGTCTCTGCTGTCCTTGATGGAACCTGATGAAGCTGCAGACGTTCGTCGACTGATGGCCTACAAGGAGTCAACAGCCGGTTCCTTGATGACCACCGAACCGGTCATTTTGGCCCCCGATGCGACTGTGGCTCAGATGCTCGCTTCTATTCGTCGTTCTGACCTTCCGGTTTCTTTGGCTGCAGCTGCTTTCATCGCTCGCCCGCCCTTGGAAACCCCGACGGGTCAATACTTGGGTGCTGTCCATTTCCAGCGCGCGCTTCGCGAGCCCCCCAATACACTTCTGGGGACCATCATGGACACAGACCTCGACAGACTCTCCCCCGACGCCCACGTTGCGACTGTCACGCGTCTGCTGGCGACATACAACCTGACAGTTCTTCCCGTTGTCGACGAAGACGGGCACCTTCTGGGAGCCGTTTCCGTTGATGACGTTTTGGACGAGCTGCTGCCACGTGACTGGCGTGACTGGGATGACGATGTGACCGACCGAGTAATGGCAAGGAGTATTGATGGCTGATCGTCTTGATACCCCCACCGAGCGGAAGTTTAAGTTTTTTCGCCGCCGTTCCTCTGGCGACGGTTTTGGCCAGTTTGCCGAGGCCACGGCCCGCTTTATGGGCTCGCCGAAGTTCATCCTCTACATGACGATTTTCGTCGTCTCGTGGATTGCCGCGAATGTTCTTCTTTACAAGGTCTCAGAGAAGTACGCGTGGGATCCCTACCCCTTTATTTTGCTGAACCTTGCCTTCTCAACCCAGGCTTCATATTCGGCACCTCTGATCCTTCTTGCACAGAATCGCCAAGATGATCGTGACCGCGTTCAAGCAGAACAAGACCGTCAGCGCGCGGAACGCAATCTTGCCGATACCGAGTATCTGACCCGCGAGATTGCTGCTCTTCGTATTGCGCTGCAGGACGTGGCAACACGCGACTTCGTCCGCTCGGAACTTCGCGATATGCTCAACGATCTACGCGAGGAGCTTGAAGAGCGCGACGAACGAATCGCGCAGCTGAGCGCGCAGGGAAATAAGGATCAAGCAGAAGATCCTGCGGATCTGTCTACTCCGCTTCACGCCGACAGCTAAACCAGTCTGCGCAAACCGTTGCTGGGCCATAGGATTGACACCATGACTTTGACCTCGCAGAACGTTCTTGATGCCCTATCGACTGTTATCGACCCCGAAATTCGTCGTCCGATTACCGACCTCAATATGGTCGATTCCATCAATATCGATGGTTCAACGGTTTCGGTGACGATCTTGCTGACAACAGCGGGGTGCCCTCTGCGAACAACGATCTCGGAGGACGTCAATAAGACCCTCAGCGCCTTGGATGGCGTGACTGATGTCAAGGTCACCATGGACGTCATGAACGATGAGCAGAAAAAGGCTCTTCGCGAGAAGCTCAACGGCGGTCGCCCCGAACGCGAAATTCTCTTTGCGCGCCCCGATTCTCTGACGCGCGTCATTGCCGTCACCTCAGGAAAGGGCGGCGTCGGCAAGTCCTCAATGACCGCAAACCTTGCTGCCGCGCTGGCTCGTCAAGGCCTCAAGGTCGGCGTGATGGATGCCGACATCTACGGTTTCTCAATTCCTCGAATGCTGGGAGTGAGCCACGATCCTCAGGTCATTGACGGAATGATCATTCCGCCTTTGGGGGCCGAAGGTGTCAAGGTCGTTTCGATCGGTATGTTCGTTCCCGATGGGCAGCCTGTCATCTGGCGTGGCCCTATGCTGCACCGTGCACTTCAGCAATTCCTCGCAGATGTTTTCTGGGGCGACCTTGATGTATTGCTCATCGATATGCCTCCCGGTACCGGCGATGTTGCAATTTCGATCGCGCAGCTTCTGCCCAATGCTGAAATTCTGGTTGTGACAACTCCTCAGATTGCTGCAGCCGAGGTCGCTGAGCGCGCGGGTTCCATCGCAACTCAGACTGATCAAAAGGTCATCGGTGTCATCGAGAACATGTCCTACCTCCCCCAGCCTGACGGCTCCAAGTTGGAGATCTTCGGTCACGGTGGCGGCCAGTCCGTATCCGATCGCTTGAGCGCTCAGCTGGGCTATTCGGTTCCGCTTCTGGGACAGGTTCCGCTGGACATTTCACTGCGCGAAGGCGGAGACGCTGGCGATCCCGTTTCAACACACGAAGGTCCCGCAGCGCAGGTCCTCCAAGAGCTCGCAGGCAAGTTGGCTCACGCCTCGCGCGGACTTGCAGGACGCCCACTGGGCGTCGCTCCCCTGAACAAAACCATTTAATTCAAGGAATTACCGCCACATTGGCGCGTAGTCATCAAGTTGACAAGGGTTGTGCGTAACCTATGAGACATAGGTACACGAGTGCGGAGGAAAAGATGGCGTCAGATAAAGCCTTGAGTTGGGTTTTCGCAGAAGAATTCGTCGAAGAAAACGAGCTTCTTGCGCAAGCTCGCGAGGCCGCCACCGATTTGGGTGCTGATCCTGTCTCAACCGGAGTCGGCGCCACCCTTCGTCTTCTGGCTGCAACCTGCGGCGCAAAAGCAGTTCTAGAGATTGGCACGGGTGCCGGTGTTTCCGGTCTTTGGCTGCTCCAAGGAATGTCTCCGGATGGAGTTTTGACCACTATCGATCAAGAGGTTGAATTCCACAAGCACGCGCGCCGCGCATTTGCGGCAGCTGGAATTGCTTCCCAGCGCACCCGCCTCATTGCCGGTCGCGCGCTGGACGTCCTACCCCGTATGGCTGCCCGCGGTTACGACATGATGGTGATTGATGCACCCAACGCTGAAATCCCCGATTATTTGGATCACGCGCTCCGTGTCCTGCGTCCTGGTGGACTGATCGTGATTGTTCATGCTCTCTGGCATGACCAGGTTGCCGATCCCGCGCAGCGCGATGAGCAAACCGTCATGATGCGCGAGATTGCAAAGGTTCTGGGATCTTCTGAGGAGTTCATCCCCGCGATGCTCCCCGTTGGTGATGGCCTTCTTGCTGCAGTCAAACGACGCTGAACCAGGCCGCATCTTCAACTCTTCTTCTGACGCCCGTAAATCTCTTCCTCGTGATCTGCGGGCGTCGCTCTTTCTACTTCCCTTATCCGACTGGATTTGTATGTCTCACTTTCTGGCAGCGTTGGCGCCCCCGAGCGCCCCGCATTAGTATGAAAAACATGTTTGGTACTTCAGCATCGCAGATGTGGTGGTGGCTCCCCTAAGGGCGGGCCTCCTTTGACGTACCTGGAAATGATCAAGGCTCGCTCATGTGGCGGGCCTTTTTCGTTGCACTGGCCCGCCGAGGGCAAGGGATAGGAACACAATGACACACGCAGACACACCCCACGTGATCTCGCGCGAGGTACGCTACCACCCAGACGGCGGCAAGCTTTTGGCTTACCTGTGCGAAAAGGGGTTGGTCCCCCAATCGGCCTCGGGCCACCCAACACGAGTCGTCCTGTTGGATAGCGCCGATATCGCTTCTAAGCAGCATCTCACCACCATTGCAGTTCTTGATACTTCAGCGTCGATTCAATGCGATGGAGACTACGTACGCGTCACCTCGACCAACCCGGTTGATGGGCAAAGCGCACTGAATCAGGTCTGCGAGGCTCTCCCGAACGCTCTACGCGAGCGGAAGGAGACGCATGCTCTCTTCGAACTTCCCTCCCTCCGTGAAGACGAGGCCGATGAAGAAACTCGCTTGAAAGAGCGCGCAACCATGGAGCCCTTGCGACTTCTCACCGATACTCCCATCGATCACCCACACCTGCCTTTGGTCGCCGGAACCGTTTCTTTCGATTACCTCGCAACATACGAATCCCTACCCGATGTCGACCAGGGATTTAATTCCTGCCCTGATTACCTGTTCTTCCTTGCGCGAATCATCTTGGTCGTCGATCATCCTTCGCAAAGCGCCAACCTTGTCGGAGCCTCACTCGACCGCGATTCTCTTCAGCAGCAAATCGATGCACTTGCCCAGGCGATCGACCACGCTCCCCTGTCGACCGAGACTTCCACGGCCTCGGAAATGAAAATCGATCCCACATCGCAGCCTCTTATTGCACGCCCAACCATCTCTGATGATGACTTCGAGGCTCTGGTGACGACCATGCAAGAGCACATCGCTGCTGGCGATATCTACCAGGTCGTTCCCTCGCGCGGTTTTATTGCGGATTGCCCAAATGCCCTGAGAAGCTACCGCTTTTTGCGAGATGAGAATCCCAGTCCATACATGTTCTATATCGGCGCGGACGACTTCGAGCTTTTCGGTGCGTCTCCGGAATCCTCGCTGCTTCATTCAGCAAAGGACGGAACGGTCGCAATTCGTCCTATTGCCGGGACACGCCCCCGTGGCTTTGCCCCCGACGGCAGTATCGATCACGAACTAGATATTCGCTTGGAACTTGAATTGCGTTCGGATGCAAAGGAAGTTGCCGAGCACGTGATGCTCGTCGACTTGGCACGCAACGATGTCGCACGCGTTTCGCAACGAGGAACTCGTCGCGTTGAACAGCTCTTGCGCGTCGACCGTTATTCCCGAGTCATGCACCTGGTATCTGAGGTCAGCGGCACCCTAGCAGACGATTTGCATCCCTTGGATGCTTTCCGCGCGTCGATGACCATGGGAACACTGACGGGCGCTCCAAAGCTTCGCGCGGCAGAGCTCATTCGCAACTACGAAGGTCAGCGCCGCGGCTCATATGGTGGTGCAGTTGGTTACCTTCGAGGCGACGGCGAGCTCGATACCTGCATCGTCATTCGTTCAGCCTTTGTCAAGGAGGGACAAGCGATCGTGCAGGCGGGGGCCGGAGTAGTTGCCGACTCTGTCCCCGCTCGCGAGGCTGAAGAAACCGTCCACAAAGCAAGCGCTGTTTTGCGCGCTTTGGCCGCGTCAACCGGGCGACCACTGGCCATTTCCTCGAATGCGGAAGAAAGCGAGTTCTAAGATGCGCGTCATTTTCCTGGATAACCGCGACTCTTTCGTCTACAACTTGGTAGATTTAACCGCCCGCGAGGCCGCAGTTCAGGTCTTCCGCAATACGACCCCAACTTCAACGCTTCTCAAGGCACTTGTTCCGACCGAGGCCGAACGCGCTGCGGGCGAACGTCCCCTTTTGATTCTTTCCCCCGGTCCGGGCCACCCCCGAGGCGCAGGAAATATGATGGAGATCCTTAAGGTGGCTCTCCGTGAGAATATTCCAACCCTGGGGATTTGCCTGGGTTTCCAAGCAATGGTCGAGGCCTGCGGGGGCGTCGTCGGTCCCGTAGGGGCAACTCACGGGCGCACCGACCGCATTGAGCTTACCGAGCCCGGCATTGAAGATCCTGCCTTCTCCTCAATCGCAGAGGCGCCTCGTCCCGGTGATGATGCTGAGCACGGCTATATTTCCGTCGCTCGTTACCATTCTCTGGGCACGCGCAGCCTTCCCGATGCTTTGGTTTCCCTGGCACACACCCGTGATGGGATTGTCATGGCTGCGCGTCACCGCAGTGCGCCGTGCATCGGTCTGCAATTCCACCCAGAATCGATCCTGACTCCAGCTGGGCCGCTTCTTTTGCGTGCTCTGCTGGCTGACCTAACCCTATCCACCGCTACTAATTCAAGGAATTGACATGAGTGAGTCCTTTCTGCGCCGCGCATTGAACGGTCACGTATTAGACCAGGAACAGGCACGTTCCGTTTTCGAGGAGATGTCACGCGGGGAACTCAGCGAAATTGAAATCGCAGCTTTCCTTGGAGCGCTTCACGCACGCGGTGAACAGCCCAGCGAGATCGCAGGTGCGGCGGAAGCTTTCCGCTCAGCAGCACAGCACTTCACAACAACTGCCCCCGGCGTGATTGACGTCGTCGGAACGGGCGGTGACGGTGTCGGAACAATCAATATCTCGACGGCCTCGGCTTTCGTTGCGGCCTCTATGGGGCTCAAGGTCGCCAAGCATGGTAACCGCGCAGTGTCTTCGAGGGCTGGAGCCGCAGACCTTATTGAGGCCGCAGGTATCCCCCTGGACCTCTCCCCCGCTTCTTCGGCGAAGCTCTTGGAACGCACCGGTTTCTGCTTCTTATTCGCGCAGAAGTATCACCCCGCAATGCGCTATGTCGCACCCGTGCGCGGTGCTTTGAAGAACCCGACGATCTTCAATCTCATCGGCCCCTTGGTGAACCCCGCGCCACTGTCCTACCAGGTACTGGGGGTTGGTAAGCCTGAACTCCTGGATGTCGTTGCGAAGGCTTTGGCGTCCTTGGGTCTGAAGCACGCACTGGTGGTTCACGGAAGCGGTACCGACGAATTCGCCGTCCACGGTCCCACCGAGATCCGCGAGATCACCCAAGAGGGCATTGCCTCCTTTACCCTGAGCCCTGAGGAGCTGGGAATTACCCCTGCTCCGCTCTCAGAGTTAGTCGGTGGGGATGCAGAAGAAAACCTGCGTCTAATCTCGGAGATCTTCGCCGGGAAGGGCGCGCCGGCCCAGCGCGAGGCCATCGCTGCGACAAGCGGCGCGATGCTCTATCTGGCGGGCAAGGCAGAGTCTTTGAACCAGGGAACCGAATTGGCGCTGTCTCAGCTTTCCAGCAGCGCCGTCGCCTCCCACCTTGAGACCATCGTTTCGACCGCGCGCGAATTGAAAGAGCAGGAGAACCAGTGAACCAGCCGTCTTTCTCTCCCATTTCCACGCGATTGCGCGAAACCGGGACAGTCCTTGATTCGATCGTCGCTCAGCGTCGGACGCGTCTTCCTGAACTTCACGAGGCCTACGGACACATCGATCCCCTGACGCTTCCTCGCTCGACGCGCTCTTTTGAGGACGCACTACGCACGCGTCGTTACGACGAACAGGTAGGCTTCCAGCCTCGTCCCAGCGGCCCGGCAATCATCATGGAGTGCAAGTCCGCTTCACCGACTCTGGGCACGATTATCGAAGGTGCATATTCTCCGCGCCTCTTGGCTCGTGCCTACTCGCGCTACGCGGCAGCGATCAGTGTGTTGACAGAGCCCGACCGTTTCAACGGCAATTTCGCTGATGTTGATGAGGTACGAGATGAGGTTAACCAGCCTGTCTTGTGCAAGGACTTCATCATCGATCCCATTCAGATCACCGCTGCTCGCTCTCACGGTGCAGATGCGATCCTACTGATGCTGTCCGTTCTGGACGATCAGGACTACACAGAGCTTTCCTTGGCAGCACATCGCCTGGGAATGGATGTCCTGACCGAAGTCGACAGCGAAGAGGATATGCACCGCGCTCAGCGCTTGGGCGCACGCATTATTGGCATCAACAATCGTGACCTGCGCACGCTTCAGATCGACATTACCCGAACGCAGAAGCTTGCTCCCCTTGCTCCAAAGGGAGCAGTAATCGTTGGTGAGTCTGGCGTCCATTCACGCGATGATGTGATGACTCTTGCTCCTTACGTCGACGCGCTGCTGGTTGGCTCCTCGCTGTCGGGATCGGATGATCCTACGCAGGCAGCTTGGGAGATCGCAGGAGGCCAGCCCAGTGCCGGCCATTCCTTCCTTGAAGAAGCGACGCTCCACACCTCGTGGAGGCCCTACTCCAGTGAACGCCTCGGCGCAAAGACGGAGGGTACGAAGGACGAAGGAGCTCCCGAGCGCCCGACGAAGCTTTCCCCCTACTTCGGACAATTCGGCGGACAATACGTTCCTGAGCTTCTAATCCCCGCACTGGACCAGCTTGAAGAAGCCTTCGTTCAGGCAATTGACGACCCAACTTTCATCGAGGAGATCAATACTCTTCTCCATCAGTTCCTGGGACGTCCCACCCCCGTCACAGAGCTACGCAACCTTCCCGGTGGCGGTGCTCGGATCTTCCTCAAGCGTGAGGATCTGGTCCACGGCGGTGCACACAAGGGTAATCAGGTTCTAGGACAGGCTCTGCTGGCTAAGCGCATGGGAAAGACGCGCATCATCGCTGAAACCGGAGCAGGCCAACACGGGACCGCAACCGCAATGGTATGTGCGCTTTTGGGATTGGAATGCACGATCTACATGGGCGCGGTCGATGTTGTTCGACAGGCCCCAAACGTCGAGCGCATGGAGCTCATGGGTGCAACTGTTGTCCCCGTGACAGCGGGCAGCGGAACCCTCAAGGACGCCGTTAACGAGGCCCTGCGAGACTGGACCGCAACCTTTAAGACCTCGCACTACCTATTGGGAACCGCGGCCGGTCCGCACCCCTTCCCCACCATGGTTCGCGAATTCCACCGCATTATTTCAACTGAAGCCCGTGCTCAGATCCTCGCGCAAACCGGTGCGCTCCCCGACGCGGTTATTGCCTGCGTAGGTGGAGGCTCGAATGCAATCGGTATGTTCGCTGACTTTATTGACGACCCATCTGTTGCCCTCTACGGTGTTGAACCTGCGGGCGAGGGGCTGAATTCCGGACACCACGGCGCGGCGATTCATGAGGGTAAGGTTGGCGTTCTTCACGGTGCGCGCTCTTACCTCATGCGCACTGACGAGGGACAAGTCGAAGAGTCCTATTCAATTTCCGCCGGCTTGGACTACCCCGGTGTCGGTCCACAGCACGCCTACTTAGCTGCGAGCGGCCGCGCTCACTACGTGGGAATTACCGATGACGAGGCCGTCAACGCCTTCATCGAGCTCTCGCGTCATGAGGGAATTATTCCGGCAATGGAGTCCTCTCACGCCTTGGCTTACGCCCTCAAGATGGCGCGTGAGCTCAAGGATACGGGCCACACCGAAGGACTTGGTACGCGCGAGGGACACGTCCCCACGCTGCTTGTGTGTCTATCCGGCCGAGGCGATAAGGACCTCGACCAGGTCCGCGAGCGCTTGGGAGGCTCCTTCTCTGGGGACGGAGCCGTTGCCCGCGCCGCTGAGCTTGTTGCACAAGAACGTGCCGGCTTTGGAACCCATAGGACCCATTCCTATGATCTGGGTTCATCTAAGGAGGAACGATGACTCGCTACGCATCAATGTTTGAGCGCTGCGCCGCACAGGAACGCGGGGCAATCGTCCCCTTCGTTATGCTGGGCGACCCCACTCCTGCGTCCTGCGAGGCCATCATCGAGGCACTCATCGCCGATGGCGCAGATGCTCTGGAGCTGGGGATCCCCTTCTCAGATCCGGTCGCAGACGGCGTTGTTATTCAGGAAGCTCACCTGCGGGCCCTTCAGGCCGGTACTGCTATCGATGAGTGCTTCCGGATCCTTTCTCGCATTCGCAACTCGCACCCTGATCTCCCCATTGGTCTGCTGGTCTACGCGAATGTTCCCTTCTCCATCGGGGTTGATCGTTTCTATGAACTCTGCGCGCAGGCGGGAGTCGATTCGGTGCTCATCCCAGATCTCCCGATCCGCGAGGGGCATCCATTCGGAGAAGCAGCGCTCAAGTCGGGGATCGACAGCGTGTACATCGCTCCCCCATCGGCCTCGCCTCGCACCCTGAGCGACGTCGCGCACTCTGCACGCGGCTACGTCTACGCGGTCTCTCGCGTGGGCGTGACTGGCGCGGACCACGAGGCCTCGACCGTGGGCCTGCACGAGGCCGTCGCCAAGCTTCGTGAAGAAGCGGCCGCTCCCGTTCTCTTGGGTTTTGGGATTTCCCGACCCGAGCACGTCCGTGCAGCACTCCAGGCGGGAGCGGATGGCGCGATCTCGGGTTCAGCAATCGTGCGCATCATCGCCGAGCATGCCGCACAAATCGCGGAAGAGGAAAAGAACGGCTCCAGCGATGCACTGAACGAAACTCTTGTGCGGCTGGGCGAGTTCTTCGCACCGATGTACCAAGCGACCCTGAATTACGGAAACAACTGAGTCGTGGATATTCTCCCCGCCCTTGACATTGCCAATGGTCGAGCCCTTACGCACCGCGGAGCTGACGGCCGTGAGGGCTCGACCAGTGCTGATCCCTTCGAGGTTGCGCGTTGCTTCGTTGCTCAGGGAGCAAGCTGGATTCATCTGGTCGATATTGATGCGGCCTTTGAGCGAGGAAGCAACTCAGATGTACTCTCTGAGGTGATTTCTGAGCTTCACGGATCTGCAGCATCCATCTCAGGCAGGCACACCCCTGAATGCCGCATCGAGTGGTCTGGTGGGGTACGCAGCGGGGAGGATATCGAAGCTGCGCTTCAGGCAGGTGCCGATCGCGTCAATCTGGCTTCTCAGGCCTTGGTCGATATCGATCGGGTCCGCACCTTGATTGCTGAGTTCGCCGGACGCCTCAATATCTGCATCGATGTTGAGGGCGATCGAATTCGTCCGCGAGGCGTTGATGGAGACGCGGGAAACCTTTGGGAAGTCTGCCGCATTCTGGACCAAGCTGGTGTGCGGCGCTACATCGTCACCGAGCGCCAACGAGACGGGGCGCTTATGGGACCGCCCGTAGACCTACTCAGAGATCTACGGGCGAAAACACCTACGCTTCTGGTTGCCTCAGGAGGAATCCGTCATGTCGAGGATCTCCACGCTTTGAGGCGTGAAGGCTATCTGGATGGAGTGATTGTTGGCAAGGCTCTCTATGTCGGAAGCCTGACTCTTGAGGAGGCTCTAAGTGCCTCACAGAGCGTTAGCTAAAGCCTGAGCCAGTTCCTGTGCTTCTTCAGCGCTGAGTTCGATGACCAGACGGCCGCCGCCTTCGCTGGGGATACGCATGACAATCCCACGACCCTCTTTTTCTGCCTCGAGGGGGCCATCTCCGGTTCGCGGCTTCATAGCTGCCATGTTCGTTTCCCTTCTGAACGCCGGGTATTAAATACCGCTAAAAACACATTTATTCTACCGAGAATGCCGCGATTTAGTAAGGTATTGAATTATTTGTGTCCAATTACTATTTCCACAGCTTCTTCGGGACTATCGACCACGTGCAGAAGTTGAGGGTCATTACTTGACAGCATTCCCGATTCCTTCATGGTCGAATTAATCCACTGAACTAATCCACCCCAATAGTCGCGCCCAACCAAAACGATCGGGAAGGAATGCACCTTACCGGTTTGCACCAAGGTTGCAGCCTCAAACAGCTCATCCATCGTGCCGAATCCACCCGGCATCGCGATGAAACCAGAGGAATACTTCATGAACATGGTCTTACGGGCAAAGAAATACCGGAAATTAATTCCAACATTTACCCATTCATTCATTCCTTGCTCGTGAGGAAGCTCGATTCCCAAGCCAACGGAGGTTCCTCCCGCTTCCCACGCGCCTTTATTGGCAGCCTCCATAATTCCCGGTCCACCACCGGTGATCACAGCGAAGCCCGCCTGCACTAATAGCGAGCCAATGGAGCGTGCGCGCTCCCAATCTTCGCTTCCAGCAGGGGTGCGAGCCGAACCGAAAACCGACACTGCCGGACCCAACTCGGCAAGCGCTCCAAAACCTTCAACAAACTCCGATTGGATACGAAGCACCCTCCAGGGATCCTCGTGCAGCCAATCCGCAGAGGACTGGGGCCGCAGCAGGCCCGTATCGGATGTTTCGCGAGGGATCTTTCCTCCGCGAAGGATCACCGGGCCTCGACGATAGGAGGAATTTTGGTGTGCGTGTTCCATGGGGCCCTCACTTACGGGGAGAAATCAATAAGGGATCGAATTGAGTCGTAATCACAAGGCTGCCCGTGAGCAGCTGCTGGCGCATCGAAGCCAAGGAGTCCTTGAGCTCTGGGGTCATGAGTGCCTCGTGAGCAGCGAAAGGCGCCAGCGTCACGCCGTTATTATCAAGTGAATCGATGACCGCATTCGTTGAAAAATCGCTTCCTCGTGCGGAGGTAATTGCCTCGGTCGCGTGGTCCTTCGTGGTCGTCGTTACCGCCGTAATGACCTGGGGAAGATCGCTGGGAAGATCATCACCCATCCACACCAAGCGCTGGGCGGAGTTATTTCCAGCTGCCTCAAGTGCTTGGAGCGCGCCTTGGTTTCCGCCGTCTGCGAAGGGGACCAAAATATCCGCACCCGCAGCAAGCGCCTTGGATGCCGCTTCCTTGATGCTTGCCGGATCATCGTTTCCGGTGAAGGTTCCGCGCATGCGGGTGGTATCCCATCCTTCAAAGCGAATCGATGTCCCGTATGAAAGGTTGTAGGCGTCGACTCCCTGCGCAAAGGCATCCATCAGCGCTTGGCGTTCGCTGGTCTCAACCCCACCAAATCCAGCGATAGTTCCCGTCGTCGTCAAACCTGCAGAAGCATAGCCGGCCATATAGGCGCCCTGTGTCGCGCGCGAGACAACAGCCTTTCCATTACTGGGCTCGACAGTCTTATTTGCTGATTCAAAACCAGAATTAACGGTAATAAAGCGGATTGACGAGTTTTTCTTTGCTGCCTGGGTGATGGCCTGGGTCATTCCCTGACCTTCAGAGACAACAATGGTGCATCCACCCTTGAGGAGTGCATCCAGTTCGCCTTCGCCGGTGGCAAATTTTGCTTCCCCCCCGATTTCCGAGGCCGCCTGTGAAATTGCCCGTTTCGCCGGAGTTTGCGAGCTCGCACTATCCCACCCAGCCGCGTCAGAAATTCCGCACAGTTGAGTTTGAGCATTTGACGCGGGGGCTGAGGAGCAGCCAGCAAGGAGAAGCATCAAAGCGCTTGTTACTGCGCATAGGTGTGCACGCGTATGTCGAGTCATGGTCTTCATCCTAAAGGAGTTCTCCCTCTCCTCTCTGCGTCAACTGGTCAACCACGTGCTTCACGTCCTGTGCACGATTACGGTCAACAACCAAGATTGCATCCTCTGTAGCGATGACAGCCACATTCGGCGCTCCAACCAAAACAATCTTTTGGCCGGTCAAAGATCGGACGAATGAATCAGGGGAATCAATCCGAAGGGCCTGACCCTCAGAGCTAATCTGCGCAAGCGCATCAAAATCACCAACATCGGTCCAGCCCATGTCAGTCGCTGGGACAACGGCCACTCCCCCCTCAGAGGCAAGCGGTTCGGCGATGGCATGATCGATAGCGATCTTCGTAAGCGTGGGCCATTCTTCGCTCAGTGTCTGAGCAAAGCTTTCACTTCCCCATTGACTCCCAATCGCGCTCAGATGCGTATCCATATCGGGATGAAAACGCGTAAGTGCACGGGCAAGAGTCCCTGCGGTCATGATGAACATTCCGGCGTTCCACAAGTAGCCCTGTTCGCAGTAACGCTTCGCGGTCTCTTCATCCGGTTTCTCAACGAAAGAGCGCACGATAGATCCCTTTTCGGGCGACTCATTCTCAAAGGTTTCTCCCGGGGCGATGTAGCCATAGGCCATTGAAGGATTCAGCGGCTTGAGGCCAATCGTGACAACGTAGCCTTTCTGAGCAACTTCCAGCGCACGTTCTACGCACTCAAGAAGAACCTGAGGATGGGTAATCGCGTGGTCGGCCGCGAAGGAAGCAATCGGAGCCTCGTCACCAAAGCGCTGGCGAATGACATAAGCCGCCAAACCGATAGCGGGCATCGAATCGCGTCCTTGAGGCTCGACAAGAACAGTGACATCAAGTCCCTGGGGGATCTGAGTACGAACGGCTTGTTCATGTGCACGCCCCGTGACAATCGTGAAAGAAGCGGCAATTGGAGCCAGACGGTCAATGGTCTCTTGGAGCAAGCTCTTTCCACTCATGCGAAGGTCAAGCAGAAATTTCGGCCGATCCTTGCGCGACAGTGGCCACAACCTAGAGCCCACTCCCCCGGCGGGAATAATGACGTGAAGTCGATTCATAGTTCTCAGTGTAATAAAAAGGGAGGCTTGCCAAACGGCAAGCCTCCCTGAAGCGAAGTGAGATCACTCAGCAGATTCTTCAGCAGCCTCGGCGGGTGCTTCCTCTTCCTCTTCCTCGAGCACGACGACCTCTTCGGAAACCGTGACAACGACGGTCTCGGGATCGAGCTCGGAGACAATGCCCTCGGGGAAGGTCACATCGGCGACGCGAACGGCAGTGCCGGCCTCGACACCGGTAATGTCAACCTCGATGGACTCGGGGATAGCGGTGGCGGGAGCCTTAACCAGCAGTGCGAACTCTTCCTGATTGTACTGGGTGCCGGCTGCGGGCTCACCGATGATCGAGACGGGAACCTCAACGTCGACCAGTTCACCGGCCTTGACGGCCAGGAAGTCTGCGTGGAGCAGATCGCGGGAGACGGGGTGACGCTGAACTTCCTTCACCAGTGCAAGCTGCTTCTTGCCCTCGATGACCAGATCAAGCAGAGCGTTCTTCTGGCCACGGACAGCCAGGAAGAGCTCGTGAGCGGGGAGATCAACGTGAACGGGCTCGCCACCGTGACCGTAAAGGACACCGGGGACCAGGCCTGCGCGACGTGCGCGACGTGCTGCACCCTTACCAAATTCAGAACGGGTCTGTGCGACCAGCGTGGGGTTGCTCATGAGAGCCTCCTTCAAATAGTTCATTCCACGCACCGGCGCTAGGAATCTGAAGGATAACCCTACAGAAAGCCCTGTCGATAACGGCGCTTTCGCGCCCTCGCCGGAGCAACCTAGC
>CAUSSZ010000008.1:0-44722 GCA_963534475.1 Trueperella pyogenes | reverse complement strand
ATCTACACACCCAACCCCCACCACGTCAAACCAAAACCACGTGAACCAGCACACATTACCGTTTTAGGCCCCAGATTTTTATTATTATTGCCAATCCTTTACCTTTGCTATACGCTTATCTCAACGTTTTCGCAGTGCCTGTTGAGACCTCTCAAACGGCTAGATTCTGCGGTTTTACTGACCATCTCGACTGAGGAGCTCTCATGGCAAGCATCCTGGATGCAATCTCTACTGCCTTGTACAGCTACATCCTGATCATTCTTCTGATCGGTACTGGCTTGTACTTCTTTATCCGAACGAAGGCACTTCCACTGCGCATGTTCTGGGAGTCGATTCGTGTCGTTATGGAAAAGCCGGAGAAAGATAGCGACTTTTCATCGTTCCGCGCACTGATGATCTCCACGGCCTCGCGAGTGGGCGTCGGCAACATTGCAGGCGTTGCAACGGCGATCGCGCTGGGCGGTGCTGGAGCGGTCTTCTGGATGTGGGTTATCGCGACCGTTGGCTCGGCCTCGGCTTTCATTGAATCAACTCTGGCTCAGATCTATAAGCGTCGCTCGCCTCACGGCCATTCCTTCGGTGGTCCCGCGTACTACATCAGGGACGGCTTAGGCAAGGGATGGTTGGCAGTGGTCTTCGCAATTGCCTTGATCGTCACCTACATGGGCGGCTTCAATCTGCTTGCTTCTTTCAACGTCAACCAGGCATTCAGCGCATACAGCTGGTACAACGCCAGCTACACTCCCTACATCATCGGTGGCCTGCTTGCTATCGCGATGGCCGGTTCAATCTTCGGCGGAACCCGCCGTCTTTCCGACATCACTTCTTTCCTCGTCCCGGTCATGGCAATCATTTACTTGGGCGTGGGAATCGTTGTTGTGCTGATCAATTGGCAGAACATCCCCTCAATGCTCGAATCGATTTTTGCAGGCGCTTTCGACTTCAAGGCAATCTTCTCCGGCTTCGCAGGATCGGCAGTCATGTACGGCATCAAGCGCGGCCTTTACTCGAACGAGGCCGGTGTCGGTTCCGCTCCCAACGCCGCAGCTTCTGCCTCGGTGTCCCACCCCGTCAAGCAGGGCCTGGTTCAGATGCTCTCTGTCTTTATCGACACCATGATTATCTGCACGATCACCGCCTTCGTGATCCTCTCTTCCAATGTTGAGCTCAACGGCAATGTGACCGGTGCTCCCCTGGTTCAGAACGCAATGGCCTCGACCATCGGTTCTTTCGCGGGCCCCTTCACAACCTTTGCCCTACTGCTCTTCGGCTTCACCACTCTGGTTGGCAACTTCTACTACGCCGAGGTGAACCTGCGCTTCCTCTTCGGAGATAAGCCCACTCCGCACTGGGTATTAACAATCTTCCGTGCTGTCGCTTCGCTGTTGGTATTTGCAGGTGCACTGCTGGAGTTCTCGGTCGCATGGAACATTGGCGATATCTTGATGGGCCTCATGGCATTGATCAACCTGCCCGTGATCATCATCTTGGGCAACAAGGCCATCCGGTGCGCCCTTGATTACCAGAAGCAGCGCAAGGCGGGACTGAACCCGACCTTCAAGGCTTCTTCTATCGGTATCACCCAGAAGCTGGATTACTGGCAGGACTAGCTGGGGACGAGGCCTAGGTAGGCCTTAGCGCTACCCCAGGGCCTCGTGCCCTCGATGCAGCTCTGGAAGATAGAAATCCCGGTCGCCTCACGTAGGTGACCGGGATTCCTATATCCAAAAGAACGGGAGATACACAAAAGGCCGGGCAATCAGCCCGACCCAAGTTGTGGAGCTAGGGGGATTCGAACCCCCGACCTTCTCATTGCGAACGAGACGCGCTACCAACTGCGCCATAGCCCCAAGGACCCCACCATCATAGCGGCAGAAATCCGTTTGGCCAAACGGAACCCCAGCAGGCTCCGCACGCCAAGCTACTGAGCGATACGCGAATCCAGCGCGGCCTCGACATCCAGAACAACTGCTTCGAAGGCGACGACTTCCTCGGTCGAACGCGCATCCTTCGGCACCGGGCCAGCGGCAATCGGGCGAGCAGGAATACGCGCATCCACCCTTGGGATTCCGCGAATATCGGTATCGGGGTGCACGATTCGCCCACTTAGTCGAGCACGCATTGCATAGGTCGGCGCGGGGATTGCGGCAGGCGTCCAAGTGCGACGTTCCACGGGAGCCGGAATC
The DNA here is from genome assembly GCA_963534475.1 of Trueperella pyogenes. GTDB lineage: Bacteria > Actinomycetota > Actinomycetes > Actinomycetales > Actinomycetaceae > Pauljensenia > Pauljensenia pyogenes_B. The sequence continues at coordinate 42,536 of CAUSSZ010000008.1, read as the reverse complement.
TCTTCCTCGATAGCAGAGGCCACAGTCTCCTCCACCGCAGCCTGCGCTTCATTTTGAAGATCTTCGGCGAGTTCCTCGGACTCATCCGTAACCTGATCCGCGCGCAGACTCTCATCTTCCACGCCTTCTTCCGAGGCATTAGAAACAGGCGACTGGACAGCTTCAGCTTCGACCGTGGTTATTTCAGTCGACGCCTTCCCAGACGCTGATGACCGGGAGAGCTGGTCGCGAAGCCTGTGGAGCTGTGCGACTTCCCCTTCCCCAATGCGCTGGGAACGAATCGCGCACGCCCGCGAGAAGACAAGGGTTGCCGCACCCACAGCAAAGGGAAGAAGCGGCCACATCCATGACAGCGAAGTTGCTGCAGCACAACCAGCAAGGATCAGGGTTGCAAGCGCGGCCACTGCCACAAGCAGCACACGTCGGCGGGCAGCAGCGGCCTCGGCGCTCAAACGGGCAGCGCGACGAGCGCGCAGTGCAGAAATCTCACGCACTCCGCGACTGCGAGCGCGGGCGGCCTCTGCGGTCAGGACCGGAGCATTGTGTGCCACTGGAGAGCTCCTTCGTTGCACGGGACGGGTGCCGTTGAGTAGCGCAGGCGATTCGTCAGCGCATTCGTCGACGGGTACGACGCTAGCCGATTCAACGAGACGCAAGCTGGGAGAAAACCGATCGTTCTCTCGAGATTGCATCATCGCGCTTCGACGAGCAACAAGGTACGGGAGGGTGGCAAGGGTGACGATGACCGCCACTGCAACCAAAACTCCTCCGTATACCACCCTCTAACGCTAAAACCTCAGCGCCATGATGAAGTCCTATGGCGGGCGCGTGTCTGTGATCATTGGAAGAAAAATAGCGCAGCAAATTCACATCAATCACAGTTGTCACATGCACACCATTGACAACATGAAGGGGAAATGTGCTAGCGCAAGCTTTGACCGTACACGGAGGCGATCATGCCACCTTGCGGAAGAGACTCCGCATCCATCGCAAAACTCACATGGTCGGCCCACTGCCCCGCGATGTTCATATAGCGCTCACGGTAGCCTTCCTCGCGAAGACCAAGCTTGCGACAAAGACCCAAAGAGCGCTCATTTTCTGGCCGGACATTAACTTCAATTCGATGCAGACCGAGTTCGCCAATAACCAAGTCCATCATGTAGGCAACAACCAAAGAAGCCACGCCCATATGAGCAGCCTCTTGAGCAACCCAATAGCCAAGGATTCCTTGACTCATTGCACCCCATTGCACCTGTGAAAGGGTGAATTGACCAACCGGCTCCCCATCAAATTCGGGCATCAATAATAAAGAGTGCCCCTGCCGTTGATCGCGGTCTGCGCGCCGCATGTACTCCCACAGGGTTGGAAGTTCTTCCACTGCTCCCTCGGGCAAGGTTGCATCCCACGGATTCAGCCAAGCGGAGTTCGCGCGTCGTACCGAATCAATACGCAGATGGTCGCGCCCCAAAAGCGGGCGAATTGTCATGACCTCAGGAGGCACAGAGGACGACGCGCGAAGAAAACCTTCCGAGACCGGATCTTCAATGCGCACACTGAAGAAGGACGGGTCACGCCCCCACACCGCAGCGGGTGCAAAAAGCTCGCGCAGTCCCATTCCGAATAGGTACCCAATCAGTCCAAAACCATGCAGCGCAAAATATCGCCGACGCGCACATTCGTCACGTCTTCGGGGACCACCGCAAGCGCATTCGATTCAGCCAGGGCCGAAAGAAGCAACGAGGCAGGGGCTCCCATCACCTTCGCCTGATATCCCGTGCGAGGTTCGCCCACTAGACGCACTCGCACGAACTCACGACGGCCTCGCGGCGAATACCATGAGCGATCTACGCGCGCTTCAACGCTGGGACGGTTAAGAACAGTCCAGCCCTGCATGTGGCGAAGCGCAGGACGCACATAAACCTCGAAGCAAACTTGGGCGGAAACCGGGTCACCGGGAAGGCAGAAAATAGGCGTACCCGCGCGCCCCTGATCGTCACCGCCGACAGTTCCCACACCAAGGATGTGACCTGGCCATGCAGCAACCGAATCGAAGCGAACCGTACCAAGTGCCGACAAGACCTCTCGGACTGTATCGCCACTTCCGTACGAGATACCGCCCGTCGTCAAGATCAAATCGGCGCGAACCAACTGATCTTCAATAGTTTCACGAAGGACAGAACGCTCATCGGGAACAGCAGACACGCGGAAGGTCTGCGCACCCGCATCAGTGATAGCCGTCGAAAGTGCGTGGCCGTTGGCATCGAATACCGTTCCGGGGCGAGCCTCACGGCCGGGCTCAACGAGCTCATCACCGATGGACAAAATCACCACGCGGGGGCGCGGGTGAACCAGAACGCGGGAACGACCAACGCCGGCAAGCAGAGCAACCTGACGGGCACCCACACGGGTCCCCGCTCGAAGAACAACGGTTCCTTCTTCCACGTCCTCGGCCTTACGGCGGATGTTCTCTCCTACCGCAGGCTGAGTCTTCGCGGAAACCTTAGAAATGCCATGGTCGCTGAATTCCAGAGCAAGAACTGCATCCGCACCCTGAGGCATAGGAGCGCCAGAGGCGATGCGAATCGCGCGGCCTCGGATCAGGGCTGCCGGGTGAATATCACCCGCGCGGATTTCTTCCGTGACGGGCAGGACAACAGGGGCATCCGGGCGAGCGCCTTCAAGGTCAGCTGCAGCAACCGCGTAACCATCGCACGCAGCCAGATCAGCAACCGGAAGGTTGAAGGGAGCCTCAACGTCCTCAGCCAAGACGCAGCCCACAGCGTCTGGAAGTTGAACATCCAGAGGGGGCTGCTGCCCGACGGCAGAAATACAGTCTTGATAGAAATCAGCGACCGAGCGCATTACAGACCTAGAACTTTCGCCAGACGGTCTTTCAGCTGGGTACCGGCCTCGTTCACCAAGAACTCCGCCAACTTCGGACCGAGCTTCGGGTCTTCCAAAGCCAAGGCGATATTGGCCTCGAGGTAGCCGAGCTTGTCACCGGTGTCGAAACGACGGTCATTGACAACGACACCGTACAGGCCGCCGCCATCCTCGGGATCACGATCGATCAGGCGAGCGAAACCATCAGTCAGCTGGTATTCGCCACCGCGTCCGGGCTCGATCTTTGTCAGTTCATCAAAGATCGCGGGGTCGAAGACGTAGCGCCCAACAACCGCGTACTCACTCATGACCTCTTCAAGCGGCGGCTTCTCAACAACGCGATCAATACGCATAAGATCGCCGTCGTTGAGGGAAACACCTTCGGGGATCTCCAGAGGAGTAACCGAAGTCGACGCGTAGGCAGTCGCCTGTTCAGGAGTCACCCGCAGAAGGGCAACAACCGAACCGCCAAGAGCATGGCGCACATCAATCATGTGCTTGAGCAGCGTGGAATTCGGGTGCATGAGGTCATCAGGAAGCATCACAGCAAAGGGAGCATTTCCAACATGCTGACGGGCTTGCAAAACAGCATGTCCCAGGCCCAGCGGGTGCCCCTGGCGCACCGAGTGCATGCGTGCAAGTTTGAGGTATTCGCGGGAAAGGGCAAGAAGCTCGTCCTTGCCTGCCTTCTCGAGCTCATTTTCGAGACCGGGGTCGGCATCAAAGTAGGCTTCGATGGATTCCTTACCGGTTCGAGTCACGAAGAGCATATCGTCGATACCGGCATCCGTTGCCTCTCGAGCGATATATTCAATTGAAGGACGGTCAACAACAGGCAGCATTTCCTTAGGCACAGACTTTGTGATTGGCAGGAAACGCGTGCCGCGTCCGGCGGCCGGAACAACCGCGTGACGCACAGGTACATTTCGATCTGTCATAGTCACCAGAGTAGTCGAGGAAGGGGCGTGGGAGCGAAATGACCATGCATAAAAACTCACTTCGCGCTGAAATTCGTGCGCGTAGGAGCCTGTACTGGGATTCCCGAGGCCGCGGCGAGGAACAGGGTGAGCGTGACGCTTTGACCGCACATTTCCGTGAAGCGCTTGATGTTTTTGGCGTCACTCCCAGCAGTAGCCACCCCCTTGCAGCTTTTTATCCGATGGAAAAGGAGCCAGATATTTCTGGAATCCTTGCCTGTTTTGACCCCGTTTTACTTCCTGTTCTTGCGTGCGAGGACGGCACGCTCTTGCGCGAACCCCACTGGGCTCTTCATTCCCGAGGTGACGAACTCACTCGCCCTAACCCGCGCTTCCCTGCCCAAAGCCGCGCCCCTATCCGCGAAGCCCAGGCTCTTGAAGCGGCATCGATTGTCCTGATCGCCGGTCTTTCAGTCGACGAGGCCGGCACTCGCCTTGGCCAGGGTGGCGGCTGGTACGACCGCGCACTGTTATATAAGGGCGTGTCAGCCCCAGTTATTGCATGCATTTTTGATTGGGAGTATCGAGGAAAAGAATTGCTCCCCCGCGAGGATCACGATATTCCGGTAGACGGAGTCATTACGCCATCGCACTTCATTAAACTGGGAATCAAGTGAATAGCTCCTGCACAGGCTAGGCGCAATATGTGAGGAAGACTGCGTATTTTGCGCTTCCCAAGGCACTGGTGTTGCCGATAGGCTTTCTCCTTGGTTGACGCATGAGCGTCACGCAACACGTGCGAGTTCGGTGATTCCTAACTGGACTCAGAGCTGAATATCAATAACTCAAGGAGTTTTCCATGCTCAAGGGCTTCAAAGAATTCATTTCCCGCGGAAACGCTGTTGATCTTGCCGTCGGTATGGTGATCGGTGCTGCCTTCACCGCAGTCGTCACCGCTCTGGTTGAGAAGTTCCTCAACCCCCTCATCGGTGGTCTGGTCGGCAAGCCGAACTTCGACAGCTTCCTGGAGTTCAGCGTTGGCTCGGCAACTGTTCAGCCCGGCGCCATCATCACTGCACTGGTCAACTTCCTGATCGTTGCCTTTGCACTGTACCTCTTCGTGGTCATGCCGATGAACGCTCTGAACGCTCGCCGCAAGAAGGAAGAGGCCGAGGAAGCTCCCGCAGTTTCCGAGGACGTCCAGCTGCTCTCTGAGATCCGCGACCTGCTCAAGGCTCAGAGCAACAACTGAATCTGATTCATATATAAGGTGGCGGCAAGCATCATGCTTGCCGCCACCTCTTTCTATGTCATTGTGCGCCGACTAAATCCGCGCTTGGGAATGCGGAGGGACATTAGCGGCGAGGCGGGCAGTATTCGACTGATCCGCCTCGCCAACTATATGCGCCTTATCCAGAGCATCCTGGCGTTCTTGGTCGGAAACTCGATCCTCTAGAGAGGTTGGGATCCCCCGCGAAATCAGCCTCTCATCAACTTCGTTGACGAAAAGCACACGCCTGCGCTTCCGTGCGCGCCTCGCGTGTTCTTCGGCTCCCGCAGAGTTATCTCGACTTCCTAAATCCGGCTCATGAGAGTACGAGCGCGTCGCCTCAGAGGCGTCACTCACTTCTGATTCCTACGAATCACATGACGCAAGACCGCATCGGTTTGAGCACCGCGGCGAGTCAATCCAAGTGCGCGCCAGAGCTCATCAACAGCTTCTTCTTCGCTGCGCTCAACGCCATCGGAGGCCACCCACAGCGCGACCTCATCCAATTGATCATCGCTATATGCTGCCAGCGGCAAACCGCGTGCAATCGCGGGACGCTCTCCACGCGCGCTATCAGCATCGTTTTCAGCCTCAGCCACGGCCTCGTTCTCACGAGTATCCTCAACCAACTCATCACGGCGCTGACGAGCCTGCGAGGCCTCGTCATCTTCCTGATCAGCGTGCGGAGCCTCAGCAGAAACAGAAGCGAAAGCGTCTTCTTCTTCAGCTACGCCAAACTCAGCGTCAGGATCCTCGGGAAGTTCAAGTACTGGCGCGGCAGGTCCGTTGATCTCATCAACTGCATCCAGCACCAACTGGACAATGCGATCCGTTTCCTTTGCGGGGTCAATGAAAACGGCCATCGACAATGCGATATGCACCTTCCAGCCCTGTTCCTCAAGCATCGAAGGCCACAGGCGATCGCGCACACGCAATGAAGGCTGAGCAACATACTCATCGTCATCAGTAAGAACCGCGAGAAGCAGACGTCCCGGAACCTCGGGATGTCCAATCGCAAGGGGGATCCGCAAACCACCGGGAATACCGATATTTGCAACAACCTCAAGACCCAAGCCATACAGGCGATCCGCTAGATCGATGAGCAGACGATCCGGCTCAATCTCCAGGGTCGGCCAGGCATCAATACCCACACCCGACTGGCCCTGAGCGATCTCCAGCAGATCGACCAGCATAAGCGCACCGCGCTGGGACAAACGCGAAGTATCAATCTCTTCGGGTCGAATCGAAGAGACAACGGTCAGATCTCCGCGCACCGAGCGCAAGACATCGGCCATTGCTCCCGCACCGGCAGGGGAAGAGAAAACACCAAAGTGGTGAATAACGCGACCGTGAGGAGTCTTCGCGAAACCAACGGAAATAATGACGTGGTCGCGGCCCAGGCCTCGTGCGCCATCGGGGTCCACAACCACGAAAGGCTCCACACGCGCGGGATCAAAGAACGAGGCCAAGCCCGGTTCGGCGCCAATCGTACGCGTCAGTTGGGCGCGGATTCGTTCAGCGTGCTGTGCATTCAACGCGACCACAGCAAGAGAACGATCGGGGGTTGAAGTCGCGTGCTCAAGAACAGCCTCGACAACGGCATCGACTTCCACGGAAGTCGACTCAACGGCTTCACTTCCCGGAGTCGGCATTCCTGTGCCCTCTGTCCACACCGCGGTCACCGGGGCGCTGGCAGAAGTCCAAGGAACCGGAACACCCGTGTGGTCAACGCGGTATCGGGCAAGAAGCAATGCCATCTGGTCGTTCAAGCGCGTGGGGCGAACATCCATGCGCACCTGCGGAAGAACCTCGGCTAGGGCCTCGACGGCATCCTCGCTGTGTTCCTGCGCAAGATCGGCAAAGACGACTACCTGCGATGCTCGCGAAATAATCGGAACCAGCTCTGCGATGGGGAGCTCATCGATGCCGTCCAAAATCACGACATCGACCTGTTGCTGCTCAGGCAGAATTTGAGGAACCAGCGTCGGGACCGTCAAAACCGCGGGAATAAGCTTCCACGACAGGGGGAATTGCGCGTACAAAGACGTCAGCGGATGCTGGTCTTGGACGGCCAATTCAAGAGCACGCAAGGCTTGCGGATCATCGGCCAACGCCTGCGTACGTACCCGATGCAGACGCGAAATGACCTGCGGGACCAGAGATGCGACCTGGCGTCGATCCAAATCGCGGCCCTCGATCAGGGTTTGCTCCAAAACGGCAGGATCAAACCCGCCCAAGCGCGAATCGGTTGCCAGCATCAAGCCCAAGATCGAGGCCCACCACGCTAGGTCGAGTTCGGCATCCAGTTGGTCGTCAGCGACATGACGCTGACGAAGATCTCGGGTCAGCGGTTCAAGGCCAAGCTCGGACAGAGCCTTCAATACCGCAACGCGACGAGGAAGTTCGTAACCACCTTCGGGATCGGCGCTGAGCCTTTCGCACAGTTTCGCCAATTCGGCAATCGGCATTGCCTCAAGATCACCGTGAGCCGTCGCAAACATGGGCGTCAGATGCTCAAGATCTTCCGCAACATCCTGGGTCAGTTCCACAGCCTGTGTCAGGTTCGAGGGCAGTGTCGGCCAGCCATCAGAATCGCAATGCTGGCGCCACACATCACGTCGTTCCTGGACGGTCAGCAGGGCACGGTGAAGATCATTGACGTGGGTGCCCGGTCGGAGCATATCCTGCGCTTGTTTGACCAAACGGACTCGCTGAGAACGAGACATCGAAATACCGTGCTCTTGACGCCACTTCTTCGAGGCGGTCGCAATCACCATATCGGCTGCAGAGCGCTCGAAAACGCGGGGCTGGAAGATATCCAGAACCTCACGAACACCCTCGAACATCGACAGCTGCGCATACCACTGACGCATATCAACAGCGGGAGTGATCCCACTTTCACCCGCAACCGAGGACATGATGACTCGCAATTGCGGAAGCGTTTCCTTTGCCAGACGATCGACTCGCTCAAGAACATCGGGAACCTGCTCTTGGGAGCCAATGACGATCCCCTTCCAGGGACCAACCTGTGCTTGGCGCGAGAAAACTCCTAGGGCCGAGGCCTCGTGAAGAAGTTCGCGGGCACGCTCTCCCTGGTCGGAAGCGATCTCAAGAAGAACATCCTCGCCAAGACGCACGCGAGTTCGGGGAGCGGGCTTTGTCGCCGTCAAATCAGTCAGAACCTGAAGCGCATTGAAAGCACTGACACCGAAGTTTTTGAAGGGACGGTGCAAATAGGTGGTGTACGAAGACAGGGTTTGACGGATGGTACGCAAACGCGCACGCATCTGCGCAACTTCGGCCGTATCTTCAACCGAGTTCGTATCTTCAGCCGCGTGAAGAAGCTTCTCCCCCAGAAGCGCGTCGGTCGCATTCGAGCCATCAATACGTACCGCGGCCTCATCGATACCGAGCTCACGAAGACGCCCATGAACCGCAAGGGCGCGCGAGGGCGAACCTGCAATATGAACCAGTGTGCGTCCATTCGCGGCACTATCGGCAATAATCGCAGAAATAAGGGAAGCATCATCTGCACCCGAAGGCGTATCGACAATGAAGGAATGGCCCTCCGCAACGGCCTCAACAACATCTTGTTGACGCGGGGTCAGATCGCCTGCACCGTGTTCCTCATCGGGGTCACGGTCATTGGGATTGGACTGGGGAAGAGGACCAGAGATCGCACTTCTAGCCGCCGCATCCCCGGCAAGAGCACGAATCACGCGGTTCTTCATCAGAATGGCAGGATGGTCAAGCTCGCGGAGTAGAAGCGCAGCTGGGTGTTCAAAAATCCCAATTGTCAGTTCTTCGCGAACATCGAAGTTCTCGAGAACCGAGGCCGCCCGCCGGGCATGGTCCAGAACCACAGACGCAGAAAAACCGTGAGTCTGAGTCGACAAATGCGCAACTTCATCCATATCGATGCGCACGCCCTTGTCCGCGAGCGCATCTTCGAAAGCAGCAGAGAGTTCCATTCCATGACGCAAGGTGATAACGACATCGTCACCTTCAACGGCAAGGCGCAGCGGACGAAGGAAAACGGGGGCGCTTTGCCTGGCCTCGCCACTACCCCACTGCGCGTGACCGATGGCAATGTGAACAGGGGCAACACCGTGGCGCATTGCCATTTCGTGGGCGAAAGAAACCAGGGAACGCGCGCGCTCGAGAGCACGCTTATGGGCCGCACTTTCACGGATCAGACTGGACAATTTCGTGGGTCGTCCAGCATAAAGCTGCGCCAATCCTCCCGGGTGTGCCTCAGAGACGGTCAGGCTCGGGAAAGAGTTCCCACCTTCCTGCGAAGTCAATAGGCGCAGTTGCGCACGCCATTCTTGGACAACATGGTCGCTGGGTGCGCTCGGCGTTTCAGGAACGGTATCTACCGGTTCCCGTGAGGAATCTTGCGTCGATCGAGAAAAGAAATTAACGGCCACAAAACCACCGTAATGGAAATGACTCCTTTGCCACGAGAGGGAACGCCGTAAGGCAACATTTTCCCAGCACTCGGGCTACCGAGTCCGGCTGCCCGCAGTGACTTAAGCTATCTCCATGAGCACTGTTGCAACTGATTTTGCCTCCAAGCTGGAACCGCTGGTCGAATTGGCCGAACGCGCGGGTATTTCCAGTGAGCACCTTCTCCCCTACGGATTTGATCTGGCAAAGATCGATCTGGCCGCTGTCGACACTTCCGCTCCCCAACGAGCCCGCTACGTCGTCGTGACGGCAACTTCCCCCACGCCTTTCGGCGAGGGGAAAACGACGACTGCTATCGGCCTCGTTCAGGGGTTGGCACTTGAGGGTGCTAGTGCAACTTTGACAATCCGCCAGCCCTCAATGGGGCCGACTTTCGGTGTCAAAGGCGGTGCGGCCGGCAATGGCAAGAGCCAGGTCCTGCCATTCGAGAAGATGAATCTGCACCTGACCGGCGATTTCCACGCAATCACAGCTGCACACAACCTGCTGTCTGCAATGATCGATAACCACCTGCATCAGGGAAATGAGCTCCACATCAAGGAACGCTCCATCACGTGGCCACGCGTTCTGGACGTCAATGATCGCTCTTTGCGCCACGTCGTCACGGGCTTGGGCGGCGCAATTGATGGCGTGACTCGTCAGTCGTCCTTTGATATCACCGCCGCCAGCGAGGTCATGGTCATCATGTCCCTGGCCACCTCTTACGCAGACCTTCGCGAGCGTTTAGGACGCATTGTGATCGGTCAAAATGAGGCCGGCGAATATGTCACCGCCGAGGACCTGAAGGCTGCGGGAGCAATGGCTGCGCTCCTTCGCGACGCACTCTGCCCGAACCTTTTGCGTACGACTGAGGGCAGCCCGGTCCTGGTTCACACCGGCCCCTTCGGCAATATTGCAACGGGATGTTCCTCGGTGATCGCGGACCGCCTTGCTGGACAGCACAGTGATTACGTGGTGACCGAGGCCGGTTTTGGTGCGGATATGGGTGCCGAACGTTTCTTCGATATCAAGTGCCCCGTGGGCGGTTTGCGTCCCGATTGCGCGGTGATCGTCACGACGGTTCGCGCACTCAAGTCCCACTCCGGTAAGTACCGGCTTGCTCCGGGCAAACCCCTGCCCGATGCTATGACCGAGGAAAACGTCGAAGAGATTCGCACGGGTAGCGCGAACCTTCTCAAGCACATTGAGATTGTCCGCGGTTTTGGCCTGAACCCCGTGGTTGCGATCAATGTCTTCCCCACCGACCACGAGGCCGAGCTCGCTGAGATCGAGAATATTTGTGCCGAGGCCGGGGTGCGTGTGGCGCGCTCCCTCGGTGTCGTTGAGGGCGGCGAAGGCGCGCGCGAGCTTGCACGTGAAGTAGCCGCGGCGTGTGAAGAATCCGCCGATGCGCAGATTCGCCCTCTCTATGAAGATGCTGATTCCCTCGAGGACAAGATCGCAAAGGTTGCTGCAATGTACGGGGCATCGGGAGTGGATTACACTCCTGCCGCCACAAAGCGCCTCAAGGAATACCAGGCAGCTGGCTTTGGCTCGCTCAAGGTTGTGGTTGCCAAAACTCCGATGTCGCTCAGCGCCGATCCGCAGGCGAAGGGCGCGCCTACGGGTTGGACTCTTCCCATTCGCGAGGTCCGTCTTGCGGCTGGCGCCGGCTATGTCTACGCAATTTCGGGAACACTCTCGACGATGCCCGGCTTGTCGGCTCACCCTGCGGCAGAACGAATTGGGCTGACCACTGACGGTGAAATCACCGGGGTGAAGTAAAGCTACAGCAGCTGTACAGAAGGCTCCCTGTCGACCACTGCTTCATGCAGGTCAACAGGGAGCCTTCTTGTTGATTAAGCTCAGGGCACTATTAGATGACCAGAGGGCATCCCGAGCAGTGAAGCATCACCTCGGGTGCCTTATTCCCGTGGCACGCACCCAAACCCGAAGCGCACAGCGACTGCGCGCTGGTTGCATGGCCTCGGCGCTCCATGTCTTCAATGACGACAGTGGCGAATGCCTTCGACACCTGTGCCTGCGCTGCCGCGGCTTCCAGGGTGCACCCCCGCGCCAGCGCCTCTCTGAGACGCTGGACGGGAGAAACAAACTGCGTAGAAGCCATCAGAAAAGCAGCCGTCCGATCTGGAATACGCCAACAGCCAAGAGCCAAGCGGTGCAGAGCTGGACCGCAACAGCGGCAGCCGTGAGCTTACCGCCAATCTGGCGGACCTGTTCAGCAACTGTCGCCATACAGGGCGTGTAGGTCAGCACAAAGACCAAGAATGCAAAGGCACCGATTGGTGCTGCGTCTCCTGCAGACTTTTGGAAGGATTCAGTGACCAACTGAGGCAGCGAACCAAGATCATCGCCGCCGTCCTCGGCATCTCCACCTTCTGTTTCGGGATCCATGTTGTAGGAGGTGACGATCGACGAGATCACTGTTTCCTTCGCAACGAAACCGGTCATCAGAGCGCCGGTCATGTGCCATTCACCAAAACCAGCGGGCTTAAAGACAGGCTCAAGCACCTGAGCTGTGCGCCCGTAAAGAGAGTCCTCCATTGGGAGTTCGGAATCGGCGAAAGAGTAGTTTCCTGCCATGGGAATGGCACCCATGAGCCACACGACGAAGGTCATGGCCAAGATGATCTTTCCTGCTCCCTTCACGAAGGCCCATGCGCGCAACCACGTAGTCCGCAAGATCACGAAAACTCGCGGAACCTGGTAGGCGGGAAGTACCAGGAACAGTGGAGAGTCCGTGGTCTTCTTCGTGAAGAACGGCTTGAGGATGAGTGCTCCCAAGACCACCATGATGAGCGAGAGAACATAGAGCGAGAAGATCACTGTTCCAGCGCTATCAGGGAAGAAAATCCGCGCGATCATCAGGTAGATGGTCAGTCGCGCTGCGCACGAGGTGTAAGGCGTAATGATGGTGGTGACGATTCGCTGGGCAGTGTTGGGAAGTGTTCGTGTTGCTGCCAGTGACGGCAGATTGCAGCCAAATCCCATGATCAGCGGCAAAATCACACGGCCATCCAGACCGATCGCACGCATAACACGGTCACCAAGGAAAGCTGCGCGAGCCATGTAACCGGAGTCTTCCAGGAAGGAAATCATCAAGAAGATGATGAACATCAGGGGAATGAAGGAAGAAACCACGCCCAAACCGGTGCACAGACCACCAATGAGGAAGCTGTGGAGCCAGCCGTCTTGAAGTCCCCCAAGTGTGAGGAGGTAGGTAATACCGTTTGCCAGGGAGGGGAAGCCTTCATCCGTTGAGGAGAAGATGTGCTCGAAGAAGTCCTGGACGGGGCTGACCCATTCGCCTGCGACTTTGAAGAGGAACCACATGAGGACAAAGAAGATCGGGATTCCCAACCAGGGGTTGAGCAGGACTCGGTCAATCTTGTCAGAGGTCGAGAGGACGGGGTCGCCTTCAGCTTTTCCGACTACTGCGGTTTCGACACGATCAACCCAGGCGAAGAGTTCATCTGCCTGGGTCAGTCCGCCGCATCCGCAGGTACAGCTTCCATCAGCCGCGTTGACGGGAAGTCCCTTCGGACGCGTGTGGTGCTCGAGTGCGTGACTGACAATTCCTTCGAGAAGATCAGGATTGTCGTAGTGGCGCGGGTCTACGGCGAGAACGGGAATTCCCAATTCATCGGCAAGTTTATCGACCGGGTATTTCTGGCCGTCCTTCTCAGAAACATCAACCATGGTGGCGACGGCGACAACGGGGTGACCAGCTTGTGCGACCTGTCCCAAAAGGTACAGCGAACGCGTCATTGCGCTAGCGTCCAAAAGGACAATAGCCAGATCAACTTTCCGTCCGGTTCTAGGGTCGGTGAATGACCCCTCGGCACCAGAAAGAGTGTCACTGACGACTTGCTCGTCAGGAGAAGACGCGATCAAGGAATAGGTTCCCGGAAGATCGACAAGGTTTGCACCCAGCGCACGCCAAGTACCGCGCTTCATTTCAACCGTGGTGCCGGGAGCATTCACGACGTGCTGGCGGGAACCGGTAATCGCGTTGAACAGTGTTGATTTCCCAACGTTTGGGTTACCAACTAAGACAATCGTTTTTTCTCCACCACTTGAGGTCGGAGTGTCCAACACAGCGACATCTGATTTGGGAGAGCAGTGTGGGCAGCTCATGCGATTTCCTCCACTTCGATTGCCCGAGCACTACGGCGGTCAACGGCAACGCGCGCACCGGCGATATTAACGACGAGGCCTCCGAAAGCGGCCTTGTTCACAATGAAGAATTCGCTTCCAGGGCGAACTCCAAGTTCATACAGACGGAGTCGGTGTTCGGGGGAAACCTCCATGTTTCCGAGGCGAGCCCGAGTCCGTAGTGGAAATTGTGATAGTTGCATATCACCAAGGTTAGGCAAGCATTATCGACGCAAGTGACACCTTTGTCCCTCCCATAGAAATTGCGCGCCTATTGCACACTTAAACTCTGCAGAGACGCTTCATAAGCACTCCCTGAACTGCTCTTTTATCTTCTCCATCACATTGGATTTATGATCATCTCATCTAATTTCCTGCTTGCTTTCAGAAGGGATCAATGATGAGCACCGTCCAGGAAGTGAAGGACATTATCGAACGCGCAGCGAAGATGCCGTGGGGGCCCGCGTGCAGTGCCGAGCTTGCACGTGCAGTGGTGCTCGTCGATTCCTTAGAGGGCGAAGAAGAGCTACGCATCGAGGCTTACATGGAGCTGGCTACCGCCTATCAGCAGGGAAATGAAGAATGGAAAGCGCTAGCCCCGACGGCATGGCTCGTCACAAAATTTGACGAAAATCCCGGTGCTTTTGAAGCGGATCAGATCGAATCCTTAGCATGGCTGTACAAGAACGCGACCAGCGCAACCGGACGCAACCCCGCAGTCTCGAAGGAACAAGCACTGGAGCTCTCCGAAGGCTTTGGGAAATTCATCCAGGATCAGGGCTATTCGATGCATGCGGTCCACGGAGTCCGTTTCTCCCTCGCGCTACGGATGGGTGATCCCGTGGCCGCCCATGAAGAATTAGTGAAGTGGCGGGCAACCCCACGCGATGAGGTTTCCGACTGCGTCCAATGCGATCCCGAACGCCAGATTACCGAGGCCGTCGTCGCGAAAGATTGGGAACGCGCAGTTGCGACAGCTGTACCTTTGCTCGACATTCGCGAGGGCTGCGGAAATCAGCCTGCAGGAGTCCAAGCACTGTCGATGATTCCTCTATTGATGTCAGGACGCCCCGAAGCAGCGTGGGAATGCCACGTCCGTTCCTATCGCCAGCATCGCCGTAATGCGCAGTACATGGATCTTTTGGGACAACACATGGAGTTCCTTGTACTCTCCGGGCGTTGGCAGCGTGCGCTCGATATCCTGCGCGACTCCATTGCAGTGACCTCCCGCGCAGAAAGCGCAGCCCTTCTTTTTGATTACCTCAAGGGTGCTGCATTGGCAGCGCGCGAGGCCGTCGACCGAGGTTTAGGAAAACATGCTTTCCGCGCGCTTTGCACCGGGCAATCTCAGTGGTGCCAGGGGCCTCGTTTGGATGTCAATACCTCTTTGGAAGATGTTGCCTCAGGACTCAAAGAATGGTTGTTCTCTGTTGCCACGCTCTTCGATGCGCGAAATGGCAATGATTTTTACACGGCCTCTGCTGGCGAGGTTCTTGATGAAGGCCCCGTTAACAGTGAAGCAGAAGAACGCGCACAAAAAACCTGGTCTTTTGAGGTTGTGGGCGAGCGCGAAGTTCTTCCCGAAGCGATTTCAAGTAGTGACGTCGATGAAACACCGAAATACTCCACGCGTCGCATCAAGCAGGAGAAAGTGAAGACCACCGATGACACGAATCCCTACCCACGTGTCGATCTAAGTCCACTCACTCCCCCGGCCTCGATGCAAGAAGCCTTCAACCGTTTCTCAGCACTCTCGGACACAACCGGTTTCGATCCGGAACGCCAGTTCATCGTCGACCACGCAACTGTCATGAACGAGTCAGTTCTGGATATCGATTTCAGTCACGCAGACGTCATGGACTACTACATTTTCGCTTGCGTCATCCTCAAATTGCACCAAAATTTTGATGATGCTCGCAGGCTTCTCGACCAGGCAGAACAGGCGGTTATTGCACTAAGTGATGACACGGCTATTGTTTCTCCCGGCTTTTTCTCAAAGCTCAGGGGACGCCGCGCTCAGCTCACTCGCCAGCAGCTCAACCTTGCATGGATCAACCTCCAGCGTTCTTCCTGTGATGTCATGTATTTCTCCATTCGCGATGAGGAAATCCCCGAAGAAGTCGTGACTCATGCGATGGCCCGTATCAAGAACGCTCGCGCATTAATCGAAGAAGTGGCCCCCGAGCTGAATCGCAATCAGGGAACAGGGAAAGATATTCAGCTCGTCGGGCTCATTCTCAGCCAATGTGCGTCCATTGCGACAATGTGCAAAAACTTCGACGACACTGAAGCAAGCTACGCGCTATGGGAAAACCTCGAGAGGGCCTTCACCCGTTTTGCACCTTCAAAGAAGCATGTTGTGCTTGACCTTCTTTTGGAATATCAGGAATTAGAGCTTGGGCGCGAAAAATACATGGCAGCTTGCCAATACGCCGACCAGGCTCTGCGTCTGAACGATCTGTGCGATCCCTATACTGCCCTCATCTCGCGAGGGACGATTTGCTCGGCTTCACTTCAGGCACACCAGCCTGACGAGGCCCTTGCCCAGGCCAAGCACCTCAATGACGTCATCCATGCTTTCCCAACCGCGGTGTGGAATGTCAGTGTCGCACGTCTTTTTTCGCAAGCTCTTGCTGAAAAAGATCGATTCACCGAGGCAACTGAAATCCTTGAAGAAGCCTTCAGCACTCTCAATGATTCCCCGTATATCAGAATGCGTTTGGCCGGAGCTGCCCCAACATTGGCACACCTCTACCTCTGTATCGAGGAATACCAGGACGCCTATGACCTTGCGATGAAGTATTCCGCCGTGCTGCGTGAAAATGAAATGTATCGACTGGCTCTGAGCCTTGCCGACACCGCCAGCAATGCTGCGAAGGAGTTGGGGAATTACATTGCCGAGGCCGACGCTGCGGATCTTGCCGCAGAATTGAGCCACGAATGGAAAGAGTACTTCAGGGAGCATCAGTACCTTCGTCGCGAGGCAGCGGCAATGGTCAAGGGAGCGAACGTGGGAGAGGACGATCTTGAGCGCGCTCTATCTGTATTGGAACGAGATCGTCAGCTCATCGCCTCAATCAAGACAGAGCTAACCGAGAAACAAGTAGCCATATCGCATGCCGAAAACAACTACACCTTGGGGTGGGTAATGCTGAAGGCAGGCAAACCGGTTGAGGCTATGGATGCTCTTCGCGAATCAATCGCATGCTTCCGCGCATACGAAGAATATGACGAGGCCAGTTACCCGATGGAAGTTCTTGCACGCTGCTATTACGTCACGGGGAATTTCGATGGCCTGCGCGAGTGCGTCGACGAACTCACTGAGATGACAAAACTACCCTCGATGAAACCCACTAGGTTGAGGTCGCTCATTCGCGCGATCCAAGAACTCATCGACGAGGAAGACCCCGGGGCTCAAGATCAGTCTTAGACCCGCGTGTTTGTGGGGGCAAGGATCATGTGCCCTTACCCCCACAAACACAAATAGTTTTAGGACAGATCCGTTACTGCCGAAACCGAAACGGGAACGTTCCCAGCAACCGCCTTCGAATAGGGGCAAAGCTGGTGAGTGCGCTCAACCAATGCCTGCGCCTGCGAAAGCTCAAGACCGGGAATCAGAACACGGATGTCAACAGTGATACCGAAGGATTCGCCCTCGGGACCGATTCCGACGCTCACAGCGACCTTCGAATCGGCAACATCGACCCCCGCTTCCTTTGCGGCCAAGCCAAGAGCTCCCTGGAAGCATGCACCATATCCCATGGCAAAGAGAGCTTCAGGATTTGCACCACCACCGGGTCCGCCAAGAGCCGGAGGCATACGCATATCTAGGGTGAGATCAGGCTCAAAAGAGTGGGCCTGTCCAGAACGGCCACCCGTCACCTCAGCGCGGGCGGTGTACACAATTTTCGATGGTGTATTGCTCATGACGCCATTGTGTCGTTTTTGTCCGAATAGCGCACTATATTTAAGCCGTAGGAGGAAAAAGAATAGAGTGGAGTGCATCGAGTATTACCGCCAAGGAAGACCATGAATACGCGCACTCGTGGATATCTCATCACGATCCTCGCCTCAATTGCCTGGGGATTTTCGGGAGTCTGTAGTGAATTCCTGATGAAGGATTATGGCGCGAACCCCTATTGGCTCACTGCGATCCGAATGCTTCTTGCCGCACCGACTACGATGGGCTTCCTTCTCTTTAAAGACCGAGGTTTCTCTGCCTTGCACAGAAGCCTCCTGCAAAACCGTCGTTCCTACCTGCCGATGCTCATTTATTCGGTTCTCGGATTAGCAGGTAGTCAATTGACCTACGTGGTCGCGATCGGCTATTCCAATGCGGGAACGGCAACGGTTATTGAATTCCTTGGCCCCATCCTGATTGTCGTTTTCGTCTGTATCACCGCGCGCCGTCTTCCGAAATACACCGAGCTCTTTGCCATTACTTTTGCTTTATTGGGCACCTTTATTCTGGCAACCCACGGGAAGATCGACTCTCTGGCTATTTCCACCGATGCCTTGTACTGGGGTCTGGCCAGCGCGATCGGTTTCGCTCTCTACACGTTGATCCCCGTCAAACTCATCCGTCACTACGGCAGCGAACTGGTCGTTGCCTATGGCTTCATCATTGGCGGGATCATTTTGGGGCTCGGTGTTCGCGTCTGGTCCTACTCCATCAAGTGGGATTTCATGTCGGTGATGGCCGTGGCCGGACTGGTCTTAGTTGGCACGACCTTCGCATTCACGCTCTTCCTGCAAGGAGTCGGCGATATCGGCCCGGTACGTGCAAGCCTCATCTCCTGCCTTCAGCCAATTTCCGCGACTTTCTTTTCGTTCATTCTTGTTGGAACCCGTTTCACGCTTGTCGATATCGCGGGTATGGCTTTAATTCTGGCAGGCGTTATTATTGTCAGTCTCAAGGATCTTATTTCCGCAAAACGACTGGATCGTCGTTCTTCTACCGGAACGAGCGACGAAAAGGCCACATCAGAGGGGAAGTGAATGTCGACATTCCAAGTGGACCTCAGGGGGATGGTTGACCTTCTCTCCCGAAATCTGTATTCCGGTCCGCGCGTATACATTCGCGAACTCCTCCAAAATGGCCTTGACGCTATTGAGGCCCGTAGCGCACTGGACCCCGACTGCCCTCGCCGCGTCACCATCACAATTGAGGGACGCACTCTGAGGTGCCGCGATAGCGGAATCGGGCTTACAGAAGAGGAAGCTGCGGGACTGCTCTCAACTATTGGCGCCTCATCAAAACGTGATGAATTGGGAATGGCTCGCAGTGATTTCCTAGGCCAGTTCGGTATCGGCATGCTCTCATGCTTCATGATTTCCGACTCAATCACCGTTTACTCACGTTCGGCTAAGTCTCCCGACTCCCCTACCGTGATCTGGGAAGGGAAAACGGAAGGCACCTACACAACACAGCCCCTCCCGGCCTCGGACCCCCACAACTTGGGTGAAGCCGGTACCGAAGTGGTTCTCGAGGCCCACCCCGGCGAGCCCTGGATCGATCCTGATACCGTGCGAGCCCTGGTCGACGAATTCGCCTCACTTCTTCCGATTTCAATTGAAGTACGTTCCGATTCCGCGTCAACTTTCCATGGGAATGAGACGCCGGTATGGGAACTGGAGCCTTCGCAGCAACAGCAGTGGTGCGATGAGCATCTTGCCTCCTCAGGGATGGACATTATCCCCATCGATGTTCCCGCCGCTGGAGTCAAAGGTATCGCGGTTGTTTCGCAGCGCCCGAATACGCTCTCCAGCTCCAACCACACGGTATATGCAAAGAAGATGCTGGTGTCGCGAACCTGCGAAGGAATCGTTCCGCAGTGGGCGTATTTCGTTCGTTTCATTGGGAATGCAAACTACTTGCGATTGACCGCCTCCCGCGAGCAGCTCAGCGACGATGAGCTCTTGGTAAACACCCGCGAGGCTATTGGAAGTGAGATTCGCGCCTGGCTCGAGGAAATGGCCGAACACTCACCTTCGCGATTTAACGAATTCATTTCCACTCATGCGATGGGGCTGCGTGCCGTCGCTATGCGCGACCCTTACATGCTTGACCTCACCGCTCGCTATGTTCCCATGGAAAGCACGGTCGGAGCCGCTCCCATACTGACGCTCCTCTCCTCTGAGGAGACGATCCGATACACGCGTACCGTCGATCAGTACCGAGCCTTAGCCGATGTCGCAGCCTCACAGTCCATAGTCCTGGTGAATGCGGGCTATGCCTACGACGAAGAGCTCATCAATGCACTGATGACGGATCCCCGTTACTCGACTTTGGCGCAGAAACTTCAATTGGTCGATCCCTCAGAGCTCCTCGACGCCTTCGAAGAATGTAGTTTGTCGGAGCAGGCCGAGGCCATGGACCTCATGCTGCTTGCGGCCGAGGCGATCGATCCCTCTGATTGCGAAGTAGTGTTGCGCCGTTTCACGCCAATTACGCTGCCAGCACTCTACCTGCCTGACCCAGACTTCGCGGAGCGCCACGTTCAGCGTAATTCCCAGGCTCAGGCCTCGAAACTGTGGGCGGGGATCATGGGAGTTACCGATCCCTTCGCAAATTCCAAGCCACCCAGGCTGGTACTGAATCGTTCGAATTCATTGGTGACACGTTTGATCGTGGCAAGCCGTTCCCCACAAACCGCCGTCAGTGTCCTGCGCGGACTCTACGTCCAGAGCCTCTTGGCGGGACGCCAAACTTTGGGGCCCAAAGAAAGGGCTTGGGCGGCGCAGCTCCTCGGCTCACTGCTCGATTCGGCACTCGGCACGACCGACAACTAACTCTCCACCGCTCGGAAGGATCTCCCATGCCAAACGCTGAAGACGTCCGCGAACTCCTCGACTACACCTCCCAGCTTCCATGGGGACCGGCACGTAGTAGCCAAGTCGCACAGGCGGTTGTCTGGGCGGACGCGCTGGAGGGCGAGGCCGAATTGCAGATCGATGCCTACCTCGCTCTGACCTTGTCCTATCAGCAGGGCAACGAAGAATGGAAGGCACTGGCTCCGGTCTCACTCCTTCTGAGCCGCTTTGAAAAGAACTCAGCAGACTTTACTCCCGAGCAGACCGAAGAACTCGCATGGCTTTTCAAGAGCGCGGTGGCCGCTGCGGGTCGAAATCCCGCGGTCTCGATTGAGCAAATTGATGAACTCATTACCTCGCTTGCGGCCTTCGTATCGGGCCAGGGTTTTTCAATGCACGCAGTCCACGGGGTGCGCGCCATGGTCGGCTTGCGAACGGGGCGTCTGGATGACGCCCGCGAAGCACTGACCTTGTGGCGCTCTACGCCGAGCGATCAGATTAGTGATTGCGAAGGCTGCGACCCCATGAAGCAGATTAACGAGGCCGTCGCTCACAAGGATTGGGAACGTGCAGTTGCCACCGCGATGCCGCTTTTCGACGAGGAGGGCGCCTGCGGAGCTCAGCCCCACGGAATCCGCGCCAAAGCAATGATCCCGCTGTTGATGTCGGGGCGTCCCGAGGCCGCTTGGGAAGCACATATTCGCTCCTACCGGCACCACCGCGGCGTTGCCAACAGCATCGATTACATCGGGTTGCATCTCGAATACCTCGTGCGTTCAGGGCGCTGGCAACGCGCCTTAGAGATCCTGCGAGACAGTATCGGCATGACCTCTTCCCTTGAAAGCGCCTCGCTTCTTGCCGATTATCTTCCGGCCGCTGCGCTGACGGCCATCGAGGCCACACGACGCGGCCACGGCAATGAACCTTTTGGGGCCCTGTGCACCGGCCAGTCGCAGTGGTGCCAGGGACCACAGCTTGATGTCAATACTCCGCTTTCCGAGGCCGCCAAAAAGCTCTCGCGGTGGGCATTGGATGTTGCCTCTCTCTTTGACCAGCGTAACGGGAATGACTACTACACCCGTTTAGCGCGTGAGGTTCTTGAAGCTGGGCCAGTCGACGAACAGGCAGAAACACGCGCGCAGGGCGAGTGGCAGTTGGAGCTGGTTGGTGAGCGCGAGACGATGCCCGAGCCTCTGTCGACTATCGAAGGTGAAGAGTTGCCCGCGCAGCAGGTGTCATCCCGCACTGCTCGCACGCAAGCCGAGACCATTGACCAGTCAAACCCCTATCCACCCATTGACTATTCACTGCCTGCCTTGCCGACCTCGATGCAAGAGGCTTTTGATCGCTACGCTGCACAGACGGATGTCATCGGCTACAACGTGGAGACCAATCTTCTGACGGATTGGTGTCTTGTTAACACCTTGGATGTCAATGAGCTGCAGTTTGACGAAAGCGATCCTCAAGCTGCTCTTTCCTTTGCGAGTTTTTCAAAAACTCTTCTGTCCTTGCGGAAAGAACACGAGAAGTTTCAATCTGTCTATGAGCGAGTAGCGCCGGTTATTCATTCAATGGCTGAAGACGCTCCCCTAGCCACGCCCGGTTTCTTCGCGAAGATTTTCGGGCGCTCCCAAGCATCTTTCAGTCGCAAGGATCTAAGTATCACGCAGCTGGAATTACTGCGGTACTCCTGCGAGCTCGATCGCTACTCGTGGCTCGGTATGGAAGCGCCTAGCGACCTCCAAAAGGACGCAGTGGCACTATGCGACGCTTTCGTCTCTCAAATTGCTTCCATGACGTCAATACTGAACCGGGGTGCAACGAAGGCCGAGGATATTG
The DNA here is from genome assembly GCA_963534475.1 of Trueperella pyogenes. Lineage (GTDB taxonomy): Bacteria > Actinomycetota > Actinomycetes > Actinomycetales > Actinomycetaceae > Pauljensenia > Pauljensenia pyogenes_B. The sequence continues at coordinate 20,189 of CAUSSZ010000008.1, read as the reverse complement.
CAGCAATCATTGATTGTCTATGCACCTGTGGCGAAATCTTCCTTGATTCAGAGAAATCAAAGCAAGCGCTCAATGCCCTTGACACGATCGAATCCCTCAAACCCGCCTGCCTGCACACTGGTACCAGCGAGGCAGCATTCATGCGCACTCTTAGCCTTGAAGGCGCACAGCTTTACCTTGAAATCAGCGACTACCGCCGAGCTGCTCAGCTGGCTGATCAGACTCTTCGTTTAGAGACGCACTGCGACCCCTACACGGCTTTCTTTGCCCGACTGATCATCTGTACTGCCAGCATCAAGGCCTACGAATCAGCCGAGGCTGTTTCCCAAGCCCTGCGCCTGAGTGAAATCATCACGCGCACCCCGCTGCGCTCCTTGGGCTTGTCTGCCGCGACAATCATCTCCGATGCATTCGAAGGTGTACACCGCATCGAAGAAGCAATTGAGCTTCTTGAGCAAACCATTTCGCGGGCAGGCGACTCCTCCTTCGCACGGCTCCTGACAGCCCTCATTCGCCTGACCTTGGCAAGCTACTACCTATCCATCGACCAAGACGAAGACGCCTATGAAACCGCAATGGAGGCCATTGACCCACTCGTCGCAAGCGGTAACCTGCGCACGGCCTCGCACGCGGGGTCGCTGGCCAACGATGCCGCAAAGCGACTGCACGATCGCCCCAAGCGACTAGCCGCGATCGAGCGCGCTCTTGAGATCGCGAAAGCATTCAAGGCTCCTCACGATGTCATCGCTCTGACTCGAATGGCCGCAAAGACCTATGTCGACACCCCAACGGGGAAGGTGTCGGAAGCTGATAAAGAACGTGCCCTCCAAGCTGTAGATGCCGGGGCCACATGGTTGGATTCCTTCACTGAGGAAATAGATCCTCAGGAGATGGCTTTCCTCCGTGCCGGGATTACCTACATTAAGGGATGGGTGTACATGACAGCCCACGATCCCTATCCGGCAATTCCGCTTCTCCAAGAAGCTTTCACTCTCCAAAAAGAGATCAAGGACGCCGAAAACTATGTCTTCCCGCTGGCTGCCCTTTCTCAGTGCTATTCCGAGCTTGGAGACACTGATGCGCTGCACAATCTGCTGATCGAAGTGAAGGAAACTATTAAGACCACTTCCCTTCACTCTGGAAAGCTCCGCACTCTTGCCCGCGAGATCGAGAAGGAACTCAGCGGCCAAGACGAAGCATGAGGGGAAGACTTCAACTAACTGGGAAACGCTGACAACCCAGCTTCGTTCTTTGCCTCACTCCCACAAAGCCCTAGGACTTTGGTCGGTGTACGCTGGTTTTGTTCGGAGCAGATCGTGTTTATTGGGGCTGGACGCCCAGACTTCACGGAATGCTCACTCAAAGACCAAGGAGCGACTATGAACGTTGCAGAGCAGCTTGTCTCCCAACTGATCGACGCTGGTGTCCACCGCGTCTATGGCATTGTTGGAGACTCGCTCAACCCCGTTGTCGATGCAATCCGCAAGTCTGGCGGCAGCAAGAAGGGCGGTATCGATTGGGTTCATGTCCGCCACGAAGAGGCCGCTGCTTTTGCTGCAGCCGCTGAAGCACAACTGACCGGAAAGCTGGCAGTCTGCGCGGGCTCGTGCGGACCGGGCAACCTTCACTTAATCAACGGTCTGTACGACGCACAGCGCTCAGCTGCCCCAGTTCTGGCAATCGCCTCGCACATCCCCAGCGTCCAGATCGGTCAGATGTACTTCCAAGAGACGCACCCCGATCGCTTGTTTAATGAGTGCTCGGTATACAACGAGATGATTTCCAGCGCAGAGCAGGCCCCGCGCGTCGTTAACGCTGCAATCCGTCACGCTGTTGAACTTTCTGGAGTCTCGGTTATCAGCCTTCCCGGCGATGTCTCCGACCTAAAGGCAACTTCACCTTCACCGAAGTACGTACCTTCCCGACGCCCCGTGCTGAGCCCGAACGAGGAAGATGTCCGCCAGCTTGCAGATGTTCTCAATCGGGCGAAGAAGGTTGCAATCTTTGCAGGCGCAGGTGTGGAAGGTGCTCATGACGAGGTCATCGAGCTTGCCGACGCTTTGAAGGCCCCCATCGGCCACACCCTGCGCGGCAAGGACTTCATCCAGTACGACAACCCCTTTGATGTGGGCATGACTGGCTTGCTGGGTTACGGTGCAGCAGCTGAGGGCATGAATGATGCAGATGTCCTCATCATGCTGGGCACTGACTTCCCCTACGATCAATTCCTGCCTGACACATTTACCGTCCAGGTCGAAAACCATCCGGAAAAGCTAGGACGTCGAACCAGCGTTTCGCTTCCGATCCACAGCGATATCAAGCCTTTGATTACGGCGCTCTTGCCGCTGCTTGATCGCGATCGTTCAGATGCTTTCCTTAAGGCCAAGGTGAAGAAGCACTCGAAGATCATGCACTCCCCCGTTGGCGCTTACACGCGCAATGCGGAGCACATGAAACCGATTCACCCCGAGTACGCTGCTCACATCCTCAATGAGGTTGCATCAAAGGATGCGATCTTCACGGCTGACACGGGTATGTGCAATGTGTGGACCGCACGCTACATCGATCCGCTTGGGACCCGCCGCCTCATCGGCTCTTTCTTACACGGCTCGATGGCCAATGCGCTTCCTCACGCAATCGGTGCGCAAGTTGCCTTCCCGAACCGTCAGGTTATCTCCGTTTCCGGTGATGGCGGCCTTTCGATGCTCCTTGGCGAGCTGGTAACCGCACGCATGTACGACCTGCCCATCAAGGTTGTTGTCTTCAACAACTCGACTCTGGGCATGGTGAAACTCGAGATGCTGGTAAACGGCCTGCCCGATTACGGCACCGATGTCCACGACGTGAACTACGCGGAAGTCGCAAGCGCGATTGGTTTCCACGGCGAGCGCGTCACCGAGCCCAGTCGCTTGCGCGGAGCACTCCAAGAGGCCTTCGCATACAACGGCCCCGCTTTGATCGAGGTTATGACCGATCCGAATGCACTCTCACTTCCGCCTGAAATCCGTTCGGGACAGGTCATCGGTTTCGCGACAGCAATGAGCAAGATTGTCCTCAACCGCGGCGCTGGCGAAGCTGTCGCAATGGCAACTTCCAATATGCGTAACATTCCGCGCCTGTAAGTCTGAGGGAGCGCTTTCTTCGTTTCCTCATAGCGCTTCTTCTCCTTGACGAGGCCGTGGCCGGGTAGTGTGCACTTCTTTGCACGCCCCTGCCACGGCCTCGTTAATTAGGACAAAGGTCCCATCTAACTTTTGGCACACGTGTCAACAATTTCAACCAACAAACACACTTTTCCGCAGTCTAAAAACTATCGTTTTCATTCTTCCTAAAATCGTTATTTTCTTGCATAAGCATGCGATTGTGACACATTGAGCGAGATTCGTAAATAAATTCAGTTTTTTCCTTTTTTATGACGAAGGCGTCCTAAACTAAAAGTGTCACAGTGTCAGAATCAACTAAGGAATCACCATGTCGCACTCATTTATTGCAGTCGCGAATATCGTGAACGGCGTTGATCTGGATACCTTCCCCGCATGGCTTCGAATTACCCACTTCATCAACTTCATTATGATGGGGTTCCTCATTCGATCCGGCTGGGAAGTTCTAGCATCTCACCCGCGACTGTACTGGAATAACCACTGCACCCCCGGCTCTGAGTGGATCAAATTCACCAAGGACAAGGTTTCGACTGTCCCCGGCGAGTTCACCGCTCGCGATGATCAGCGCAGTCTTCACCCGCTGATCTCTCTGCCCGGACGAGGCGAAATTGGACTCGGACGCGCATGGCACGCCCTAGTTACCTCAATCTGGTTGCTCAACGGTTTTATCTACGTTGCTCTGCTTTTTGGAACCGGCCAGTGGCGCCGCATCGTCCCTACGTCATGGTCGATTTTCCCTGAGGCATGGGAAAGCGCCAAGATCTACATGGGCTTGCAGATCCCTTCAATCGAGCACTTCCAGCCCTATGACGCACTGCAGAAGCTCATGTACTTCACAGTTGTCTTCATCGTTGCACCTTTGATGATCGCAACCGGACCGATCATGTCTCCGACCTTCGCAGGGCGCTTCCCGCGTTACGTCAAGCTCTTCCATAACCGTCAGACGGCGCGTTCCATCCACTTCCTTGGAATGGCTTTCTACTGCGTATTTGTAGTGATTCACGTTGCGCTGGTATTCATTGTTCACCCGCAGTACAACATCGCACACATGATGTTGGGCGAAAACTACAACGACATTACTGCCGCGCGATTCGCCCAAGCTGTGACAATGCTGATCCTTGGAATTGTTTTTGCAATCGCTCTATGGATTGGTGCATCCTACTGGTCATTGGCTGACAAGCGCCGCGCACAGCGCCTGGTCTGGGGAGCAACCCAGCCTATCCGTTCGCTCACCCTCGACAAGATGCACTCGCGTCAGGTCAAGACAGGCACCTTCACCGAAGACGATATTTCGCCCTTCCACTGGGTGAATACTCGTCCCCCGACACGCGAGCAATCCGAAGAGTGGGTTGAAATGCGTGAACGCGGCTTCGAGGACTACCGCCTAGAGATTGGCGGTTTGGTCGAGGAAGAGAAGTCCTTCTCGATTGATGAACTCAAGGCACTTGGCCACGTCACTAACATCACCATGCACACCTGCATGCAGGGATGGACCGGCATTGCAAAGTGGGAAGGCATCCGTTTGAAGGACGTCTTAGCCTTGGTGAAGCCAACTGAGGGCGCACGCTACGTTATGGTCACCTCCTACGGACACGTGGGACATATGTACGACGGTGGTCCGACAACTCCGTACTACGAGTGCCTAGAGCCTTCCATGATTGACGATGATGAATGCATCCTCGCATGGGCCATGAACGGTGAGCCCTTGCCCGACGTTTACGGCGGCCCCCTGCGTCTGCGTGCTGATTCTCAGCACGGCTACAAGATGGTCAAGTGGGTTCACCGCATTGAGTGGATTCACGACTACCACGATGTCGGCGATGGTCAGGGTGGTTCCCGAGAGGACTCCGGCCTGCAACACTTTGACGCGCGCGCATAGAGCGCCGGGTGCCCATCCGGCTTATCCGGCCCATCCGGCCCATCCGTTCCTCTACTCCACACGAAGTCGGCAAATGACACATGATACAAGCTGTGACATTCCCTGGCTTCGTGTGGAGTATTAGTGGCGGGAGAATGCGTCGAGGCACGCCCGAAACGCCTCCGTTCCAACATATGAAGATGCTGTCCAAGGGACCCAAAACACGCAAATCAGCACCCGCCCGTAAGACGACACACGAAGTCGGCAAAAGACACAGGCTATAACCTGCGCTTTTCCGCGACTTCGTGTGTTAATAGCGAGGGCTTGGCACGGCGAACGCAGCACACAGCGGGCACGGCAGCGAAACCCCGATCGACAGGTACAAACGGCACGTGGCGAGCGTGCAAGCGGCAAGAGCGCAAGCGGCAAACGGCAGAGGTACGAGATAAGAGACCCAGCAGCACTTCAAACACAAACGCAGGTGGGTCCCATCCGAATGGATGGGACCCACCTGCATATTTCGCGAGAGCCTATTCACCGAGCATACCGACTCTGAAACTCGACGCCTCAGAAACTCGGCTACTTCAGATGCTCGAGCCTACGGCCGAACTCAAGGCACAAGCAACGTTCACGCCTGCTGACGTCGACGCATCAAGGCCACACCCAGGGCAAGGCCGAGAGCACCCAGACCGATCGCCGGAGCAGCATTCACACCAGTGTGCGCAAGACTCTTCTTCGGAGGAAGCGTCATGCTCACGCTCGGCGAGGGAACAGTCGTTGACTCAGAAGGAGAAGGCACAGTCGTGGGCGGAGTAGTCACAGAGGGAGTCGGAGGAGTTGTCTTGAACTGCCCCTCAAGCTCCCCCCATCCAACAGTTTCGATAGCAATAGTGCGTTCGGTTGATTTCCCGTTAACTACTGCAGTGTTCTTGAAGCTCGTACCAACGGTTGCAGAACCGGGAATCTTGAGTTCTGTGTAGTACTTGAGCAAGTAGTAGGCATCGCTATTCGAGTTCGGGAAAGAAGCAACAAAGCCATCCGCAGTCTCAGTCAAAGTGAAGGTTCCACCATTGACTGAACCGCCAATTTTAACGCTTTCTGCGGGATGTTGATGGTTCACATCCGCCTTGAAATCAGCCAATGAATTCCACTTGTACAAGCGCGTTTGCTGCCAAGCATTCGGCGCTGGATCATTGAACAGCTTGTAGCCACCATGGGAGGTGTCAAAGGTATCAGTAATGTTGATGGTATTCGACGTGATATTACGTTCGGGGAGGTAAATCTCCCATGTAAAACGATCGTTGTGGCCATCATGCAGCTGCCAACCGTACTTGTAGGGATCAACAGGCGCATACCCGGTTGTATTCCTCACGATATTGCCATTGGGCACAGTCGCCGTCAGCGTAACAGTGTGATTAATTGTGAAGCTAAAAGAATCAGAAGCTGATTCGCGAGTCATATCGGCAAGAACGTGAATATCGCCCTTCATATTCACGTGTCGCTTTGCATAGTCGGTAAAGACACAGCTAAGCGATTGCCCCTCGCCTGCCGGAATTGCACAATTGAGCGCAGTTCCACCGCCATTCTTATCATCAACATCAAAGTGGGTAGCGCGAGTACGCAGTTCACTAGGCAGCTGAATAGTAATCGTATCCCCTTCGGTCACAGCCTTACCGCTTGTATCGAAAGAGAAATCCATGACGTAGTTATCCCAGACGTAGTTTGGCCCATGCGGATGCGAACTATTCGCCATCACCACGCCAGTAACAACATCAACCTCTACTGCCTGAGCAGCGGGTAACGTCGGAGAGAACACAGTGAGAGCTCCCGCTCCCACAAATGCACAGGCAATCGTGCCAGCAACTGAAGCACGCAGCACCTGTGCACGCGTAGCATCGTTATTCATCACATTCTTGTCTTTCTGGAGGGATGTCACATACGTGACTCGACGCCCTCAGGCTAACACGATCACATTCAGCTTCAATTCAGCCTCCATTGCCCAAACAACAATTTTTTACGCACTAAATCCGCGTAATTCCAACGCCTTTCGCGAGTGGGCCGAAAATCTTCCCCGGTACATTCCTGAATATTCTTCAAGAAGTCTCAGTTTCTGACAGATCGTAAGAAATTAATAACTTGAAGGAAGCCGCATTGCTCGAACTCCAAGCTTTCCAAAGATCATGAACTTACCAAAGGCACACATTCAGACAAATAACCCCTGATCACCGCTCATTTTGGGTAAAACCATGGGCCCCATCCTTTCGGTTGGGGCCCATGATCATAGTTTCGTTTCTACACGAAGTTGCTTACTCGCCTTAGGCCGAGGCTTGCTCGCGACGACGCATGAGCGCGACGCCCAGTGCCAGTCCCAATGCTCCAAGTCCAATTGCAGGAACGGTCATAGCACCGGTGTGGGCCAGGGAGGTCTTCGGCGAAGGCGTAGTCGACGTACTCGGGGAGGGTGTGGCCTCGGTTGTCGACTCAGAGGGCGAGGGGGTCACCGTGGTAGCCGGAGGAGTCGAGGTCGAGGGAGCGGGCGGAGTCGGGCGATTCTCACCCGAGAGGTCACCCCAGCCAACCGTATCGATCGCGATACTGTGCTCAGCGGCCATTCCATTGACATCAGCCTTGTTATTAAAGACGTTTCCGGGCTTCGCATTTTCAGGAGCATTCAGCACTGTGTAGTACTTGATCATGTAGTAGGCGTCGCTGTTCGAGTTGGGGAAAGAAGCAACGAACCCAGTCGAGGTCTCGGTCATGGCAAAGGTGCCACCATTGACCGCACCTCCAACCGGAATGCTCTCGTTGTACTTCTGGTGACTCGGGTCAGCCTTGAATTCCGCAAGCGAATTCCACTTGAGCAAGCGGGTACGCTGCCAAGCATTCGGATCCGTTGAGGGGTCATTGAACAGCTTGTAACCGCCATGAGCAGTGTCGAAGGTGTCAGTCACCGAAATGGTACCCGAGTGAATGTTACGTTCTGGGATGTAGACCTCCCAGGTAAAACGTTCTTTGTGCCCCTCGTGCAGCTGCCAGCCGTTCTTCCACGGAGTATCAGGAGCATACCCATCCGTATTCGGAACGACGTTGCCGTTTTCAATGTCTGCAGACAGAGTAATATTATGACTCAGCTTGAACTCAAAGCGCGTTGAAGTGGTCGCACGCGTAACGTCCGCCAGGACGTGGATATCGCCCTTCATGTTGATGTGGTTATCCGCGTAGTCCGTAAACGCACAGCGCAGCGTCTGCCCCACACCATTGGGAATGACACACTTCATTGCGACGCCACCGGTGTTCTTATCGGTGACATCAAAAAAGGCTTCGCGAGTGCGCAGCTCACTGGGAAGCTGAATTGTAATGGTGTCAGTTTCGGCAACTTCCACACCAGTCGTATCGAAGCTGAAATCCATGGTGAAGTTATCCCACACACGGTTGGGGCCATCCGGAGTCGAACGGTTCTTCATCACGACGCTCTTGACGACCTGATTGACCGCAACGGGATAGTGATCAGCAGCTTGCGAAGATGAAGCGGTAACAACAGACATCACGCTGGCTCCGGCAAGCGTGCACGCAAGAGCACCGGCAACCGAAGCGCGACGCACGCGCACGCTTGTAGCATTGAAAATCATGAAGCCATTTCTTTCTGGAGGGTTGTCACACGAGTGACCGAACACTAGAAGACTATCACGCCCACATTCAGCTTCAACTCAGGTTACACTTCGAACAACATCAGAATTTTTGGCCACTTTCTGCGGATCCTCAGAAACTTTTTCAGACAAAGAGCGATACATGTTGAGCTATGTCATAAAGAATCGCCCGGCCACTCCTCTAGTGCTATTTTACGTATAAAATGATTGACCGGTGCTCCGCACGGAGACACCGGTCAATCAGACTAGCGAGAAATTAAGTTACTGTGCGCGTCGACGTGAAAGCATTGCGCCCAGCGTGCCAGCCAAGGCAGCGGCGAGAAGGACAATCGCAGCACTTGCACCCGTATGGGCCAGGACCTTAGGAGCTTCAGTCGACGTTGAAACACTGGGCTCAGGCTCGGGAGCAATCGTTGACGGGGTAGGTTCTGGCGTTGTCGTTGACGGAGTCGGTTCAGGCTCAGGTATCGTGGCAGACGGAGTCGGTTCGGGCTCAGGTGTCGTGGTAGACGGTGTCGGCTCAGGAGTAGTCGTCGACGGGGTAGGCTCCGGCGTCGGCGTGGTCTTTTGATCTGCATCCAGGTCTCCCCAACCAGCAGTCTTAATGGCAATAGTATTCTCAGACTTTTGCCCATTCACAACCGCTGTATTTGCAAAAGCACTGCCGACCTTCGCATTAGCTGGAACATTCAGAACCGTGTAGTACTTGAGAATGTAGTACGCATCGCCCTTAGTATTCGGGAATGAAACACGGAAGCCATCCGCCGTATCCATCATCTGGAAGATACCTCCATTAATTGCACCCCCTACCGACACGGTCTCCGCAGGACGTTCATGACTGGGATCCGCTTTAAAGTCCTCCAGCGAGTTCCACTTCAGAAGGTGGGTGCGCTGCCACGCATTCTCACTGCTCTCATCATTGAAAAGACGGTAGCCACCATATGAGGAATCAAAAGTGTCATTAATGACGATGGTGTTTTCACCAATATTGCGCTCAGGAATGTAGACCTCCCAGGTGAAGCGCTCGGGGTGCCCATCGTGAAGCTGCCACCCGTACTTATACGCTGTTTCCGGGGCAAAACCTCTTGTGTTCTTGACAATTGAGCCATGATCAAGGGTCATCGGAATATCAACTGAGTGATTAATCGTCGCATGAAGCACTTCACTTGTCGTTTCTTTCACCGAATCTGCGACAAGGGCGATATTTCCCCTAGCATTTATATGAGTTGCCATGAAATCAGTGAAAACACAGGTCACTTCTGGACCTTCAGCTGCAGGAACAGTGCAGCGCAGCGCAACACCACCCGATTCCGTATCGGTCACATCGAAAGAAGTACTCCGAGTTCGCAACTCGCTGGGGAGCTGAATATTAAGAGTATCGTTCTCAGCGACCGTCTTTCCGGTTGTATCAAAAGTAAGCTCGAGCTTGAAATTGTCGTAGACGTGGTTCGGACCGGCTGGCGTAGACGTATTAGTAATCTTCGCTCCCGTCACGGCATCAATTTGAGCAGCCTCTGCAGATTGGTCACTCGTCACGACCCCCAGCAAAGAACTCACACACACCAAGGCGCATGCCGCCCCCGTTGCAAGCCATTACGGAACCCGTAAAGCATGCTTCATACCTGACTCCATAACACGATGCGCCTCTTCAGCAAGGTAAAAGTCTCAGACCCTCAAATACTAGCACTGACTATATGCAGATAAATTTAAGCAAAAATTGAGAATTGCCCCAAAAGCTGAGTAATTACATAAAAAAGAAGCTCGGTAGATCACATAATTATGGCAACTAAGACGTCTCAGATCTCAGATAATATTCAGTTTTGGCTCGGATCCAAAGCCATATGAGAATCTTTAATCCGGGCTGCAGGAGTGAAAGCCAGCGCGACACCAGCAAGCACTGACAGAACAACGAAGATATACATTGCCGCTTCGACACCCACAACAGACGCAAGAAGACCAGCAGCGACCGACCCCAGGGGCATCACTCCCCACACCGCGAAACGGAAGGTTGCATTCATACGCCCAAGCATCCACTTAGGGCAGATCTCCTGCCGCAAACTCATCTGCGTCACGTTGTAGATGGTAATGAAATAGGAGTAGACAATTCCCGCGCCAGCGATGACCCAGTCCGCAATCTCGGGCACATGAAGTGCCGCCGGCTGCAAGACAAGGATCGATACTCCAATGACGTAAGTGATCACAATGCAACGCCCGATCCCTAGGCGCCCAAGCCACAGGGAACGAGTCATCGCGCCAAAAATGCCGCCAATCGCTCCCGCACTCAGAAGTACCCCTAGTTGCGTCGCATTCATGCCCAGTGTTCGAAGCACCAAAATCGGCAAGAGAACTCGCAACCCTGAACCCGTAAAAGCAGCAAAGGAGATACACGAGAACAGGGGAAAAAGCAGACGCTCGTGTCGAACGAAGCTCAACCCCTCGCGGATTTGCGCAAACAACGAAGCACTAGGGCGCTCGGGTTTAGGCTCAGGTGTTCGAATTCGCCAAATCGCCACCGTCGAAAACACGTACGTTGCTGCGGTAAATACGTAGGCCAAAGGGGGCGCAAAGACACCCAAAAGCCAGCCGCCTAAACCAGGTCCACCCGCTGCGCCGACCTGGTACGAGGCCTCGAGCCGGCCATTCGCAGCCGCGATGTACCGCGTGGAGGCAATTGCTGGAACATAGGACTGATACGCAACATCAAAGAAGACTGTCGCAAGTCCCAAGAGCGCAGCAACGATCATCAGGTGCGTGAGTGTCAGCGTAAACCACTCATATGCGATCGGAATTGAAATCAGCGCAAAAACCCGCGCGAGGTCAGAAACAATCATGACCCGGCGTTTACGCCACCGATCAACCCACGCACCCGCGGGAAGGCCGATCAGGAGAAATGCGAGTGTCTGCAAACCGGTGAGAACACCGATTTCAGACTCCGTGGCGTGCAATAGAGAGATAGCGATTGCCGAGGTTGCAAGAGTGGCTACTTGGAAACCAAACTCAGCTGCGGTCTGGCCCCGGCCCACAGGTGCATGAAAGCGGAATTGCGCGTGAGAGGATGGCTTAGCAACCGCCCAATCACCCTGTTCACTTCTTCCCATCCTGCTTTGCGTTTTTCACTGCCCCGATGACGCAACCGCGCGAATCTGGGAAGTTCTCTCCGAATAGAATAATACAAAAATGACTTGAAAACCAAGCCGTTTTTGTATCTTCTGTGCCCCCGAGACGATTCGAACGTCCGACACCCGCTTTAGGATGGCAGGGGACGGCTTTCTGGTTCTTTATCCCTCCCTTTGTCGTGATTCTGCGGGTTTCTCGGAGGCTCAGTGTTGTTATATGTTGTTGGTTGTCGTCCTATGTTGGTCTCAAAGAGAGTAGATAAGAGAGTAGATCTACTCTCTTTGAGTCAGGACCTCTACAACCTCCATCATAGGACGAACGTTCACATGATCTGTGTACGCACGGGCGTTGACCTTCTCAGTGTGTCCGAAGTATGCGGCTCTAATGTCTGGTCGGAGGTGAGGCGCGGTGATCGTGTTGAGTGCTCCTCGCCAGGCGTGTGAGCGGATCTTCTTGAGGAAGGCGAGGTCTTCGGATGTGCTCGCCACACCCTCATAATAGTCACGTACCGCCTTGTGCACACCTGCCTTATCCCAGGGCTTGCCTGAGTTTGGCTGTGGGATGACGAGTTCCTCATCCTTACCCTTACGTGCAAGGAGACGCTTTCCGACCTCGGGCACAAGTACGAAAATTGTTCGTCCGACTTTTGTTTTCGATATCTCGGGCCTGACGGTCACCCATACGACACCGTGGTCATCTTGGGTGACGTCTGCCCATGTGATCTGTCGAGCCTCAGAGGCTCTGAGTCCTGTCGCGAGCTGTAACTCAGTGAGCTGAATGATTCTTGCGTGCCGGGCTTTCGCTTCACGTTTGTGTGCTTGAGGCACGTTCTCCTTGCCTGGCATCGGGGAGTCTGGGTCATCGGTGAGTACGTAATCGAGAAATGCCTGCCACTCTGCTTGTGTGGGGTAGTACTTGCCTTCGCTGTTCTCAGATTTCAGGAAGTCGAACGACATTCCTCGGATGGGGTTCGATGAGGTGAGCTGATGGACGATGAGTTGTCCGAATAGGTAATTTGATACCACAGAGCGGGTCTGTCGGGCCGTCTCCGGGCCTATCTCCTTGGAGATGGTCTTAAGGGTGCGGATGAGTGATGAGGCGCTTGTAGCAGCGCTGATGGACTTACCTTGCGTGTAGCGCCTGTAGTGGGCCATGACCTCTAGATAGCGGGCACGTGACGCTTTGGAGAGTCTCTTTTCTTTGATGGCAGGCTCAACCTCGCGGTCGATGAAGTCTGTGATGGAGTCGGCAGGGGTCCATTTTGTCGTTTCTGAGGTCGCGCGTTTGATCTGCTCAGCCTTTTCAAAAGCTCTCCTGCGAGCCTCACCAACGGTTCTCGCTTGTGTTCGCTTCGCGTAGAGTCGGCCCTCAAGGTCACGGATACGCCAGCGTAGCTCATATCCGGTCTCGGTCTTGCGGGGCGTGACGGACTTGATGGTGTCTTCGCCTGGTTGTAGTTTTGCTCGTCCCATATCAAAGAGGGTAGATTGTTACGATAGGTTGTGCAACGTTGATTGGTGTTGTAAACTGAGTATGCACCGGAAATACCGGTGTGCTGACTTCGTGGGGTAACGGCCCACGTCGGAGAAAGCGAGTCGTCCTCGCCCACTGCCGCTCCCCTGTCGGTGGTGAGATGGAGCTAATGGTTAGGCCACACGGGGCCATGCAATGAACCGCGCCGTGTCGGAACCAATATCTGGAGATTCCCCCAGAGTTGGTGAGGAAGAACAGGGAATCCCGCCCCGGGCTGAAGTCGCTGGCTCCTCGGGGAAATACGGTAAGAGACAGCGTCATCGTAGATTTTGCAGCTTTTGCTACTGCAAAGGACATCACGATGACCATCTCTACTGCTCCGGTCTGTGCACCGGCTGACCCTTATTTGCTCAACACTGAGCAGGCTGGCAAGTTTCTTGCAGTCTCGCCTGAAACGCTGCGTACCTGGCGTTGTCTTGGGCGAGGGCCTGCTTTCATTGCCATCTCGTCTCGCTCTGTTCGTTACCGCGTTGAAGACCTTAAGGCTTGGGCTGACGCTCACCTCGTTGGTGGTGCCAAATGAGCACCTTCGAGGACATCCAGACCATGCTCGCTGGTACCTCGTGGACGGTCTCTGAAGAGTCCGTTGGGGGTATCTCTACAGCCGTCTTGGTGAGGCGTTCTGAGCGCCTTTTAAGTGGGCAAAGAATTAGTAAAATTGACAGTAAAAAAAATTTTACTGTCAAAACTGATCCGAGTTTCGCCTGTAATACCAACGGAAACGCGTTCAGGCCATCATCCCCTATGGGAGCGGAGGAATGGCCGGGCCGGACCGGAGGGTCCGACCGCGCCATCGCTCCTGGGCTTGACCCTGTGGGCGGTGGGTCTCATGAGGTCGTTTTTGGTGACCTACCGACCGTAAAGGATATGGGGACGGGTAAGCGTGCTCCGATCATTGGTTTCGATACCGAGTTCACTAATCGCGAGGATGGGGGTGGGGTCATTGATTCGTACCAGTTCTCGTTGATTGATCCTTCTGACGCTGACTACCGCTTCGATATCGTGCTTCTCCCTTTGGTGAAAGGTGAACGGCTTCCGTTTGAGTCTGCTCTGTGTGTGGTTATCCGCGAGTCGGGGCTGTGGCGCGCTGCGGGCTTGCCCGATGCTCGCGGCTTTGATCGTCGTGATTTCTGGGAGTCTGGATGCGACTACAGTGCGAACCTGAACGCTCTGTATAAGCTCGGTCGTCTCTCGTTGGTGCTCGCTGGGCATTATCTCAACGCTGATCTGACGGCTTTTGCTCGTCCTCATGGAAACTCGAAGTATAGCGACATCCTGCGTCGCGTGACCTCAGCGAGTGGAGGTTTGGTTTCGCTTCAGCCTGTTCGCGTGATTGAACGCTCGGGCGCTTCAGGCTCTGGTGAGCGCTGGCTCCCTCTTTCGGTGACTATTCGGGACACGATGGGTCAATCTGCGCCGGGGATGCAGTCTCTTGCTGTTCTCGGGGACTCGGTGGGTATCCCCAAGATTAACGTTCCTGGTGATTGGAAGGAACGCATGAGTGAGTATCGGGATCAGCACCTCATCGACTTCTTGGAATACAGCGCTAATGACGCTGTGATCGTGTTGGAGTACCTCTCTGCTGTCTGGGGTGAGGGTGTTGTCCCGCCTGTAACTCTTAGCGGCGGTGGTGCTCACGCACTGCGTGATGGGGTCAAGCGTTATTGGGGTTTGGAAGGCACGCCGAACTCCCTCTTCATGGCTCGTTTTCAAGGGTTAATGAAGCTCAAGGAGGGGGAAGAACCTGCTGAGGACGCTCTGTCTTATTATTCCGTGCGCTCGCTTAAGCCTGTGGATGCGGACGCTAAGCTCACTCACGCAATGTGCAAAGCTGCTTTTCACGGCGGTTGGAACTCGGCTCTGAAAATTGGCTACTTCGATAAGCCGACCTACGACCACGACATTCAGTCTGCATACCCATCGGCTATGGCTGCCGTGATCGATGTGGACTATGAGTCCGGTGCGGTTGATGAGGTCATCAAGGACCGTGAACTCACACTCGATGATTTTCCTCTGGGGTACGCCACTCCCCTCGTGGCTTTTGTCTCGTGGGAATTTCCCGAAGATGTTGAACCTTGTATTCCTGTCAAGGTTGAACAGTCGGTGATTTATTTTCGAACCTCTGTTGGAGCTGGTTCTGGTTTGGGTGAGGGACTGTCTCAGTTCGGTGGTTTCCAAGGTGCTTATGCTATGGCTCCCGAGCTGCTCCTAGCTTTGAAGTTGGGTGCTCGGGTGCATGTTCAGATGGGGCTTCGTCTGCGCCCCTTGGAGATGGACGGTGAGCCGTCTCGTTCGATGCGTGCTGCGATGAAGCAAATGGTTGAGGACCGGGCGACTGCGAAGAGTTATTTCGGTAAGAAGAGTCTCGAAGAGCTTATTATCAAGGTCGCCTCAAACTCTTGTTATGGCAAGCTCGCTCAAGACGTGTCTGAGCGTTCGGGATGGAACGCTTGGGAGGAGGAGATGGAGTCCATTGGCGGCTCGTCGGTGACCTCCCCCTATCACGCTGCGATGATTACGTCCCTTGTTCGCGCTTTGTTGCTCGCAAAGGCGAACGAAGTCGCTCTTTACTCCGTCACGACTGACGGTGGCATCTTCGATGTGGATTGCATCGATCATCTGGAGTCCTTCGGACTGTCTGATGTGTTCCGTGATTCCCGTGAGGCGCTCGCTGGGGATCGAACCGTGTGGGAGATCAAACATCGCCAGAATACGCTGCTCAATGTTACGACTCGGGGGAACGTCTCTCTTGAACCGGGCGGGGTGCTCGCGAAGGCTGGGATGAAAACCCCTGGTGATATTGAACGAGGTTCGGTTGAGGAGCGGGAGTGGTTCTGGGAGCTGGTGATCTCCCGTGATGGAAAAGTGCCGAATCCTTATCGTCGCCATCCATCGTTCAGGGAATTATCTCGCACCTGTAATCGCCTGGACTTCGCCCCTCTTGACGTGTGTCCTGTGGTCTCGCTTGATTTCGACTTTAAGCGTAAGCCTGTGTGGGACACGTTGCGTTGTGTCGTTATCAATGGTTATGAGGTTGCCTGCTTCGACACGGTTCCTTGGGATTCGGTGAATGAGTATGTCTCTGCTAAGGAGAAGGCTCGTCACATCGCCAAGTTTCGTCCTGGGACAACAGGCGACGATCGCCCTACTGGTTGCCTGCGTACGGTTGAGCAATTTCGCACGTTGAAGAAGCGTATCGAAACCTCTAAAAACCGTCGTATCTACACGGAGAAAGGTTCTGTTCTCACTGACCTCGTGGCTGCTCATCGTGAAGGGATTATCGACGTTCCGATGCTCTCTAGCAGTGCGAGTGTCTCTCAGAAACTTGACTGGCTTTCATCCCTTGGATATGGGGAGTTCACCCGTGCCCAGTGGGATCACTTGTGTAAGAAAGATCGACGCGCTCGCGTCGTCAAAGACCTCGATCTGGGTGAACTTGCTCGGATCGTCGAAGACTTGCCGACCTGGTGAGCACAAAGACCGGACGCTGGTACGGCGTCGCCCCCCCCTCAGCCGTCTGGGCAGCGGCATTTATACGAAAGAGAAAGGTTAGAAACCATGTCCAAGAGAAAACAAGAAGAAGAAGAAAAGTTGCCCGAAACAGCAAGCGAACTTCGCGAGTATCTCGACAAGAAGAACTCCCAAGCTCGCGCTGCTCGAAGGGCACTGAAGGTGGCTGAAGAGAGGGAACTCGTGTCCGCAAAAACGGACCTCGGTGAAGCTGTTGCCGGTGCTGTTTTTGCGGACAAGACAGACGCGATTTTGGCTCTTGTTCAGGTCGTGAACAAGCCTGAAATTGCGGATGCTTTGCGTCGTGTTCTCGGTGTGAATAACACCGAAAACGACGCTTCGGAGGAGCTGGAGGAAGACCCCCAGTGGGGGTCTGACGAAGGCGACGACCAGGACGGAACCAGTGCTCCACAGGAGCAGTGGTGACGGCCTTGTACCACCTCGAACAGACCGAGCTAGCGCAGGTCTGGAGAGGTGGTACCGCCCCTGCGGAGCAGCCCCGTGACACTGGAACGAAGTGTAAGTGTCTTTACGGGGTTAAAGACAGGGGTGGTACCACCCCTGGATCAGCGGAGCAGCACTTGGGGCAGGGAGCGTAGCGACCCGGGGACCCAAGTGGTGGTGCGCTGGTGCGACAGGGCGATGGGTTGGGCAGCGAAGCAGGGTACCGACCCATCGTTCTGGCGATGCAGTGTGGTCACAAAAAGGGGCAACGAGCGTAGCGAGTCGGGGTCCCCGTTTGTGGGCATGCTGCGTTTTCGACAAATGACTGAATGTAATGAAGGAATAGGAGAAAAATATGGGCAACGAAGTTGGCCGTGCTGGCTTTCATGTTACGCATGAATTCCGGGCCAGCAAACGAGGTGCAATTCTCGATGAAATGATGCGTGAGAAGATACCTGGAGCTAGTGAACGATGGGCACAACGGAACCCGAATATCGTTCTGGAAGATGAGGATTCGAACATCGCTATCGTTAATGATGGACAGGGTTGGTTTTCTCTGTGCAAGGACCCGAAGAAGGTTCTCGCGTACGGAGAGGAGCGGCTCGCTTAGTTATCCCATCGGGTTAAGGAGCCGAAGCTCGATCCGAAGAAGGGTAAGGAGTGGGGTGGGACGTGGACAAGCTCTATGTTTGTCATTCAGCTGCCTAAAACTTTGTGCGAGGAGGTGGAAGACTTTTACCCCGTTTTCGATAAGGATGGGAATGAGACCGGACAACGACGCTCACGGTGGGTTGCTCGTGATCATGAGGAGGCGTTGCGTTACTTCAAAGATGCACTGAGGTATTTGGCTGAAGAAGTGATCCCCGGTGGGCAGGAGGCGATTCTTGGGGCTGATATTCAGTTCTCGGAATCACGTCCGCACATGCAGATTCTTGCTGATCCGTTTGCACCTGATCCGAAGCACCCTGGGCAGTTGCGTAGCGATTTCTCCCGAGCCTATGGACAGCATCGTGATGTACGCGATGAGAAGGGCAAGCAGATTGGTGGCCCGGCTAAGATCGGTCGGTATCAGGAGGGTTTTAGGAAGCGCATGGTTGAACTGGGATGGCCCGTTGAACTTGATGTCGATCCGTTGCGCCACGATAAGACCGCTACGAAGGCTGTTTATGGTGCGATGAAGGATAAGGAGCGTGCCCTTGCTGAGCAGGAGCAGAAGCTCGTTGCGGATATCGCTGCTGCGAATAGTGTGATTGAGAGTGAGATTAAGGCGAGGGTCGATGAGCTTGCTGACGAGCGGAAGAATCTCGACACTGAGCGTGCTGCTGTGGAGCTTGAGCGTCAGCAGCTTCAGAAGGACAAGCAGAAGGCGCTTGAAGAAGCTCGTGAGGATGGTTACGCACAGGGTCTCGATGAAGGACGTGCTGAGGTTGGACGTTTGCAAGAAACAGCGCATAATCGGGCTGTTGCAGCAGGGAATGCACTAGTGGAGGCAACGCGACATCTCACCAACGTCCAAGGGTCTCGACCGCTCTCGGGTGAGCAGGCCCGAAGTTTCTTCTTGGGCGGAGTTCAGATGCTTGCTAATACCTTGGCTAAAGGTGTCAATGATCCCGCCATGAAGGCCCTCATTGAGGCTAAGAGAGAGACCTGGTCTCGCTTTGCTGGGTCCCCCGATTTCGTCGAGTTTGCGAAATCCAACAAGGAGCGCATAGCAACCAACCAGGCACAGACCATCAGTTCGTACCAGCGCAATCAACGCAGAGTTGAGGGTCATGTCAGCGAGGTGACTGAGAGCCTCGATACGCCACAGTCTGAGGGTGACAACGGTATGAAGCTGTGATGTGAAGGATGAGGAAAAACAAGACCCCGATCACCGATGAGGTGACCGGGGTTCTTGTTGTTATAGCGATCTGTAGACGAAGACGCCACCATTAGGCGCGTCGGTGATGGTGTAGTCGAATTCTTGGTCATGGATCCATGCGTCCCAGTCGAAGAAACGCTTCGCCTCTTCAGGCCATCCGTCCATCAGGCAGATGTCCTCAGCGAATTGGTAAGCGTAGTCCTCGAACGAGTCCCACTGGCCGCAATATCTTTCCCTAAAGTCGGATGAACTCGGCAGTGTATCGCCACACGCAACGTAACAGCCGGAATCTACCCAAGCGAGCAGTGCAGGCCACTGTTCCTCTCCGACCTCATCGAAGACCTCACCCCAAAGCTGTGCGGTATCGGGTGATATTTCACCTGTTCCGCGAGGGAACCCCTCATGATCGAAGCACCATAGCTCGTCGTGATATGTGGGACCTTGGTGCAGGTCTTCAGGTGTAACTTCACCGGCTTCTTCTGCAAGGAACCATTTCCCGTTGAGTATGCCCTCACTGTAGCAAGGTAGACAGCCGATCCAGACCGATGGGCGAACAGTAGTTTGAGTAATCATTTCGACCTCCCGAGTAGGTGGAGGTGAGGCCAGGCAGTTCAGTTTTGGAAAGGACGCACTCAAGGGACCTCACCTCCAGCAAACAGCTCGAGGTCGCTGTGCGACCTGAGTTCCGAGAATGAACGGGAGGAGGGTACTTATCGCTTAGGGGGGATGATCTTTATCGTTTTTGTATTCCTCGTGGAGGTGGAGCAGGAGAGTGAGGAGGCCCCTCCTGCACACCCACCCCACGAGAACTTTCAGATGGCGAAGATGGTTTTACGCCCCGCAGGGGCGTTGGATGATTGTCCCCCTTCTAGGGCGGGTTTTTGAAGCAAAGAGAGTAGATAAAAGAGTAGATCGGGATTCTGAGTGCTTCTCTCATTCAGAATCCCGATCTGTTTCCCCTGATGTATCAAGGTTTACTGTGCCCCCGAGACGATTCGAACGTCCGACACCCGCTTTAGGAGAGCGGTGCTCTATCCCCTGAGCTACGAGGGCGCACC
>CAUSSZ010000007.1:0-46308 GCA_963534475.1 Trueperella pyogenes | reverse complement strand
GCGGTCGCGTTCATGTTGCCGAAACCGGTCAGCGATTCGACGGAAATATCGTCGATACCGCCGGCGACAACGAAGTCGGACTTGCCCAGACGGATCTTGTCGACGGCTTCCTCGATGGAAACCGCGGCGGTTGCGCAAGCACCCACCGAGTGGATCATCTGGCCGTAGCCACCAATGAAGGACTGCATGGTGTGTGCGGCCACGACATTGGGCAGGGCCTCTTGAAGGATGTCCTGCGGGCGATCTTCACCCAGGAAGCGCGAGAGGAAGACGTGACGCAGGGACTCCATGCCACCGATACCCGTGCCCTGTGTCGAGGACACATCTGCCGGGTGGACGGCTTGCAAGAGCTCAGCGGGGGAGAAGCCCGACGAGATGAAGGCATCCACTGCGGTGACCAAGTTCCAGACAGCAATGCGGTCCAAGGCCTCGACCATGGAAGCGGGAATACCCCACTGAGCCGGGTCGAAGTCTTCGGGGATCTGGCCGCCGACCGTACGGGTCAGAGTTGCACGCGCGGGGACCTGGACGGGGGATCCAGCGGACTTGGTGACATGCCACGTACCGTTTTCTTCCCAGATCGTCGTATGCGAAGGATCTGCCAAGACGTAGTCTTCGGCTTCAGCCTTGGTGTCCACGGTGAAGGTCTGCTCGCTGGTCAAGAAAACCGTGCGAACGTCGTTTGAACCGCAATCGACCATGTTTGAATCGTCGTTGAAGCGACGGATACCCGAGCGGGCAACAACTTCATCGCGGAAACGATCGTAGATCTCGGCCTCGTCAACCCGTGCGCCAGAAGCGTCGTACCAGCCGGGCTGCGGGCTATCAGACCAGTTGATGAGCTTCATCATCCAGGCCATCTCGAGGACGCCGGCAGCGGTCAGATCAAAGTCCTGACCGAATTCGGCCTCTTCACGGGTACGTCCCGAACCCCAGGTGCCGATTTCACCGGTGCCGACAATGACGATCTGATCGCGCAGTTGCGCGCGAGGAGTTGCCCACTCGATCGGTGCAGCCAGCGAAGGAACAACCGGGTTGGGCAATGCCCGCAGGGTTGCTTGCTTCTCTGCCTGAGTTTCCTGTGCCAAGGCCGTCGCCTGCTCGCGTGCTTGGCGAGCCAGTGCGGGAAGGTCAAGTCCCGCCTCGGCCAAGCCGCCGGTCAGGTCGGCGTGAACAGGAGCCTGAGCGGCCTCCTCGCGGACCTCACGGGTGAGGAGCTGGGCGAGTTCGCCGGCGATTTCTTCGGTCGTGTAGACGTGCACGCCTGCCGCCTCAGCCGCGGGAACCAGGATGTCGTTTCCACCCATGAGGGAGGTTCCCTGAACCCAACCGATCAGCGGGTGAGCAATGCTCGTGCGCGTCGGCCAACCGGACTCGTGCTCCCACTTGGTCGCAATCGCGTCGAAGGCCGCCTTCGCTTCGCCGTATGCACCGTCGCCACCAAAGATTCCTCGGTTCGGCGAACCGGGAAGCAAAATGTGCGTGCGGTGGTTGGGAGCCGTGTCTGCACCCAAGCCGGACAGCAGGTGGATTGCGCGTTCGACGCTCCACAGAAGCAGGCGTTCTTGAGCAAGAGCACCCTGAGGATCCGAACCAACGGTCCCGGAAACGCGAGGCGCTGCGAAGGGAACGAAAAGATCGGGAAGAAGCGCGGGCTTGACGACCTCAGTCGTTGCTCCGTGCGTCTCGGTCTGTTCGCTACCAACCCAGGAGATCAGCGCGTCAACATCGCGGAAGGATGCCATGTTTGCGGGGACGATCCACAGGGTTGCGCCGATTGCGGCGTGTGTGCGGTACAGCTCCTTGGCGAATGCCAGTCGTGCATCGTTGACTCGCGATGAGGTCATGATGACAGTTGCGCCACCGGCAAGAAGCTCGCCTACGACTGCAGCCGCAATCGAGTGAGGAGCAGCGCCGGTAACAAGAGCGACATCTCCGGCGAAGCGGCCTTCAGCTGCCTCAAGAGCAGCCTGGGCGACGCGGGCGAAGTAGTCCTTGAGACCTGCATCCGAGGTGTTGGCGCTGTACCACTTCGCCAGTTCGCTCAGCGATTGTCCTGCTCCGCGTAGGCGCTCAGGCGCAAGGCTTTCAGCGGAAGCAGCACCAGCAAAGATGCGGGCGAGGTCTTCGCGAGCAGTTGCCCAGCGATCGTCAAGAAGGACCGCGCGGCCCTCATCAAAGGCGGGACGCACGGAGGCTTCCCAATTTGCTCCGAGCTCGGCCTCGACGGCCGCGATCAGAGCGGAGGAATCTTCGCTCTCCACTGCTGCGGGGGTAGTAGAGATACCCAAAACCTTGAGAATGTCGCGTGCTTGGTTGGCCAAGATGCCGCGCTCACCCAGAATGCGATCTTCCAGGTCGCGCAAAGCCGCAGAATCAACGACCTCGCCGCCGGCGCCGCCACCGGAGCTTGGACGCGAGAGAGTCAAGCCCTCGCGTGCTGCGATCAAAGCCAGAGCCTGATCGATGAGCGCCGAGGCGTCCTTTGCAGAGGAAACCGAGCCCGGCAGAGTCGAGAGGCTACCACCGCGAATCGAGTCACCTTCGCGGGTGCCCAGCAGGATTTCTGCGTTCACGCGTGCGGCCCACTGCTCGCTCAGTCCCCAATTGTCCTTGACGTAACCGGTCGTGAAGCTTGCGGGGAGGCCGGCAGAACCGAAGATCTTGCGCAGCTTGGAGTTGATTGCGTCGCTGAGGACCGGGCCAAAAGGTGTGTAGCTGGGAACCAGAGTGTCGATGGTCGCGAAGAGATCGCCCATCGATGCTTCGGCCGCGCCTTCAATGGTCGAGAGCGAAAGCTCAGCGGCCATGTCCATGAGCAGCTGGTTGCGCTTTGAGGACACGCCATTCGTCAAGGTTTCGACCGTGTCAGAGGCATCGATCTGCTCGGGGAGGAGCTTGTTCGAGAAGGCCAGAAGAACGCGGATAGCATCCGAGGCCGAGAGCGGGAGTTCCGGCATGGTTCCGCTTGCTGCGGCTGCGGGAGCTGGCGCCGGGGCTGCGGAAGGTGCTTCAACCGCGGGGGCACTTGCTGCGGGGACTTCCGCTGCCGAGGCATTGCTTTCGGGAGCAGCGGGAGCGGCCTCGTCGCTGGGCGCCGAGGCGTCGGATTGTGCGCGCTCGGGCTGAGCGACCGCGTCCTCGTTGCGGGCACGTGCGGCGTCGCGCTCGACGTTCAGCACATCAATATTCGTCTGCGCGAACTTAGGCTGCGAAAGGGTTCGCGAGGCCATGTTTGCCAGAGTCGGTGAAGATGCCAAACCGATCTCAATCACGCGCTCAACGCCCAAGCCCTGCGGGGGAGCGCTGAAGAGCAGGTCCTGAGTCTCAATCCAGCGAACCGGTGAAGCAAACTGCCACGAGAGGAGCTCGATGAGCAGGGTGCGTGCGGTTGCCTGCGGATGAGCGATCGATTCATCCCAATTGTCGACGATCTTTTGAGTTGCCTCAGAGGGAACAACGTCAAGGATCGACTGAGCAAAATCTTGAGTGAGCTCGAAGGGACGAGCAACCAAGTTCGGAATGTAGCGTCCCTCAAGAACCTCGAGGTTGATGTCCTGGGGAAGCAAAGAATCGAGCTTGTCACGGAAGGCCGGGACTCCAGCGCGCAGGCGAGAGGAATGGAAGGGAACATCGATTCCGGGAATCATGATGAGCGCTCGGCGACCACCGTGTTCGCGGGCACGCTGTGCGGTGTCCTCTTCCAAGGCCTTCAGGCCGGCGACCGTTCCGGCAACCGAGTACTGAGAACCAGCCAGGTTGTAGTTAACGATCTCCAAGAACTCGCCGGACTTTTCAGCAATCGAGGCCACGTAGTCGCGGACCTCTGCGTCGCCCATACCGAATTGGTTGGGGCGAAGAGCGCCCATTGCGTAGTTCGATCGGCCCTGTGCGTCGCGTTCGACCAAGTGGTGCATGGCTGAACCGCGCTGGAACACGATTTCCAGAACCTGCTCGAGGGGGAAGATCCGTGCGTAGGCGGAGAGGGCAGTGTATTCGCCCAAAGAGTGTCCCGCGTAGAAGGAGTGATCCACAAGGGCGTTCTCCGCGCGGAGTTCCTCGGTCTGGGCGTATGCCAAAGTTGCCAGAGCAACCTGGGTGAATTGCGTGAGGTTGAGGACGCCCTTGGGGTGGCGGAAGACCTCATCGCCAACGCGAAGTTCGGTCGGGTTTGTGCGAACAATGGCCTCGATGGAGAAGCCCAGAGCCTTGCGAGTATGAGCATCGGCTTGCGCCCACACCGCGCGAGCGGTTGAGCTCATGTGCTCCAGGCCCATCATCTTTCGCTGGATACCCTGACCTGGGTAAACATAAGCGGTGCGAGGTGCGCGAGTGAGTGCACGCGCGATGGAGACGACCTCATCGCCAATGCGGCATGTAGCCTCAAGGACCAATTCGCCACCGATACGACCCACGCGTTCAATGGTGATATCCACGATGTCTGAGAGCTGAACCATGCCGAACATACGGTAGGACCAGGCTTCAATCTCGACTTCGGGCATGTCAACGGAACGAATGACACCTAGGCGATCAGGGCTGTCAACCGGCTGAGTCGAGTGAGCGCACAGCAGGTGCTGAACGGTCGCAGACAGCCACATTCCGTGAACCAGCGGAGCTGCAAGACCGGAAAGGCGTGCCGCAGCGTAGGAGGTGTGAATCGGGTTGAAGTCCCCAGAAACAATGGCGAAAGCCGTCATGTTTTCGGGAGCCTGAACGCGCACATGACGCAGGAATGAACGAGGTGTATCCGTGTAGGAATCTGCGACCTCAGGCGCCGGTGCGGGCGGCTGGGTCGAGGCGATGCGGCCTCGGATGGCGAAACGCTCAACCAAGCGAGCAAAAACTGTGCCTTCAGCGCTCAACTCAAGTTCAACGCGCACCACGCGACCGGCCGAAGACTCAGCAAGCTCAGCGCAGCGTCCCACGACCTCGACGCGGGTCCCGAAAGCGGGAAGCGGGGCATCGAAGAAGATCGAGTGATCCAGGTGAACTGCATTGACCAGACCTTCAATGACTGGTACTCCCTGGTACATTGCCGAGCCCAGTGCGGCGTAAATCGCGGGCCAGCAGGGGCCAACAAGGGCATCGGGAACTCCCGAGGCGAGCTGCGTCGACAGCGCGCCACCGGTCACCGCGCCGTGAGCGTAGCCCAGGTTTTCGGTGAAAGTGAAGGAGTCGCGAACCGTGCCAAAACCTTCGCCGGGGATGACAGCGGGCATCTTCTCAATGTGGTCGCCATTTACGGTCGTCGTGCCCACACCAGCGGCGCCGGCAAGCAGATCGTAAGCGGTCACGGACAGTCGCGACATGTCAACAACCGGGTAAGCGCCGGTCATACACGCGCTGGAAAGAAGAACGGGGATGTCGATGTACTCAACTGAGTGGTGAGAGCTATTCGGAGTCTGATCCCACATCGAATCGCAGTGAATGCGAATCGAGTATCCGCCCTCATCGTGAAGGATTTCCGTGGCATCGACCGAGGTGTAGGCCGGGTTATCGACCAGGTTACCCGCCCACTGGATGTGGGAGATTTCCCGCAGGAACGAGGCCGCGTCAGTCAGATCGTGGAAACGAGACCAGACCTGGGGAACGCGCGCGTCGTCTGTGGAGACAGCATCGACGACAGCCTGCTCGAAACGGGCAAACATTTCACCGATGGGCTCATCAACGCGATCAATTCCGGCGACCGAACGGGGACCGGGGATGATGCGGACTGCGTCTGCATCAAAACGCGCGTCTTGAGACTGCCACAGTGTGTCGGTTCCCCACCAGCGAGCAAGATCGCCGTCCAGAACGGGAACGAAAGGCATGGGCTTGTGGTGCTTGCGGCACAGGACCGGGAACCATGCGACATCGGCGGGAATCACGCGGGTGGTCTCGGCCTGCGGGTAGGCCTCAAGTAGGCGCGCCAAAGCGGCCTGGCCGTCTTCAAGATCATCGCGGCTCTCAAAGAGCGTGGGGATATCACCGTGGTCGGCCGGGTTCAGACGGGACTCAATACGGTGGAAGAGATCGAGAGCGCGATCCGTCCACGTCCAATCGGCCCAGGGGTAGGACAGGTCAATGACGCGGCGTGCCCAATCGGCGTAGGTCATCTCAGAGAGCTCACCGAAGTACGGCTTCGCCGTCTTGTTCATGGCCTCAATGAGTTCATCGCGGTGTGCGTCGATGGACTCCTGGTCGGAGCCGACCTCGTGAATCAGGCGCGAAGCGCGAGCAGAGGAGTTCTCAATCTCGTGCATGTCCGCGTTCAGGTGGGACAAACCGGAGGTCATACCACCGCGGACCTGGCCGGTACCGACCCAGCCATCACCGCCAACACCGGGGGTGTCCTTGAGCAGTTGCTTCACCTGAGGAGAAGTTTCGGCTTCAAGGGTCGCCATCGAGGCCGTACCCACCAGAACAGCATCGACGGGCATCGGTGCCGAGCCTAGATCCAGGGACCACTGTCCGGTGATGTAGCGAGCAGCGTCTGCAGCCGAACCAATACCGCCACCAACAGCAAGAACGAGGTTGGGAGTGCGACGGATTTGTGCGTAGGTAGCCAGAAGCAGATCATCGAGGTTTTCCCACGAGTGGTGGCCACCAGAGTGGCCGTCTTCCACCTGAATAATCAGGGTCTGGTCCGGGTTCGCCTGTGCGATACGAACGACCTGCTCGATCTGCTCGACGGTTCCGGGCTTCAGGCACAGGTACTCGAAGCCATCGGCGCGCAACTGCGCGATCAACTCGCGGGCCTCGTCCAATTCGGGAATACCGGCGGCGATCGTCACTGCATCGATGGGAGCACCTGCACGGCGTGCCTTGGGAACAATGCGGTTGACACCGAATTGCAGGTTCCACATGAAACGATCAAAGAACATCGTGTTGAATCCCGCGGTACGGCCGGGTTCAAGGAGCTTTTGAAGCTCAAGACGGTGCTCGGTGAAGACCTCTTCGGAGTACTGGCCGCCACCGGCCATTTCCGCCCAGTGACCAGCATTTGCGGCCGCGGCAACAATACGAGGCCCGACGGTCGTGGGAGTCATACCCGGAAGGATGATGGGAGAGCGTCCCGTCAAGCGGGTGAATGCAGTGGAAACCACGCGACGTCCGTCGGGAAGTGCAACAACCTTGGGAGCAAACTGTGACCAGTCTGCGGGCGCTTCGATTGACGAGCCTTCTTCATCCAGTTCGGTGCGGCGCGATGCAGTCGAGGCATCCACGATCTGTGCGCCGGTTCCATCCAGGAGGTCCTGGGTCAGGCGAGTGAGCATATTCGACGGCCCAAGATCAACGAAGGTCTTCACGCCTTGGCCGAGGGCTGCGGAAATCGCTGCCGACCAGTCATCGCGCTCAACGAGGATTGCGCGGGCAACGCGCTCGGCCTCGGCGTCATCAATTCCGTGACCGGCTGCCGCCAAGCTCCGTGCCCACGAAACCACCTGCGCGACTGCTTCCTCCAACAGAGGCGAATGGAAGGGGGCAGAAACAGGCAGGAACTCGACGATTGCCTCAAGAGGAGTACCACCGGTCAGGTGCTCTTCCAGCGCGCGGTTCGAGGCTGCGACCTGAGCCTCAAGCTGACGGCGGCAGGCTTCAAGATCACCGGGGCGACCGGAAAGAACGACGGAACGCGGGCCGTTGACAACGGCTAGGGAAACGGGAGAACCCTCAACGGCCTCGGTAATCATTGAGGCCGGCAGTCCGCGAACGGACAGCATCGGGGTTGCTTCGCCCAAGTTTGTCGCGCCCAAACGGATGCTGACGGATTGTGCAGCGGCGCCGATGAGCACTGCGAGGGCCAGGACGTGGGTGAGGCGCTGGTCATCGCGGGCGATCCACGCGCGGGCAACCTCGGCGCCCAAGATGCCCTGGGAATGCCCGAGCAGCAGGGGAGAAGTCGTGTGGACATCCAACTGGGTTGCATCAAGATCTGCCAAAGCAGCCAGCTGAGCCAAGGTGATACCCGGTACAGAGACCGAGGCGGAACGGTCCAGAGGAAGGTCCTGCGTGTTGCCGTCCAGAAGAGCATTCAGGCGCTCCAATGAACCGGGGGCGCTGGTCAGAAGCTCGCCGGCAACGGGAGCAAGAAGCTCACGCATCGCCTGGTAGTGCTTGCGCAGCAGTGTGGCGTGAGGGGGGAAGGACAGGGACGTCGAGAGAGCAGGACGCCACGCGGACCCCTGTCCCGCAAAAGTCAGTGCGTAGGGAGTGGGGATTTCGGCAAAAAATGCAGTCATGATTAATCTACTTTCCTCATCACATAGGGGCGTTATCGTGGACGCGCGGGGTCGTTACGGTGCGGTCCTTCAGATGGAGGACCGATAGGGCTCGGCAAATGTTCTGGCGGGTTGTCGAAGGCTCGATCAGTGCGTCGAGCTCTCCGTTTTTCAGAGAAAGATTCGGGTTCATCGCCTGGCGCTCATACATTTCCTGGTAGTGCGCACGCTGCTCGGCAACATCGCGTCCTTCCTTTCCGGCCGCGGCAAGCTGGCGGCGGAAGACGATGTCCACCGCCCCTTCAGAGCCCATCACGGCAATTTGAGAGGCCGGCCATGAGAAGTTAATATCTGCGCCCAGCGACTTCGAACCCATGACGATGTAGGCGCCGCCAAATGCTTTACGCAAAATAACGGTGATCATGGGGACGGTTGCGGTCGCATAGGCGGTGATCAATTTGGCCCCGCGGCGAATGATTCCCGCTCGTTCCTGCTCGGAACCGGGACGATACCCGGGGACGTCAACAAGGGTGATGATCGGGATTCCGAAAGCATCAAGGAATTGGACGAAACGCGCGGCCTTTTCAGAGGCGTTCACATCCAGAGTTCCCGCATCGACGCTGGGCTGGTTGGCAACGATTCCAACCGGTCGTCCTTCAAAGCAGGCGAAGCCAACAATGATGGAAGGAGAGAACAGGGGCTGAACCTCAAGGAATTCCCCGTGATCGACGAGCGCTTCAATGACCTCGACCATGTCGTAGTCCTGCTTGGGGGATTCCGGAACCAGGGAAGCAACCTCACGTGCGCGTTCTTCGGTGCCATCGTTTTCGAAGAGGTAGCGCGGAGGCTTCTTATCGCAGTTCTGCGGCAGGTAGGACAGCAGAGTGCGCGCGTAATCCAGGGCCTCGTGCTCATCTTCGGCAAGGAAGTGCGCAACGCCCGACACCGAGTTGTGCAGGTCGCCGCCACCGAGGTCTTCAGAGGAAATTTCCTCGCCGGTCGCAGCCTTCACAACGGAAGGACCGGTAACAAACATGTACGAGGAGTTCTTCGTCATGATGATGAAGTCGGTGAGTGCCGGCCCGTAGACCGCGCCACCCGCGCAGGGGCCCAAAATTACCGAAATCTGAGGGACGACTCCCGAGGCCTCGGTGGTCTTGCGGAAAATTCGACCGTATTGTGCAAGCGCGGTGACGCCTTCTTGGATGCGAGCACCGCCCGAATCCAAAAGCGCAATGATCGGAATTCGCATGGAGAGCGCGCGGTCCATGAGGAGAAGGATCTTATCGCCTTCAACCTTGCCCAGTGTGCCGCCGCGGATCGAGAAGTCCTGTGCATAAACGGCGACTGGGCGGCCATCCAGCGTACCGATACCCGTGATGACGGCAGAACCGAGCTCACCGGCCTCGATGTCGCCGCCGGCGTAGCGATTGAGCTCACTGAAGGAGCCCTCATCAAGCAGGTAGTCCAAGCGCTCGCGGGCGGTTTGGCGTCCGCGAGCATGCTGTGCCTGACGTGCTTTTTCTTCCGCCGCTTCCAAGATGCTGTGCGTGCGATCGTAGAAGTTTCGGCGGCTGATGGCTTCGTGCTCTTCGGCCTCGTCGATTCGCTTGGCGCTCGATGGGGTCATGCTTCCTCCTTAATGCTCACCAAGACGTCTCCTGCTTTGACGGTGTCGCCCGCGCAGACGTGAATCGCCGAGATCGTTCCCGAGCAACCTGCGTTCAGGGCCTTTTCCATCTTCATGGACTCAATGACTGCAACCAGTTCGCCCTCTTCGACCTCTTGGCCTTCTTCGACGGCGATGCGGATGACGGTTGCTTGGATGGGGGAGGTAACGTTCGGCCCCTCGTCGTTTGCCCCAGTGCGCGGGCGCAGTGAGCGTCGCAGTGGCTGACGAGGCCGGAGTGCGCGGCCCCCCGATTCGCCCCCGGCTGCGGCCAATAGTTCCGCAGGAAGGCTCAGCGTTGTGCGCTTTCCGTCAATTTCAATGACGAAGGAGCGCAGTGCGTGCGCTTCGTTTCCTTCTTCCGAGGCCTCACGTGATTGTGTGGCGCCCGCAGCTGAGAGCTCGCGTGCAACCTCTTCGAGAACCCCTTCGCGTTCCAACCACTGGGTATAGACACCCAAGCTGTCGCTTTCTTCGCTTCGAAATTCGGGAGTTGCGAGGATGTGGGAGAGCAGGGGAGCAGAGGTCGGCAGACCCTCGACGCGAAATTCATCCAGCGCCCGCTGGAGGCGAATAATTGCTTGAATACGCGTCGGCGCATGAACGGTGATTTTTGCAATGAGAGAGTCGAAATCGGTTCCGATTTCTTCACCGGGACGGATGAAGGAATCGACACGGACCCCGGGGCCGCCGGGCCACTGGATTGCGCTCAAACGACCAGTTGCAGGCATGAGTTCCTGAGCGGGATCCTCACTGGTGACTCGCACTTCGATCGCATGACCGCGAGTAGAGGGGATCTCGCTAAGTGGAAGACCTTGAGCAATTCGGATCTGTTCGCGAACCAGATCGATTCCGGTGACCTCTTCAGAAACTGTGTGTTCGACCTGCAGGCGAGGGTTGACTTCCAGGAAATAGGCCTTGCCATCTTCGACCAGGAACTCACAGGTGCCGACCCCCACATACTGGACCGCGTCAAAGAGTGCGCGGGAGTACTCCTCAAGTGCTGCATGGAGTTCTTCGGAGATGAAAGGAGCAGGAGCTTCTTCAACAACCTTCTGGTTGCGGCGCTGGACCGAGCAATCTCGCGTTGAAACGACTGCGAAAGTTCCGAAAGAATCACGCGCGCATTGGGTTTCGACGTGACGACCGTGAGAAATGAATTTCTCCATGAAGCACAGTGCCAAGGTCGAAGGATCGATCAGGTTCGTGTAGAAATCGCGAATATCTGAGTCGGAATTCATACGAGTAATTCCGCGTCCACCGCCGCCATCGGCACGCTTGATCAGGACTGGATAGCCAATGGACTGTGCCAGCTCAAGTGCATCCTCGACGCTGCTCCCCTCCAGGGAACGACCGGTGATCGTTGGAACCTTGCACGAATCAGCCAGTTCGCGGGCCCGAATCTTGTCCCCCAATGCTTCGATGGCCTCGGCGGAAGGGCCAATCCACACCAAGCCGGCTTCTGCGACGCGCGAGGCGAAATCGGCGTTCTCGGAAAGGAAGCCGTATCCGGGGTGGATTGCTCGCGCGCCCGACTTTGCGGCGGCCTCGAGAATCGCTTCCGGATTCAGGTAGGTCTCAGCAGCGCTCTTCCCACCCAGGCTGTAGGCGGAGGTTGCGAGCTCGCAGGCCAAGGTATCCCGATCGGCCTCAGCGTAGACAGCGACGGAATCCAAACCCATTTCGCGAAGGGTGCGAATGACGCGAACCGCAATTTCACCTCGGTTCGCAACCAGAACGGGAGAAAGGGCAATCGTCATGACAGGTGTCCTTCCACTAGTGGGGTGGGGGAAATTTCCCCCGTAGTGACGGTGAGAATTTCGCCTTCCGTGGAGCGGCAGATCAGGTGTGCGTGTTCATCGATGCTGATCGGAGTCGCGGTGAAGCGAATGCCTCCGGGAAGGTGCAGTGGACATTGAGTGCCGAAGATGCGCATGTGGGAGCTGTACTCCTCGCGCCAAGATTCAGGCGCGCCCGGTGCAGCGAAGAGCAGCTCGAGGTTCATGCGCAGTTCGCGGATGAATGATTCGCGTTCCTCGCTGCTCAGTGAGGTATCGAAGCTTGCGGCGAAGTCACGAACTTCAAGCGGTAGCGCGCCGATGTTTAACCCGATGCCAACGATCACGCGATGGGTGTCGCCGCTTGTGTCGAGGTGCTCGCAAAGAATTCCAGCGGCTTTACGTCCGTTGATGAGCAGATCGTTTGGCCACTTGAGTGAAAGTGCATCCTTAGCGTCTTCCGCTGAAGCGAGTCCCATGTTGCGGATTGTGCGTAGGAGCGCGACCCCGGCCAGTGCGGTCAGCCATTCCAATTCGCTTTCCGACGCCTCGACCATGAGAGAAAAAGTCAGTGCCTCATCGGAAGAGAGCCAGACGCGTCCATCGCGTCCGCGACCCTTGTTCTGGCGGCTTGCCCACAGTGCTATTCCCGAAGGCGCAGTTGACCCCTCGCCGAGCACAATGTGGGCAAGGTGAGTGTTCGTTGAGTCAACTTCGTCGCAGTGAAGGACAGGTGCTTCTTGATCAATCTGCATTACACCCATCGTTCAATTCGCCGCATGAGCGGACAAATACAGGGGTGCATATTGTGAGGACTGGGCCTGGAACGCAGATAAAATGCTATGAGTTTTTGGCGTAATTCTGCGACTCTTGAAGTTTCCTTCGAAAACGCTTGAGAGCGATACCGATGTGTATTTTCAGTCGATCTCGCGCGAGCAGGCGTAGAGCAGGACCAGGACGACTTCGAGAATTGAGCGGGTTGCCGGGCTGGCCTGTGAGGCTGTGTGGGCAGGTGGGACCGGCGGGTGATCTTCACGAGGCGCTGGCGCGGGGTAGCCGGAGTTTGCGGTAGTTACGTGCTTACTGCGGTACTCGCGAATGGATTGACGCCAACCCGCAAGGCCTGCGGCGCGCATGACGACACCGATGACGCTTTGGGTAAGGGCGCCAATGGGGACCGTGAGTTCGCGGCCGGCGGCCGTCAGGATTGTTTGCAGAACCGAACCGAGCTGATCTGCGAATTGACGGTTGAGGTCCAGTAGTCGCATCCCCCACTCGGGGTCGCGGATTGAGCGCATGAGCATCTCGGAGTGAAGGATATAAAGCCCTTCGTCAATATGGATTGCGTCCAAGGCTTCGTAGAGCAGGTTTTCCATGAGGAGGTGACGATCGCCCTCACCTGCCTGTGAAGCGGGGGTTTGGGCGTTCTCCCACAGGAGGACGCGTTCACGCAGGCGTTGGATCAGGTCGGAGTATTCGCCCTCAGCCAAAATTCCCAGCAGGGAGTCTTTAGAGGAAAAATTTGAGTAGAAAGCGCCGCGGGTAAAACCTGCAACAGCGCAGATGTGCTCAAGTGATGTGGCTTCAATGCCTTCGGTGATGATGATGTGTCGAGTTGCTGCAAGGAGACGGTCCTGGGTTTCGGCTCGTTTTCCCATATGCAACCGCCTCTTCCTGCCGACACCGAGTGGAACATGCATGGGGTGAAGGCGATGCGTCTTCACTGACATGTTCGTTTAGAGCTGAGGGCTCTATTGTCTCACGACCATCGTGCCCAGTGTAGGGTGAATGCATGATTGGTGGACTTCTTACACTACTGGGCAACCTGATTCTGATCGTTGTCATCGGTGTTGCACTGATTTCAGCTGCCTTCATTTTCTTTGTCCGTCGCGCGATGCGTCGGGGGATGGGCCAAGATGCGCCTTCGCGCTACGGATCCCCGCGGCCGGGTGTGCGCGTTGTTGACAGCACTGTGGTTGATGAGCCATCCACCGGTGCTTCTGGAAAAGATGCTCCTCGCGCGGCGGATATCCCAGATTCCGCTGAAGTTCAGATCATTGAGGTTACGACCCGCGAAGACTAATCACCACCGCTAGATGCGGTTATGACGGGGGTGGGGGCCAGACGCTGCGCGTCTGGCCCCCACCCTGTTGTGTATTGAGTCGATTGTGTGTCGGCCAATCAGGCTAACGCCTTTGTGCCCCTATGCGTGGGCTGCAGGCCGCAAGCCTGATCGACTCTTTGTCTCAATCCTGTTCGCGACGAGTACGGGCTACAAGCAAGCCTCCGGCAATTGCCGCGCTCAGTGCAGCAGCTGCGGCAAGAGTCGCATCGGTGCCGGTCGAAGCAAGGGAACGATTCGCTTCCTTGGGAGAAGGCGCCGCGGGGGGCACATCCTGCTGTGGTGCCGGAGGAAGCGGAGGATTGCTTGTCTCGGGGGTTACCGGAGGAGTCGTGCTACTTGTCGAGGCCGAAGGCTGAGGAGTTGTTGTTGATACCTCAGGAGTCGGCTCGGTTGTCGTCGGTGTTGGTGTTGGTTCCGGAGTGGTTGTGGAAGGGGTTGGCTCCGGTGTTGTCGTCGTGGGGGTTGGCTCGGGAGTCGTCGTACTGGGAGTAGGCTCCGGGGTTGCCTCAGTCGTTGTTGGGGTGGGTTCCGGGGTCGTTGTGGTAGGAGTTGGCTCTGGTGTTGTCGTGCTCGGGGTAGGCTCCGGAGTCGTCGTTGTTGGGGTGGGGCGAGGCAATGAGGGGTTGTCGTCGGTCGAACCGCCGCCATCGGCTGTGATTACCGCTTTTCCGACCAATGCAACAGCGTTGATGGACGCATTGTTTGTGAAGGTCGCAGACTTACCGACCATTGCCGAGTTCTTGATCTTGGTGTCATAGGAAATCGAATAGATTGCGTTTCCGCTGCCCTTCGGCCAGGTTGCGGTGAAACCGCTGCCGTCGGCCTTCTTTGTGACGGTGAAGGTGCCGCCGTTGAGAGCATCGCCATTCGATACCGTTGTGGAATCTCCCAAGGGGAAGTCGTCTCCGTTAGCCCACACCAACATTGAGGGCTCGTTGGCCAAGGTGTAGCCACCATTGTCATTCGTGAAGGTATCGTCAACGGTGATGGTATCGACAGAGATTCCCGACTCCACGACGTTGATCGACCAGTTAATCAACGAAGGATCATCGGAGTCGACTGTTCCGCCCTTGTTGTGTTTGGTGGTTTTTCCGATATTGGTGTCGCCAATTCCGGTTCCGTCACCGGGGAGCTGAACAGAAACAGACTTGCCATCAATCAAGAAGGAGACTGCGCCAGCAGTGGTCTTAGCAGCTGCGCTCATCTTTGCCCAACCTGAACCGGTGATGTTCTGGTGAGAGTTTGCGTAGTCTGTGAAGGTGCAGGTGATGACTGCTCCGGGTTCAGGTGCGGGAGCAGAGCAATTGACAGCGACCTGACCATCAGGGGCGATCATGTCGAATTGAAGTTGCGTCCCAGTCGAAGCGAAGGTGTTGAGCTCCGGGGGTGCCTGGATGGTGAAAGTGTCTCCCTGGCGGATTGCCTTCCCCGTTCCATCGATGGTGAAGTCAACCTGCATCATGGTGCCAACGCCAAGCTTCGTCGAGGAGCTGACTCCAGAGAGTTTCACATCCTTGACGATGTCATTGACGGTTGCAGCCTGTGAGGCGCCTTGAGAAACGACGAAATAGGCCAATGCGAGGAAACATGCGAGGAGCATTGAGAGCCCCGAAACCGCAGACCTTGTGAGAGTTTGAACGCGTATCGACACCTGAAAATCTCCTGATTGATTTGTGTGGGATGTCTAAATGCTAGTCAGTTCAGGGATGAATTCACAAATATCTGGAATGGCGCAAAAGTTCTAAAAATGGTTTTTCAGTGCCTCATTCTGATTGACCAAGTTGCCAAAAAATGTCATCTGGCGAGCATCGTTGCAGGTCGCGAGGGCTTCATGCTTCGAATGGTGAAGTTTAGGGGAGCTTGTGTGATTCTGGTCACAGTAAATACAACAAAACCCTCGCAATGCGAGGGTTTTATCTGGTGGCTCCGACCGGCGTCGATCCGGTGACCTTTCGATTTTCAGTCGAACGCTCTACCAACTGAGCTACAGAGCCAGGACCGGAACCGTTACGGTCTGGTCGGCGACCCCGACGGGACTTGAACCCGCGACCTCCGCCGTGACAGGGCGGCGCGCTAACCAACTGCGCTACGGGGCCTTACAATAGGTAAGACCTATTAAATTGTGCCGTTCACATGTGCGACCGGCTGGTACCCCCAACGGGATTCGAACCCGTGTCGCCGCCGTGAAAGGGCGGTGTCCTAGGCCTCTAGACGATGGGGGCCACTGTCGGCCACCGGTCTGGCGTCCGAGGACGAAGAGAATATTAGGCAGAAGCGGGGCCTTAAAGCAAAAAGAATGGCAGTGATGACCGTCACACAGTTATTTTTCCTTGATATTCTGGGATTTGCAATGGTGCTTATCGATTCAAGCCTCAGGCGATTCTCAATGATCGCGCCTAGGCTTGAGGGAGTACAGAATGAGTGATTCGAGGACGGTTTTATGATTTTCAGTGCCGACGATCCGACACCTTCGCCTTCGCCAACGGGTGTTGCACAGGCCGCTGTTCAAAATGCGCTGGACTTGGCATCGCTGATCTTCGGTGCCGCGGTTGGTCTGGTTATCGCCTTCATTGTGGCGCTGGTGATCGTTCTTTTAACCCGTCCAATTGCCCGTCGCTCACGCTATTTTGCTGCGGTCACAAAACGTGTCCGGACCTCGTACTACATCACCGCGATGGCTTGGGGCGCGTGGGCTGGCCTGCAATTCATGCTGGTCAATACCACTCTGTCAGATTGGTCCAATGGTGGAATGGTGGGCTTCATCTCCCATGTTCTGCTCATTATTGGCATTTTGACGATGACTTGGATGGTCTACAACAGCGTGTGGATCTTCGAAGACGCGGCACGAATCCGCCAGGAAAAAGACGGAGGCGTTTCCCGTAAGTTTGAAACCCAAGCGCAGGTCATCCGTCGTCTGCTACAGGCTCTGGTCATCCTTCTTGGTGTTTGCGCAGCCCTCTTTACTTTTGATGCCGCGCGTCAGGCAATGACAACCGTTCTGGCCTCTGCCGGTGTTGTTTCGGTGATCGCCGGTCTTGCAGCCCAGCAGACCTTGGGAAACGTTTTTGCCGGTATCCAATTGGCCTTCACGGATGCGATTCGCGTCGGTGATGTGGTCGTCGTCGGTAAGGACAATGCCTCGGGCAAGGTTGAAGAAATCACTCTTTCTTATGTTGTTGTTCGGCTTCCAGACGAACGCCGGCTCATCGTTCCTTCGACCTACTTCACGTCCAACACCTTCGAAAACTGGACGCGTCGCGCGGCGACCCAGCTGGGAAATGTCGAGCTCAAGCTCGACTGGACCGCGCCTTTAACCCTGATCCGTAGTCAGGTACAAAAGCTTCTTCTTGCAACTGATCTATGGGATGGGCGTTCGTGGGCCGTGCAGGTCGCTGACTCGAATGAAACGACAATGACTGTTCGCATTGTCGTCTCTGCGAAGGACTCCGGAGCGCTGTGGGATCTGCGCTGCTACCTACGTGAAAACATGATTCGTTGGGTTGTTGATGAGGATCCCGCGATCCGCCCCCATACGCGTGTTCAGTCCTTGGAGGTTGAGACGGTCACGCAGGATACCTCTCGCGAGGCCGTCGCTCGTCTTGCGAAGGAGCTTTCGGGTATTGCCGCCGACACGACGGGTGCCCCCAACTCACACCCTGGGTCAGCGGCAGGAAAGCCCGCTCAGGCCTCGCCGCTTGCCTCACAGGGCAAGGCAGGAGAAAAGGCCGATTCGGACCCTCTGGATGACGCAGTCCATTCCGTGCGGCTCCTGGCAGCCCGGCAAAAAGCCAAGCGCGCACGCAGGAGGGCAATGGCCCAGCGTCAGCGTGAACTCGCTGATACGGGGAAGGTCACAGCGGTGGCTTCGGCCAGTGACGCGCGGACCCAGGTTTTTTCGCAGACGATGCTGCATTCTTTGGTCGCCGAACAACTAGCTGAAAAGGTTGCCCAGGCCAATGCGCGTCTAGGTCAGAACCACCTCGGTGGGGGATCAACCGCGCTTTTGCCTCAGGCCCAGGTGGACGGTGACAATGCGCAGGCCTCAGCCCCGCAAGAGCCGGCTGGCCAAGCCCATATGGATGCGACTGTTGTTCGTGGGGAGCGCCTCTTCTCTGGGTCTCCCGATGCCGACGAACGTAATCAGATTTACGCCGGTCCCGGTGACGATGTCCTAGCAGAACGCGAAGCAACGGCGAAACGTCACGAAGAAGAAACAACTCGTTTGAACAGTGGACCGCGAGTGCCCGAGGATGCAGTGCGTCCGCAGCGCAGCGATGCTCAACAGAACTGAATTGAGGAAAACAACATGAAAATCATTCGAACCCGTGATCGTGCAACGCAGCTCGAACACCTTGCGCAGGCGCAGCAGTCGGCTCCTAGCGTGAATTACAGTGAGGACGAGTGGCGTGAGCGCCTCACTCCCCAGCAGTACTTGGTCCTTCGTCAAGCTGGGACTGAGGCACCTTGGACAGGTGAGCTGCTGGATGAACACCGCTCGGGTACCTATCTGTGTGCGGCGTGTGGCGCGCAGCTTTTCCCCTCGTCAACGAAGTTTGAATCGCATTGCGGGTGGCCGAGTTTCTATGAAGCGCTGCCCGGTGCAGTGAACTATTTCGAGGATATTTCCCACGGAATGCGCCGCATTGAGGTGCGCTGTGCAAGCTGTGATTCTCACCTAGGGCACATTTTTGATGACGCACCGAATCAGCCAACGGGAAATCGTTTTTGCATGAATTCCGTGTGCCTACAATTTGTCCCTGACCCTGTGGCATAGTGGGGGAGTGCTCTCCCATCTTCGTGCGCTTCTTTCACGTGTTCCCGCGCCCATTCTGATTGTTGGTGCTGCGCTTAGTGCGTATAGCGGTGCGGCCGTCGCGGTCCTGATTTTCGGGTCAGTCCAGCCCGGTGCTGTGGCATGGATGCGTGTTTTCATCGCCGGGATGATCTTGTGTGCATGGCGGCGCCCCTGGCGTGTGGGCCTGAGTGCGAAGGATCTTGTTGAGTCCGCTTGCTTCGGCTTGGCGCTGATCACCATGAACATCACGTTCTTTGAATCGATCTCATACCTGCCCTTGGGCCCGGCCGTTTCCATGGAGTTCATTGGACCGGTTGCTGTTGCAGTGATTCGTGGCCGAGGTTGGCTTCCGCGCCTTGCCGCATTCCTTGCCTTGGCGGGGGTCGTTGCTATCGGTGGGCTTGGCCTCGACACCAATGATCCAGGTTTTATTCCCGGGCTGAAATGGGCGACGCTGTGCGCTGTCTCGTGGGCGGTCTACATCCTTTTGGGGCAGCGTGTGGCATCGAAACGCTCGGGAATTACCAATGTTGCGGTCGGTTGTGCGCTGAGTGGGCTGATACTTTCACCTTTCATGGCTCAGCCAGCCTTACCTGCGCTCACTCAACCATGGTTGCTTGGGATTGTCGTGCTTGTTGCGGTCCTATCCACCATCATTCCTTGCTCCTTTGAAGCCCTTGCCATGCATAGGATTTCGGCGGCAGACTTTTCGCTGTTCACTGCGCTTTCTCCGGCCTCGTCGCTGCTAATGGGTGTGATCATCCTCTGGCAGATCCCCACCCTGTGGCAGATTCTGGGGCTTGTTCTCATTTCGGTCGCTGTTGGAATTGCTTCAAAGGATTCCTCGAAGGAAGGTGAGATCCTTGCCGAAGAAGTACGTGAACTAATTGGAGGAGGATCGTGAGCAGCCGATCATTAGCGGGAATAGCAAACCGCATTCCCGCACAGGTATTGATCGTTACCTCGGCTCTCATTCAATACAGCGGTGCTGCCGTTGCAGTTTTTGCCTTCTCTGTCGTTGAACCGGCCTCGGTCGCATGGTGGCGCGGTTTCGTTGGTGCGTTGGTGCTGTGCGCGTGGGTTCGTCCCTGGCGAGGCCTCGACCGCTCAACCCTCAAGGGCGCGTTTTATTTCGGTATCGCTCTGGTCTGTATGAATTCCTGCTTTTACGAGGCTATTTCCCGTATTCCTTTGGGGGCAACAGTGTCCCTGGAATTTCTTGGCCCCGTGGCGGTTGCGGTGTTCCGAGGCCGTGGCTGGGCACCGCGAGTTGCTGCATTTTTTGCGCTTTGCGGGGTCTGCGCCATTGGTGGTCTGGGCCTGGATTTGAGCGATCCGCAAACGCTTCCGGGGTTGGCCTGGGTCATGGGGGCTGCGGCCTCGTGGGCGGGATACATCGTCCTTGGACAAAAGGCCGCCTCATCGAGCTCCGCGATGACAAACCTCTCGCTGGGTTGTGCGTTCAGTGCCTTGATCTCTGCGCCAATTCTGGCCCCGGGGGCGATGGCGGCATTCAGCGACCGAAAGGTTTTAGTCGCGGTCATCGCCTTGGCATTCTTATCAACGGTTTTCCCATACAGCCTTGAAGCCATGGCGATGAAGCGGGTTTCTGCAGCAACTTTTGCCTTGTTCACAGCGCTTCTTCCCGCGACTTCGGCTCTGATCGGTGCGGTGCTTTTGCGTCAGATTCCAAGCCTGTGGCAATTGGTCGGTCTGGTGTGCATTTCAATTGCTGTGGGGATTGCATCGATGGCTGGGCGTGCGCATCCCGACGTCAATGGGAAAGAAGCAGTCGTGGAATCTGCCGGCGTTCGGGGCACGGAAGAAACAGAAAACTAAAAAGCACAAAAGAAGTAGGCCCAGGGGGACTCGAACCCCCAACCCACGGATTAAAAGTCCGCTGCTCTACCATTGAGCTATAGGCCCGCGGGTAATCCCGCTGTGTGGCCCATCGGGTGGACCAACCCCACTATCTTACTGGTAGGAGAGCAAATGGGCGAACCGCAACGCATCCCAAGACGTCCGGCGATTTTGGACTACGCGCAAACAGAGGCAATTGTTGGTGCGCCAGATGTTGCGGATTCTTCGGTCCTTGCTCACTCAACTGCTTGGGCGCTGCTGGGTGTGGGAGATGAAGATTTTGATGCCGAGGCCTTGCGTCGCCTTCGCGAGCTGCTCTCCACCGGCGGAGTTCCTCTAGTTGCCGAGCTGTGGTCGCAAAGCCCTGATTTCACTCTTCCAGGCGCGCTGTGGCGCGTGTACTTGTTCAGAGAGTGGTTCCACCGTGACCCGCTCACGGTTGCTGATCTGTACATCTTGGGATTGCATGCAGAGCAGGTCCCCGGACTTGAAGAACCCATTCATGCTCGTCCTTTGGAGGATGTTATCAATGATGCGGATGCACTCCTGTCCGGAGAAAAACGTGATGATGATCTGGAAGACATCTTTACGGAGCTTGCGCATGCGATGCGCATTGTTGCTGCGGGAGATCCCAGAGTGGGAAGACAATGGATCGATGACCCGCACGATGCCTTGGCATACGGAGTGACGATGCGTGCGCGGGCGCTGGTTATGACTGCTCAAGAGCTCGAACGTGCTGCCTCCCGAGCGCGCATCGGGGAGTTGGACTAGAGGCGCGTTTTGTTTAGCTACTCATGATTAATTTTATTTAGTCTCATGGGGTAACAAAAAGATATTGGCTTCACGTTGTTCGGCTGCTAGTATGGCGCAAGTAACAGCGACGGGGTGTGTGAATTTCTCAGAGTCGAGTTGTTCTCACAAGGAGTACCCATGTCTACTCGTAGACGCTTTGCAACCGCTTTTATCGCGGGTATTGCAGCACTCTCGCTGCTCACTTCATGTTCTGGAAGTGCCTCAAAATCCTCTGCGGGAAGCGAGGAAAACCTCACCTTCATGATGCTCGGAGCATCGCAGAAATCGATCGAACACATCGAGAAGAATGTCCTACCGGAGTTCAAGAAGAAGACCGGCGTTAGCGTCACTTTGCAGACTTCAGACTGGGGGAGTGCCTTCCAGAAGTACACGACCGCTGCTGCCTCGAAACAGATGGCGGATGTAGTTTCTCTCGGCGCGATCTGGACAGCCCCGCTAGCTGACAAGGGAGCGCTTCTCGATCTGGGACCCTACATGGACAAGTGGGCAGACAAAGACAAGATTTTCCCAGAGCTACTTAAAGACGGGCAGTGGGACGGTAAGCAGTACTCGATTCCCTACGGCTTCGATCTTCGCGTTCCGGTATACCGAAAGGATCTCCTCGAAAAAGCCGGTGTTGACACGACGAAACTTCCGACAACGTGGGAGGAATTCCACCAAGTCGCACTCAAGGTGCGTGACGCTGGGATTTGCGAATCCCCGATTTTCTGGGGCACTGACAAGTCAATCGGCCTCCAGCAAGGATTTGCTCAGCTCATGATGCAAAACGAAGCCAAGTACTGGAAAGAAGATGGGACTGCTAACTTCTCTTCTCCGCAGGGTCGCGAAGCCTTGGACTTCTTGGTAACAAGTTTCAAGGAAGGAACCGCTGACTACCACCTGGTCTACTCCGGTAGTGGAGCACGCCCTCTAGTTTCAGGGCAGTCGGCAATGGGATTGGGATCTCGAAACGACTACTACAACGCTGAGAGCACAAACCCTGAGGTTGCCAAGCAACTCCTTATTGGCCCTGCGTTGGTTGGTCCTTCGGCATCGAAGGGTGCAGCTGGAGCGTGGATCAACAAGCTCGCCATTGCAAAGAACTCCAAGAACCCCGATAAAGCCTTCGAATTCATCTCCTTCCTCATGGAAAAGGAGAACTTGAGCGCCTTTGACGAGAGCTATGGTGTTCTGCCGGTTCGCACTGATTTGGCTGAGGCTCCGTGGCTCGGTGAAACGGGGCTTCAGCTTATGGCGCTGGCAAAAGATGCCCAATCCCAGCCCCCGCACCCGGGCATGATGCAATTTGGCGGAGACATCAACAAGCTGCTTGATCCAGCAGTTCGCGGATCAGCAGGAGTTGATGAAACGCTTGCTGCGATCGACCAGAAACTCAACGCCTTCGGGCACTGATATGTCTCGTCAATTGAACACAGCCCGTAGCTCGTCGGCGCTGGAGCACCAGCGCCGACGAGCCGGCCTGTCACTGATTGCCCCGGGAGGGGTTGCGGTTTTTCTCTTCACCCTCCTGCCGCTTGCACTTGCAGCAGTGTTTTCCTTTACCAAGTACGACCTGATTAATCCTCCAGAGTGGGTTGGTTTCGAGAACTACATTGGTCTCTTCTCCGATCAGGTCTTCCTACAAGCAATCGGGAACACCCTGTACTTCGCTTTCGGCCAGGTTGCTATCGGCGTCGTAGTCGCCTTTATGATCGCCATGCTCTTCAGTCAAAAACTGCATGGAAACTCAGTGATGAGAACGATCGTTTATATGCCGCAAGCGATGTCCTACGTCATTGTCGCCTTGTTCTGGTCTTTCTTCTTTGATCCATTCTCAGGACCAATCAACGAGTTTCTCCAGGACATGGGAATGCCAAAGGTCTACTTCCTCACTGAAGCATCTACGGCGATGCCCTCAATTTTACTTGTGTCCTTGTGGCGCAACATGGGCTATTACATGGTCATCTTGCTGGCTGGAATCCAAGCGATACCGCCCCAGCTCATTGAAGCCGCTCAGATTGATGGAGCCGGTGCCTTCCGTCGTCTGATTTACGTTGTGATACCGCAGCTGAAGAACACCTTGTTCTTCGTGGCAATCACTTGGTTAATGGGTGGTTTCCAAATGTTCACTCAGGCTTATGTCATGACCCAAGGCGGCCCTGAAAACTCCACACGAACGATCGTCTACGAGCTCTATGAATCAGCATTCACCTACCTCGACATCGGGCGAGCATGCGCCATTGCTGTCCTGCTCTTCTCGACGGTGATCGTCGTTGGACTGCCCGTTCGTCTGTTTCAAAATCGGGCAGCACGTCGCAGTGCTACCCCTGAGCGCACAATTGAGCACTCTGGAGGGACACGATGAGAAAAATTCTTCGTTCTGGCATCTTCCATACTCTTGCCCTGATCATCACCGCTCTATACGTTGTTCCTTTAGCCTCAATTTTCTTGGTTGCCCTAGCCCCGGCAGATCGTGAATTACAGTTCGGTATCCCGGATGAATTCGCCTGGTCCAACTTCGCTGAAGCCATGCGTGCAGAGAACTTTCCGCTCTTTTTCGCGAATTCACTTGTTGTGTCCTTGGCCTCGACGGTGCTTCAGGTCCTTTTATGCGCGATGGCTGGCTATGCACTTGCAAAGATGCCGATCCCGGGTAAGAAGACCATCATGCTTGTCCTCATTGCGCTCATCATCGTTCCACCGGAAGTCATGATGGTCCCGCTCTTTGTTATCGTCACGCACGTGCCCTTCGCGGGAGGCAACGACCTCTGGGGAAACGGTGGATCTGGATTACTGGACACCTACGCGGCCTTGGTTGTTCCGCACGTGATTTCCGCACTGTGTATTTTCCTGATGCGCCAGTTCTATTTGGATCTTCCCGA
This sequence comes from Trueperella pyogenes, assembly GCA_963534475.1. Lineage (GTDB taxonomy): Bacteria > Actinomycetota > Actinomycetes > Actinomycetales > Actinomycetaceae > Pauljensenia > Pauljensenia pyogenes_B. The sequence goes on along the minus strand of CAUSSZ010000007.1, from coordinate 22,206 downwards.
TGAACTGGGTGAATCGGCACGAGTCGATGGTGCAAGTGAAGGACGCATTTTCTGGCAGATCTACACGCCCCTCGCGCTTCCAGCGGTTGCGGTCGTTTCGGTTCTTGCTTTCCAAGGAACATGGAATGATTTCTTGTGGCCGCTGGTGTCCGTGAAATCAAACGATATGCGTACGCTCCAGTTAGGGCTCGCAGTCTTCTATCAAGAGAACTCAACCCAGTGGAGTCTCCTCATGGCAGCGGTTATTCTCATGACCTTGCCAATCGTCGTGATTTTCCTCTTTGGCCAGCGCTACTTTACCGCCGGAGTCTCTGCTGGAGGTGTTAAGGAATGACACCGCGTCCCAATATTCTGCTCTTTCTCACTGATGATCAGGGGCCGTGGGCACTTCCATGGATCACTCCCGAACTGCGCATGCCTGCCTTGGAAGAATTCGCCTCGGACGCGTATGTGTTCACGCAGATGCACGCGCCGTCTCCGGTGTGTTCTCCTGCGCGCGCATCTATCCTCACAGGAACCATGCCCTCCACTCACGGAGTTCACGATTGGCTCACCGGGACTCGGCATCCACGTGCGCAGGCTGACACCTACCTTGACCACCTCGAAACTCTTCCGCAGATTCTTCAGCGCTCTGGCTATACCTGTGCGTTGAGCGGCAAGTGGCACCTCGGAGATTCTTGTAAGCCTGCGCCGGGATTTTCCTCGTGGTACGCACACCGCTATGGTGGTGGCCCGTACATGGGCGCGCCGATCTGGAAGGACGGTCACGAGGCCGAGGAAGAGTTGTACTTCACCGATGCGGTAGGCGTTCATGCTCTGGAGTTTCTTCGTCAATGGGCGATTGAAGGAGCTGGTACTGCTGAGAAGAAACCTTTCTTCCTCTTTGCTGCGACAACTGCTCCTCACGATCCTTGGGGAGCAGATCAGCACCCCGATGAACTTCTTGAGATCTATGAAAATGAGGATTTTCCTTCGATTCCGCGCGAGGAAGCTCATCCTTGGGCCGATTATCAACGGATTCATCAATTCGCTGATGCTTATCGAGATCCCGTTCCTTCACTTCGCGGCTACTGTGCCTCGCTCAGCGGAGTCGACCGGGTGTTCGCCGCGCTCATTGATGAACTCAAGGAGCAAGGGGAGTGGGAAAACACGATCGTGATCTTCATGTCCGATAACGGCTTCTCTTGTGGGCATCACGGAATCTGGGGAAAAGGAAACGGTACTTTTCCTCTAAACTTCTGGGATAACTCCGTACGGGTACCGTTCCTGATCCGTATTCCCGAGGCCGTCGCCTCTTCTGTCGGTATTGATCCAGCGCGTGGGCGCGGATATTCCTCGCCGATTAATGAGCTCATCTCTAGCCTCAATTTGTTTACGAGCTTGTGTGACTTAGCTGGGGTCAAATGTGCTGATGATAAACGTCGAGGAAAAGGCACTCTTTTAGATATCCTTCGGGGACATTCGGGAGATGAATCAGTTGCTGTCTTTGATGAATATGGAGCTGCGCGAATGATTCGACGTGGAATGCTCAAATATGTCTGGCGTGAAGAAGGGCCAGAAGAGCTGTACGACCTTGAATGTGATCCTGATGAACGCCTCAACCTCATTGATGATCCGTCCTATAGAGGAATTCAATCGGAGTTAAGAAGCGAGCTTGATCATTGGTTTGAGGATCATGAAGACCCATGCTTTTCCGGAATAGGTTTGGATGTTACTGGCCTCGGTCAGATCATGCCCCTGTGGCGCTCCCGTGAAACGGAAGCTTTCGTCCAATTCGGTGAGGAATAGAACTGATTCTGGAGCCGTTGAGAAAAGTGCTCCCGTGTGGAAGCAAAGATTATCGGTGTGGGAATCAACCGAAGGGCTTTTCATGACAACCATTGCAATTCTTGGTGGAACAGGTTACGCGGGATCGCATATTGCCGCCGAGGCGCTTTCTCGTGGTTTCCACGTAGTTTCGTGGTCGCGTTCGCGTCCCTCGGAACCAATCGAAGGTGTGACCTACAACCACGGTGACCTTCTTGATGAGGAGGTCCTTCGCAGCGTTGTCGATGGCGCGGATGTCGTTGTTGGCGCACTTTCACCCCGAGGCGCTTTGGATGGCTCTCTTCGCTTCCTCTACTCGCAAGTTGCGGACCTCGCTCAGAAGGCTGGAGTTCGCTTGGGGATCGTCGGTGGCGCCGGATCGTTGCGTGTTGAAGAGGGTGGCCGTACCCTTGCTTCGCTCCCGGACTTCCCTGAAGAATTCCGTTCCGAGGCCGGCCAACTTGCTGCAGTCCTCGAAGATTTGCGCTCGCGCAGTGATGATCTTCAGTGGTTCTTTGTTTCTCCCGCGGGTAATTTTGGTTCCTACAATCCTGGAACCCATACCGGGCATTTCCGCCTCGGTGGTGATGTTCTGCTCACTGACGAGAACGGGGTTTCCGATATCTCTGGAGCGGACTTTGCACAGGCCTTTGTCGATGAGATCGAAACGCCCACTCACACGGGACAGCGTTTCACTGTCGCCTACTAAATCAGAAATCTGAGAAGAGCGTGGGTACGGGTTTCAAGCCCGCACCCACGCTCACTCTAGGTTAGGGTTAATAACGTGACGCCCAGCCCCCAGCCCATGCCCCCGATGCGCCTTATTCGCGCAGGCGGCGCCCTTGTGTGGCGCTTACGCCACCCGGGTCGTCAGGTCCTCCCAGGAGATGTGCTTGACGAGGCTGAGATCGAAGTTCTGTTAGTCCATCGCCCCCAGTATCACGATTGGTCGTGGCCAAAAGGCAAGATTGAGGGACGAGAGACCATTCCCGTTGCGGCTGTGCGTGAGGTCGAGGAAGAAACCGGTCACGTCATCAGCCTCGGCGCTCCTCTAACGACTCAGCGCTACCGCCTCGGCTCAGGGCAGACCAAGGAGGTTCGCTACTGGGTGGGAACCCTCATGGGAGACGATCCCCATTCTGATCATGGCCTCGTCCACCTACGCAAGCCGGTCCATCGCGCTCCCGCGCGCGAAATTGATCAGGCCCGATGGATGTCTCCTTCGCGTGCTCACGATCTTCTTACTCGCCGTGGAGATCGTCGTCTCCTCAACGAGCTTCTTATGCGAGGCCGAAGCGGTGAGCTTGTGACGACTCCTTTGGCTATGTTGCCCCATGCGCGTGCACTTCCAGCCCAGCATTGGGAGGGCGATGACGACGCCCGTCCTCTGTCGCGTACCGGGGTCCGCGAGGCACTTGAACTGGTAGACCTGCTGTCTGCATACGGGATCCGTCGAGCGATGGCGACCTCTTCCGCGAGGACTCGGCAGACGCTGGGGCCGTGGGCTGCGCTCGCGGGAGTTTCGATCGATACTCTTCCCTCGCGCGATGGTGCGGATTCTTCCACTGACGAGGCCTTTGTGCGTGCGCTTTTGGCGGACGGTGAACCGCGAGTTCTGTGCACGCCACGCACGATGCTTCCGGGGCTTTTTGATGTCTTTCGTCAATTCACTCCCTCTGGCGTGCGGATGAATTTCCCGCTTGATGCCAGGGAGATTTCCGCATCTGAGATGGTTATTTTGCATACTCTTCCGGAGGGGAACCGGGTGCGTGTGGTCGACGTTGAACGTCACGCACCTAGAGTTGCTGACTAACTGTTAGCTGCTGCTAGTACGCAGAATCGCGAACAGAACCGCGAAGGGTTTGATCGCCGTTCGCGGCGGCAAGACACACAATCTGTCGGTCGCCCCGCTCCCAGGACTCTCGGCTGGGAGTCATCCAAATGAGGTCAAGGGCAGAGTCTTCGACACCGCTCCCGACGTAGGGCGTGAAGTCTTTTTCGCACTCGCGTCGCGCTTCCGATTCAAGTTGCGCGGCCTCGGGGAATTCTGATCCCCCCACAGTGGGGAGGGCAAAAACCTCAGCCTGGTGAGGGCGCGAGCAGGAAACAGTTTCCAAAGAGTACGCGCTGGTTGAGGTTGGGATCTGAACGCAGGCTCCGACAGAAAGCCGCATGACAGAAGAAAAACCGCACCCGCTGAGTGTGCTTGCCCCAAAGAAAAGAACAAGCACACCACAGCAGGTGCGAATGAATGATGCTTTCACTGAATTGGGGCCTCAGACTCCAACGATCAGTGCGCAGACCCAGTAGACAACCGCAGAAACTGCGGCAGCTGCGGGTAGGGTCAAGAACCAAGCGGTCACGATCGATCCCGCAACGCCCCAACGTACTGCTGAGAAACGTTTTGTGCATCCAACACCCATGATCGAGGTCGAAACAACCTGAGTTGTCGAGATCGGAGCGTGGACGACGTAGGAGCACAGGTAGAGGATCGAGGCTGACACGGCCTCGGAAACGAAACCGCGGGCAGGATCGAGGTCGATGATCTTACGGCCGATGGTTCGCATGATTCGGCCGCCACCAGCCATGGTGCCCAAGGAGATTGCAAGAGCTCCCGAGATCTTCACCCACATCGGGACGGTCATATCGCCGGTAATGGGATCGTAGATCTGGTGGGCCTCGCCGTAGCCACCGGCCAGAAGGGCCATGACAATGATGCCCATGGTCTTCTGTGCATCTTGGATGCCGTGGCCAAGGGCCATCGCGGCTGAAGAGAAGCGCTGCGCAGCGCGGAAACGACGCATGGTGTGGTGGTATTGCGCGTTGCGAAGCAGGAAAAGCACGATGCGCATGACGATGTAGCCGACAAAGAAGCCGATGATGGGGGAGGCGAACATCGGGATGATGACCGACTTGACGATTCCCCACCAATAGACGGCGGTGCCGCTCATCAAGCCTGCACCGACCATACCGCCAATCAATGCGTGCGAAGAAGATGAAGGAAGCCCAAACCACCACGTGATGAGGTTCCATATGCAGGCACCGAGGAGCGCTGCAAGGATGATGACCAGACCCTTTTGCTGCATTTCTACCTGGGCAGATTCAGCATATGGGGAGATCGAAATGATCCCCTCGCCGATGGTCTTTGCAACCGCAGTTCCCATCATGGCGCCCAGGACATTCATTCCTGCGGCCATCAAGAGTGCCGCGCGGGGAGTCCATGCCTTAGTGGAAACAGAGGTTGCAATCGCGTTCGCAGCGTCATGGAAGCCGTTGGTGTAGCTGAAGAAGAGCGCAACGGCAATGACGACGCACACCAGGATCAGGTTAAGATCCACGGCTCAGGATTCCTTTAGTGCAAGGGCTTCGATGACATTGGCTAGATCTTCGAAAGCGTCCGCGCATGACTCAAGGCTCTGAATGACGTCCTTGAGCTTGATGACCGTGATGGGGTCAAGACCGGAGTCGAAAAGTGCCGTGAGAGTGCGGCGGTACGCCAAGTCACCCTCATTTTCGAGGCGGTTGATCTCGATCCAGTAATCGCGCAGGTCCACGGGGGACTTGAGTGCCGGGATGTTTTTAGCCGTCAGCTCTGCGCAATGAACGATGACAGCGATCTGCTCGTCAAGCAGGTGTGCAATCTGTTCGGGGATGCCTGCGATGCCGTAGACGACCAGCATGTCGCCGGCCTCGTCAATGAAGTCCATGCAGTCATCCAAGTGGGATGCAAGGGACTGAAGGTCTTCGCGGTCAAAAGGAGTGATGAAGGATGAGTTAATCCGTTGGAAGATTTCGTGGTTGAGCTCGTCGCCCTGGTGTTCGACGCCATGAAGCTGGTCGCGAAGTGCGATTCGCTCTTCGGGGGAAGCGGCGTAGATATGCGAAAGAATCTCGACTCCCTCGACAAGCTTATTTGCTTGCTGGGTGAAGAATTCGAAGAAGTTTGGGCCCTGCGTTCTGTTGCGGATCCCCATAATGTCCCTCCGATTGTGTTGAGACTGCCTCAAGGCAATCGTCATCCATTACACACTGGATATTCAAGTTCACTTTAGGGTGAATCTCCTGTTGAAGAATGTGTCTATTGCCACACCCGCATGAATAGGCGAGATATTGCGGGAAACTGCAAGGAAACGTGGCCACAGTTGACGGAATTGTCAGATTTAAATGGAAAAAGGGACTTTGCGCCCGCGCAAATACCGGTGGGGTAGAGCATGATTAAGAACGTAGATCGGGGCGTGACCACGTCCCAGAATCACCGAGTGCCTCAGGAGGCAAAATGTCCGTGACTGAACAGGATGTGCGCGCAGCCGCTCCGGCGAACGCTCCCGAAGATGTCATCAAGTGGGTTGCTGAGATTGCAGCACTGACCACCCCTGATCGCGTGGAGTTCGCTGATGGCTCCCAGGAAGAGTGGGATCGCCTGACCTCTGAAATGGTCGAGAGCGGCATGCTCACCAAGCTGAACGAAGAGAAGCGCCCCAACTGCTTCCTCGCTCGCTCGAAGCCCTCCGATGTTGCGCGTGTTGAATCGCGTACCTTCATCTGCTGTGAGAAGGAAGAGGACGCAGGTCCGACCAACCACTGGGCAGACCCCAAGGAAATGAAGGCAACCCTGCACGAGAAGTTCACGGGTGCCATGAAGGGCCGCACCATGTACGTGGTTCCCTTCTCCATGGGTCCCCTGGGTGGCCCCATCTCCCAGCTCGGCGTTGAGATCACCGACTCTCCTTACGTTGTTGTCTCCATGCGCATCATGACCCGCATGGGTGCAAAGGCAATGGACCTCATCAACGAGGGTCGCGTGTGGGTTCCCGCCGTTCACTCCGTCGGTGCTCCTCTGGAGCCCGGTCAGGAAGATTCCACCTGGCCCTGCAACGACGAGAAGTACATCACCCACTTCCCCGAGACCAACGAAATTTGGTCCTTCGGTTCCGGTTACGGCGGCAACGCGCTGCTGGGCAAGAAGTGCTTCGCACTGCGTATCGCTTCGACCATGGCAAAGCGCGATGGCTGGATGGCAGAGCACATGCTCGTCCTGCGCCTGACCCGCGAGTCCACCGGCAAGCAGTACCACGTGACCGCTGCATTCCCCAGCGCATGTGGCAAGACCAACCTGGCCATGCTCCAGCCCACCATCCCCGGCTACAAGGTCGAGACCGTGGGTGACGACATTGCATGGATGCGTCCGGGAACCGATGGCCGCCTGCGCGCCATCAACCCCGAGGCAGGCTTCTTCGGTGTTGCACCGGGAACCTCCTACAAGACCAACCCCATGGCAATGGAGACCGCAAAGGCCAACTCCATCTTCACCAACGTTGCACTGACCGACGATGGTGACGTGTGGTGGGAAGGCATCGACGGTGAGGTTCCCGCCCACCTGATCGACTGGCAGGGCAACGACTGGACCCCCGAGTCCGGCGTGAAGGCTGCTCACCCGAACAGCCGCTTCACCGTTCCCGCCTCGCAGTGCCCGATCATCTGCCCCGACTGGGAAGCCCCCGAGGGCGTCGCGGTTGACGCCGTCCTCTTCGGTGGCCGCCGCGCCACCAACGTCCCGCTGGTCGCCGAGCAGTACGAGCCCGCCCACGGCGTGTTCATCGGCGCCTCCGTGGCCTCCGAGGTCACCGCCGCTGCGACCGACGTCAAGGCCGGCTCGCTGCGCCACGACCCCTTCGCCATGCTGCCCTTCTGCGGCTACAACATGGCCGACTACTGGGGCCACTGGCTGGAGATGCAGGACAAGCTGGGCGAGAAGTTCCCGAAGGTTTACCAGGTTAACTGGTTCCGCAAGGACGAAGACGGCAACTTCATGTGGCCCGGATACGGCGACAACGCTCGCGTTCTGGACTGGATCGTTCGCCGCGCAGCTGGCGAGGTCGAGGCAATCGACGGCGTCACCGGTCGTTACCCGCACTTCGAGGACTTCAACCTTGAAGGCCTGGACATCGACGAAGCCAAGTGGGCAAAGCTCTTCGAGATTGACCCCGATGCTTGGGCGGCAGAGATGGACGACACCGAAGAATACTTCTCGCAGTTCGGCGACAAGCTCCCCGCAGCTATCACCGAGCAGCTCGCGAAGTTCCGTGCACGCATTGCTGCTGCAAAGCAGGCCTGATAGCTTCTAGCTAGCACTCAATAGGCGGGCGGTTCCCCACAGTGGGGCCGCCCGCCTATGTTTGTCTTTCCGTGATGTTTTAGAGTAGAAGATACGTGCGCATATTGGGCGCCCGCATGGGGAGGCGAATTGGCTGTTAAACGATGGACGACGGTTAACGGATACGAGTGGGCGGTACTCGAGCCGTCATCGGGGAATCCGGATGATCTGTGGATGTGTTTGACGCTGGCGTATGGAACCTTCAACGTTGCCCCCGAGGAGATCGGTGCCCTTCATGTGCTCATGGAGTCAATCGGTACCGAACTCAAACGTCCAGTTGAATATGCGCCCGGTCAGTTTGCTTCCGCGCAGGTTGAATTAGCAAGCTACCTTTCTGAAATTGATATCCGCGTACACGGGCCGCGCGAAATCGTCCGCCAAGCGTGGTTGCGCCTGCCGGCTTGCTTTGAGAACCCCGAGGGGATGCTTCCTTCCGCGGGACATGCAGATGCCTCTGATATGTGGGCATCCGAAGTGGCCAATCGCGCTGGTATTTCCGAGGCCCTGCTCGCCATTTTCCGTCCAGATACCGTCACTTTCGAGGCCGAAAAGTACTTTCCCGCGGCTTGTGAACTTGCGCGCCGGATCTCGCCTTTTGAAGCCCGCTACCCCTGTGTTTTTGTGACGACGGAGCCTGACTTCTTGGGATTGGGCTTTGATCGCGCACCAGATTCTTTGGACTTGGATGACCTTCTAGCAGTAAATACCGCTACGCCGCGTGACCAGTATCAGCCGGGTAGCCAGTGGCAGGGGGGAACAAATTATCTATTCTCTTTTGCTGTCCCAATGACGCGCGCAGGCCTTGCAGCGCGTTGGGCAATAGCCATTGACGCGACGAATGTTCTGCGAGGAATGAATTCGCGTTACTCGGACATCAAAGTATCAAGCGCTGCTTACTCAATTGCCCCAGAACTCATTGGAATGGTCCGTTTCAAAGAGATGGACATGTACTGGGATGCGCGCCGTTTCCTTGATCAATTTTTTAAACCGGGGCGCAAGCTAACGGTCGATCTTTCCAAAATTATTGAGCGCGTTGCAGATGATGAGAATCTTGATGTTTCGCAGCACTTGCACCGGATCAATGACACCAGCGTGCCGACCCCAGCAGAGGTCCGCGACATCATTGACCGAGCAATCGCGAGCGCCCACATCGCATACGATGTGGCATCGCCTCAGCTGCTGCAGTGCTATCCGCTTCTTACCGCACCGAAGTCCACCTACGACCACTTCCCGCTCTATAAGGGCTATCCCGAGCCGGCTCCATCGATTCCGTATCCCTCATCAGAGGGGACAGACCTTCTGTCGAGCGTTCCTGAAAACCTCAGCGGATACTCGATGATTCTGCCTCATCACCTCATGGTCTCCAGTGACAGGCTTGTCGCGCAGTGGTTTGATCCATTACGGGAGGGTGATCCGACCTTAGTCACCCGCCGCGTTGAAATTACCATTGCAAACATTGCGGTACTTCTTCGTACAGGGAAGGCCTACATCCTTCTTGATCAGGATGGGACCTTCTTGCCGCTCTATCCCAAAGCTTTTATTAGCCCAGAGTCATTGGTTATCTTTGACTCATTGCTTGGATATCTTCAAGAAAATGTTCCGACTCTGACTATTGATTCGCTCTTCGATCAGGAAATTGAACTGGTTGATAGCTTTAACCAATATGGTCCTCGAGGGATCGAACAGGGCGCAATAAAGCCGCTGCCCGACTACATCACGCACTTGGATACTGTAAGTCTGTGGCGCAAAAACGCTCCGGAAATGGAGGAGGCCTGGCGTAATCCCGGTGGAACTCCCGCAGACAATACTCTTTCCACCGAGGCCTACGGGTATGAATCACAGGCTGCTGCGCGAAAAAAGAAGCGTACGGGATGGATTCTTGCGGTCATTTTCATGTTGGTTTTCGGAATTATTCGCGCCTGCGCACACACAACGATCAAGAGCTCGAATACCCCAACGGTGACGCATATTCCAACCATTTCGGTCACACTGCCCAGTTTCTCCGTGCCTCCAATCACCCTGCCCACTCCCAGTAGCACTCAGTGATCGGGGAAAGGCCGCTGACTAACGGGCCTGAATGCGCCTCTAAAAAACAGTAAGATATTCGTAATTATTCAATGAGCCAGGAGTTTCCTGAATGTCCACTTATCTCACCGATGATGAGCTCAAGCGCAGCAAAGAGCTCCTGGACCGTATCCAGAAGATCTTCTCAGAGCGCGTTGTCGGCCAAGAAAACCTTCGTGAAACCCTGATCGTCGGCCTGTTGGCACAGGGACACATCCTGATGGAGTCTGTCCCTGGTTTGGCAAAGACAACGGCCGCCCAAACTATTGCGCAGGCAATTTCGGGTTCATTCCACCGCATTCAGTGCACCCCGGACCTGATGCCCAACGATATCGTTGGTACGCGTATCTGGAACCAGGCCGAAAACGAAATGACAACGGAACTGGGCCCCGTCCACGCCAATATCGTGCTTCTGGACGAAATCAACCGTTCATCGGCAAAGACCCAATCTGCCATGCTCGAGGCCATGCAGGAAGGCCAGACCACCATCGGTGGAATTGTCTATCCGCTGCCCAAGCCCTTCATGGTGATGGCAACTCAGAACCCCATTGAAGAAGAAGGAACCTACGTGCTTCCCGAAGCGCAGATGGACCGCTTCTTGATGAAAGAAATCATCACCTACCCAAAGCCCCTAGAAGAGCTTGAGGTTCTGAACCGCATCGAAGCTGGGACCATGGAGAAGCCTATTGATGCGGAGCCTATCTCCCTCGAAGATCTGACTTTCCTTCAGCAGATGACCAGGCGCGTCTTCTTGCACGATACTTTGAAGGCTTACATCGTCGACATCATCAATACCACGCGAGGAATGGGCCCCAACCCGCTTCCCGGGTTCTCGCAGCATGTGCGCGTGGGTGCATCGCCTCGTGGTGGTATCGCCCTCATGCGCGTAAGCCAGGCTGTGGCGCTGATGGCCGGTCGCAACTACGTGATGCCCGACGATATTAAGAAGCTTCGTCACGCGATTCTTCGCCACCGCATCATTCGTACCTTCGATGCGATGGCCGATGAGATCTCAGTTGATGGCTTGATCGATGCCGTCTTCAACGCGGTAGCTGTGCCGTGAGCCCAATCCTGAAGAAGGGGGTCGTTGAGAGCGCGTCTCAGACCCTCGGCGACGTCGACCAGCACCAAAAAGCGCACGCGAATAACGCACAGCTGCGTGCTCTGGGCGGTCGAACTCAGCTCCCGGTCTTGCGTAAGCTGCTCTCCTTGATGGAGGGCCAGCACTATTCTGCGCGTGCCGGACAGGGCTGGGAATTTATGGACATGGCCGAATACAAGCCCGGCGATGATGTCAAAGATATCGACTGGGCAGCAACCGCTCGTGCCGGAAAGCCCATCGTTAAGCGCTTTGAAGCCAGCGCGAATGTTCAGGTCATGCTGGTTGTTGATACCGGACGCTCAATGAGTGCGCTTGCCCCTTCGGGCGAAAGTAAAGAAGCGATCGCACTGACGATTTGTCAGGTTGTCGCATGGCTTGCCTCTAGTCGCGGAGACCAGGTCGGTTTGGTGTCGGGCTGCCAAGGACGTATGCGGCACATGCCCGCGCGATCGGGAAATGCGCATATCGAACTCATTTTGCGACGCCTCGAGGAAGATATCGACCTGCGTTCGCCCTCTTCGGATCTTGAAACCCTTCTTGCGCGAGTGCAAGCGGCAACCTACCGTCGCTCCCTGATCGTTTTGGTCACGGATGAAACGCACCCCCAGCCCACGCCTCGTGCGCGGGAACTGCTCAAGCGTCTGAGCGTCCGCCACCGCTTACTCATCATGCAGGTCGCAGACGCGGATCCGACGCAGCTCCCCGCGGGCACCCGGATCGTGGATGTCGACGCCGGCCCGCTTCCCGACTTCCTTTTGGGGGATAGCCAGATCGCTGCCGAGGCCGCCGCGCGCGCCGACCAGAGCCGCACCGCTGTGCGTCAATTCCTCGAGATCCCGGGGATTACCCGCGTGAGTGTATCGTCCAGCGATCAGGTCGTTCGCACTCTTCTCTCCGCATTGGAAAGGGAAAGTCGTGTCCGGTGAATTGCGCGAGGTTCTCAACTACCCGAACTGGATGTGGATTATTGGAGTCTTGCTTCTGGCTCTTGTCCTGGTGTGGGTAGGAGTGTGGCTGATCCGCTGGCTGCGCTCGAACCGTTTGCAGGAAAAGAATCAGATCGCGCTTATTCCCCTGGATGAGAAGCGTCGTCAGCGCTACCTGGGCTTCATTGACGAGGTCGAGGGTCGCTTGAACACGGGCGACTTGGATGACCGCGGGGTGCACTTGGCAGTCGCGGGTATCTTGCGCGCGCTGGGTACTGAACGTACCGGTCGCGATCTTGAGACCGCAACAGTGTCTGAGATTCGAAAGCTCATTCCCGCGTGGCCTGATCTTGCGGATGCTCTTTCCGCCTGCGAGGACAGCTTTAAAGCAGACTCGGAGGCCGATGGTGAAAAGACTCAGTTCGATCCCGCATTCGTCATGGATTATGCGCGGGAGGTGGTGAAGAAATGAGGTATGGGTACCTCATCGCCGTCGTCCTGGGCGTTATTGCCGTCGCCGCAGCTTTTGGCTGGTGGCGTGTCGGTCTGCGCCTTCATGCGAGGGAACGTCGAGGCTGGGTTGCAAATACCGGTTACGTGCGTGACTTGCCACGTTATCGTGCGCTGATGCGTCGCACGCGTATGGCAGTTGCTGGTTTGCTTGCTGTTTTTTGTGCCGCTGCTGTGTCGCTTTCTGTCGTTGCTGCAAACCCCGTTGACCGTCACGTTGATGACCGTCGCCTGGCCTCGCGAGACATTGTTCTATGTCTGGATGCATCAGGTTCGATGCTGGAATATGACAGCGAAATCGGTGATGCCTTCAAGAGTCTTGTTGAGCACTTCAACGGCGAGCGAGTGTCTTTGTACCTGTGGAGTGGTCGTTCGGTTCGGAAGTTCCCGCTAACTGATGATTACACGATGGTGAACGACAACCTCGAGACCTTGAGCTCGCTCCTGAGGAATGGCGTTATTTCGAAGACCTCGAACGGATATCGCATCACCAATGATCTTGCCCGTTATCTTGAGGGAACTGATGATCCCGATGGACAGGCAGCATCCCTTATCGGTGATGGCCTAGCATCTTGCGTGCTTGGCTTTGATCACACGGATCAAGAGCGCTCGCGGACAATCATTTTGGCCTCCGATAACGAAGTCAATGGTGAAGGCTTATATACCCTCAAGGAAGCGATTGACTTCGCGAAGCGCCAGAAGGTTGAGGTCATCGGCCTCTACCCGGGTTCGACGTTGACCACTGAGGGCGAAGATATGAAGAACCAGGTTGAGTCCACCGGTGGCGAGTTCTATACGATGTCGAGCTCCGGCACAGTGGATTCGATTATTCAAAATATCGAGGCCCAGCAGAAGCGCGAGGTTGAGGGCGACGCTCGCGTCACGGTTACTGACCGCGTCAATAAGCCCGTGGCTTGGCTGGCAGTTGCCATCGTTGCCTTCCTTGGGCTTGTTGGTTTTGCCAAGCTCTGAGGCTCAGGAAAGAGACGTAGCGGGATCCCTTAATAGAGGCCTAGAGGTAGTAGAGGCTTAGACGTATAGGGGCCTAGACGGCATTCTTTGAGCCTGTGCCTCGACTGCTCGCGAATACATTTGTGGGGCCGCAGCTAATGCTGCGGCCCCACAATGATTTATTGCCTGAAGCGCTTAGGCCTTGCGACGCTTAGCTGCAAGAAGACCAGCAATCAAGGTCATTCCTGCTGCGCCCAGAACCATTCCGCTCGTGGCACCGGTGTGTGCCAGAGGGCCTGCCTTCTTCGGGTTTTCAGCCTTGGGATTTTCAGGCTTGTTGGGCTCCTGAGGCTTGTCGTGAGTGGGCTCAGTTGCCGGGGTGGTCGGAGTCGGCGAGACCTCGCATCCGGGGATAGAACCGACCAGAGTGTGGAAGAAGACCATGGGCTTCGACGTCGGGGTATCGAATGCCTTTTCGCCGGTCAGCACTGCGGTAACCTCAACGCTCAGAGAGGAGTTTTCCGGCATGTGTGCGATCGTGAAGGTGAGGGTCTTCTTGTCCGCGCTTACGGTCGGGTTGGAAATTCCTTCCACCGACTGTGAGAAGCCGTTAGCAACAAGCTGGCCACCGCCGGGGGTCAATGCAGAGGCGATCGAGGCCTCGTCAAAGGTTGCACCCTGGGGAGCGCTGACGGTCATCGTCGCATTGGTCAGCTCGCGCTTGGTTGCAGCGTAGAAGCGCATACGACGCGTCGCACCGGCGGCATCAGAGTACTGGCGTGAAGGATCCCAGCCGTCGGCTCCGGCCTCGCCCCAGAGTGTGCCGGTTCCCTGCCAGCGATCGGAGTACTTTTCGCGAAGGTCAATATCCTTCGAGTAGGGCGAGAAAGTCGTGCGCCCAACGACTCCGGCTTGGCACTGTCCAACAGTGAGTTCAGGCTCGGGAGTCGTCAGGCATGCATTGCCCTTCTCGTCGGTTTCGCGCAGGCCGCGGAAGTGAGAGGTTGCCTCGTAGTGCTTCGTACGGTCACCGGTTCCGACGAATTCAACGACCGCAGCGTGGCCTTCCGGCAGACCGTTCGGGAAGGTCAGAGTCCAGATATTACGCGCTGCATCGGTCTGGGTTGCGTTGGGGACAATATCCCAATCGAGCTTGCGTGCCAGTGCACCGAAGGTCTGACGCTCCATGAACTGATCAACTGTGGTGTTCTTAACCTCAGTGCTCAGGTCGCTAATCAGACGGACATTGGTCATGTCGTCGGGAAGATCCACAGTCAGTGTTGCGCCGGGAAGGATCCCGAACTCGGCACCGATTGGGATGCGCCAGTACTGGACATCGCTCACCGGGTTGAACCAGTGATGATTTTCAAGAACCGCCTTGCTGCCGTAGTCGGGGTGGACGCTCTCCATGAAGCCAGAAGTGGAGTAAGGGCCCTTGCGGAGTCCGACCGGGATATTGTCCATGTTCTGATCGAGCATGGCGCGTGCGGTCCAGTCAACGACGCAGCCGGAGCTGCGATCACCATTGATTTGCCCGGGAACGCGTTCAACGGCCTGAGCATCCATGGCGGTGAGAGAGGAAAAAACGAGCGCCAGTCCGAGTGAACCGGCGGCAATGTTTCGGAGGGTTTTCATCTTGCCTCAATTAATTTTTGTGGTGTGTATCAGGACACCATGATACACAGATGAATTTAGTCGTGGGTCACTTCAGATGTCAAATAGATTCCCCTAGAGGATGAATTTGAGATGGGCACTATACTTGCCAGTGTTTGATCCGATCCGCAGGAGGAATATTGTCGCTCTCCTTCCGACCCCTTATGTCGGTTGCAATCATCATTGTGATCATTGCAGCGTGCGCTTTCTTCTCCTGGTGGAGTGCCCGGCGTCATCGCCCTTTTAGAACATCGGATCTGGTGCGCAGAGGTGCTATCACCTGCGCCTTGCTCTCGATCTTGATTGGCCCCTCAGTTCCCGGTGAAGCGCAGAAAGTGACGACCAATGTCGAGGTCTGGCTTGCGATTGACCGCACGGGTTCGATGGCCGCTGAGGATTGGGAAGGTGGAAAAACTCGCCTTCAAGGTGTGAGCCACGATGTTGAGCAGATTCTTCAAGCTGCTCCTGGTGCTCGTTATCGCATTATTACCTGGGATTCCGAGGCCGATACTGAGCTTCCCCTGACCTCTGACCTTGGAGCGGTTCGTTCCTTCGTTTCGACATTGACCCAGGAAGTAAGTTCTTCCTCGCGCGGTTCATCTCCGGACCGCCCCGCACAATACATTGCGGAAGAAATGCAGGATGCCGCAAACAAACACCCTGAAAATACCCGCGTGCTTTTCATATTCACTGATGGTGAGACCTCGAACAATTCTGCTTGGAGGAGTGCCGGCGGAGGTGACTCTCAGCAGTGGAACAAGATCAAGCCTCTCCTGACGGGGGGCTTGGTGATCGGCTATGGAACCGAAGAGGGCGGGAAGATGAAGGTTGCCGCTCTGGGGAAGCAGAATGATGGCTCGAAACCCGAATACATCAAGGATTTTTCCCAGCCCGGAAACCCTGATGCGATTTCGAAGATTGATGTCAAGAAGCTCAGCGAGATCGCTCAAAAACTTGGTATCGATATGGTTCGCTCACCCAATGATTCCGCCATTAGCTCCGCGGCTTCATCCTCGGTTCAAAATGCTCGAAATATCGCCGATGCAAACGATACGATCCAAACTTCGCGCTATGTGTTGTGGCCATCGGCTCTTGTTTTGACTGCGCTATTAGCTTGGGAAGCCGCTATTTTTGCGGGTCGTATCCACGCGCTGAGGAGGACCCGTGCGATTTAAGCGCCGCAGCGATAAGGAACAGCGTCCTACCGCTTTCTATCAGCCTCCTGCAGATGGCGAGGCCGCCGCTAACACGCAAACGGGAGATGGTGCCCCCAGCGCAACCCCGGCCTCGGCAAAGAGGAACGGGGCGGAGAAACCGCGACGCAACGGGAAGCTCTTGCGGCCTCTGTGGTGGTCTCTCCCCATTGTTGTGGTTGCCCTTGCTGTCGGAATTTATATGACCGCCCTGCCGCTGTGGGCATGGAATACGGGGCGCAGCGCTCGCGCGGGGAATAATGAGGGGGCTCTGAACTCCTATTCACGGCAGATTTATTGGGGAGATCTCGGTCCTGCCAGCTGGGTTGCGCATTACAACGCGGGGACGCAGCATGTGAAGCTTGATCATCCTGACGAGGCCGTCGCTGAGTTGCGCATTGCTTGGGACCGGGTTCCGAAGGCGAAGCAGATCGAGGATGGTCGAATTGAGACCTACTCCTATGAGTGCACCGTCAGAATGAATTTGGCGCTTGCTTTGGAAAAGCAGGGCGACGCGGCGATGAGTACGGATCGTGCGCGCGCTGCTGAACTTTATAAAGAAATGGGCGAGGTTGTGGCCCCCTGTCAGTCCGCGGCCTCGACGCAGAATCAGCAGAACCAGAATCAGCAGGGCGGCGGTGGCGGCGCCGATGCTGACAAGGCTCATGACCGTGCTCAGCAAAAACAGCAGCAGGCTCAGAATCAGGAAAATCAGGACAAAGATAAAGACAAACAGAATCAGGATAAGGACAAGCAGAACCAAGACAAAGATAAGCAGAACCAAGACAAAGATAAGCAGAACCAAGACAACAAGGATAAAGACAAGCAAAACCAGGATCAGCAGAACCAGAATCAGGACAAGGACAAACAAAACCAAGACAAGTCCAAGGATCCTTATCAGGGAGAGACCAAAGAGCAACGCGCGAAGCGTGAAGAGATGCAAAAGCGTCAGGAGCAAACCGATCGCGAGGAGCGTCAGAACAAAGATCGCAAACGCGGAACCGGTGGGACGGGCGCCTGGTAAAACTCCTGTGATCTAGGTCTTAGGTCGGAATAAAGCGGAATCTGGGTGGCGTTTATGCCTGCAGTGCTGCTCGAAAGCGGCTCCTGGAAGAAAGGCTTATCCCATGACTTACAAGGTCGCTTACATTATCGGTTCGCTGTCTTCGAACTCCATTAATCGCAAGCTGGTTGGTGCGATGATTGCCGACGCTCCGGCTGATCTGGAATTTGTTGAGGCTGATTTCTCGAAGCTGCCGCTGTACAGCCCTGATTATGATGCGAACTACCCGCAGATCGCTACTGACTTCAAGAACATCCTTGAAGATGCCGACGCGGTTCTGATTGCAACGCCTGAGTATGACCGCTCGATTCCCGGTGGTCTGAAGAATGCCATCGACTGGTTTGGTCGTCCGTGGGGATCCAACCCTATCGGTGGTAAGCCTGTTTATGTCGTGGGTGCATCTATGGGCTCGGTCGGTGCTGCTATTGGGCAGATTGCAACCCGCCAGACGCTTGAGTTCTTCAACCCTCTGTTGATGACGCAGCCCGAGGTCTACATGAAGATGTCTCATGAGGACATCGGTGAAGATAGTCGCTTTGTTGATGCGACAACTCAGGGATTTGTGAAGTCAGCTATTGAGGCATTTGCGGACTACATCCGTAAGCACGCCTGAGCGTTGAGCTTGTTCAGCTGAACAACCCTCCAGCCGCGATTGGGACTAAGGTCCTTTTTAAGGCTGGAGGGTGTTTTATTTATGCGCTTCGGGTGTTGGTGTGCCAACTTTGTTCAAATCGCATCACCCTGTTTTATTGCGGTAGACATGGTTGTCACTTATGGTCAATACCTTGTTATTCAAGGGAAAATCTCGAGAAAAACACAGAAGTAAAAACCTCCGAATGGTTTCTTGTCGGCGCTAACGTGAGGAACGGAGACGTAAAACACCCCCTGACATTCTGCGTCTCCACGAGGGCGCCTGTTGAGTCTCTTTCCGGGCGCCCTCAATCTCTTCTCGTTAAGTCTTATAGCGATGACATCAGCTCAGAAGGTCTGCGCAGTCGAGCGCCAAATGACGAAAATGCAGACTTCCCAGAAAAGCGGAAGGATGAGCCTTCTCAGACTAGGCTTGTGGCTACACGTCTACGCATGAGGAAGGGACATGAGCGATAACCGCGTATCGGCCATTGAGTCGGACTATGAAGGCGAAAACGCCTCCGCTCATTCGCGCCCGCGTCCCCAGAAACCCCCTGTCTACCAGCGTGCATCTGACAAACTCTCGTTTACGCAGGACCGCGACTGGGGTTTCGATGATGTCGTCGATGCCCTGTTCTTTATCTTTTCCGGTGTGGCAACACTGTGGCTTGCCTACGTTTTCTTGGCGGGTTCAATCAAGCTCAAACCTACTGCCATCGCCTGGTTTCTAATCTGCTGGGCTGTTACCGCCTACCTCGCACTTCCCAGAATCCACCAGTTGCTCACGTGGCTGTATGTTCCCGACTACTTTATCGGTCGTACAAGGACTGCTGATGGTCTCCTCGGTGATCCGGTGAACCTTGCTCTTGTTGGTAGTGAGATCGATATTCACGCTGCCATGACTGAAGCTGGATGGGTGCGCGCTGACCCGATTACGCCCCGCACCGTTCTTCGAGTGATACGCGCCTTCGTCAGTCGTAAAAGCTACGATGCTGCGCCAGTTTCAAACCTTGTGCTCTTCGGACGTAAGCAGGACTTCGCCTACCAAAAAGCGGTTCCCGGTCGTTCTTCAGAACGCCATCACGTGCGTTTTTGGCGTACTCCCGATGGCTGGGTTCTTCCGGGCGGTCGTCGCGTCGAATGGTTGGCAGCGGGGACATTCGATCGTGCTGTCGGGTTGAGTCTTTTGACCTTCCAAATCACGCACAAGATCGATGCTGATATCGACATCGAGCGCAACTTCATCGTTGATGATGTCCTCTTCGCTAACCCTGCGGCAGAACTTGAGATTCTTCCTGATTTCTTCAGTTCCTACCACGACAAAAATGGTGGTGGCGACCGAGTCATCACCGATGGTGACCTGTACCTATTGGATGTTCAAGACGTTGAACCCAACGATGATGATGCGCACGAAATGGCAGATGCTCATGATGTTGATTCCCAAGCGCATCGCCAGCGCCCAGTCCAACTGGTTGTCGGTATGGCCTTGGTTGCCCTCATGTTTGCAACGGAGCTGTTCCAGACTTATCTAGTCCTTCAAAATCCGTGGAAATACATCGCGCTCGATGTCATTGGTATTAATGATGTCGCCGATGCGCAAATCTACATTTTGACGATGAGGCTGGTTGTCGCTCTTGTGACTTTGGTGCTTCTTGTCATGGAGATTATTACTGCTGTCATGACGTGGAACGGACACCCTCGTGCCCGAATTATCCTTTTGACGGCTCTGAGTGCCGACATCATTTTCGGCGCTGCGGATATCGCCAGTTCGGGTGCGACTCACATCGTCTTGATGACGCTGGTCCGTTCGTCTTTGGGGGTGCTTGCTCTATTGGCCCTTTCTGCGCGCGCCTGCCACCAATGGGTCAGAGAGCGTAAGAAAGAACGGCTTCAGGCGAAAGCAAAGCTTGCAGGCGTCCTGCCTACTTCGCCGGCTTCATAAACCACGCGGCTTGCGAGTCCTCGGGCACTCCATCGTTATAAGCAAGTCCCGCGTAGGCGGCCGCGTTCTTCCCCAGCTGGGATTCGAGGAATGCTTGGAAGGAGCGAACGGCCTCGGAATCGGCAGAGGACTGTGGGACTGCGGCTGAAACGGTTGAATCCACGCATGTTCCGGGGATGGCCTGAGCGCGGCTTTCAGTGCCAGTATTGGAGGCCGCGGCAACCGCTAGGCGCGCATCCCAGATGAGGATCGGGCGTTGGTGGGAGCCCTGAGCACTCGTCGCACCCGAAATGAGCGAGAGGCGATCATCCGTAAGGTTGACAGTCCACTGTCCCAAGGCCTCAGCTGCGGAAGGCGCGATCGAATGTGCGTCGTTCAGGTTTTCTTTCCAGTCCTCGTAGTCCTCGCCGAGGACTGAGCTGGCCTTTGCGGCGAAAGCAGCGCCGGCCTCGGAATCCTGGGAAGGAATCGCAGTCAGAGAGGCGAAGTTTGCCGAGGAAAGGTCCTTGAGTGAAGAGGGGAGTGCCTTGCTATTTGCGGAGAACCATGAGCGATCAGCCCATGCGCATACCGGGTCATTGCCGATGGTGATTGCTGTCCCCAAAGCTGCAGCTTGTTTTGAATCGACGCCAAAGATGACGTCGGCATTTTGCGAAGAATTCGGGGCGTACTCGCTCTGCTCAACGGTGTAGCCGCTAGCGGCCTCGAACGCAGAGACGTAGTCGGCGGGAAGTCGCCAGCCCGGCGCGTAAGCGATGCGTAGGGTTCCGCTTCCTCGTGGAATTGCATCGGTATTGCCTGTGGCCGCTCGGTTCTTCGTTGCCGAGGCCGTGCTTCCCTGAGCCGAAGACGTTGAGTCTGTGCGGAAGGGGTCATCCGTCCACTGCCCTCCCTGCGGGATGGAGGGAGAACACGCGCTGAGGGCTAGCGCGCCAAGGAGCGTGATGCTGAGGCGGCGCAGATGCGCTGAGCGTTGGGTGGACGGAGAGGCGGTCTTGGTCTTTCGCACCGTACCAGTCTAAGCAATAGTGCATGGAAGGAGAGATATTCCCGCGGTGATAGGGCAAAATGTCAGTATCGAGTGTTCGATGTTATCTGACGCAAGGAGTCATCATGGGAAGCAGTCTTAGCCAGAAACTCATTACCGCAGGGCTGTCTATGGCCGTCGGTTTCGTCGCCGGAAAGGTCGCGGAGCTGGGCTGGAAGGCTGTGACCGGTCAGACCGCACCTCAAGATGATGATGGCACGGCATCCTTGGTTTCCGTGGTCGCATTTGCTGCGGTTTCCGCAGCTATCGCAGCGATCGGCCAGCGCGGCGTCGTGAACCGCACCAATAAGTGGTTCGCTCCTATTGAGGGGGCAGCGCAGGTCCTTGACCAGATTCAGAATCCCACTATCGAGGCCTGAGTTAGTCCGCGGGCAGGTTTGGGAACAGTGGAAGGTAGGCCGATAGGTCGGTGCGCTGTCCCGAGGCCTGAAGCTGGTTGGCGTTGGAGGCGTCCTCCCATGTGAGCAGGCCGCAGGCGAGTTCCAGCCATGTGCGTGGTGACATTTCGATCACCGCCGGGGGAGTCCCTCGGCGGTGAGTTGTACCCGGGAGGATTTGCGTCGCACCGGCCGGGGGGACGCGGAGCTCGACGGCGCGACCGGGGTGAAGTTCGGCAATTTCTTCGAGCGTGTAGCGCACTGCGGTGAAGAGCGTCTGTCGCGTAGCGCTTTCTGGGGCGCGGTACCACGCGAGGAGAGCGCTGTGGCCTTGTGCTGGATCGATACGCCGTTTTGCCATGTCGTCAGTCTAGGTCGCTTCGTCTATGTTGGCGTGGAATTGCCCCATCCTGCCAGATCCGCTATTGTGGAGTGCCGAGGTAGCGTGTCCGAGCGGCCGAAGGTGCAGCACTCGAAATGCTGTGTGGTGTAACAGCCACCCAGGGTTCAAATCCCTGCGCTACCGCGTTTAGGCTTGTGGCCCCAACTGATGTTGGGGCCACAAGTTTTTTAATGGGCAGAACGTCCGCAGTGTTTTGATTGCAAATCAAGCCTAGCTTTCCTGATAAATCCCTGTTAGGCTCGGTCCTGTCGGGTTGGTACCCTCCGCCAGGCTTGAAATAACAGCACGATTCAACGCGGGGGCTGAAGGCCCGACATTTGTATAAGGCGAGAGAACCCAGCCAGCCCGTCATTTCACGGCAGTCCCCGGGGCTCTCGCCTTCGT
>CAUSSZ010000006.1:0-47781 GCA_963534475.1 Trueperella pyogenes | reverse complement strand
ATTAAAAAGAGATACAGACCCCGGAGGTCGCAGGTTCAAATCCTGTCCCCGCTACGAGAAAAACCCGGTATCTCAACGAAAAGTCGCTGAGGTACCGGGTTTCATTTTGCCCTGAAAAAGCTGAATCCCTATGTTATTCCCTACCTTTCAGCCAAATTGTCGAGGTTGGGGAGGGGACTATCACCCAACATCGAGAACTATCATCCAACGCCCCTGCGGGGCGTAAAAGACCATCCTCACTCTCCGCATGTTCTCAGGGAAGGGGTGTGCAGGAGGGGGACCTGCACCTCTTGTACCGCCTAAACAGCATTTGTACCGCTTGTGTACCACCTAAAAACGCACAAGCGGTACGCAGTTTCGCCTCGTATTTCAACGGAACTGTGACTTTGTACCACTTGTACCGCCTAAAATCGAAAACTTTTATATATAGAAAAACACGGGTTAAATGTAATTTTCCGTGCGTAATTTATAGAAAATGAGCGGTACAAGTGGTACAACATATAGTTTTGCTTGATATACCAACGTTAAAGCTGTACCGCTTGGTGTAAAACAAGCGGTACACGAGCGGTACAAGTGGTACACAAGCGGTACAGACGTAACAACACGTGCTGCATGAAGGGGCCTCCTCACCTTCCTGCTCCACCTCCACGAGGAATACAAAAACGATAAAGATCATCCCCCCCCTAAGCGATAAATATCCTCCTCCCGCTCATTCTCGGAACTCAGGTCGCACGGCGACCCCGAGCTGTTTGCTGGAGGTGGGGTCGCTTGAGTGCGTCCTTTCCGAAGCTGGAGTGCCTGGCCTCACCTCCACCTACTCGGGAGGTTGGAATGATTACTCAAACTACAGTTCGCCCATCGGTCTGGATTGGATGTCTCGCTTGCTACAATCAGGGCCTGCTTAATGGACAGTGGTTCCAGGCAGAAGAAGCCGGTGAGGTTACACCTGAAGACTTGCACCAAGGCCCCACAGATCACGACGAGCTATGGATCTTCGATCACGAGGGCTTTCCTCGCGGAACCGGCGAAATGTCACCCGATACCGCTGCTCTGTGGGGTGAGGTATTTGCTGAGGTCGGAGAATATCAATGGCCTGCACTGCTCGCATGGATTGAAACCGGCTGTTACGTTGCGGAAGGTGATGATCTACCGAGCACGTCCGACTTTAGGGAGAGGTACTGTGGCTGCTGGGACTCATTCGAGGACTACGCTACACAGCTCGCTGAGGACATCTGCTTGATGGAAGGATGGCCTGAGGAAGCTAAGCGTTTCTTCGACTGGGACGCGTGGATCCACGACCAAGAATTCGACTACACCATTGCCGACGCGCCCGATGGTGGCGTCTTCGTCTACAGATCGCTATAACACAAGACCCCGGTCACCTCATCGGTGATCGGGGTATTTGTTTTCCTCGTCCTTTGCCTCAGAATTCCCTCCCGTCGTCTGCCTGAACCACAGGCTCAGCAAGAGCCGCGCTCTTACCCCTAAGCTCATTAGCTCGGTGTTGTGCATCTAGCACAGCCTGGTTCGTCTGTGAAGGTTCCGTCCATTTCTCCTTCCATTCCGTACCAAGCCTAGAAAGGGCAAAGCGCTCAAAACTCTCACGATGAAACGGCTTCTTCCCATTTTCTCGAAGTAAAATGTCGCGATGTGCGAGATACCGCATAGCCAAGGTAGGGGATTCTTCACGAACAAATTTACGCATCTCCTCCTCAGACGGCAGAACGGGCTTAACAGCTTTCAGATCCGCAATCGCGCTGTCATACTCTCCCTCCAACGAGCGCAACGTAGTCCATTCCTTGCTGAGCTTCTCACGCTCACGCTCCACAGCGTCACGCCCTTCTTCGAGTCCCTTTGCATAACCCTGAAAGCGAGCTTCTTCGAGCGCCTTCTGCTTGTCATTCTGAAGCTGCTCACGCTCTTGCCTCAGCTCATTACGCTCCACGTTGAGAGCCTCCCAACCGTCAGCGAGTTCCTTAACTATCGCATCAATCTCACTACGCCCCTTAGCGAGATTCTGAGCGAAATTCTGCTCCTGCTCAGCAAGGGCACGCTCCTTATCCTTCAACGCACCGTAGGTCTCCTTCGTTGCAGTCTTATCGTGACGCAACGGATCAACATCGGCTTCAATATCCCATCCCCGTTCGAGCATGAAATTCTTAAGTTCCTCGTGATACCGACGGAACTTAGCTTGTCCGCTCATCTGCCGTCCCTTATCGTCACGAACGTCACGATGCGAGCCATACGCACGCGAAAAATCACACCGGAGAGCACCCTCATGCTTCGGATCAGGTGCAAACGTATCAGCAAGAATCTGAATGTGAGGAGTTGATTCTGAGAACTGAATGTCCGCACCCAACACCGCGTCAATACCACCGGGGATTACGTGAGTCGCAAGAAATCTAATTGAGTCGAGGAAGTATTTCACGGCTTCATCCCTATCACGCGCGACCCAGCGAGAACGCCGTCCTACTTGCTTCCCATCGTGATCATATACAGGATAAAAATCAGGCACTTCCTCACAAAGACTCTTCGGCAAATGCAGCACGAACATCGACGTGGTAGTCGTGCCACCTTTGTTCTTTCCTGTGACCGGATCGAGCTTCGGATCGCGTATTGGTGAAGAGAGTTTGGCAATCCGAGCATTGCCGTAAGCAATAACCTGTTTCGGGTCTGAGCATGGATCAAAACCACCCTCCCCATCATTAACCAATGCGATATTTAAATCCTCATCCGCAACGACAATATTTGGGTTCCGTTGTGCCCATCGAGCTTTAGATTCCTCGCTCAACTCACGCATCATTTCATCGAGGATTGCAACCCGTTCACTAACTGCCTTCGTGTGCGTAACATGGAAGCCAGCACGGCCAACTTCGTTGGTCATTATTCTCACCTTTCGATACTCGTTTACTTCGTACACTCGTTAGTCATCGTTGTGACGAATGACGTGGGACCCGAGCTACGCTTCCCACACCATCCGTCACACCATCGTCGTGTCACTACTTGGGTCCCCTGGTCGCTACGCTCCCTGCCCCAAGTACTGCCCCGCCGCATCACCGGAACGATGGGTCGGTACCCTCGCTTCGCTACCCACCCCATCGCCCCGGCGAACGACACTATGTCTTCCTGGTGCCCTCGCTTCGCTACCCAGAAAGACATAGTGTCTTTAACCCCGTAAAGACACTTACACTTCGTTCCAGTGTCACGGGGCTGCTCCGCAGGGGCGGTACCACCTCTCCAGACCTGCGCTAGCTCGGTCTGTTCGAGGTGGTACAAGGCCGTCACCACTGCTCCTGTGGAGCACTGGTTCCGTCCTGGTCGTCGCCTTCGTCAGACCCCCACTGGGGGTCTTCCTCCAGCTCCTCCGAAGCGTCGTTTTCGGTGTTATTCACACCGAGAACACGACGCAAAGCATCCGCAATTTCAGGCTTGTTCACGACCTGAACAAGAGCCAAAATCGCGTCTGTCTTGTCCGCAAAAACAGCACCGGCAACAGCTTCACCGAGGTCCGTTTTTGCGGACACGAGTTCCCTCTCTTCAGCCACCTTCAGTGCCCTTCGAGCAGCGCGAGCTTGGGAGTTCTTCTTGTCGAGATACTCGCGAAGTTCGCTTGCTGTTTCGGGCAACTTTTCTTCTTCTTCTTGTTTTTTCTTGGACATGGTTTTCTCCTTTCTATATGTCCAAAATGTGATTTCAAATCGTCCACTTAAGATCCGGATCATTCGAGCCATCCGGACTCACCACCACCGCGTGCGGCTCACCATCGACATAATCAATCTTTACTTTCGACATAAGATCAGGTTGTCCAGCGGCTAAAAGTTCAGCCTTCTTCGCTGTGAGCACTTCCTTCTCACGTTGCTCCCGGACGCGCTCATCAGCCTTGCGCTGTTCATAGTCAGCCTTGAATTTGGCAGCATCCTGAGCAGCTTTCACTTCAGCCTTACGGGCGTCTTCTTCAGCCTTACGAGCAGCTTCCTCTTCAGCTTCCTTACGAGCCTCAATTTCTTCAGGCGTGGGTTCTGGCTCCACGATGGGCTGACCTGCCGACGAGAATTCAGCAAGAACGGCATCAGGCTCCACCGACGGCCATAATTCACCTGTCAAGCGCGGGCGCTGTTCGAGGATTGGAGCAGCCGTCTGTTTCCCAACCGTGAGAAGAACCTCATCTGCCCGTTCCCGGTCCCTAATCTGTTCACACCTCCTTGCAAGCGACCCAAGATCCTGGCGAAAATGCTCGTACTTTTCGTACTCGAAATACTCGCGCGTTCCCTCCAGGAACCCCTTATTGAGGTAAACCGAGAACTCGCCTTCAGACATAGGAATGATGAGCGGAAAACGACGATAAGCCTGAGCCTTATTCTCCGACGTCCGTTGGTAAGCCTGACCATCTCTGGAATAAGCCTTATACTCTCCAGCGAGACCATTCAAAAAAGTTTCGTAGTCGTCAGGGCCTGTAATGATATTGACCCGATTCAGCAGCTGAGTCCTAGTGCCTTTGATGTGAACGATGAGCTTCTTATAGACATCGCGGTAAGGCCCGAGAATACGAAATAGCAACCCACGGTCTTTCCGACACGCCTCCAGCATCGAGTAAGCGCGAAAGTCCTCCCAAATGAGGACCTCTTCGCCGTCATAGCCTTCAAATGCCACGTTATCGCCACCCACATTGAAGTAAGGACGCTTCGCACCCGGGTTAAAACAGCGAGCAAGAATAACGGCCATCACATCTTTGCCCGTCCCGCCATCTCCACTGATGTAGATGTTTAAGACCTGACCGGGCGGTGTCTGTCGAGTCAGCCAATCGGCACGCAAAGCTTGCAAATGCTTCATCACGCCGTCCATGGACCACAATTCAGGATCGTTGGAACACACGTCGTCCAGATCCCACTTGCCCAACGTAATATTTAGCGCGGCCTCCTTCTTACGGCGTTTGAGTGACTTACTCAGACCCTTTTCCAGACGCTTCTCTTTATGCTCTTCCAGATCAGAACGCCAATCCCACCCCTGAGAAGCGTGAACCTCCGAATCGTCGTACAGATACTTGCCTTTTCCATGCTGATTAGGGTGTTCATGAGTCAAGTATTCAACGAGGTCAAGAAATGATGAATCGGGCTTTGACTCCACACACTGCGGTGGCACCCCAAACGACCGGGCTACCTGACCAAGCGTCGCGAAAGAGGGCCGCTTAATGGCAATGTGGACATGAGGGGCTTTAGACGAACCTTCGACGCGAGTCGGGTCCTTAGCGGCATCATCCGCCGTGTACACGTCCTTGTCGTGCAGAATCCAGGCGTACTGACGCACGCCCTTTTTGGCAACACCCTTTTCCACCTGCTCCGTGGTAATCAACGTCTGGCCTGTAGACGGATGCTCCAGGTTTTGCGTAATCATGAAGACGCGGCCGCCGTTCTTCTGCTTATTCGCGTAAGCCCAAGGGCCTCCCTCCTTATAAGGGTCGTCATCAGTGCCGACGAGAGCCAGAAGACGTAACGCTTCAGGTGTGGTTGAAGAAGGGTCGTTTTGGTCGTTTTTGGTCGTTTCACTCCCAAAATCGACTAAATCGACTGCGCGGGACACAAGCCCAGTGTCCCGCGCATTATCGTTGGGATCACTAGCAAAAGTAGGAGTCGAAGAATCAAAATCGACTAAATCGACTGCATTTTTCGCTTGCTCTGAAATGGACTCAGAAGCCGGTTTTTCGGTCGCTTCAGAGGACGTACTATCTACACCCTTAAATCGAACTAACGCCTTTGAGGACGTGCTCAGGGGAGAAGAAAGAGAGTGGGTGGGTGCGGTCATGATGCGACCGCCTTGGAACCCGATGTTTCAACCCGGTTGTTGTCCAGCCAGGTGTTGAGGTCGTCGAGACGGTAAAGAGTCCGGCTATGGACTGCACCGACACGGACGAACGCCGGGCCAATGCCCAGAGTCCTCCAGTTCGCAAGCGTACGAGAGCTGACGCCGAGCATGGCAGCGGCTTCGTTTGCAGAAACGGAAAGCGCGGAAGTAGTAGTTTCGAAAGCCTGAGTAGGCATAGTTCACCCCTTGGGTGAACATCGCCAGAACGGTCTTACGCTTCGCTATAAGGCTGCCATATCAGTTCATCATGCTTCTGTGCCTGCCCGTCCGCTGAGTTCCGTCCTGCATATTCGACGGCAGCTTGGATTTCGTCATACAACGGTGGCTGGGACACCTTGGCGCTGTGTTATTTGGTTGTGCGCCAATCCTAACACCCATGTCAAGTCATGGCAACTCATGGGGTGGTATGCTCTGCTACTGTCGACTTGAACCAACGACGGAAAGGGCCACTTATGGGAAGGATCGCCCTCAAACCAGGCGAGCACATGGCAGCGCAGACGAAGCCGGAAAGACAGCCTAACGGCTCCTACTTTGGGCGCTTCTCGCTCAGGCTCATGGACGGCAAAACCGTCCGCCTGAAAGTCACAGCCCCAACAGTGGGGGAATGGCACACGAAAGCCCTAGCAGTAGCTGAGGAAGCACTCCGAGCAGCCGGAACGGAAGGTTCATGGAAACCAACCTCACAGATGAGCGAATACATCGAGAGAGTTTCGATCCCTGCCGTTAAAGCATCTCAACTCAGGGAACGCTCAAAAACTAAGTATGAGCACCTCCTTGACATCCTTGGCGAGCACTTCAAGGGATACACAATTCATGACGCTGTAAGGTTTCGACGACTGGAGACAGTTCTGAAAGACATCGCAAGTGAGCACGGGGCTGAGTCTGGGCGCAATGCTCGCAATGTACTGAGCAAGTGGGTGCTTCAACAGCTCATCCGCGACGAGGTCATCCCAGGGAACCCACTCGCAGGCATGGCAATCGACCTCGGAAACGTGAAGAAAACGGCAAAGAGTGAAGGTGGTAGGGGCCTTACCGATGCTGAGTATGAGCGTGCCATCGAGTACCTGCTCGCAATAGATGTAGAAGACGTAGCCGCACCGAGACGGGGACGCTTCACAATGGCAGACCGAGTAGAACACAGACGCACAACAGTCGAACTCACGCTGCTGCAAGCAGCAACAGGCTTCAGGATCGGGGAGGCCCTCAGTCTTCGTCTTGATGAGGTTGAAGATGATGGAGCGCAGATCAAGGTCACCGTGCCCGCTGAGCGCTCAAAAACCCACAGGGGAAGAACTGTGCCCGTGTTTGATGGTCGGGTCGCTGAGAGGCTTAGAAAGCGCGTAAAGCGCCGCCAAGAGGGTGAGCTTGTATTCCCCGCCCCGGCTGTCCCGGGTAGCAAATGGAATCAATCCAACGCGCAGAAAGCTGTGAAGAAGCTACTTAGAGAAGTCGCTGACGCATGTTCAATCCCACTGCTCCATGAGGTCTCATCTCACGTCTGGAGAACAACGATCAATACGAGGGCGATGAACGCGGGAATTCCAGCCGAAGTGCGAGCCGCATACTTTGGGCACGACGCAGAGATCAACAAAACGGCTTACACCGACGTGCGTGACACCTCCAGTCTTGTTGAGGCTCTCAGGCGGTAGGAGAAGGGGCCATTTATGGGGCCACTTATTCAGTGATACAGGCGTAGTACTGCGTGTAACTCCTGCAAGTATGACAGTGCTCTTTTGGCTCTATACTTCAAGAAACTTGGATTCTGCCAACGGTAACGACCTCAATGGTCAATTACCCCGGAGGTCGCAGGTTCAAATCCTGTCCCCGCTACTGATAACCCGGTCTCGAGAGAGACCGGGTTTTGTTTTATTTTCTATCGTCAACGCGCGGCATGCCCCTTAGATATTCATTCCGATTAGGTGTGCTTACTCCTTGGCTACTCACTACAACCTGCCGTGCCCTTTTGAAATAGGTATGGCGTAGGTCTTTTTCCCAATAAAAAGCTGTGGTCCACACGAAAGATGTGGACCACAGCTAGGAAGACAGTGTCTTTATTCTGCTCGGCGGCGACGCGTTGCCAAGGCAGCGCCCGCTGTCGCAACGGTCAGCGTTGTTCCGCCAACAACCGCGAGGCCGATACCAGTGTGTGCGAGCTCTGGCTTTGCGGGCGTCGTGGATGTCGAGGGGGTGATGATTTGAGTGGTGCTCGTGCTTGTTGAAGGCGTAGGCGTCGATGTGCTCGGCTCGGGCGTTGTCGACGGTGTTGCCGGGGTAGTGCTTTCCGAGACGGTAGGAGAAGGAGTCTCCGTCGTCGGGGGAGTGCAGGGCGAAGGATCCGTAACCGGCTCGACCTGTTCCCCTGCTGCTAAAGGCGATACCGTGATATCTGCACTCCAACGAGGCACTGAAACAGTGGCGCCCGTAAAGGAGCTAGTAATGAATGCAGTGTTTGTGATGGTCTTTCCCGCCCCATCCTTATTCACTCGTCCAAGGATGTAGAGGGTTGCGTAAGAGGCCAGACCAAAGGTATCGCTTTCTGCATTCCACTGTCCGTTGCAGTGGGTGAAGGACTTAGGCATCGTGGGATTTGCGCGCTTGCAAGGGAAAGTCACATCCTCAAGTCCCGAAGCCCCGTTGTTCGGGTCGAAGCTGTGGCCCTCGCGCACCCACAGGTGATCGGTTGGGGCGACAGTGAAATCGTTGAGCATGTCGCAGTTGCGAACCCATGACTCCTGATAGGTGATGCCCTCAGGAATGAAATCAGTAACCGTGAAGCGGTTAACAATGCCATTGCCGCGATTAAGAACATTGACTCGGTAAAGAACCCAGTCGCCGACCTTGAAATTGCCAATGGGGGCATCAGCGGTTGAATCCAGTCCGATAGGTAGCCCAGTTTCGTCATAAGCGGGCTGGTTACCATTCATCTGAACATGGGCTGCGTCCTTCAGGAGGATGAGGTCGCCGCCGTAGCTGTCAGCTTGTGCGCGAAGTTGGGTAGATGAAACACCGAGGAAACCGCATGCAATTGCTGCACTTAATAGCGCAGCAAAAATGACTCTGCGGCGGCGATGCTGCCGTGTGAAGGAAAAGAATGCCATCGATGATTCCTTTAGTGCGTTCTGCTGTCAATATACCGCTCAACTGTACCGGTTTTTTGACGCATAGTTCAAGAAAATCTTGAAGAGCTGTGGCCGATCGCTCATCCTGTTCTTTTCATTGTTATGAGGGTCTAAGAGTGCACTGATTGGAGCCTATATCTGCTCGCGACGGTGTTGTTTACGCGTGAGAGTATCGTCTGATGTCTCACATCTGGCATGAAAGTTCTCTTTTATAAAATCCACTTTGATCTGCAGAAATATGTGAATTAACCACTGTTTAAGGTTGCGATGGTTGCCGTTGTTATCGCAACAAGTCAGAAAAACAGCCATATAGCATGTGGATGTTGAACTGACACCAGAAAAGGAAAACATAGGAAATAGGAAGTAGTGTGAGCGTCTCGTACACGACAGAAACCCTCCCATCAATTGTTGGTCAGGTTGTGCCAACGAAATCTGAATCTATGAAGAATCGCATTAAAGGCGCCGATTACTATATCGACTGTAAAGATGATTGCCCGATCCCAACGACAGTTGACCGTATCGTCATTGAAAAAGGTTCTAGGGCATGGGCCGGATTGTTTTTTGCATTCTCGGTCTTGATGTTTTCAGCATTTGTCACCTCTGCTTTCCGAGGTGAGTCATCGCTTCTTCTTACCGTGGCAACTGTTGCAACTGTCGTATTTGCCTTCGCAGGTGTTCATTTTCTACCTCGGAAGAACGTCATCAGCCGTGATGGTTTTGAAATCGCTGGCTTTTTAAGTGCGAAGCACCTTCCTTGGCCAACTTCTCGAACCAGTTTCTTCGTACATGATTCTCGAACTGCTAGTCGTCTCTCCGCTAGTTCGCGACAGGTGCAGACGCTCAGCGTCAAACTGATCAGCGATGCGGGGAAACAGATTCCTTTGGGGATTAGCTTCACGGGCCCAAATACTCATGAACTTGAACGGCAGGCGGTGATCCAGTGTTCACGTATCTGGGACTGGGGCGTTGCTCGAGGTTTCACCGCAGACTCTGGTGACTATGTTGCGCTTAATGGCCTCGGAAAACAGCAGGTACTTCGGATGAGGCAAGAAGACCGTTACGGCCTTCGTTAGGGATACCCATTTACGTGTGTAATGCGGACTCGGACCGTAGCGACTTCCGTCCTTTTGGGCATGCAAATCACGCAGTGAATTGAACGCTTCCCTTCCCTCTGAAAATAAAGGTGTGGGCCCGGCAGAAGCCGGGCCCACACCTTTTATGCCTTGAACCTAGTTCTTCTTCTTAGCCGGGGCTTCGCCCAACTCGAAGGAAGCAACGCGGATAGAACCCTCATCTTCGGTAGCCTCTGCCGAGGCCTCGAAATGAGCAGGTCCCTGAATCTTCGTTGCTGCCGCAAGGTCTTCCAGAACATCCTCAAGCAGGGGAATGTTCTGCTCAGGAGCAGACACCGTCACTTCAAGGAATGGGGTCCTGGGGGAAACCTTTGCTTCGGACTTCACGCGGCGCAGGACCACCAGTGCCTCAGAGGCAACGCCCAACAACATGCTGGAAGCATCTTCGATAGCGCCTTCAACGGTCCCATCCGGAGTGACCTCAAGGTCGGAAGCAGTCGGCCATGCAGCCTGGTGGACGCTACCTTCGCGATACCAGCTCCACACCTCTTCGGTGACGAAGGGAAGGTAGGGGGCAAGCAAACGAACGAAGGTATCGATGGCAATCGCCAGCGCTGCACGGGCAGAGGCAGAAGCCTGATCGCTCCACTTACCTTCGCGGTTGTAGGCGCGTTCCTTGACCAGCTCCAAGTAGTCATCGCAGAACGTCCAGAAGAAGGACTCGGTGATCTCCAGTGCACGAGCATGCTCGTAATTTTCCAGCGCCGTGGTCGCAGAAGAGACAACCTCGCGCAAAGCCGCGAGCATCGAGCGATCCAGGGGCTGGACGACATGCGTGATGTCCAGATCCAGATCTGCCTCCCCGCCCATTGTGAGTGCGAACTTCGAAGCGTTGAGCACCTTGATGGCCAGGCGACGTCCAATTTTCATCTGCGATTCATCAAAAGCAGCATCCAAGCCCAGTCGAGCTGAAGCCGCCCAGTAACGCACAGCGTCCGAGCCGAACTTCTCAAGCAGGCCCATGGGGGTTACAACATTGCCCTTAGACTTCGACATCTTCTTGTGATCCGAATCCAAGATCCATCCGGAAAGACCAGCGTGTGCCCAGGGGAGTGCGCCAAATTCCAGATCGGCGCGGACGACCGTTGAGAACAGCCAGGTGCGGATGATGTCCTGCCCCTGCGGACGCAAGTCCATCGGGTAGGTACGAGAGAACAGGTCCTCGTCCTCAAGCCAACCGCAGGCAATCTGCGGCGAGAGAGAAGAGGTCGCCCAGGTATCCATGATGTCGAGTTCGCCCACGAAACCGCCGGCGACTCCGCGCTGATCCTCGGTGTAACCCGGAGCAGTATCCGACGAAGGATCGACAGGAAGCTGATCTTCACTGGGGGTGATGATCTGCGTGTAATCGACTTCGCCATTGTCATCAACGCGGTACCACAGGGGGAACGGAACGCCGAAGAAGCGCTGACGGGAAACCAACCAGTCGTTGTTGAGGCCGCGTACCCAGTTCTCGTAGCGCACGCGCATGAAATCAGGGTGGAACTCCAGCTCCTTACCGCGCTCAATGAGTTCCTCGTTCAGATCCTTGCCAGTTGCAGGATTGACCCAGGGCTTGCCACCATTGCGGATGTACCACTGACGCGAAGTCACGATCTCTAGGGGCTTGTCACCCTTTTCGAAGAAGTTCGTCTGGCGCATCGTCTTCTGAGGTTCACCGCGCATCTCACCGCTGGCTTCGAGGCGCGCCACCAAGGCCTCGCGAGCAGAGAAGGTTGTCTTCCCCGCGAGCTCAGCGAAGGCCTCGCGACCCTCATCGGTGGTGATCCACTCGGGGGTTTCGGTCTGCAGGCGGCCATCCTTGCGCAAAACGGTGCGCAGCGGAAGGTTCAGGTCACGCCACCAATCGATATCGGTCGTGTCACCGAAAGTACAGCACATGGCGATACCGGCGCCCTTGTCCATCTCTGCCTCGGGGTGGGGAAGAACGGGGACCTCAACACCGAAAACAGGGGAGGCAACCGTGGTGCCGAACAGTGGCTTGTAGCGCTCGTCGTCGGGGTGAGCGATCAAGGCCACGCACGCGGGAAGGAGTTCGGGACGAGTCGTTTCAATGCAGACATCAACACCGTTCTCAACTGGCGCACCGGCTGCAGCAGCCTCAGCAGCGCGCGCGGGGTCGGTGATGTGGAAGGCGAGGCGGTGGTAGAAGCCCGGGTATTCGCGGCTCTCAAGCTCGGCCTGAGCAACCGCGGTCTGGAAGGTGACATCCCACAGACCAGGAGCCTCAGCCTGGTAGGCCTCGCCGCGCTCGAGATTACGCAGGAATGCTGCCTGGGCGACCTTGCGGGCACGAGTACCGATGGTCTGGTAGTTCTGAGTCCAGTCAACCGACAGGCCCAAGTGACGCCACAGATCTTCGAAGTGCTTCTCATCTTCAACGGTCAGGCGCTCGCACAGTTCCACAAAATTACGACGTGAGATCGGCACCTGATCTCGAGCCTTGATGGACTTGCCTTCGCCGCCAACATGAGGGGGCTCAAAGTTTGGATCATAGGGGAGGGTCGCATCGACGCGAACCCCAAAGTAGTTCTGCACGCGGCGCTCGGTAGGCAGGCCGTTATCATCCCAGCCCATGGGGTAGAAGACCGATTTACCCAGCATTCGCTGGAAACGCGCGACGACGTCGGTGTGCGTGTACGAGAACACGTGGCCGACGTGAAGTGAACCCGAAACCGTGGGCGGGGGAGTGTCGATCGAGTAGACCTCTTGGCGGGGGCGGCTTCGATCGAAACGGTAAGTTCCCTGATCTTCCCAACGCTGGTTCCACTGGGCTTCGAGGCCTTCAGTGGCGACCTTGTCCGGCACCTGGGGTGCGGGCAGCGAGGTTGGTTCGGCCTGGCGCTGAGCGCTCATACGTATTCTCCATCCGAGTCGTGGACTTATTACCGTCCAAGCCTACTTTTCTCGGCCATATCGGTCCAGTGCGCACACCGGGGGCGCCGAGCCTCCTGGCCGTAACATCCGCTCATCGAGCGGTCTGCGCGAGCGAAGAAGGAGAGTCTGAGTAGTCTGGATGAAGGATCGCTCACACTTGAAAAGGAGAGTCATGGCTGCGGTGCAAACACGTGATATCGGAGAAGAAACCCTCGATCTTCTTCGACGGCTGATCGCCTTGCAATCGGTCAATGACCTCACCCCAGATTCTGGCAATGAAGAGGCTGCTGCAAACCTGTTTGAAACCTTCTTCGATGGGCTACCCGTCGACATTGAACGCATCGAACCTCACCCCGGGCGTACAACTTTGGTTGTCACTTTGCGCGGCAGCGATCCTTCAGCGCAGCCCCTGACTTTCCTTGGACACACCGACGTTGTCCCAGTCGATGAAAAGCACTGGACGCACCCTCCTTTTGAGGGGGAAATCAGCGGTGGCCAAATTTGGGGGCGAGGAAGCGTCGATATGCTTCACTTGACCGCTGCGATGGCAGTCGTCACCCGACGCCTTGCCGAAGAAGTTTCCCGAGGCGGAGCTCGCCCCGCGGGAACCCTGACCTTTGTTGCCGCTGCGGACGAAGAAGCGCGAGGCGGACTCGGGGTTCCGTGGATTGGCGAACACCGCGAGGATGCTTTCCCCTGGGAAGCCCAGCTCTCTGAGATGGGAGGCGCTCATATTCTCGGCGCTCGCGGCGGAGACAGTGTTGTTGTCATTGTCGGCGAGAAGGGGGCTGCTCAGCGTCGCCTTCATGTACGCGGGGATGCCGGACACGGTTCGATTCCTTTGGGACGTGTAAGCGCAGTTGAAATGCTCGCTCAAGTTTCGCGAGCCCTGTCGCAGGCGCAGTGGCCACAGGCAAGTGACGAGATTTGGGCTGGATTTGTCTGCGCTTTTGAATTTGATTCAGAACTTGAAGAATCGCTAATTTGTGGCACCTACCGCGGGGACTATAGCGAATTCGGTGACCTTGCGGCGTATGCCCACGCGGTCTCGCATATGACCGTTGCACAAACGGTTGTCCGCGCTGGCGGTCCTATTAACGTTCTCCCTTCCTCTGGGGAGCTGGAACTGGATATCCGTACCCTTCCCGGGCAAAGCGATGATGATGTTGATCGTGCGATTACCGAGGCCTTGGGAAAGCTTACCGAGCACGTGACCATCGAGCGCCTGTTGAGCGAGCGGGCCACGGCCTCGTCAATCGACACAAAACTGTACCGGGCAATCGAGGAGACTTTGACGCAGGCGAACCCCGGGGCGAAGGTAGTGCCGATCCTCTTCCCGGGTGGTTCCGACCTTCGAGTTGGACGCCACAAAGGGGGAGTGGGTTACGGTTTTGGCTCCTGTTCCTCTGGAGCCACTTTGGGGCAGGTCTACTCCCAGCTTCACGCTCACGATGAACACGTCGCAGTGGAAGATGTTGTTTCAACTGTGTGCGCTCTTGATCACCTTACTCGGGTCTTCATTTACCCCGAAAAGGCCTGAATCCAAGCGTTGACTAAGTGTTCGTCTGTTGTTCGTTCCTGGGCAGCGAGCGTTACAAACGCCCACGAAGTGGCACGAGTCGCGAACCTAGGGCTTTGGGCCATATCTTTATTTATGGCGCGAGTTTCCGTGCTTTATTCAAAGACCATTCGACGTCACTATGAACAAATTGAAGGAGATCAGGATGCCAGCTTCACGCATCACCACAAAAGCAGCCGCACTAGCTACAGCAGCTGTCCTCATGTGCGCTTCGCTGGCAGCCTGTGCGCCGAAAAATGCCGGATCGGCACAATCGGGAGCAAAGAGCGATACGGTGACGGTTGGTCTTCCTGGTTCTCTGTCTACCTTGGATACCGCTCACGAGACTGGCATTATCAACTACTACGTTGCCCAGGTGACCTCCGAAGGCCTCCTTGCTGTCGATAAGGAAGGCAAGCTGGTTCCGGCAATTGCGACGGACTACCGCACCGATGATGCGAAGACTTGGGTTTTCCAGATCCGTAAGGATGCAAAGTTCCAAGATGGTAACCCCGTGACCATTCAGGACGTCCTCTTCTCGATTGATATTGCGAAGGACCCCGATAAGTCCCCTTCATCGGCTGTTTACTGGGCCAAGGGAGTTGAAGTGACTCAGACTGGCGACTGGGAGATCACCATTACGCTTCCTAGTCCCGCCGAGAACTTTGGATGGACCGTGACGGCAAACGGTGGACTGTGGATCACCGAAAAGTCGTTCTACGAGGCAGCACAGTCCTATGGTTCCTCCAAGGATCTCATCATGGGTACTGGCCCTTACAAGGCGACCTCTTTCCAGCCTGATTCGAAGGCTGTTTTTGAAAAGAGCGGCACCTGGTGGGGCGGCGATACTCCCGCACAGAAGATCGAGTTTGATTTCTTCTCAGATGAGAATGCTCGACTGCTGGCTCAGCGAAGCGGCCAGATCGATATCGCTACGCAGCTTCCCACCGATCAGGTATCTCAGTTTGAATCCATCGATGGGGTCAAGGTTCTCACCGAATCTGACCGTTCCTACGTGGGCCTGACCTTTGATCAAGGCGTGGCGCCTTTCGACGACATTCATGTTCGTAAGGCTGTCGCCCATGCCGTGGACCGTAAGGCAATCGTCGATTCCATTCTTAAGGGACGCGGAGAGGTTGCGACTGCAATCGAACCCAATGACCAGCTGGGCAGCGAGATCGGCGTCGATAAGGCGCGCGAGCTTCAGGCACAGCTTCCTATCGATTCCTTCAGCCTGGATCAGGCACGTGCAGAGCTTGCACAGTCTAAGGTTCCCAACGGTTTTGATACGGAACTGACCTACCCCGCATCGATCCCCGAGATGGGCTCTGCGGCGCTGGCAATTGCTGATAACCTCAAGCAGATCGGCATCAACGTCACGGTAACTTCCAAGCCCATCGAAGAATGGATCTCTAAGGTGGGAACTGGTGAGTACGGCCTCTACTACATGAGCTACACCTCAACGACCGGTGATCCCGGAGAGGTTGCAGGCTGGTTGCTCGGACCTGATAACCCCGCACGCTACGAGAACGAACAGGTTCAGGGCCTCATCGCCGCTTCCACGGCTGAGACGGATCCGTACAAGCGTGTTGAGCAAATCGTTGCAGCAGAGAAGATCGCTCAGGAAAACACGATCTACTCGCCGATCTGGTGGGGCAAGACCTCGACCGCATTCTCGAAGACCGTTACACCGAATAACTACACGTCCTACTTCTTCATGACCCCCTGGGCCGCGTCCCTGAACGTCACGAAGTGATGGCACGTTTCTTCGCACGACGCCTCGCGGGGTTCGCGACGGTGTTGCTGGCCTTATCCTTCATCATCTTCTCTTTGCTGGACTTGGTTCCCGGAGACCCGGTGAAGATTCTGGTCGGTACTCGCCGCCTCACCCCCGAGGTGCGTGCTGCTATTACCGCCCAATACGGGCTGGATGAGCCGCTACTTTTGCGCTATTGGCATTGGTTGCTTCGAGCGCTCAGGGGAGACTTTGGGAACTCCGTGCGCTCCGCGACGCCCGTTACTGATGTCCTCGCCGCACGCGTTGGATTAACCACGATGCTGACTCTGATGGCATTTGTTTTGGCCATCTGCGTCGGTGTGCCACTGGGAATATGGGCTGCTCGACGTGCGGGGAGCTGGGTGGACCGCTCCATCATCGGCTGGAGTGTGGTTGGTATTTCTGCACCGGGTTTCGCCTTGGGTCTTGTGCTGCTCTACGTATTTGGACTCATGCTGGGCTGGTTCCCGATTTTCGGAGCAGGTGAGGATTTCATGGATTCCCTGTGGCATCTTGCCCTGCCAGCGATTGCACTTGCCACCGGCATCGGCGCGATGATCATTCGAATTACTCGCGCTGCAGTTGTGGCAGAACTCAGCCAGGATTATGTGACTTTCGCACGCTCGAGGGGTCTTCCTTCGCGGCGTATCACTCGCATGTATCTGCGTGCGGCTTCCTTGCCGATCATCACTTCAGCTGGTCTGATCTTGGGGACTCTTTTTGGCTCAACGGTCTTGGTTGAAGAGGCCTTCTCTCTTCCAGGCTTGGGTCAGCTTTTGGCCGATTCGATTACCTATAAGGACGTGCCTGTTGTCCAGGCAATCGCGCTCTTGGTAGCAGTGATCATCATCGCGGTGACATTTATTGTCGACCTTGCAGCTTTCATCGTAGATCCGCGTCAAAAGCTTGAAGAGGGAGGTGTCGCATGAGCGATCGCGCACGATCTCAGGAGGTTGAGGCCAACGCCGAAGTTCCCGCTGGACGTTTCCGTTCCTCGGCACGAGGCCTCGCCCGCGCAATGCGATCAGTCCCGGGCTCCGTCGTTCTTTCCTTCATTATTTTGATCGCAGTTGCAGTGTGCGTCTTTTTCTCCCCGCTGATCGTTCCCAATGCTCTGGGACAAGATGTTTCTTTAGGGGTGAGCCCAGCGGGCACTCCCGGTCATATTTTTGGAACCGATAAAGTCGGGCGTGACATTCTTGCATTGACGATTGCGGGTGCGCGCTCCGCTGTCATCGGTCCGCTGGTGATCGCTGGCGGTTCGATGATCTTGGGACTGATTTTTGGAATGACTGCCGGCTGGTGGGGCGGTTGGTGGGATGCCCTTGTATCTCGTTCTTGCGAAATCCTGCTTTCAATGCCGGTTACTCTGCTGGCTATCGTCGTTGCAGGCGTAATTGGTGGTTCCTATTGGGTTACGGTCGGCGTGCTGATCATTTTGTTTGCGCCTTCCGATATCCGTATGATTCGCGCCGCCACTCTTCAACAAAAACCGCAGCCCTATATTGAATCCGCGCAGGTTCTGGGTTTGTCTTCGCCTCGTATCCTCGGAGTTCATATTCTGCCGAATATCACTCCTATCGTGTGGGCAAACCTCTTTGTCAACGTTGCATTTGCGCTTGTGTCACTCTCTGGACTGTCATACCTAGGATTTGGTGTCGGTGCGCAAGACGCAGACTGGGGACGCCAGCTTGCCGATGGACGTTTTATTCTCAACCAGAATCCTGCGGCCTGTGTTGTCGCCGGCCTTGCCATCATCATTACGGCAACCGCGATCAATATCGCAGGTGATTGGTGGAGTGAAAGGCAGGAGGTGCGCTCGTGAGTGAGAATCAGGGCCTTATTGCCTCGCATATCAGCGTCACGCGAGATGACGGGCAGATCCTTGTTGATGATGTCTCGATTCACGCTGAAGCCGGACGCACCCTAGTTATCGTGGGTGAGTCAGGTGCCGGAAAATCCATGCTTGCACGAACCATTTGTGCGCTCACTCCCCATACTTTGAGCGCACAAGGGCAAGTCACCTTGGGTGGACGCGAGTTTGACATCGTTCGCCAGGCGCGTGCCTTTAAAGCACTTCGGGGAAAGGGGATTGTCTGGCTTCCGCAAGATCCTTTTACCTCGCTGTCTCCTACCCAGCGTTGTAGCACACAGATTATTGCCGACACGCGGTTGCCCAAGCGTGCCCGGGATGAACGTGTTCGTGAGCGTCTTCGCGAAGTCGGACTTCCTGAACGCGTTGCTCAGGCTTACCCCCAAGAACTCTCGGGAGGTATGCGCCAGCGTGTTGCGATCGCTGCAGCCCTAGATTCTTCACCCGGAGTTTTCATTGCGGATGAGCCGACAACTGCTTTGGATGTGACGACTCAAAAGGAAATTCTTGATCTTCTGAGCGAGCTTCGCGAAAGCCGATCGATGGCCCTCATCCTGATCACTCACGATCTTGCTTTGGCACGCGAATACGGCGATGAAGTGGTTGTGATGCGCCACGGGAAGGTTGTCGAATCGGGAAGTGTCGAGAAAGTCTTTACTCACCCCGAAAACGACTACACTCGTCAGCTCGCAGCCGCCGAGCCTCGACTGGACGGTCCAAATCCTCGCTCTTTCACGGGTGAATCCCAAGCTGACACCTCTTCGGATACTGCCTCGGAAAAGAATGATGGCATCCCCGCTTTAGTTGATGCACGGGACTTGGTCAAAGTTTTCCGCGGACGCAGCCGCAGGGATCAGCACGTGGCGGTTGATGGAGTTTCGCTCTCTATCACACACCAAGAATCCGTTGGAATTGTTGGTGAGTCTGGATCCGGGAAGACCACCCTTGCACGTCTGATTATCGGTTTGGAAAAGCCAGATTCGGGAAGTATCGAGGTCAATGGCACACCACGGGATAAATTACGCGGTGCCTCTGAAGGTGGACGCCCCCCAATGGGGATCGTTTTCCAAAACCCGTATTCTGCCCTCAACCCGGCGCGCACTATCGGCGCTACCCTTGCCGAGGCTTTGCGCGTAGGTGGTCGTTCAGCTAATGAGGTGTCGAGCCTCTTGGAGTCTGTGGGCCTTCCGACCTCCTACGCAAAGCGCTATCCCGCACGTCTTTCTGGTGGGGAACGCCAGCGTGTTGCCATCGCCCGTGCTTTGGCGACGCGACCGCAGCTCTTGATTTGCGACGAGGCCGTCTCTGCTTTGGATGTGTCTGTGCAGGCTTCAGTTTTGGAGCTTTTGCTCCAGCTTCAACGCCAGCAGGGCTTCGCATTGCTTTTTATTACTCACGACCTTGCCGTCGCGCGCCAGATGTGTGATCGCCTTGTTGTGATGAAGGATGGACGCATCGTTGAGGAGGGTGCAACCGAGGATATCCTTCATTCACCAACCCAGGAATACACCCGGGTCTTGCTTGCCGCAGTACCTGGCCAAGAGAGTGACGATGACTGAGAAGATTTCGCAGATTTCGATTGAGTCTGGTGAGAGTAGCTACGAGCGCCTGCTTGCTTTAGGTGTTCCTGAAGAGCGCGCGAAAGATTGGGCACGCCTTGGTCCCAAGATGCGCGCGACCCTGTGGACCAATGGGCCGGTGGGAGTTTGGGAAGTCCACCGTGAACTCTCTGCGCATCTGCGCATTGCAGGATGGACTCTTCTCAATAACGATCAGGTGGTAGGTGAAGCCGAACAAACCTGTCGCGTGCGCGAGGTCGTATTGGGACTCTGTGATGAGATGCGCTCGCGTCGCTTCCCGCTGATGAAAGCTGACTCATGGGCGGATGAGGGGATTTTTGTAGATGTCCTGCGCTCGATTGGTTTTGAACAGGTCACGATCAACGGGAACCCCCATCCCATTGAGAATGACCGAGATTACTCCCATAGTGGCTGGCTTCTGTGGAACCCCGATTTTGCACGAGAAAGTGCGAATTTGGTGGTCCCTCCCTACGAACACCA
This sequence comes from Trueperella pyogenes, assembly GCA_963534475.1. Classification (GTDB taxonomy): domain Bacteria; phylum Actinomycetota; class Actinomycetes; order Actinomycetales; family Actinomycetaceae; genus Pauljensenia; species Pauljensenia pyogenes_B. The sequence goes on along the minus strand of CAUSSZ010000006.1, from coordinate 27,525 downwards.
GAAGACGGAATTTACCTGTGGTCCAGCAAGTGCTCTTATGACACTTGGCGAAATCGAAGGAGATCCGCACACCGATTTCGTTAATGAACTGGATCTTTGGCGTCAGGCAACCTACTCGGGGGGAGTAGGCCACTTCGGCTTGGCCTCGGCACTGGCGGACCACGGCGCACAGGTTGAAGTTCTTGCAACGACTTCTGAACCCATCGTGGGGATTTCAAAAACCACGATGCTGGGCAAGCGGGCGCGGGTCGCTCTTCACAGCGAACATATGACTCGTGCACGCGAATTGGGAGTTTCTTCCCAGGTGAGGGAACTATCGGTCGAAGACATCACTTCAGCATTGGACGAGGGCAAGCATGTCATTGCTCTTGTTGACCTTGCCCCGCTTAATGGTGAAGATACCCCGCATTGGCTGCTGATTTGGGGGTGTGTCGGAGACTTCTTCTTGATTCACGACCCTTGGTACGACGAGGAGTTTGGGGAGACATGGGTGGAAACCTATGTCCAGCCCCTCCATACACGCGACCTATGGGAGGCGGCGCAGTGGGCTGATGACACCCACGAGCGCGCGCTCCTTACAGTCCGTACTTCTCGCTGAAGTTCTTCTCGAAGGTCTCCAAAGAGATTCCACGGGTCTCGGGGACGATAAAGAGATAGAAACACAGGGAAACCACGTTGATCAATCCGAAGATCGCGTAGGTCCATGTCGCACCCAGGTGAGTAATCATGACGGGGAAGACCCAGGTGACCACTGCGTTCATCAGCCATCCGCAGCCGACCGCAAAACCCTGAGCAACGCCTCGAATCCTCGATGGGAAAATCTCTGATACCAGAACCCAGTTGACTGTTCCTGACTGTTTGGCGAAGACGAAAAGCGAAACAAGGACGACAACCAGCCACGGAAGGTAGGCGGGAATCGAAGCCGAAATGCTGCCATCAGCCTGTACGTAGGGCGATATTCCCACTCCGAAGATGATCGCCAGGCTGAAGAGCGAAAGAGTCACGCCTGTTTCTTGGTAAATACCGACGTGACGACGCGCGAGCTTTGACACCAAATAGAGGCCGAAACCTGCACCCGCACACGCGACCGCACCCGTAATGACATTTAAGGTAATCGAATCAGCGGCCGAGAAACCCGCCGCAGCGAGGATCTTGGGGAGGTAGTACATCGCGGTGTTAATACCGGTCAGCTGATCGAAGCAGGCGAGGCCAACACCGATCAGCAGCAGGCGCCGGGTCCAGGCGACCGATGCTGTGCGTCGAAGTGACCAGTGTCCCTGTGCGTCTTCTCTTTGCTGGAGTTGGGCGATTTGTGCGATCTCCTCGCTGAGATTGTCGAGCTTGGGATCACGAATGCGCTTAAGCGCCCCAATGGCCTCGTAATAGCGATCTTTTGAGGCGTACCAGCGCCCAGACTCTGGCATGAGACGCATACCCAGCCACAGGCAGACCGCTGGGATTGTTGCAAGAACAAGCATCCAGCGCCAGGCCATCCCATCACCGGCAGTAATGACCGCGCTGCTCACGTTTTGAACCTGATCCCAGGAATACCACTGTCCGGCAGTGAGAGTCCCCGAAGGGTCTTCACTGACGTAGACCTGGGGGCCTCCGTGTGCGCTAGAGAGGATTGCGTTCATCGAGTAAGCCAGCAATTGCCCTGCGACGATCATGAACTGGTCCAGAGCGATCAGAGACCCGCGCACGCGCGTGGGCGCAGATTCGGCTAGGTACACGGGGACTGTCGCGGAGGCACCGCCGACAGCAATGCCCAAGATGAAACGGAAAAGATAGAGTACTGCGATATTCGGTGCAAAGGTACAGCCTAAGGTTCCCAGAACAAAAATGCCCGCAAGGAGCAAGATGTTGTGTCGTCTTCCGTAGCGGTCTGAGAGGCGCCCGCCAGCGATTGCTCCGATTGCTGCACCTAGGGCAAGGCATGCCCCGACCAGACCTTCTTGGAATTCATTAATTCCGAGGCCACCGGCAATGCGTGGCATGTACATGTAGGGCAGGGCTCCAGCAATAACGCCCGTGTCATAGCCGAAAAGAAGAGAACCAAAAGTTGCGACCCCCGCAAGGAAGGCGATCGAACGCTTGGGGCCGGACGCCGGAGTCTCATCGATGAGTTTCTCCAAATCCTTTTGGCTTGGCCGTGTAGCGGGCGAAGTAGAAGTCATGGGGTCTATTGTGCAACTTGGATCGCGTGTACATGCAACTTTTCAGCAAAATGTGGAAACGTTCATTGACAATGAACGGGTGACCATGCCGACGGAAGATAAATCCTGCATATAACGCGGCGGATAAGAAACCTACCGGACTAGAGACGGCGCGAGGCCGGGGAAGCGCGTACGCTCACCCCGGCCTCGAGAATAGGGATCGTGATCTTATTTAGAGGACCATCGCCGCAATCCATCCGCCAATCAAGAGCGGAACGTTGTAGTGCAAGAAGGTCGGGATCACCGTATCCCGCATGTGGTCGTGCTGACCATCGACGTTGAGTCCCGCTGTTGGGCCGAGCGTCGAGTCTGATGCGGGTGAGCCGGCGTCACCCAGCGCTCCAGCGGTGCCGATGATCGCTACCGTTGCCATGGGGGAGAAGCCCAGCGTGAGACACAGAGGGACGTAGATCGCTGAAATGATCGGCAGCGTTGAGAAGGACGAACCGATACCCATGGTGATGACGAGGCCGACCAAGAGCATGATGATTGCTGCGAGGACCTTTGAACCGTTGAAGAGTACTGCGGTTCCATCAACCAAAGGCTTAATCTGACCGGATTCGTTGAGGACTGAGGCGTAGCCCTGTGCTGTGATCATGATCAAGCCGATGAGGCTCATCATCTTCATGCCGCCGCTGAAGACATCGTCAGCCTGCTGCCAGGGGACGACTCGCATGAAGAGCATCATGCACAGACCCACCAAGGAACCAACGAGCAGCGGATCGGCCTCCGAATCCATTCGCGTGAGCACGGTCTGAATGACGAAGCACACGACAAGGGCAGCCACCGCGGCCCAGACCTTCTTCATATCAATTGGCTTGTCCTCGGATGAAGCGAAGGAGGAGTCGCGTTGCGCGTAGGTGCGCGGCTTGCGGTAGGAGAAGAAAAGCGCGATTGCACAACCGATTGCCATTGAAGCCGCGGGAATCGCCATTGCTGCCATGGGGTTGACAGAAGACACGTCCATGCCGGCGTCATTGATGTTCTTGTAGAGAATGTCGTGCAAGAAGATTCGCCCGAAGCCGATGGGGAAGAACATGTAGGCAGTGACGATACCGAAGGTAATCGCACAGGCAATCATGCGGCGGTCCATCTTGAGCTCATTCATCACGCCAATGAGTGGCGGAATAAGGAGCGGAATGAAGGCGATGTGAATGGGGATTAGGTTCTGGCTCATGACACCCATGACGAGGACGCCTCCGACGATTCCCCATTTGGCGCCGCGAGCAACTCGAGCGGAGCTCGCCGCATCCGCGTTGCGCATGCGGTTCACAATTGTGCGTGCGAGCAGGGCTGGCAGACCTGAGTGAGCGACCGCCATAGCAAAAGCACCGAGTAGGGCATAGGAGAGGGCGATTTTCGCGCCTCCGGCGAGGCCGGTTTGGAAAGCGACCATCGTGCCAGAGATTCCCATCCCGGCGGCAAGGCCGGCGACGAGCGAGGCAACAAAGAGAGAGATTACGACGTGCACTCGGGCAAGGCTCAGAGCCAGCATGACGATGACCGAGAGGACGACTGCATTCAACAAAAGCATGACTATTCCAAGAAATTAAGTGTGAAAAACTGATGTGGATAAGGAGCAAAAGCTTCAGTTGGGTGCGAAGTTAAAAATGAGATGCGCGAGCTTAAGTGAAGGCTGCGACAAATCTTCGCGAGCGCGGGAGATTATCCTGACGGCGTCTCGTGACGACGTCAGCCAAGATGATGGTCGCGCTCGACAGCGGCATCCACCGCCGCGACGATCGCGGAGGAAAGACCTGCCTCTTGGGCGGCGAGGAGGCCAGCAATAGTGGTGCCGCCCGGAGAAGAAACTCGATCAATAAGGTTTGCGGGTACTTGCCCATTGCCGAGGCCATCAAGCAGCAATTGTGCACTTCCTGCAAAGGCTTGGGCGACGATGCGCGTCGAATCAGCCTTGGTGAGGCCGTGGTTGACGCCGGCCTCGGCCATGGCATCGATCATGCGGAAGATCCACGCAGGGGAGGAAGAAGCGATCGCTGTGAAAACAGGGAAGTACTTTTCATCCAACACGATCGTTTGGCCGACCGAATCCAGAAGTCTACGCGCCGCAGCAAGCTGTTCGTCCGTTGTCCCTACCGGGCAGAGGGCACTCATTGACTGGCCGATCTGCGCATTGACATTGGGCATGACGCGGACCAAGGGAATGGCTGCCCCGAAATCCGAAATGATCTGATCTGTCGTACGGCCCGCAGCAATAGAAATGACGCAGATTCCCTTGGCAAAAAGAACACTCTCGCGGATCTCACGAATGACTTCAGACTGGACGTTTGGTTTCACTGCAAGAACCAAGAGGTCGCTCTGCTCGGCGACCTGACGGTTTGATGCGAGTGCAACGCCTCCCAGCTCATCAGCCAAGTCTTCTACGGCTTGGCGGTGTCGATCAGCGAGCATCAGATCCGAGCCGCTGAAGCCAGCGGCCACGGCACCGCGTGCAATAGCCGAGGCCATTGCACCTGTTCCGATGAAGCCGATACGCATGACAGTCCTTGAGTGAGGAGGTGTAGATCTTGGCGTTATTTTAAACACACTTTACGTGTTGAGGGCAACAAGGTCTCATTCTTTGTATCGCAAAAATCCACAGAAAATGTGAATCAAGGATTCATCCACAGAAGCGCTCATAGACCCCGAACTGGAGGTGGGAGACGGACACACTGAAGGCATGGATTCACACTTTCATTCTCATCTGAGCCGCAGAAGGCAGTTGGAACGCTTGGTATTTGCCTCTCAGTCTTCGGTGGCCGATCAGGATGCAGATAGGACCGCCGAGCGCGAAGACTCTTGGGATGATGAGGGCCAAAGACAAGGTCCGCGCTGGATCTGGCGGTGGCGTACCGCTCGAGTATTTATTGTGATCTGCCTATTTCTCGCCCTAATAGCAGGGGCTGTCCACACCTGGAATAGTCGCGTAGAGGAAGACAATCTGTCGGCTTCTGATGCGGAATCTTCAAGTGCACATGCCGATGGCGCCGGATCTATCTCTTCGTCGAGCTCAGGACTTCAGCAGTCCGGCGAGGAGGGAAGTGGACTCAGTGGGCAAGTGATGGTTCATATGACAGGAGAAGTGCGCGCTCCTGGAGTTGTCCGTGTCAGACATGGCTCTCGGGTTTCGGAGGCTGTCGATCAAGCTGGAGGTTTTACCGAAGACGCGGACCGAGACAGCGTTAACCTAGCCAGGTTGGTCGTTGATGGTGAACAGATCAAGGTTCCTTCTCTGAACTCCTCAAAGGCGCAGGATGAAGCTCAACCTGGTCAAGCCGCCGCCTGCATTGATGTCACTCAAGCAGATGCCCAAACACTACAGGGACTTGATGGGGTTGGACCGGCATTGGCCGCGCGTATCGTGACCTATAGGAAGTCTCATCCGATCACGCGTGTGGACGACTTAGTTGCAGTTCCAGGAATTGGAGCTTCGATACTGGAGAAAATTCGAATTGGTGCCTGCTCGTGAGGCCCTCATCGATTGACATCCGCTTAGTGCCCTTAGCGATTTCATCTTGGTTATGTACCTGGGGTGCACTGAACAGAGCTCCACTTCTTCTATGCGCCGGAATATGCATTGCTTTCCTCTTCCCTCTGCTGGTACTCCCACGAGGATTTCAGGGGTTAGGAAAAGAACGGGTCAGTGAATGCGCTCCTCTTCTCATTGTCACGATATGCCTGTGCTGTACGTGCATTGTGATCTCTTCAAGTCGTGCAACAAGCTGGGAAAACGAAGCGAATCAGTTGTGCGCACAAGGAAAAGATTTACGTGATGCTTCCTTTGTTCTGCTTGGTGAAGTACGTGAGGGGAGGAATACAACAAACAAGAGAAATCAACCGAGCTACTACGTTCGTGCCCGTTTCCTTGGAAGCAAAGAACACTTGGGTTTTCTCCTTGTATCCACGCGCGAATCTTTCAGAACGCTTCGACGCGGAGATCGAGTTCTTGCTAGTGGGACATGCGATCTTCATTGGGCTCACGGCATTCCAAATGTGGGCGCATTTCGAATCAAATCGTGGGAGCGTCTTCTCCCAAACGATCACTGGACTCGTATTTCTCAAGGCGTCAGGAGGAACCTAGAGAAGACCGTTGTGACATTGCCAGAGCACGCACGTGCGCTGATACCAGGAATGTCGCTGGGAGATGACCACCAAGCCGGTGCTCAAATGCGTGATGATATGAAGACCGTGTCATTTGCGCACCTCACAGCAGTATCAGGCGCTCATATGTCGATTTTGATGATGACAGTTGGTCTGCTTACAACAAAGAAACGTCGCATAGCGATCGTTACCCAATTTTCGGTTCTATTGATTTTCGTTGGGTTTGTTGGCCCCGCCTCGTCGGTACTGCGTTCTTTTGCGGTGAGTGCTATTGGGTTTGCCGGAATGTGGAGTAATAGGGAAGGGGGAATTTACTCGTCATTGAGTACTGTCATTATCCTTGCCTGCCTGATCTCGCCCTACGATGCGTGTGCCTTGGGCTTTACGCTCTCAGTGCTTGCAACCTGGGGAGTAAGTGTTCCTGCACGTTGGATTGAGACCGGTGCATCCCAAGTGGGTTCGATTCCGCAACGACTCCAGTCGCTGATTGGATGGAGCGCCAAACTCATCAGTGTCCCACTGGGAGCCCAACTAGCCACGCTTCCGATCATGCTCTCGATGAACTCATGGGTCAGTCCATGGGCAATACCCGCTCAGCTACTTATCGCACCATTGGTGACTCCTGTGACTGTAGGGTGTTTTATCTCGGCACTTGCAGCTCAAATATCGCCCACTTTTGGCTATGTATGCGCATGGTCGACATCTTGGGGAACCGCGTGGATATCAACGGTTGCCTCCAGATTGGCTGCACTTCCAGGTGCGCGAATCTCGGTGGGAGAGTGGTCTGGTCTTATTACTGTGGTGATCCTTCTCCTTCTGATCTGGGTAGTGAGGGTAAAAATTCGGCGCTTCTCCTCGTAGAGGCAAACAGAACATGCCACACTTAGAGGGCATCGCTTAAGAAATGATGGTGACGATCAGCAAAGGAGAGCTATGGCAGCCAAAACACAAGCGGCACCGGTATCTCCAACACTTGCCCCACTCGTCCTCATCAAAGGAAGCGAAAGCTTACTGGCAGATCGGGCATTAAGCGAGTTACGTCGCCAAGCGCATGAGGTTGATCCTGCCCTTGAACGTACAGATCTATCGGCTGGCACCTATCAAGCGGGACAACTCGATGTTTTGACTTCGCCTTCGCTTTTTGGCGAAAGCCGGATGATCATCATTCCCGACCTGGAGAATATGACAGACGCCTTAGCGGCTGACCTTCAGGCATATGTATCCGCCCCTGCGGCCGATGTCTGGATTTTCATGCGCCATCCGGGCGGCAACGCCCGCGGGAAGAAGCTGCTCGACGCGATTGCCAAAGCGGGTTTTCCCGTGATTCCGGCAGAGCCTTTAAAGAATGATCGTGACAAACTCGACTTTGTCCGCTCCGATGTGCGACAAGCTCATCGCAGCATAGAAACTGAGGCAGCTCAGGCTTTAGTGGATGCCTTAGGTAATGATCTGAGTGCGCTCGCGGCTGCTGTGGCACAGCTCCTCAGCGATGTTGAGGGCAAAATTACGCTTGATGCCGTGCGGAAGTACTACTCCGGACGTGTTGAAGCAACAAGTTTTGAAGTCGCGGATGCGATTATCGATGGACGCGCCGCACGGGCTCTGACTTTGGTTCGCCATGCCTACGCGACCGGAAGCGCGCCGGCGCAGCTCGTTGCCGCAATTGCAATGAAATTTCGTGCAATGGCCAAAGTTTCCGCTTCTTCGGGACGAAAGAACCTGGGGATGTCACCCTGGCAGGCAGAACGAGCCCGACGCGAACTTCGCGCATGGCCCGACCCCGCTTTGGCCTCGGCAATCACTGCAATTGCGCAAGCTGACGAAGACATAAAAGGCGCGTCGAAGGACCCGCAGGGGGCAGTTGAGAAACTGGTCATGACCCTGTGTCGGCTTCACCGCGGCTAAAGCACTGACTTAAGTGCAAAAATTCGGGGAACTTTAGTCTTCGGGATCTTCGTTGCGTAGTCGGGGGACGCAGGTGTTTTCTGGGCGAATCCCCACCAGCCCACTATAGAAATCACGGATTTTGTCCATGTCATTACGGCGGTTGCCGGTAAGTCGCATTGGCGCACCCCACCCATAGCGACGCTTCGCGCCATCGATGAAACCGGGAACAATCGGAAGATCAGCTTCCATCGCAATTCGGTAGAAACCAGATTTCCAGTAGGGACGAACGGAACGGGTTCCCTTCGGAGTAATGACCAGAACGAAATGCTCCTTGGATTCAGCAAGGGAAATGATCTGCTCAACAAGGTGCCCCGGATGTTCTCGGTCGACGGGAATCCCACCAATCGCCTTCACGAAACTTCCAATAACAGGGACATCGGTGAGATTCTTCTTGACCAGGAAAGACACTGGACGCTCGACGGCCCACATTGCCATCACCATGTAGAAGCCATCCCAATTTGACGTGTGAGGCGCACCGATGACTAAACAGCGATCGGGAAGAGGGAACTCAGGTGCGAAAGTCCATCTTGATAGATGCATGACCGTGTGAGCCAGTGCTTTACGCAATCCCATGTGCGTCCTTTCCTTGTCCTGCCGCAGTTAGTGTACGTGGGATTGACGGAGTTGGACCTCTCTATGTGAGTGATCCCCCTGAAAATGTCCCTGATTACACCCTGATAATTGCATCCTTCGAGTTGAGCTGAGGGCAGCAAGATCTAAGATCGGAAACAGAGAATTCTAGTTTGTCTGCCAGAAGGAGTTTCATGAGCGCCGAAACCGAACTCATGGCTGACGAGGCTTCGCAGACGCGTCCGGCATCTGCTTCTTCGCGCGCCTGGAGTCGAGGCGTTCCGCTTCTCCTCAACTGGTTTCGGACTGCTCCATGCTCGATCATCCTGACGCTGATCATTATGCTTGTCGGGATTGCTGCCCACTTTAGCCACGGCCACTGGAATCAATCTCTTGCCGCGCAAGGCGGTGCAATTCGGCCGTTCACCATTGTGACGACGGTTGTGTGGAGTCCGTCGATTGGCATGATGATCAATGCCGCTCTCATGATGGCGATCATCGGTGGCCTTCTTGAACGTTTCCTCGGGTCTCGAATTTGGCTTCTTTCTGCCGTCATCTCCCTTCCCATGTCTTTAGCGGGGATGTGGGCTTTCGTCGCTCTAGTAAAGGGAATCTCTCAGAGTGGTCTGTACCCACTCTTCAGCGGTCCGCTGACAGGAGCAAGCCTGATCCTCACTGCGTTGCTTGGAACCGCAAGCGCAAAGATGGATCGCCTATGGGCGTGGCGCACTCGAATCGGCGCACTTGTCGTCTTGAGCGCTCTCTTGGCATTTTCTTCGACTGCGGGTGCGCTGGCACGTCTAATCGCTTTCCTTTGCGGGTGGATCATCGGTGGTTTCACGATTGGCTGGTCGAACCGAGGGCGTTCGATGCTGGGAATTGGAGATCCGGTCCGTCGAGTGATCCCCTTGGTGATTGCTGTCGCCACCTTGGGCGCGGTGAGCTCGATCTGGAGCTTCAACAGCCATGGTTTCCTAGCTTTCGATCGCGCTGCTTTTTCTCCCGAGCTTGCCATCCAGCAGTATATGTGGGCGCTGTGCCAGCAAAGCAGCGATCCCATGAGCTGTGTCAAAGAGATTTACGGCAATTCTTTGATGCTTTATGCGCCGTTAATCTTGGCCTCGATTCCTTTCGTGGTTCAGTTGGTTTTGGCTTTTGGTCTTTTCCGAGGCCGTCGTGGCGCTTGGGTGGGCACGCTGGTTCTTCAGAGCGCGCTCGCAATTATTGGCGTCGCGCAGATCATGGTTTTCGCGCTTTCGGTGAATGAGGCACAGGGACTCGACGGCGATGACTTTTATATCGCTCCCATTCCCATGAGTAAGCTTCTGATCAGCGTTGCTTTCCCCCTGGTAACGCTTCTGCTGACCGCATGGAATTCCTCTGCGTTCCAGGTACAAATTGCCCGACGCTACTGGGTACGCAGTGCATGTGTCATTGCTGTTGCTGCTGTGATTGGAACCCTGGTCGCGCTTGTCATTGGGGTTTTAATTCCTGACCAGTTTGTTCCCGAAGCAGATTTACTGAGTCTTTTTGAAGCCTACGTTGTCTCATACGCTCCTGCTGGCGCGCAGTGGCTGATTGATACTCCGGTCTATGCAACGACCTTTCTTGCCTCGATTTCGACAGTTTGGATTCCCGCACTGGTGTGGATTGTCATTGCTGTTTGCCTTCTTAAAGTTTTCCTTGCACCGGTTGAACTTCAACATGATGCTCATGATGAGTTAATCGCTCTTCTTCGCCAGCATGGCGCAGGCTCTTTGGGGTGGATGCTCGCATGGCCGGGAAACTCCACGTGGATTAGTCCTGATCAACGCGCGGCAGTGTCCTACCGTCAAGAATCTGGTGTGGCGCTGACACTGACACAATGTGCCGCAGCTGATGGCGATATTCCAGCAGTGATTTCACAGTTTGCTCGCTTTGCAAGCGATGCAGCACTGACCCCGGCGCTCTATTCGGTCCACGAAGAGTGGGCGCGAGAGGCACATCGTTTAGGCTGGTCCACCGTCAAGGTTGCTGAGGAAGCCATCATTGATCTGGGTGATCTTGCCTTCAAGGGTAAGAAATTCCAAGATGTACGCACCGCTTTCAATCATGCAAAGCGCGAGGGGATCCGAGCCGAGTGGGCGTCATATCCAAGTCTGTCCTCTCACCTGAAGCAACAGGTTGATGCAATCTGCCAGGCATGGGCTGACGAGAAGGCTCTTCCTGAAATGGGCTTTACGCTGGGCGGCCTGCGCGAAATTAATGACTCGGATACGCGGCTGCTACTGGCCCTTGATGAAGAAGGGCGCATCCACGCGGTGACCTCATGGATGCCCGTTCACTCAGGTGGCGAAGTGATCGGCCTGACCCTCGATGTGATGCGTCGAGATGACTCTGGTTTCCGTTTGGCCATTGACTTTCTCATCGGCCAAGCTGCTCTTCTTGCGCAAGATGAGGGACTTCAGTTCATTTCCCTGTCCGGTGCACCTCTAGCCGAATCGGGCCAGTGCGAGGAAAGCGCAGAACTGGCAGATTCACGCTTCGCTTTTGCCCCAGTTCTTGATGTGATGGGGAGCGTGATGGAACCCGTTTACGGTTTCCGCTCCTTGCTGGCCTATAAGAAGAAATTCCAGGTTCGTTTCGTCCCCCTGTATCTGGCGATTCCCGATATCGCGAATGCGCCTGCAGTTGGTCTGGCAATTGCTCATGCTTATTTGCCAAACATGAGTGCAGTCAGTGCTGTGGGGGTCGCAGCAAAGTTGGTGTCACGTGATTAGTTTCCTCAAGCTATTTCCACTTCTGCGCGTATGGATTCTGCCGATCGCTGCAGCCTTGATCCTTGCAGCCGCTGCCTGGGTGTGGTTTTTTGTCATGAAGCCGCTTTCCCTCAAGGCTCGCTTTGTGAGCGCTTTCGGCGGCGTCATTGTTCTTGTCATTGTTCATCACCTTGTCGAAAGGGTTTGGCATCCGGTCGCCGAGGGATTGGGACGCGTAACATGGCTGTGGGCGGCGCCAGCCCTTATTGCTGCGGTGATGATTATCGTTGCCCTGTTCCGTCGCCGTCACTGGATTCGTCGCTTTCTAGCTGGGGTGTGCGCGTGGATGCTCATGGCCATTGGAGCTGCGCTGGGGATTAACTATCATTTCGAGGCCTATCCCACCATGGCGGAAGTCGTTGGTGGGGGAGTACAGACAATTTCTTGGGATGAACTAAAAAGCCCTGATGATGCTGCCGCTCTGGCGCACAGTGCAGAGGGGGCATTTGTCCGTGTGAACATTCCCGCCTCGGATTCGTCTTTTACCCCTCGGCAAGCCATTGTTTATCTTCCACCGTCATATTTCAAAGATCCCAGTGCGCAGCTTCCGGTCATTGTGCTGATGTCTGGCCAGCCCGGTACGCCTCAAGATTGGCTTGTTTTGGGCAAACTTCCCCAGACAATGGATCAATTTGCATCGCGGCATGATGGGCGGGCCCCAATCATTGCTGTTGTTGATGTCTACGGCAGTCAAACAGCAAATCCTCTGTGCTCCGATACCTCGCACGGGAAAGTTGCGACCTATGTGCAAAAGGATGTCCCGGGCTGGCTGCACGCTCATCTTCCCGTCTCTTCTGATCCGGGACAGTGGGCCGTTGCTGGTCTTTCATCGGGAGGGACCTGTGCGCTCCAAGTGGTGACCCGCGCTCCCGATTTGTATCGCAGCTTCCTTGACATGTCAGGCGAAGCGCATCCGCAACTCGGTAATGAAGAGCGAACGATTTCGGATGGATTTGACGGCTCTCGAGAGCTCTATGAAGCGAACGATCCCGTGCATCTGATGAGCCACAATCGCTATGAGCAAAGCGCGGGCATTATCTCGTGGGGCGACTCTGATACCGCCTTTAAAGAAGGTCTCATCGAGGTCGATCACGCCGCGGAGAAATCGGGGATGAGCATTGAGACGCGAACCTATCCGGGTGGGCACTCCTGGAAGGTGTGGAGCGCGGCCTTCGAAGACGGATTGCCGTGGCTCGCACAGCGTTTCGGGCTGTAGGAACCATGGCAACCGAGAGAGGTTTTCGTCTACCTGAGGATGCTCACGGCTTGCATCAGTGAAGATCTCGCCTATACGAGTTCTTCCACCTTGATAGTCAAGGACATCCAGTGAGACTGTCCTGGGCGGAGGAGTAACGCATTACGGCGGACATTGCCTACTTCGACGCAGACGAAGTGTTTCCAGTCCTCGTGGTGCATGTCCGCTGCTTTGGATTCGGCAGGATTCCAGACGATTGTTGATGCGGAGTGTTCTTTTTCGATGATGATCCGTCGTTTGAAACCCGGATCTTCAATGATTGTTCCATTGCTTGTATCGAAGATCGAATCGACACGACCCTCAGTGAAGCTCAGCGGGCCTTCGTGAATGCCTTGTGTGTCGCGTACGGTATCCAATTCGTTCGCTCCATCGAGGCCGTGAACGTAAATCTCACGTACATCGGAAACATTGAAATAGGAGTGCAAGGCCTCATCGACGTAGAAGGCTTCGTCATCGGTGTTCTTCATCGAAAGCACCAGGTGAAGTTCCTCCCCGAAAGTGACCTCAAGTTTCGAGGTAAAGCGATGGGGGAATTTTGCCATCTCAGCGTTTGTGGATGGTTTGTATACGAATTCAAGAACTGCATGGGAATCGGTACGTTCAGCCAGTTCCCACGTTGCATTTCTGAGGAATCCGTGGTTTTGTGCTTCGGATCCGGGCGCAGCCAAGGAAGCTGTTGCAACACCAAACCACGGTGCACAAATCGGAATCCCTCCCCGTGCGGGCGTCGATGCCCAGGGCAGAGAACGTTCGGAGAGCCAGAGGACAGGCTCGGTGCCAGAAGGCTGCCATGTAAGGACCTGGGCACCTGAATCTGAAAAGCTCGCATCACAGCAGTCATTGCTGGCGCGATAGACGCGTCGGTTTGTCATTGGACAAGGATAGCGCGAGTAACGCCTCACACATAGCCCTCCAAACAAGGGACTTCCTCAAAAACGGCGATAAGCTAGCTGTGATACGCGTCGAGAATGTATAGGGAGCTTTATGACCATCCGCGAAGATCTACGAAATGTCGCGATTGTTGCACACGTTGACCACGGCAAGACCACCTTGGTTGATGCGATGTTGTGGCAGTCGGGTGCTTTCAACGAGCGCGATACGGTTGAGAAGACCGGCGAGCGCGTGATGGATTCGGGCGATCTTGAGCGCGAAAAGGGCATTACGATTCTCGCCAAGAACACTGCAGTCCACTATCGCGGTCCCGCCGCTCAAAAGCTTGGGCTCGAAGGTGGCGTGGTCATTAACGTTATTGACACCCCCGGACACGCAGACTTCGGTGGCGAAGTTGAACGAGGCCTATCCATGGTCGATGGCGTCGTTCTGCTTGTTGATTCCTCTGAAGGACCTCTCCCGCAGACTCGTTTCGTCCTTCGCAAGGCCCTTCAGGCCCAGCTTCCCGTCGTGATCGTTGTCAATAAGGTTGACCGTCCCGATGCGCGTATCGACGAGGTCGTCTCGGAAACCCAGGACCTGCTTCTCGCATTGGCTGAGGACCTCATGAGCGAAGGCGTCGATGCCGATGTTGACTCTCTGCTGGATGTCCCCGTTGTCTACGCCTCGGCAAAGGCAGGGAAATCCTCGCTGACCAACCCCGGCGACGGCAATATCCCCACCGAGGATCTCGAGCCTCTCTTCGAGACGATCCTTCAGCGCATTCCCGGCCCCGAATATGAGGAAGGCGCACCCCTGCAGGCACACGTGACGAACCTCGACGCCTCGCCCTTCCTTGGCCGCCTCGCCCTGCTGCGTATCCACAACGGCACTCTGCGTAAGGGTGAAACTGTTGGTCTGGCTCGCCACGACGGAACGATTAAGCCTGTTCGTATCACCGAGCTTCTGCGCACCGAAGGCCTGGAGCGCCTTCCTGCCGAAACCGCTGAGCCCGGCGATATCGTTGCGGTAGCCGGCATCGAAGACATCACCATTGGTGAGTCTCTGGTTGACCTCGACGATCCGCACCCCTTGCCCTTGATCACCGTTGATGATCCCGCGATCTCGATGACGATCGGTATTAACACTTCTCCCATGGCCGGACGAGTCAAGGGCGCAAAGGTGACCGCGCGTCAGGTGAAGGATCGCTTGGATCGCGAACTGATCGGTAACGTTTCCATTCGAGTCCTGCCCACCGAGCGTCCCGATGCATGGGAAGTTCAGGGACGTGGCGAACTCGCTCTGGCAATTCTTGTTGAGCAGATGCGCCGTGAAGGCTTCGAGCTCACCGTTGGTAAGCCGCAGGTTGTCACCAAGACCATCGACGGCGTGCGCAGTGAGCCCATGGAACGCATGACCATTGATATCCCCGAGGAATACCTCGGCTCGGTCACCCAGCTGATGGCTCAGCGCAAGGGACGTATGGAGACCATGGCCAACCACGGTTCGGGCTGGATTCGCTTGGAATTTGTCGTTCCCGCTCGAGGCCTGATTGGTTTCCGTACGCGTTTCCTCACCGAGACCCGCGGTACCGGTATCGCCTCGTCTATTGCCGAGGGCTACGCTCCGTGGCAGGGCGCAATTGAGCAGCGCTTGACCGGCTCGCTTGTTGCGGACCGTGCAGGCCAGGCCACCCCCTACGCGATGACGAACCTTCAAGAGCGCGGCTCCTTCATTGTTGAGCCGGGTTCGGAGGTCTATGAAGGCCAGGTTGTTGGTGAGAATCCTCGCGGCGAGGATATGGATGTCAATATCTGCCGCGAGAAGAAGCAGACCAACACGCGTAGTGCGACCGCTGATGTCTACGAGTCCTTGACGCCTTCTCGCAAACTCACCTTGGAAGAGTCCCTGGAGTTTGCGGCAAACGATGAGTGCGTTGAAGTGACTCCCGAGGCCGTGCGCGTGCGCAAGGTCGTCTTGGACGCCCAGGAGCGCTTCAAGATTGCCGCTCGCGAGCGTCGTCAGAACAAGGACTGAGTCCGACCTCGGCCCCGATAGGCTGTTGAAGCTAACTGAAGTTCAAGTTAGATCTGCGGCGGGGGAGGGACGCGCTTCCCGGTGACCATGGTTCGCGCATCGACGCGAACCTGGCCGCGCCGAGTCTCGATGACCACGTGGGTTGGGGCAGCTTCGATAAGCGTTCCCAGTGCATCGTGAAGACCATCGTCTAGACGATAGCGAACGACCACGCGGGAGCCCACTCCCAATTGCATCCACGGAAGATTGGGAATTGCGTGCGTTTCGTGTCGCGTAAAAGCTTCGGCTTGGACATGCTCCGCAGGACTGATTTTTTCCCTATTTTCGGGGGAAGAAGGCTGCTCGTTCGCGTGGTTCTTCATGTTGGCGATAATAGAATGAAGTGGTTGTCCAACCCAGTCCAAGGAGGAATTAATGACTTACGTCATTGCCCAGCCCTGTGTTGATGTTAAGGACCGGGCCTGCGTTGATGAGTGCCCCGTCGACTGCATTTATGAGGGCGAGCGTACCCTGTACATCCACCCCGATGAGTGCGTGGACTGCGGTGCGTGCGAACCGGTCTGCCCGACCGAAGCAATCTTCTACGAGGATGACCTCCCCAGTGAATGGTCCGATTACCTGCAGGCCAACGCCGATTTCTTCGTTGACCTGGGCAGCCCCGGTGGCGCGCAGAAGACCGGTCCTCAGCCCTTCGATGTTCCGTGGATCAGCGAGCTTCCTCCGCAGAACGAAGATTGGGATAAGTAAGGAAACACATGAGCGTCCTTCCGCGCCCGCTCGATCTGCCCTCATTCCCTTGGGATCAGCTCACCCCTTACCGTAAACGGGCAGCTGAACATCCCGCTGGAGTGTGTGATCTATCGATTGGAACTCCGGTTGATCCCACTCCCGCGCTCATTCAGGATGCGCTTCAAGAGCATGCGGATGCGCCGGGATATCCAACCGTGATTGGCACTCCTGAGCTTCGTCACGCGATTCTTGCGTGGGGAAAGCGGCGGAACATGGTGGACGTTGGATTGCAGGGCGTGGTGCCGTCGATCGGCTCCAAGGAAGCCGTGGCATGGCTTCCCTTGCTTCTGGGAGTGCGCCCCGGAGATACGGTTTTATTCCCGCAGGCCTCGTATCCGACCTATGACATCAGTGCGCGTTTAGCGGGTGCAACTCCACTCCCGGTGGACCCGACAGATCCTTCGTCATGGCCCGATGCTCAACTTGTATGGCTGAATTCGCCAGGCAACCCCGATGGCCATGTCCTCACGCTTGATCAGCTGCGTGCGGTCGTCCAGTGGGCTCGCAGTCATGACGCAGTCGTGATTTCTGATGAGTGCTACTCGGCTTTGGCATGGGAGGAGCCTTTCCTCAGCGAGGGTGTGCCCTCACTGCTCGATGAACGAGTCTGCGATGGAGATCCTCGTTCCCTGATCGTGCTGTATTCGCTGTCTAAGCAGTCGAATCTGGCTGGTTATCGTGCGGCGTTGATGTACGGGGATCCGCAGCTTCTTGCTCCTGTTATTGAAGTGCGTAAGCACTCGGGGATGATGGTTCCTGCTCCAGTGCAAGCCGCAATGCGCGTTGCGTTGGAGGATACCGAACACGTTGAGGCACAGCGTCAGGTGTATGCGCGCCGACGTGAAATCTTGATCGATGCCATTGCTCGTACTGGCCTTGAGCGTGACAAGGACTCGGCTGCAGGCCTTTATCTGTGGGTGAGGGATCCCCGTGGTGACTTCGATTCCTGGCAGCTCGTTGATGCTTTCGCCCAGCGGGGGATTGTCGTTGCTCCCGGTGATTTTTATGGCGAGGCCGGGGCGGGCTTTGTGCGCGTAGCCTTGACCGCCACCGATGAGCGCGTTGCCGAGGCCGCGAGCCGCTTGATCGCCCAGCCAATCCGGGCGTGACGTTTGACCGGCTTAGTGAGCGTCAGATCCTTTTCGATCCCAAAGACTGACCCACTGCAATCCCATATCGGCCATCATGGTGCGGATTAAGGGAAGTGAGATTCCAATGACGTTGTGGTGGTCGCCTTCAATGGCCTCGATGAAGGCTCCACCCAATCCGTCGATGGTGAAAGAACCGGCGACTTCTAAGGGTTCGCCACTTGCCACATAGGCTTGGGCTTCTTCATCGTTGATCGAGCCAAAGTGAATATCAGTTGCGGATGGACGCGTGTCTTCGCGCAGAACCTTCCATCCGTCCTTATCCCAGCGCATATGCGCCAGGTAGTGGCCGCTCCACAAGGTTGTGTGTGCCTTGGAAAGTGCCTTTACTCGGGCAAGGGCAACTTGGGGATCGTGAGGCTTACCCAGCAACTCCCCACCGGCCTCGAGCATGGAATCACAGGCAACTAATACGCACTCACTTTCGGGGAGCGCGGCCTCGTCCAGCGATAGCTTTCCCGCGCATATTGCCGAAGCTACGGCCCTTCCTTTAGCGGTTGCAAGGGCGCACACTTTCTCAGCGGGGGAGGCGCTGGGGATTCGATCCAAGATTGAATCCTCGTCCACTTGGGAAACTTTGACGATAGGAGTTATCCCGGCTTCCTGGAGGATGCGCCGGCGGGCAGGAGATTGTGAGGCTAATACAAGGTGCATACTATGAATTTTCCCGTGCAGGCTCAGCTTTTCTTCACTACACTAATGTGTGTTAGGCCACATGCGTGGAGAAAGTTGTGAAGGAAGAAGCAGGATTGAGTCACGATTTTTCGACTGCACACACCAATAGCTCTTCCCTCCTTGGTGGTCCGGCTACCCTCACTGTTGATGATCTTGCTCAGATGGCGCAGACCAGCAGCGAGGAAGTTCGCGAATTCTGGGTCGCAATGGGTTTTCCGTCCCCGCGTGCCGAAGAAAAGGTCTTTACGGAAAACGATGCTCGGCTTTTCATTGAATGGTCGAAATTTATTGCTTCGGGGGCTATTGATCAGGCTACCGCGCGTTCGCTTCTCCGCGCGAATTCTCACTTAGCTGACCGTTTGGGGTTGTGGCAGGTTGAAGCGTTGGTTGAAGACACGATGCGACGCTACGGCTTAGATGACACCGCGGCACGAATGTATGTCCTTGACCATATTCGCGAGCGCGTTGACATGTTTGATGAACTGCTGCGACATTCGTGGCGGCGTCAATTGGATGCGCTGCTCAAGCGGATGGATCATGAGATCGCTACGCGTGGGCATGAGGGATTGCAGCCGCGATTCCCGCTGAATCGATCCCTGGGTTTTGTTGACATGGTTTCCTACACCTCATCCTCGACGATTCTGGGTGGGCGCCTGGTTGATCTTATTGGTCGTTTTGAGCAGCTCTCTCGTGATGCGGTGACGGATGCGGGGGGCCGCGTGGTCAAGATGATCGGTGATGCGGTCATGTATATTGCCGATGATCTCGAAACGGGCCTTCGAGTAGCGGTTTCACTTATTGAGCAGCTCGGCGCTGATGATCAGATGCTTCCCGTTCGTGCTTCCTTCGTGCGCGGTGATGTCTTTTCTCGTTCAGGCGATGTGTTTGGTCCGACGGTTAACTTGGCCTCGCGCCTGGTGGATATCGCTCCAGTGGGCAAAATCTTGATGGATCCCACCACGGCTGCCGCGATTGCTGCGGGTAAAGCGGGGATGGAGTACGACGTAGAAGAGTTCCCAAGCGCAACTTTGCGCGGTTTTGGGACGATTTCGCCCTATCTTCTGACCTA
Source organism: Trueperella pyogenes (assembly GCA_963534475.1). Taxonomy (GTDB): domain Bacteria; phylum Actinomycetota; class Actinomycetes; order Actinomycetales; family Actinomycetaceae; genus Pauljensenia; species Pauljensenia pyogenes_B. The sequence goes on along the minus strand of CAUSSZ010000006.1, from coordinate 8,050 downwards.
TCGCCACTAAAAAACTGTCTGCTTTTTTACCTGATCTTGTGATTTCATCCCATTTAGGTCAAGAAATGTACAAGAGATCCCTGAAATCCGGTATGCTGTTTCCGTGACTACAGTGCTTCTCGTTGAAGATGATCCGGCTATCGCTGGCCCGCTTACCCGCGCCCTCGCACGTGAAACCTACGATGTGCGCGCGCATGACCACGGCCGGAGCGCACTCGAAGATCTTGATGGTGTTGACTTGGTTGTTCTTGACCTAGGTCTTCCCGATATGGACGGTCTGGATGTCGCAAGGGAAATTCGTTCCTCTGGCTCCTCCGTGCCGATTCTCATCCTTACTGCTCGCGCCGACGAAGTCGACATGGTTGTTGGCCTTGACGCTGGTGCAGATGATTACGTCACCAAGCCTTTCCGCTTGGCAGAGCTCCTTGCACGCGTTCGTGCACTCCTGCGACGCGGCGGCGGCGAGGTTGCAGACGGCGATCTTGTTGTTCAGGACGTCCGTATCGATGTGGCCGCACACCGTGCTTATGTTGCAGGAAAAGAACTCTCTCTGACAGCAAAGGAGTTTGAACTCCTGCGCGTTCTGGTTCGCGAGGCAGGAAACGTCGTTCCGCGCGACACCCTGATGCGTGAAGTATGGGGAAATGGCCTGAGCGGTTCGACAAAGACACTGGATATGCATGTGTCGTGGCTTCGTCGCAAGCTTGGTGATGACGCAGCGTCTCCGCGCTATATCACCACTGTTCGCGGAATGGGTTTCCGCTTCGAAAAGCCCTCTGCCTAAAGCTCTGAAGGTCTGTCATGCGTAGACGTGCTGCGCGAATGATTTTGACCGCGGTTGCGGTTGTCGCACTGATTTTCGGTATCCCCGCTGCGGTGGCGTCTTCTTTGATCGTCTGGAATTCGCAAACAACGTCGCTGGACGCCCGCGTGCAGACGGTTCAAACCAATCTTGATCGACGACTTCGCACCTCGACTCTGTCTGAAGGTTATGCGCGCATGTGGGCGCAAACTCTTGTGACTAACGGGGAGCCGGCCTACGTCGAAATTATGATTCCCCAGAACCCGCAACCCATTACTTTGGGGGAGCGGCTTCGCGGAATCACTATCACTCGAAGCGCCTCATCACCGGATGGCGTCAAAGTGACGGTAATGATTTCAGCGCGTAACGCGATTCGAAGCATCGTGCGCGTTTCAGGGCTTTTCCTTCTGGGAATCCTTGTTTCTCTGGCTGTTGGTTGGGCCCTCGCAGCGCGTTTCTCGAGGCGACTATCGGCACCTTTGATCTATCTTTCGGCTCAAGCGGAACAAATTGGTTCCGGTCAGGTCCGAGCGCGTGTCAAGCCTTCAGGGATCGAGGAAATCGATCTTGTTCAAGAGGAACTTCAACGTACGGGCGAGAAGATGGCACGCCGTTTGGCCGCTGAAAGGCAGCTGGCCGCCGATGCCTCGCATCAGCTTCGCACTCCTTTGACCGCGCTTTCCATGCGTCTGGAAGAAATTGAAATGATTTCGACCGAAGAAGAAGTGCAGGAAGAAGCGCGTTCATGCCTAGAACAGGTTGAACGGTTGACAACGGTAGTCACCGAGCTGCTGGATACGAATAAGCGACAGGCCTCTGCAACTGAAGCCATCGATGTTCTGGAAGTCTTTAACACCCAGCGCGAAGAATGGGAAGAAGCCTTCGAAAAAGCCGATCGCGTCTTACGCTTCACGGATGAGGCAGATATGCCGATTCTTGCGGATGAGGCGAAGATTGCGCAGGTGCTTGCAACCTTGATCGAAAATTCCTTGCGCTATGGTGCTGGCACGACCTGGGTGCATGCGCGCAATAGTGCCAATAGTCGAGGCGTCATCATCGAGGTCTCCGATGAAGGGGAAGGCGTCGATGATGAATTGGCCCCCTATATCTTCGAAAATGGGGTGTCGGGTCACGGTTCAAGCGGAATTGGCCTGGCATTGGCGAAGGACCTCATTGAAACGATGGGTGGCCGCATTGAGCTTTCTCAGGCGGTTCCGCCAGTATTTTCTCTCTCTTTGGCAGCGATTCCCGCTAGCTATGACCCGGGGCGCGTGATGCCAGAGGGTGCGCTGGTCTCGATGGGGCGGCGCTCACGACGCTTTTAATTGCCGTACACTGAATTCCATGAGCATTCTTGTTACGGGAGGCGCCGGCTACATCGGCGCGCACGTTGTCCGTCTTCTGCTGGAACGTGGCGAAAAGGTTGTTGTTGTTGACAATCTGACCACCGGCGCAGCCAATCGAATTGGCGATGCGACACTTATTGAAGTAGATGTCGCACGCGATGAGGCTCTGCCCATCTTGACCCAGGCAATGATTGATGAAGACGTCACTGGCGTTATTCATTTTGCTGCTCAGAAGCAGGTTGGCGAATCTGTTGAACGTCCTGCGTGGTACTACCGTCAAAATATCGGTGGTTTGGCGAATGTCCTGCTGGCAATGGAAGAAGCCGGCGTGAAGAACATGATTTTCTCTTCCTCAGCTGCCGTTTATGGGATGCCTCCGGTTCCCGTGATCCCCGAGGATATTGAGAAGAAGCCCATCAATCCCTACGGCGAGACCAAGCTGATCGGCGAATGGATGATGGCCGATGCTGAACGCGCATGGGGCCTCAACTGGATCGGACTGCGCTACTTCAACGTTGCCGGCGCTGGATGGAATGATCTCGCCGATCCCGCATGCCTCAACTTGGTTCCTATGGTCCTTGACCGTTTGGCTCGCGGGGAGCACCCGAAGATCTTCGGAACGGATTACCCGACCGATGACGGAACCTGCATCCGCGACTACATTCACGTCAAAGACCTAGCCGATGCCCACATCTTTGCTCTGGACGCCCTGACTCGCGGGGTTCCTGCGCATCGTCAATTTAATGTGGGTACCGGTTTGGGCACTTCGGTGCGTGAGATCATCGATGGTCTTCGCGCGGTTTCTGGCTGGGACTTCCCGGTCGACGAACTTGATCGTCGCGCTGGGGACCCGCCCATGCTCATTGGCGATCCCCAGTCGATTGCTGTGGATTTGGGCTGGAAGGCTAACTACGGTGTCACCGAGATTCTGCAGTCTGCATGGGATGCTTGGCAAGCCGGGCCTCGCGCAATTGAGGTCCCCTCTCAGTCCTGATCTATGACAGACGCCGAAGCGAACGCCTTGCCCGCTCAACCGTGGACTTCTTCGACTGTATCCATCAGTGATTTAGATTCTCTTGAGCAGGCTATGGCGTGGCGTCGTCTTGGCCCGCAGGCAGCACTGCACAGTTTCGTCATGATGCTGCGAATGGCCTTGCTGAGTGCGGATTATGTCTATATCGACCGCAATCAGCTTCTCGATGGGATCTGTTTCCTCGCTCTTGGTCCCGATGGGCTTGCCGAGGCCTTGGGCTTGCCCTCGTACCAAGATCTCCCTTTGCTTGTGGGCTGTCAGCCTCCCGTGGGCACTCCCGCCGGGTTTGCACGCCCTGTGAGCCTCGAAGAACGTATCGAGTGGGCGGATCTTCAACGCCGTCAGGTTGAACGCGAAGGATTTGTTTCTGCTGCACGCGCTGTTTTTGAAAGTGATATGCCTCCAGTTCATTCGATGACTGAGGGATATGCCCGGCTTGCCCTGCTGCTCAAAGGGCTGAGCGAAACGGAAACCGAAGAGGGGAAGCCACACCCGGCGTACTGTTCGGTACCGCGTTCTCGGCAAGATCCGGCACGGCTTATTGAAACGGGACGCGATCAATGGGTGCGCGCGATGGAAGACATGCGTGTTCACCTCGTGACGTGGCCGCGTACTCCGAGCGTTGAGGATGCTGATTTCTGGGAGAGCCACGGTCGCCTCGAAGACCTTGAGGATACTGAGGCAATCGCAATCGCTCGCACCCTGCGGGCCTGGCTGCCGAAGTGGATTGCCAATGACGGTGGGGAAGTGACTCGCCCAGCTCGTCGCGGTGATGTCGTCTCTCTTTTGTCCCACTGGATGCAAGAAGCCCCACCAGCAGATCTAGATGCCTCAGAGGGGGAACTTTATCGCGATGTGCTCACAGCGCCTCAGGCGCGTTGTGCATTGCGCTGGTTTTCACTTCTTTACGAGGACGCGGCTATGCACCAGCGTCTTGCGCTCCTCGATACGGCAACTTCGCGCATGAGTTTTACGATGATTGCTGACGATGATGGCACTGATGATGCGGAAGTCCGGGCACAGCGCCAGTGGGGGATGTGCGTCCCACCGCAGAGTAGAAAGCAATATTGGCGTGCCCGCTTGCAAGAAAACACCCGACTGACACTTGCCCGCATAGGGCTGCGGGTTGCGTCAAAAACTGGCTCTGGCCGTGAGGGAGTTGGGGGAAGTACGCGCGGACTCAACGTCAATGGGGAAATTACCGAGGCGATGGGAACCCTCTCTCCAGAACAGTACCAGCGAGTGCTGACCCACCCGATGACCGCCCGGGCTCGTGCTGCTCAGCTTGAACTCAGTGCCCTCACAGACGCACACCCCGCCGAGGAAATCAGAGTGAAACGAGCCTCGCGTAACGCGTGGAGCTCTCTTGCGCTCTTCATTCGAGAGTTCGAAATCGATCCGGTGGAGTGGCGTAAACGTTTCTTCAGCGGAGTGCTTCGCTGCATCGCTGTCACCATTTTGGCCTTCTTCCTGACCGCACATGATTCAGGATGGTTTGGTGAAGATACTCTTTGGATGAATGTCTTGTGGACGGCGATTGCGTTCCTTGCATCCTTCCCGTATTCGGATGTCCGGGAGCTCTTTAAGCTCCGTCCCTCAAGGATGATGTCTGAAATCCGATTGGCTCAGGCCTAAATTCGACAACTCAACGACTCGATAACCGCTCAAAACTCACCCCATCAGACACAAGGAGACACCATGAAATGGACCCAGGTTTGGCACGCGGAAAACTTCCCCCTGTGGGTCGAAGGTAACGATGCGACTCCGCGTATGCACCGTGTTTTTATTGGGGGAAATCGCGCTGGGGCGGTTGCGATTGCTCGAAACCAGAACGGTGATTTTGCCCTAGTCCGTCAGCAACGTCTTGCCATTGAGCGTGAAATCTGGGAATTCCCACGAGGAATGAGCGAGGAAATAGATGCGGATGGGGTAGCGACCGGCTTGCGTGAGCTCCTTGAAGAGACCGGATTTTATGGGGAAAACGGACACTCCTTGGGGCCGATTTACCCTGATTCTGGCATCCTTGCAGGGCACGTCGAAGTTGTCTCCTGCACGGTCCCACCTCAGGAGCGTCAAGCTATTGATGGAGAAGTTGATGCGCTTGAGTGGGTCAGTCTTGATGCACTCAAAGAGATGATCGTGGGAGGCCAGCTTCAAGACGCCATTTCTCTTGCGGCTTTTTCCATCTGGAGCCTTCGCAACAATTCCTGAATGCTCTTTTAACGGTGGGCACGACTTTCGAGTACAAGACGCAACTTGCAAGTTGAGATCAGCACTGTGCCTCAAGGACTTCCCGATTATGAGGACTGCGATGCCAAGTCCTCTTTTGTGAGCGTCCCAGCACGAAGCTTGGCGAAGAAATCCGGTGCGGTCGTATCTTCAAGCAAGACCGCACTTCCAGCCGATGTCGCATAGCCCAGCGATTCAATCGGGGGCACACCGGTCATCCCAGAGTTTTGCGCCTCGCGGAATGCCAGTACCAAGCGTGCAACGTCAATAACAGACGAGTCCTGATCGACCGTGAATGCAGAGGCGCCAGCTCGTTCAACGCGCAGGGCGCTTATCGGGTTGAGCAAGGTTGCCGGCTTCATCGCCTTCGAAACGGTCTTTGATACAACCTGACGCTGGCGTTCAGCACGTCCGATGTCACCCCGTGGATCCGAATAGCGCATGCGCGCAAATGCCAGAGCAGTCTTACCGTCGGCATCATGGCATCCAGCTTCCCAATTGAGCTCCGAGCGTTCATCCTCAACGCTGAGATCGAAACACAGATTCACCCCGTCGACCGCGTCGACAATATTGGACACACCGCCCATCCCGATCTCTGCATAGTGATCAACGGTGAGTCCGGTGAGGTTTTCGACCGTCTTGACCAAGAGCGCGGGGCCTCCATAAGCATACGAGGCATTGAGCTTGTCCCAGCCATAGCCTGGGATCTCGACGTAGGTATCGCGGGGGAGGGAGATATTGCTGGTCTGTCCATTGGGGGCAACGTGAACAAGCATGATCGAATCTGCGCGTTGCCCCTCGGTGTCATCGGGAACCGAGCCGTCTGCGCGTGAATCTGAACCTGCTAATAGATACGTAGTTCCAGAAGTATTGGCACTTCCTGACAGTGCATCGATCTTCTTCAAATGAGAGTTGGCATCCATCATCAGGAAAACCGGCCATGCCAGCATCAGCAGAACGCACGCGACGACGACAAGAGGCCAGCGCCTCTTTTTCCTCTGACGAGGCTTCGCTGGGCTTACGCCCCCGGCTTGGCGTGCGCTGGGCTGGGCTTGAACAGGTTGGAAGTGCGGACGTTGCGTTGATGCCTGCGCAGGAGGTCTGGAAGTCGCACCTAGGGATTCTCGTGCTGGAGCTGAGGGGGCATAGGCCGGGGGCTGGGTTCGTCGTGCACGGGGCGCAAAGGAAGGAGGCATCGCCTCTTCGTGAACGCGGGAAGACTCAGCCGGTGTGCTCTGCTGTGCAGGAGAGGACTGCGGGGACTCAGTGGGGACACTGCGGGGGTGATCAACCGCCTCTTCATTCTGGGCACCAGCGTTGGCAACCTCTGAAAGACGAGGCCGCCGACGTGAAGGATCAGGTTGGAATGAAGGCGGTTGAGTCATCACTTCTCCGGGGGACAGGGCTTTTGAGTCGGCGTGGCGCTTGGAGATTGCGACGCGCTCGCGCTGGGCGTTGCGGAAGCAGATGCACTTTGTGATGAGGAAGGCGAGGCCGAAGGATCCTGAGCGGGAGCATTCGTCTGTCCGTCTTCACCGCTGCCATTCGTGAACTCAATTGTCGCGGGGAAGGGCTGGTCCTTGCGGATTGCTTCCCACACCTGGCTGAATTGAGGCTCCAGGTTGATGACTCGGTTTGGGTCAACCGGCGAATACTTGTTCGGTGAGGTGATGAACTGGATATTCGAACGATTGACCGAGGTGAGTGAGAGCATCAGGCCCACGTCGGTGTTGATGTTTGACAGGTTCTGCGAAGGCTGTAGAGCTGAAAGCCCCTGCTTCGTGAAGGAGAGAAGTGAGGGAAGATCGGAAACGAAGTTCTTCGCCATCAACTCGCGCATAATTGCCGCGACAAGCTTCTGCTGGTTGGAGATACGACCGAGGTCGGAGCCATCGCCAACGGCGTAGCGTGTGCGCGCGTAGGCAAGTGCGGTCTTGCCATCAAGCTTCTGGCATCCTGCTTGCACGTGAAGGTCTGACTTGGAGTCATCGATATCTTCGGGGATATCGAACCAGACTCCTCCAAGAGCATCAATCAAGCCGCGGAAACCGTGGAAGTCGACGACGACAAAGCCATCAACCTTCGTTCCGGTCAGTTGCTCAACTGTGGCCTCGGTACAGGCAATCCCACCCGCGATATCGGTGTCGTTCGAGCCCGTTGAAAACGCGGAATTAAACATTCCTGTGTAGGCGGAAGAAACTGTGCCATCAGAGCGGCGACACGAGGGAATATCGGTAATGAGATCTCGGGGGATAGAGACGACCTGGATTCGCGTACGGTCTGCAGAAATATGCATGAACATGGTCGTATCAGAGTGAATCGACGTCAGCTCATCGGGATCACCATTGGCGTCATCGCCTTGGTTCTGTCGTGAATCAATACCTGAAATCAAGATATTAACTGCGCGACCTTCAAAAGAGTCCGAGGGTGCTGCGGACTCGGTTGAGTTCGCATTTCCAAGACCATTCGTGTTGATGCTGTTTGCCGAAAGCTGGCTACCAAAGCTGTGATAGACAAAAAACATTGTCCACACCAGCAACAGAACACAGGTAAAAGCAACCAGTGAAACCACTCGTGCCGCACCGCTCTTAAATGGGAGCGTTGCCGAGTGAGCAATCGGTCGCGCAATGCGTGATTGTG
>CAUSSZ010000005.1:0-115928 GCA_963534475.1 Trueperella pyogenes | reverse complement strand
CGGTTGCAAAGAACATTACCGAAGCTGAGCGCGCTGGCCTCGCCGAGGCCACTGGAGCCAAGCCTGGCGATTGCATCTTCTTTGCCGCTGGTAAGCCCACCGCTTCGCGTGAGTTGCTCGGTGCTGCTCGCCTTGAGATCGGTAAGCGCTGCAACCTGATCGACCCGGATGCGTGGGCGTTTACCTGGGTTGTTGACGCTCCTCTCTTCAAACCGACCGGAGATGCCGAGGCCGAAGGTGACGTTGCTCTTGGACACAGCGCTTGGACTGCGGTCCACCACGCCTTCACCTCACCAAAGCCTGAATGGTTGGATACTTTCGACCAAGATCCCGGAAATGCTTTGGCCTACGCTTATGACATTGTTTGCAATGGCAATGAAATCGGCGGTGGTTCGATCCGTATTCACCGACGTGACGTCCAAAACCGCGTCTTTAAGGTCATGGGTATTGGCGAGGAAGAAGCGCAAACCCAGTTCGGATTCCTTCTTGATGCATTCAAGTTCGGAGCTCCTCCGCACGGCGGCATCGCCTTCGGATGGGACCGAATTGTTTCGCTCCTCACCAAGTCTGAATCAATTCGCGATGTCATCGCCTTCCCGAAGTCGGGTGGCGGATACGACCCGCTGACCGATGCTCCTGCACCCATTACTCCTGCACAGCGCAAGGAGGCCGGAGTGGATGCGAAGCCGAAGAAGCGCGGTGAAGAGGACTCTGAGAATAGCTCTGAAAAGTAAACGTCTTTTCGGCTAATTTCTAGCAAGTTTCCGGGGTGGTTGATGCGCATCAACCACCCCGGAAATTATTGCTCAGTGAATAGGCAGATCAGGGATTGAGAGGCTAATCTTGGTAGTCAACAGGGCTCAATGCCGATTCCTCAGGAGTGATACGTAATGGCGCTTCTTCCACCCCATTTGCTACCTTCACCGATTCAGGCGCCTCCCGCCGATCAAGTGATTGAAGGCCCACAGTGGAGGATCGAAATTCTTTCAGACACTGTGATCCGTCTTGAATGGGATCCGAGCGGCGAATTCCTTGATGGACCGACACAAATGATGGCATGGCGCAAGTGCCTACCTGTCAAGGATCTGCGCATCGATCATGACGAAGTTGGCGGCATAGTTATTGAGACCGCACATATGTCCTTCCACTACGACGGTAAAGAACCAAGCTCCAATGGATTGTGGGCCCAAGTGCGGGAAGAGGATAGCTGGGGCGGAACCTGGCGTTGGGGGACAGACGCAGAATTTCCCTGGATTCAAGGGAGAAACCTGCGAGGGACAACCAGAACATTGGACACGGTCGATGGACGCTGTGAACTCGATAAAGGTGTCGTTGATGGCCGTGGTATAACCACGTTAATTGATGACACCTGTCCTGTCTCTAGTGATGGAGTCTTCCTGCCCGCGCGCCTGGAGCACCTGGATATTTACGTTTTCGCTTGCGGCCCAGATTTTCCCGAGGCCGTGCGTTCCTTCTACCGTTTAAGTGGGCCTCAAGCGATTCTGCCCCGCTTTGCCTTAGGAAATTGGTGGAGTAGATATCACCGCTACTCAGATGAGGAATATTTGGAAGTGATGAGTGAATTTGCTCGTCACGATGTTCCGCTTGCAGTCGCTGTCATCGATATGGATTGGCACATCACCAACCCTCCCGCGGGAGCTGGCTCAGGATGGACTGGCTACACCTGGGATCCTGAGCTTTTCCCGGATCCAAGAAAGTTCCTTGATGCTCTGCATGAGCGTGGTCTTCACACCTCACTCAATCTTCACCCTGCGGATGGTATTCGTTACTTTGAAGAGGGATACGAGCGCTTAGCCCAAAGAATGGGCATAGATCCGGCAAGCAAAAAGACAATCCTCTTTGAACCAGCTAATCCCAAATTTATGTTGGCGTATTTCGAAGAGATTCTGCACCCGCTTGAAGATCAAGGGGTCGATTTCTGGTGGGTTGACTGGCAACAAGGTGAGCATTCAAGCGTTCCAGGGCTTGACCCATTGTGGGTTTTGAACCACTATCACTACCTCGATAACGCTCAGCGACATGGTCGAGGACTCACGCTTTCTCGCTATTGTGGACCAGGATCTCAGCGCTTTCCTCTGGGTTTTTCGGGAGATACCTACATCACCTGGGAATCGTTGAAGTTCCAGCCTGAATTTACCGCTACTGCCTCTAATATCGGCTATGGCTGGTGGAGCCATGATATTGGTGGGCACATGCTTGGCGGACGTGATCCAGAATTGGAGACCCGTTGGATCCAAAGTGGTGTATTTAGCCCAATCATGCGTCTGCATTCATCGAATAATCCATTCACGCGAAAGGAACCATGGGTTTTCGAAGAACCTCATTGCGCGATTCAAGAGGAATACCTGCGTTTCAGACACCGATTGGTCGGGTATCTTCACTCCGAACAATTCCACGGTCGTGATGAGCTTCTCCCGCTCGTTCGTCCGATGTATTGGGAGCATGATGGCCACGCTCAGGCTTGGGAGGTCCCAAATTGCTTCCGCTTTGGACGTGAACTGATCGCTGCTCCGGTCACTGAACAGCTCTCTGAAGCCTCGTGCCGTGGGCGGTCTGAAGCGTGGTTACCAGAGGGCATGTGGGTTGACCTCATGACGAATATCGCCTATCAGGGCAATCGAAAGCTCTCACTGTGGTCAGAGCTGTCGCGGACCCCGCTCTTTGCGCGAAGTGGATCAATCATTCCACTTTGTGGAAGTGCGGCTGCTCCCGATGGTGAAGGTACGCTGGGAATGCTTGGACGCCAGGCTAATGTTGGAACCGGTAATCCTGAGGAAATTGAGCTACTGCTCGTTTGCGGCGCGGATGCAAGCTATGAGCTGGTCGAAGATCGAGATAGCGACACTTCTCTTGTTCGTACGCTCTTTGAATGGGACGATGCTCGCCATAGACTCACCATTCATGGTGCCGATGGGGATCTGGATTCGATCCCGGTGCGACGAAAGATCCTTGTTCGTACCTACGGGCATGGAATCGATACCCAATTGACTGACCTTGGTTTTATTGAAACGGGCACGGGCGCCGTTTTTGACATCGAACCGAAGCTGATGAGTGAAGAGGTTAAACGCTCAGAGCAGATTCGTCGGATTTTGACTCACGCGCGTTGTGAGGTTGAGACGCTCACGTGTCTCGACTCTACGTGGAATGAAGGTCGTGGTGCCTTCTTCGCCGCCTTAAGTGCTTCATGCGTTGCCCCAGATTTGCGTGAGGCGCTCTTCCAAATCGCAATTGCATCAGATCTCTAAAGTATCGGGAGCAGATCATGTCCTATGTCGAGCTTCATCCAGTGAATCCTCAGACGCGACTTATTGATCGCGTTGTTGGCGTTCTCCGCGAAGGTGGTTTGATCGCGCTGCCGACAGATTCTGGCTACGCGCTTGCCTGTCTTATGGGCAACAAATCGGGAATTGATCGAATTCGACAGATTCGCAAACTCGATGACAAACACAATTACTCGTTGCTTTGTGATGCCTTCTCGCGTCTGGGCGATTTGGTCATCATGGACAATTCGCAATTCCGGGCAATGAAAGCAACAACTCCCGGTCCGTATACATTCATCCTCCCCGGGACAAAAGAAGTTCCCAGAATGACACTGAATAAGAAGAAACACACCATCGGGGTGAGGATCCCTGACCACCGTGTGGTTCAGTCTCTTCTTGCTGCGCTGGGGCAGCCCTTAGTTGCTTCATCGCTCATCCTTCCGGGTGAAGATCAGGTGATGAGTGATGGCTTCGAGGTCGATGATAAAATTGGTTCACTTGTCGATTTGGTTGTTGTGGCTCCAGTAGGAGGAGACGAAGCGACATCGGTTATCGACTATACGGATGGAGTGGGACGAGTCGCTCGACACGGCGCGGGGGATACAAGTCTATGGGAGTAGCCTCCTAGGCTGCGTAAGCAGCATCACGCTTCTATTGCCTTTCTTATCCCTTTTGTCGCCGTGTTTCCGCTCGAAGAACCGGTAGCATGAGAGAGCTATGAAGAAGCTTTCCCTCAAAGTGTGGACACTCCTTGGTCTATGCGGCCTGCTGTGCGCCGGTTTGGTGTTCTCAGGCTGGTTTTATTCTGCGCATGCCCTTCCGCGCACATCAATCGCAGGTCAGTCTTTCTCTTCGTCCTCGCGAGTTCAGATTGACGAGGCTCTGAAACATCGAGTCGAGTCCGCTCAAGTTACTTTGCAGCTGGGCGATACGACACAACAGGCAACCTTGGAGGACTTAGGGATCACTGTTGATATCCCCGCGACAGTCGATGCTGCTTTCTCAGAGAACTCAGGGTTGCTCTCCCGTTTCCTCGGGATCTTCCGCTCTCGGTCGATTACCCCTGTTGTCCACCTTGACAACGCCCAACTCTCTCGATTCGGAGTTTCTTTAGCGCAGCGCGTGGGGACCCCTGTGAGTGACGCAGCTCTGTCACCTAAGGAAGATGGATCAGGTTTCACGGTCGTTCCTTCTCATGAGGGTATTGCGCTCAATACTGCTGATCTTGCGAAAGTCCAGCAGGATGTCGCTCAAGATCTGGGTGCTTCCCCCAGGGCAATCAAGGTTGAGGTTCAAGAACCGAAGATTAATACTCAGAGAGCTGAAGAAGCGCTTGCTCAAGCGCAATCACTGATTGCTCCTAGCGTGACGATCACTGACGGTATTGACGATTTCGCTGCGTCGAAAGCCGACAAGATGAAATGGGTCAAGGTGAGCGCAGAGGGCGATCGTGCTGCCGTGCTTGATTCGGATGCACTATCAACTTGGGTGAATGATCTCGCAAAATCGACGAACGTTGAATCCGAAAAAGGAATTCAAGGTGTTAATAGTCGTGGTGACGTTGTAGGCGTGCTCAAGGCCGGCACGGTTGGTTATCGTGCGAACAATACACAGTCTGTAATCTCTGGAATTGAGGATGCCCTCAATAATGGGAAGTCCTATTCGGGCGATTTTGATTACGACAAGATTCAGCCCGAGTATGATCGCCAAGATATTCCCGATGGCTACGGTGATGATGTTTATCAGGCTTCGGCCGGTGAAAAATGGATCGATATCGACTTGTCGAAGAACACGGTTTCTGCGTATGAAGGTCGGACAATAGTTCACGGTCCAACCCCGATGGTCCCGGGTGCGCCCAATACTCCAACCGTAACCGGTAAGTTCCATGTCTATTTGCAATATGCCTCTCAGACAATGGAAGGTGAAAATGCAGATGGCACCAATTACCGGACAGAAGGCGTTCCGTGGGTCACCTACTTCTATGCGGGGTATGCACTCCACGGCGCTCCGTGGCGTTCCTCTTTCGGATGGTCTGGTTACGGTGGCTCTCACGGGTGTGTGAATATGCCGGTTGACGGTGCGCACTGGATTTATGATTGGGCGGACAACGGGACGGTTGTCATCAGCCACTACTAAAGGGGAGTGAAGATGGATCTCTTTGATACGCAGGGGATCGAAGATTTCGGGACTCCGGTAGTTGATGACCATGCTCCACTCGCGGTCCGAATGCGCCCGCAAAGCGCTGACGAGATCGTTGGCCAGCAGCACCTTCTCAAGCCGGGATCACCGCTGCGTAGACTTCTCACTCCATCTACTGATTCCCCTGCGGGTTTAAGCTCGGTGATTTTATGGGGTCCTCCCGGAACCGGAAAGACCACTCTTGCCTACCTGATTGCACGTGCTTCTGGTCGGCGCTTCTGTGAAGTTTCTGCAGTTACCTCCGGAGTAAAAGACCTGCGTGATGTGATCTCGCAGGCTCGACGAGGCCTGACAACAACGGGAGAGGAAACGATCCTCTTTGTTGATGAGGTTCATCGTTTTTCAAAATCGCAGCAGGATGCTCTTCTTCCTGCTGTCGAAAATCGTTGGGTAACTCTAGTTGCTGCAACGACAGAGAACCCATCCTTTTCGGTGATTTCTCCGCTTCTTTCTCGTTCCTTACTTCTTACTCTTCATGCGTTGAGCAGTGAAGATCTCTCCCTTCTTCTTGATCGTGCCTTAACAAGTGAATCGGGATTGAAATCTCTGTTTTCCCTATCTGCTGATGCCCGCTCAGCTTTGTTGCGCTTGGCCGGCGCCGATGCTCGCAAGGCCCTGACTCTTCTCGAGGCCGCCGCGGCCTCGTGCCTTGAGCGCGGGGGAGACGGCCAGGGAGTGGAAGAGGGGAGCGAGCCTCGGGAAATCGAAATCGCTGACGTTGAGAATGCTGCTAATCAGGCCTTAGTGCGTTGGGATCAAGATCAGCACTACGACGTGGCAAGCGCTTTCATTAAGTCGATGCGCGGATCTGATGTTGATGCCGCTATCCACTATCTTGCGCGCATGCTTGAAGCAGGTGAAGATCCGCGATTTATTGCGCGACGCATCATGATTTGCGCTGCGGAAGATGTCGGAATGGCGGCACCCGAAGTGCTCACCACGGCTGTTTCTGCAGCGCAAGCGGTTGCAATGGTCGGAATGCCGGAGGCGCGAATTATTCTGAGTGAAGCCGTAATTGCGGTAGCAGCAGCCCCAAAGTCTAATCGCGCTTACCTCGCTATTGACGAAGCGCTGAGGGATATCCGTCAAGGGAAAGGTGGGCCAGTTCCCACGCACCTCAGGGACGCTCATTACAGTGGTGCTCAAGCTCTTGGACACGGCGTTGACTACATTTATGCGCACGATGCACCTCATCATGTTGCGGCTCAGCACTATCTTCCTGAGGATCTTCGTGGGACGTCCTACTACCGTCCGACAACGAATGGTAATGAGGCCATGCTCACGAAACGCTTAGCTGCGCTTCGCGAATTGCTCAAAGTACGTTAAACTGATCCGGTTGCCTTTATGGGCAACGTATACCTGGGGTCTTAGCCGACGGCGTTATGCCTGGAGTTGACCCCGCATTCGTTTTGCGAATGCGACATAAGAGACAGGAAAGGTCATTTAATGGCTCACAATCGTTCACGCAAGCAGGTGCGCGAGTCTCGCGCGCTGGGCTTTGCTCTCACCCCGAAGGCTGTTCGTTACTTCGAAAAGCGTCCGTATGGTCCCGGTGAACACGGTCGTACCCGTCGCCGCCAGGAATCTGACTACGCTGTTCGTCTGAAGGAAAAGCAGCGTTTGCGCGCTCAGTACGGCATTCGTGAGGCTCAGATGCGTCACGTCTTCGAAGAAGCACGTCGTACTGCTGGCCTGACCGGTGAGAACCTGGTCGAGCTCCTTGAAATGCGTCTTGACGCTCTGGTGCTGCGTGCAGGTTTTGCTCGCACCATCCAGCAGGCACGTCAGTTCGTCGTTCACCGTCACATCATGGTTGACGGCAAGATCGTCGATCGTCCTTCCTTCCGTGTGAAGCCGGGACAGACCCTGCAGGTCAAGCCGAAGTCTCAGACCAGCGTCCCCTTCGAGATTGCAGCTGAAGGCATCAACCAGGAAGCTCTTCCCGCAACTCCCGATTACCTGGACGTTGACATTGCTCGCCTGAAGGCAACGCTGGTGCGTCGCCCGAAGCGCGCTGAAGTTCCCGTCACCTGCGACGTGCAGATGGTCGTCGAACACTACTCGCGCTGAGTGTGTCTTCCAAGACCCCGAGGGTTTCCCTCG
This sequence comes from Trueperella pyogenes, assembly GCA_963534475.1. GTDB lineage: Bacteria > Actinomycetota > Actinomycetes > Actinomycetales > Actinomycetaceae > Pauljensenia > Pauljensenia pyogenes_B. The sequence continues at coordinate 108,345 of CAUSSZ010000005.1, read as the reverse complement.
GGGTCTTGTTCTTTTGTTGAGTCGTCTTGTCAATACACGATTCTTATTGATGTCCACTACTATGGGGTACTATGCGCACTTCTGAAATTCGTCAACGTTGGCTTGACTACTTTGCATCACAAGGACACGAGATTCGTCCATCTGTTTCTTTGGTGTCTCCTGAGCCTTCTATTTTGTTCACCATCGCTGGTATGGTGCCCTTCATTCCTTACATCACCGGTGTTGAACCGGCGCCTTGGCCCAGGGCTGCATCCGTTCAAAAGTGCATTCGTACGAACGATATCGACAACGTCGGTCGCACGACCCGTCACGGTACCTTCTTCCAGATGAACGGTAATTTCTCCTTCGGTGATTACTTCAAGGAAGGCGCTATTCACTTCGCGTGGGATCTGCTTACTGGTTCGCAATCGGAAGGCAAGTATGGCCTCGACGGCGATCGCATGTGGGTCACCATTTGGGAGAAGGACGACGAGGCATTCGATGTTCTGACCAAGGAGGTCGGAATGGATCCTCGCCACATTGTGCGTCTACCCCGAGAAGAGAACTTCTGGGACACCGGTCAGCCCGGTCCTGCGGGTCCCTGCTGCGAGTGGCACTACGATCGCGGTCCTGCTTATGGTCCCGAGGCCGTGGGCGGCAATGTTGACCCGGGTGGCGACCGCTATCTTGAGCTGTGGAATCTGGTTTTTGACCAGTACATGCGCGGCGAGGGAAGCGGTAAGGATTACCCGTTGTTGGGTGAGCTTGACCAGAAAGCGATCGATACCGGTGCCGGTTTGGAACGCTTGGCCTTCGTCATGCAAGACAAACCGAATATGTACGAGATCGACGAGGTTTATCCCGTTATCGCTGCCGCCGAAGAGATGAGCGGTAAGCAATACGGTCTCGGCGCCGCAGGCCCCGAGGCCGGTGCTGCCTACGACGATGACGTTCGTCTTCGCGTGGTTGCTGATCACGTACGCTCTTCGCTGATGTTGATTGGTGATGGCGTTCGTCCTGGAAATGACGGCCGCGGTTATGTGCTTCGCCGCCTCATTCGACGCGCCGTCCGTTCGATGCGTTTGCTTGGTGTTGACACGGCCACGATGCCGACCCTGCTGACCGCTTCGAAAGATGCAATGAAGGCTTCCTACCCTGAACTCGAAGAGAATTGGGGAACTATTTCTGAAGTGGCATATGCGGAAGAAGACGCCTTCCGTCGCACTCTTACTGCGGGTACGACCATTCTTGATTCCGCAGTTGAGAAGGCAAAGGCCGCTCCGGGTGCTCCGATGATTTCTGGCGAAGCAGCATTTTCACTCCACGATACCTATGGCTTCCCGATTGACCTGACTCTGGAGATGGCATCGGAACAGGGCGTCCACGTTGACGAGGCTGCTTTCCGTGCGCTTATGGAGGAACAGAAGGAACGCGCGCGTGCTGATGCTCGTGCGAAGAAGACTGGCCACACTGACGTTCGTATTTTCCACGATATTGAAAAAGAACTCGGCGGCGGTTCAACATTCGTTGGCTACACAGAGAGCGCCTCGGATGCCCAAGTAGCAGGCCTGTTGGTTGATGGCGTTCCAACCCCTGCGGTTAGTGCGCCTGCTGAAGTTGAAATCATCCTGGACCGAACTCCCTTCTATGCGGAGATGGGTGGTCAGCTCGCAGATCACGGCACCATTCGACTTGCTGATGGCGGTGTGATCGAGGTTCACGACGTGCAGGCACCTGTGCGCGGCCTTTCAGTACACCGTGGCACCCTGACTGAAGGGACTGCGACGCTGGGGGAGAAGGCCTTCGCGCAGATTGATACTGAACGTCGACTCGCTATCGCCCGCGCTCACACTGCAACCCACATGGTTTATGCGGGCCTGCGACGCATTGTTAACAAAGACGCAGAACAAGCAGGTAGCGAGAACTCTCCTTCACGTCTGCGCTTTGATTTCACGAACTCAAGTTCGCTTGGCGAAGGCCAGCTGAACGAAATCGAAAGCCTTGTTAACGAAAAGCTTGCAGAAAATCTTCCTGTGACCACTGAGGTCATGTCTCTTGACGAGGCCAAGCGCTCAGGCGCGATCGCGCTCTTCGGTGAGAAGTACGGTTCTGAGGTCCGTGTGGTCACAATCGGTGACAACTTCGATCGTGAGCTTTGCGGTGGTACTCACGTTCCATCCACTGGTCACCTTGGACGCATTACCGTTTTGGGTGAAGGATCCATTGGCTCGGGTGTTCGCCGAATCGATGCGCTTGTTGGTGATGGGGCCTATTCCTTCCAGGCGAAGGAACACGCTTTAGTTTCGCAACTGACCTCCATGCTGGGTGGTCGCCCAGATGAACTCACGACACGACTTGAGTCTGTCATGACTCGTCTTCGTGACGCAGAGAAGGAGCTTCAGAAGATTCGCGAGCAACAGGCTCTCGCCGAAGCCGCTCTTCTTGCCCAGAATGCCCGTAAGATCGGTAAATTCACTTCGGTTGTTGCGCCCGTTGGTGCTCTTGGTACGGCAGATGAGCTCCGAGCAATGGCAACTGACGTGCGTGAACGCCTGGGGAACGAAGGCCCTGTTTTGGTTGCTCTTGCGGCAATTATTAACGGTAAGCCCATGGTCACTGTGGCAACGAACGATCTAGCGCGTCAGCACAGCGCACGCGCGGGACAGTTTGTTCGTCGCGCGGCAAAGATTCTCGGCGGCGGCGGTGGGGGGCGTGATGACCTTGCTCAGGGTGGTGGGTCAAACCCCGCTGCAATTGACGACGCATTGGCGGATGTGAACGAGCAGATTAAAGAGCTGTGATGCGACCGGGAGTTCGTCTGGCTGTCGATGTCGGGACGGTCAGGGTCGGCCTCGCGCGTAGTGACGCGGGGGGCATCCTGGCTCTTCCTCTCGAAACACTGACACGCCAAGACGACGCCTCGGAAATTAACGAGATTGTTCGCTATGCCAATGAGTTTGAGGTCATTGAAATAATCGTTGGCTTACCAAGACATATGCGCGGTGGCGAAGGAATTTCGGCAAAGGGCGCACGTCGCTACGCACGAAAGCTTAAGATGGTTTTACCTGAGTGTCGTGTGTGCTTAGTCGACGAACGCCTAAGCTCGCACGAAGGGCATGAGCGTCTTCTCCAAGCCGGAGTTGAACGGCGTGAACATCGTCAGATGATTGACCAAGTGGCTGCGTCTATTATTCTGGAAACAGCTTTGGAAATGGAACGAATGAGCGGACGAGCTCCTGGAAAGGAACTCGTCCTTGAGGAAGGACAGTGATGAGCGACAATACGCCCGGATATCCTTTCCCCAAGCGAGCGAGCATTCACCAACGTCGCGCGCAAGAATCTGTGCCTCCCGAATCGCAGGCTCATGTTGAGGAAACCCAGCCTAGTGAAAGCATTGAGGCATCTCGCTCCTCTGCTAGCTCACGTGCGAAGGAAACTGACTTTGATCAGATTCTTCGTCCGGGTACCCAAGAGACTCCTGCTTCAGGAACGGAAGTGCCTGCCGGTCTTCCTACACGTCGTACTCGACGTGTAGCGCATGAAGAGGCAGCGGCCGAGACGACTGGAATGCGGAGCAGGCGTCTTGCGCAAGAACGGCGGGCGGTTCGCAAACGCAGGCGCCGTCGTTCGATTCGCACATTCATCGTTCTCCTCCTGACTCTCACGCTTTGTGCTGGTGGAATTTATCTTGCTTACACACAGCTTCGAGGTTCTTCCTCGTCAAGTACGGCAGCTGATGATTTCCCGGGTCCGGGAAATGGCCAAGTTGTCGTCACAATTTATGACGGTGAATCGGGCCAGCAGATTGGACAACGACTTGTCGATGCCGGTGTGGTCAAGTCGCTATCAGCTTTTATTCGCGCTTTTGAGGCCAATAAGGCCGCTGTCGGTATTCGTCCAGGTAGCTACACCTTGAAGAAAGAGATGAGCGCATCGGGTGCAATTGCCGCGCTTCTTGATGACGCGAATCGTATGGATAATACGGTGACTGTTACCCCTGGACAAACGAAGGATCAAGTCGCCGAACAGATTGCTCTCGTGACCGATATTCCGCTTGACCAGGTGAAAACTGCGATGGCAGATGCAACAACTATTGGTTTGCCCGCTGAAGCAAATGGGAATGTTGAAGGATGGCTGGCACCCGGGTCCTATGAGCTCGCAGAGGGCGAGACCGCTGAGTCATTAATTACTCAAATGGTGGCTGCAACTAAGAAGCAGCTTGACGACCTCGGTGTGTCTGCGGCAGATCGGGAGAAGGTCCTCACAAAAGCATCGATTCTTGAGCGTGAGGTTCGAAATCCTGAATACTTGCCGATGGTGTCGCGGGTTATTGACAACCGCCTAGCCGATACGAATGGCGAGACCCGCGGGCTATTGCAAATGGATTCCACTGTTCTTTATGGAGTTGGAAAAACCGGCGGTATTCCCACTGCTGAGGACCTCGCAGCTGATAATCCATATAACACTTATCGAAATCCGGGGCTTCCCCCATCACCTATTTCTCAGCCGTCTAGCCAGGCCATTAATGCGGCAATTCACCCCGCCGAGGGGAATTGGCTGTACTTCGTGACTGTTGATCTGGACTCTGGCGAAACTCTCTTTGCCGCAACCCATGATGAGCAAACCCAGAATACGAAGCGTCTTGAGGAATATTGTTCAACCCATCAGGGGAAGTGCTGATGCCTTGGGCGTGCGTCATTGGATCACCTATTGAGCACTCGTTGTCTCCACTGATCCATCGCTGCTTGTGGGATTACGCAGGACTGAATGGATGGACCTACCTGAAACATGAAGTCACTGCAGAGTCCTTGCCCCAGTGGATCTCTTCGATTGATGATGAATGCGTCGGTGTCTCTATTACGATGCCGTGCAAGAAGGCAGTAATCCCGCTTCTTGATGTCGTTGATCCTCAAGCTGAAGCATTGAATTCGGTAAATACCCTTATCCCGACTGGAAGCTTAAAGACCGGCTTCAATACTGATGTTTACGGAATGAGTCGGGCGATTGAGCTTAGTAGAAGTCGCTCGAGCCTAGACAGCCACGGAAGAGCGGTCATTATTGGTTCGGGAGCAACGGCAGCATCAGCACTTGCCGCTGTTGTCTCATTGGGTTTTACAGAGGTGCATGTTGTAGCTCGCGCCTTCCATAACGGGAAAGTTCCTGTTGATTTTCACCGCGCTGCTCTCAATCTTGGCGTGAGCTACCACGGTCATGATTTGATGCAGCGCGACGAGCTTTCAAGTTGTTGTTCAAGCGCGGATGTCGTCGTTTCGACACTGCCTTCGGGCGCTCTTGATGCACATGTATCACAGCTCGCATCAATGCCAGAAAAATCGAGTTTCCTCGATGTCAGTTATGCGCCCCGAGTCACTCCCGCTATCGCAATGTGTCAAGAGCGTTCAATACCCGTTGCCTTTGGGGTAGACATGCTTGTGTATCAAGCACTCATGCAATTTAAGCTGATGACAGGTTTAGACGCTGACGATCACGCGGTATCTGCTGTCTTTGACTTACTTGGGAAGAACTAAGTATGGGTACGCTCCCGCTACTTTTTCCTGTCATATCAAGGATTGTGGATAAGTCCTTAGGCTCGGCAGAGTGGAATTTATTTCTTTCTGTCATTGTCTGGATCACGTATGCCGTGTGGCTCAGTGTGTCTGGGTGGGCGATTCAGCGCCGCTACTTCGTCGAAGCATCGCTTACTCCGCTCAAACGAAATGGTGTTGTGTGGGCAGCTGTGCTGGTGGGAGCAGTCGTGCTTGTGGGAGCTCAGGCACGACCCGCATCGCCCGCTGTAGTGTCGCTGACGATGATGGGCGCCCTGCTTGGCTATATTGATGCGCGCACGCATAGGCTCCCTACTCCGTACGTTCTTGCGCTTGCCTGCGGTGTATTGAGCGGCATCGGAGTAACGATCTACTTTCACCCGCAGCCTTATCTACTTGTTGCGCAGGTAGTTTTTGGGACTTTAATTTGGACCCTGCCTTTATGGCTGGGCACGCTTCCCAAAGGCGGTTTTGGTAGGGGAGATCTTAGGCTTGCACCAATCCTTGGTTCACTGCTTGGGCTTCTTGGTTGGCATGCAGCGCTCTTCGGACTCTTGGTCTCTATTGTCTCAGCTGCCTGCGCGGCGCTGTGGAAAATCGTGAGCGGTCAAGCCGGTACCCGTTCTCGGATTGCTTTTGGTCCCTGGATGATCGGCTCCACTCTCTTGAGCTTCCTTCTGTGGAGTGATGTTTCCACCGATCTTTCACTGTTGCTTCATTTCGGCATTTAGCTAGAAACGCGTGATTACCTCTTTTTCTCAATGAGGACTAGCATCAGATTGAGAGTTCACACAAGGAGGTGGCGGTGCTCAAACTTGATGAGGTCATCGCAAACACACAGCGTCAGCGCGCCTTACGCGAAGAACACCTCAGCTTGGATGATTTAAAGCGGCAATGTGAGAACGTTCCTGACCCTCTTCGACACCCTGAGGAATTCCTACGTTCTGACGGGGCAACCGCAGTGATTGCTGAGATTAAACGCGCATCACCCTGGGGGGTGTATTCGACGATTGATGATCCTGCGCCGCTCGCACAGGCTTTTGACCGTGGGGGAGCGGCTATGCTTTCCGTCGTCACCGAATCTTCTTACTTTCACGGACAGTATTCCGACCTCGCTCGAGTAAAGGCAGTGACGACCTCTCCTGTTCTCTGCAAAGACATCATCTTGTCGGCTTATCAGCTATTCGAAGCGCGCCGTAATGGAGCCGACGTTGTGCTTCTTATTGCCCAGCTTCTTTCGCAAGCGGCACTCAATGGTCTTTTCGAACGCGCTCAGTCTCTTGGCATGGGCGTCCTTGTCGAGACACACTCGCGTCTTGATGCCTTGAGGGCGCTTGAAGCAGGGGCACTCATGATCGGAGTTAACGCGCGAGATCTCGCAACGGGATACGTTGATCGTCACGTCATCGATGAAGTGATTGATGTGGTTCCAAGTGGAGTATTGGCTATTGCGGAATCCGGTGTCCGCGGCCCTAGAGATGTATTCGAATACGCAAGAGCAGGAGCGGATGCAGTTCTTGTAGGTGAAGCGCTCATGCGCAGTAACAATCCCGAAGAACTTGTAGCTGAAATGGTGAGCGCTGGACATCATCCTTCACTACTTGCTGATCGGCGAATGCGTATTCGTGAGGCACATCGTGGTAGTGATGGAAGCTGGAGTGATACTCGACGTGAATAATCTACTAAGGTAGGGAGAAATAGTTGTTATTCACGAGGAATAGTTTTCATGCGCGCTCTTGCTTTGCCGTCGCCGAGTAACGGTGTATGGCATCTCGGCCCGATTCCAATTCGCGCTTATGGCTTGATCATCGCCTGTGCGATTCTTATTTCCGTATATTGGTCCGCTCGGCGTTACCAGAAACGCGGGGGAGACCCGGACCTTTTTTATGATGTGGCACTGTGGGCAGTTCCCGCTGGCATTCTGGGTGCTCGTGTTTATCACGTGATCACTTCACCAGACGCGTATTTCGGCCAGGGCGGAAGGCCACTCTTGGCCTTCGCGATTTGGAACGGTGGCCTGGGAATTTGGGGTGCGGTTGCAGGCGGAGCGCTGGCCGCTTGGCTGGTTGTTCGTCACCGAGGCCAGCGCTTGGGTCCGATTGCAGATTCCCTCGCTGTTCCCCTTCTGGCTGCACAGGCGCTCGGACGCTGGGGGAATTGGTTCAATCAAGAGCTCTTTGGAGCACCGACGACTCTTCCGTGGGGACTGAGCATTGACAATGCGCATCTGCCCTCGGGTTACGCTCCAGGAACTCTTTTTCACCCAACCTTCCTGTATGAATGCCTATGGAATGTAGCTGGGGTAGCAGTTCTTCTGCTGATCGATCGTCGCATCAAGGTGAAGTCGGGCCAGCTTTTTGCTTCGTACATCATGGTTTACACGCTTGGACGAGTCTGGATTGAGATGCTTCGCATTGATGATGCGCATCATTTCTTGGGACTGCGCATCAACGTATGGACTTCAATCGTTGTCTTCCTGCTGGGCTTGGCGAGTTTTATTATCGCTGGTCGACGCTCTGCTTCCACCCGAGTTGAGCCTGCTGAACTGGCCGAGACTTCCAATCCGGCTGATGACCAGAATGAAGAATCCACTACTCAGAAGGCCGATGGAGATGAGGGCGATAGTCCTATGTCACCGGAAAGTCGCCCTGTCGAAGAGACCAAGGCACGTTAGGATAGAAACATGCGTCGAGCAAAGATTGTATGCACTATTGGACCCGCGACAGCCTCTGCTGAACAGATCCAGGCTCTGGTTGATGCCGGCATGGATGTCGCCCGTATTAACCGTTCCCACGGCACAGCCGAAGAGCATGAGGAAGTCGTCGAGCGCGTTCGTCGAGCTGCACAGAACTCAGGCCGAGGCATCGCCGTTCTTGTTGACCTTCAAGGCCCGAAGATTCGTCTTGAAACTTTCGAAGAGGGACCACAGTATCTCGAAGTTGGTGATACTTTCACCATCACTACCCGCGATGTTCCGGGAACCAAAGAACTCGTTGGCACGACCTTTAAGGGACTGCCTGGTGACTGCGCCCCCGGTGATCGTCTGCTGATTGACGACGGTAACGTTGCAGTTCGAGTTATCGAGGTGACTGATACCGATGTCGTTACTCGCGTGGAGGTCCCCGGTTATGTTTCTGACCACAAGGGCCTGAATCTGCCTGGTGTCGCCGTTTCGGTCCCCGCGATGAGTGCGAAGGACGAAGAAGACCTGCGGTGGGGTATCAAGATTGACGCGGACTTCATTGCGTTGTCTTTCGTCCGTTCTGCAGCCGATATCGATTCCGTTCATGCAATTATGGATGAATGTGGGAAGCGCCTTCCGGTCATCGCTAAGATTGAAAAGCCTCAGGCCGTAGAAGCTCTTTCTGAGATCGTCGATGCTTTCGACGGAATTATGGTCGCGCGTGGCGACCTCGGTGTTGAGATGCCGCTTGAGGATGTTCCGCTGGTTCAGAAGCGCGCAATTGAGCTGGCTCGCCGTGCGGCTAAGCCCGTGATCGTTGCGACGCAGGTTATGGACTCGATGATTAAGAATCCTCGACCAACCCGTGCAGAAGCGTCTGACTGCGCAAACGCGATTCTTGACGGTGCCGACGCGGTTATGCTTTCTGGCGAAACTTCGGTTGGTGCATATCCGATCGAAGCAGTACGAACCATGGCCCGTATTATCGAGGCAACAGAAGAAAATGGCGGAGAGCGCATTGCACCAATGACGCCCATCGAGCTTGATCGCGCGTCAGCAATCTGCGGTGCCGCCGCGATCATTGCTGAGAAGCTTGATGCCCGTTATCTTGTGACCTTCACTCAATCGGGAACCTCTGCTCGTCTGCTTTCTCGCTTGCGTACACCTATCCCGATGCTTGCCTTCACTCCATTGGAGTCCACCCGCCGTCAACTGGCTTTGTCTTGGGGTATCCACGCTTATCGCGTCCCTGAGGTAACCCACACAGACGATATGGTGTGGCAGGTAGATCAGGTTGCCCAATCTGCACGTCTTGCAGAGGTCGGCGATGAAATGGTGATCGTTGCTGGCATGCCGCCGGGGACCCCTGGTTCCTCCAATCTCCTGCGCGTCCATCGCTTGGGAGATGAGGTTGACTACGCGATCGGTGGATCGCGTAGCGACGCTTAGTATCTGTAGATCAGAGGGTGGGCAGGCCGGGAGGTCTACCCACCCTCGTACTCTGAGGAGTTTATTGAGCCATGACAACGGTGCCACGGTTATCTCACGACGACAGCGATACCAATATCGAGAGTGAAACCGCGCAGAAGAATACTTCTTATCTGACCGGTGTCAATGGCCTTAGGGCGCTGGGAATCATTGCGGTGATTCTTTACCATCTCCGGCCGACTTCACCTGCTCCGGGAGGTTTCATCGGAGTCACATTGTTCTTTGTGATTTCCGGCTTCCTTGTTACCCGTTCGCTTCTTCGCGAATTGGATGCTGAAAATGAGATTGCGATTGGACGCTACCTTATTCGGCGCGTCTCTCGCCTTTGGCCATCAATGGTGGTTGTTACTGCTTTTTCAGCCATTGCATCGTTTGTATTTTCTCCATCGTTACTCGTGAAGATGCACGACGATGCTATTCCGGCGCTTGCGTTTTTCTCAAACTGGTTCTACATCTTTCGTGAAGTTCCGTATTTTGCGCAGGCGGGATTACCGTCACCTCTGACTCATCTTTGGTTTGTCGCAGTAATCATGCAGTTTTACCTGCTTGCTCCGGTGATTGTCTTACTGCTCAGAGAGCTCTTCCGCTCACGTCTGCATGCATCCATTGCCCTTATCATCTTGGCATGTCTTTCTGCCGTTGAAATGGCGCTTCTCTTTGCTCCCGGTACAGATTCTTCTCGTGTCTACTACGGTCTTGATACGCGTCTTGCTGAACTTTTAGTTGGCATGGCACTTGCCTATGTCGATTCTTATGTTTTGAATGCATCTCCTCGCGTGCGTAGTCTTCTCTCGCTTTCATCGTGGTTTGGTCTTGGGTTCCTTGTCCTCGTATCCATTTATGCACGAGGCTATATGACCTGGCTCTATCGCGGTGGTTTCTTCCTTTCGGCCTTGGTCAGTGCACTGTTGATCTGTGGTGCGATGCTACCCGGAGCTTTTTCTCGGCTGCTCTCATTTCGTCCGCTTCAGCTGCTTGCTTCGCGTTCGATGAGTGCTTATATATGGCACTACCCATTAATCCTTCTGATGAACCCCGCGCGCAGAACCTCTGCACTTCCCTGGTGGGGATGGGTTCTCGAACTTACAGTTTTCCTCTGTGTTGTCGAGGCGGCCTACCGCTTTGTTGAGAAAGCGCCATCGTGGGGGAGTTTGCAGACTTGGCGAGCGCTTCGCGGAGGGAAGCAAGAAAGTCGTCGTGTACGAGCATGTGCGTCACTACTCGTTGGCGGCTTAACCTTGAGCCTCGTGACCGCTTGCGTTCCCGGCCATGTTTTAGAGTCTGGTTCGAAGAAAGTTTCGTCAACTTTTGCCTCGCCCACTCCCTCTGCTTCACAAGCTGAGCCTTCCGCTGCTCAAACGGAAACGTCAACGACTCCAACGCCAGTTCAGCCTCGTTTCCATGAGAAGAATGGAAAGGTAATCGAGCCGCAGGCTGCGGTTATCCCCGATAACTATGATCCCTCGCAATGGCAGTGCTCTGATGAAGAGGGCACGTGTTCTGTGCCATTTGTGCTCATCGGAGATTCAGTAGCAGAAGGTGCAAGTTATTACTGGATACCGGCGGTATTCCCCGATTCTTTTACCGACACGGAGGTTGGGCGCTCCTTCGAGAAGGGGATTGCAGTTTATCGTGAGGATCTTGCACAAGGGCATGATGGGACGCCGGTGATTGTTGCACTTGGTGGCAATGGGCCGATCACCTCTGTGGAGTCTGCGGCCCCGCTCATCGAGGCGGCGGGGGAGCGGCCAGTCTTCTTCGTTACCGTACGAGCACCCCATCCTTTCCAGGATGAGAATAATGCGTTGATGTATAAGCTCGCTGAGAAGTATCCCCAGGTAGGTATTCTCGATTGGTATAAGTTCAGTGAGGGCCATGACGACTATTTCTATGATGATGGACAGCATCTAACAGAAGATGGTCGTAAAGCCTATGTGCGAATGATCGAATACGGCCTCATGGGACAGGATAACTAGACATATTCTGCTCATTGTGGAATACTTATTGGTTCATCCACCTTGGGTGACATATAAGGCCTATGCCTTGAACGTATTTACAAGCGATTGCCTGCGCACCTTGAGCGCATATCCGTAGATACAGATGAAGAATGAAGAGGAGGAAGAAATGAATCAACTCAATACGAAAATCTCGGTCCGCGCGGCTCATGGTCGCCAGCAAGCTCTGAATCTGCCAGTGGCTCAACTCAGCGATGCCGTTCGCCCCTGGTATTCAGACTGGAGCGATCAGCGAATTCAAGAAGCACTCGATAATCTGGCACGTCCTGAAATGCGTGATCGAGCTGCACAGTTCTTGGGTTTGGAACTTATCCCGGCTGCCTGAGATGTGATTTGTCTCTCTAAGGTCAACTCCGTCAACCATGTTGGTTGGCGGAGTTGATTCATTAACTGTCTTTTTTGTTGCAATTTCGACAGCGCTAAACCGCATGATGCCAAAGAAAAAGCGGCTCAAAAGCATCGGAAACTTTTAAGCCGCAAGGTGTCAGATCTAGACATCCTGGTACCCCGAGTGGGATTCGAACCCACAACAAGCCGGGTTTGAGCCGACCGCCTCTGCCAGTTGGGCTATCGGGGCAGCACACAAGTGCGCTAATAAGGATAAGATATAACCAGCGCTTGTGACAAACTATCGGACAAGGAAGACGACATGAGTGAAGAAGCTACTGAGCCGCGACGGGTACTGGTTGCGGAGGATGAAGGACTAATCCGCCTGGATATCGTTGAGACGCTGAGCGGTGCGGGCTTTGAAATTGTTGGCGAGGCTTCGAACGGTGAAGAAGCTGTGAAGCTTGCCCTTGAGTTGGAGCCTGACCTTTGTGTTATGGACGTCAAGATGCCGAAGATGGACGGCATCACAGCTGCTGAGAAGATCCTTGCAGAGCTTTCTTGCGCGGTTGTCATGCTCACTGCCTTCAGCCAGACTGAACTTGTTGAGCGTGCCCGTGACGCTGGTGCAATGGCGTATGTTGTTAAGCCGTTTACGCCAGCCGATCTGATCCCAGCTGTAGAGATTGCACTTTCCCGTCATCAAGAGATTGAATCTCTTGAAGAAGAGGTTGCTGACCTAGCCGACCGTTTTGAAACACGTAAGCGTGTTGACCGCGCTAAGGGCCTTCTTATGAAGAACATGGGAATGACGGAACCCGATGCGTTCCGTTGGATCCAAAAGACCTCTATGGATCGACGCCTTTCCATGCGTGAAGTCGCAGACGCGGTTATTAACCAGGTTGAAGGTTAAGAGCCATCGGTCGATGAATGGGCGCGGGTATTACCCGCGCCCTTTTTACTTGTTGAGAATCCGGTTGGATACGCGCGCAACGGCAATCAGCTGGTCATCTTCATCAGTAATACGGACCGTATGAACTGTTGAGCTTCGTCCGAGATGGATTGCCTCAGCTGTCGCTCGGATCAACGATCCTCGGCCGGCCTTCAGATGAGAGATGTTGAGTTCGACGCCGACTGCAACCGCATCGTCTCCTAGAAGCCTCTGGGCGTGGAGAATCGCAGAATGTGAAGCGGCGGTTTCAGCCAAGGCTGCACTGGCGCCCCCATGTAGAAGCCCTTGAGGCTGAGTGTTACCAGAAATTGGCATCTCGATAACGGTGTGCTCTGGGCTCTGCGAAATAATACGCATGCCCATCCGATTCATCAGTGTGCCTTGCCAGCTTTGAGGCAGACCAATTTCGCCATTCGAGGTGTGCATCGTGCCCTCTCGCCGTAGTGTGTCTTCTATGAAGGAGACCCTGCTTGTTATTGATGGTCATTCAATGGCCTTTCGTGCATTCTATGCCCTACCGGTAGAGAATTTTGTGACTGCGCAAGGACAGCATACGAATGCGGTATTTGGCTTCGCCTCTATGCTGATTAAGATTCTCGAGAAATATCAGCCGAGCCATATTGCGGTAGCCTTTGATGTTTCCCGACATTCCTTCAGAACTGATGAATATCCCGAATATAAGGGAACTCGCGATGCTACTCCTGAGGAATTCAAAGGACAGATTGAGCTAATTAGGGATCTTCTCGGAGCGATGGGTATTCGATCGCTCTCTCGGGAGGGCTTTGAGGCAGACGATTTTCTTGCAACTCTGGCTCATCGTGGCGCGCAGGCAGACATGCGCGTCTTCGTCGTGTCCGGAGATCGCGATAGCTTCCAGACAGTCACAGATACAGTCACAGTCCTTTATCCCGGATTAACCCCGGGAGATCTTCGTGAGATGACTCCGGAGCGTATTGAGGACAAGTATGGCGTTCCTCCGTACCGATACCCTGAAATTGCCGCATTGGTCGGCGAGGCCTCGGACAATCTTCTGGGGGTCCCGGGGGTCGGTCCCAAGACCGCAGCTCAATGGATTAACCGCTTCGACGGCCTCGATAATCTGTTAGAGAACGCCGATCAGGTGACCGGGAAGAGGGGAGAGGCTCTTCGCGAGCACGTCGAAGATGTGCGCCGAAATCGCCGACTCAATCACCTCCTAACCGATATGGATCTCGAATGCGAATTAGATGATCTGCGTCGCGATGTGACAGATCGGCAGGCGCTTGCGGCTCTCTGTGACGCGCTGGAATTTCGTTCGCTCCGCTCCAAGATCCTTTCAGTCGCGAGTATCGGCCTTGGAAAAGCGGAACAGAACGACGAGCAGAGTGTTTCTCAATCTGAAGTGGCGGCACATGAAGTATCTGTGACGCTTGCGGATGATCGGACCAAGCTCAGTCAGTGGCGAAAGGCCCATCCGGGGAAGCTCTCGCTATTTGTCGATGGCGTATTGAAAGTCAATGGTGCGGAGGTAAACGCTCTTACTTTTGCCACTGCTGATGAGGCACTTGTTATTGATCCGACACTGCTTACAGCTCAGCAAGATGCTGAACTCACGTCGCTTATTTCAGAAGACGGCCTTATTGTCTACGACTTCAAAGGCAGCATCCATGCGTTGAGAGCGCGGGGATGGGAACTTGGAGATCCGTACTGCGACCTGCTTCTCGCCGCATATTTAGTGAATTCTGAGCACCGTGGATACAAGCTTTCCCAGTTGTTCTCTCGTTACTTGGGTATTGATGAGGAAGAGAAGAAGAACGAGACGACGCTCTTCGACATGGGTATCACTGAAGAGCGAGCACACGAGCTGGGAATGGCTGCAGGGCGTATGCATCCGCTTGCGGCGATCCTTATGTCTAAGTTGGAAGAGAGTGAGCAGACTCGTCTCCTCGAACAACTGGAACTGCCAATCGCGCGTTTGCTAGCGCAGATGGAGCAATTTGGAATCGGTGTTGATGAAGAGTTCCTCCGCTCGCTCTCACAAGAGCTGGCATCAGACGTTGAGTCTGCGCAACGCAGTGCGTGGGAGGTCTTGGGACACGAAGTTAACCTCTCATCTCCTAAACAACTTCAAGCGGTTCTCTTTGAAGAGCTCGACCTGCCAAAAACAAAGAAGACCAAGACCGGATACACGACTAATGCTGAAGCACTAACGGATCTGTTTGAGCGCACGGGGAATGAATTTCTGCGCCATCTTCTGGTACACC
Source organism: Trueperella pyogenes (assembly GCA_963534475.1). GTDB lineage: Bacteria > Actinomycetota > Actinomycetes > Actinomycetales > Actinomycetaceae > Pauljensenia > Pauljensenia pyogenes_B. The sequence continues at coordinate 93,112 of CAUSSZ010000005.1, read as the reverse complement.
GCGATCGGATTAAGCTCAACCAGATGGTTGATGGCCTGAACGCCTGTATTGGGGACGATCAGCGCATTCATACCACTTTCTCCCAGACCGCGGCTGCAACGGGACGTCTTGCCTCTTCAGATCCGAATTTGCAGAATATTCCAGCGCGTTCTGCTGATGGCTTGCGTATCCGCGCTGGTTTTGTCGCGAAGCCGCCCTATGTTGACTTGATGAGCGCTGATTACTCGCAGATTGAAATGCGTATCATGGCGCATCTGTCCAAGGATCAGGGTTTGATCGAGGCCTTCAATTCTGGGGAGGACCTTCACCGCACCATGGCAGCTATGGTCTTTGGTGTAGATCCGGCGGATGTGACGCCCGAAGAGCGTTCTCGTATTAAGGCAACTTCATACGGTTTGGCCTATGGCCTGTCGGCCTATGGTCTTTCAGCGCAGCTTCAGATTCCTGTTCACGAGGCCTCGGCTTTGCGTGATCGCTATTTCGAGCGTTTCGGGGGAGTTCGTGACTACCTTGAAAGTCTCGTTGATCAGGCGCGTAAAGATGGATGGACTCAAACTATCTGCGGTCGTCGCAGATATCTGCCTGATCTTCACTCAGCAAATAGGACGCGCCGTGATATGGCTGAGCGTGCCGCATTGAATGCTCCAATCCAAGGAAGCGCCGCAGACATCGTCAAAATGGCTATGCTCGATGTCCAAAATCGTCTTGATCACAGTGATCTCTCGTCGCGGATGCTCGTTCAAATCCATGACGAATTACTGTTTGAGATAGCCCCCGGTGAGGAAGAACAACTTCGTCAACTTGTTCATGAGGGAATGGAAGGCGTCATGAAGTTGAGGGTGCCACTTGAAGTGGCGATCGGTGTTGGTGAGACATGGAAGGATGCGGCGCACTAGGAGAGGTGGACTTTTGGCCCTATTCTGTTAGAATGCTCAAGGTACTGCTACGTGCAATAGCCATTTGCACTGCGCAGCCGCAATTGTCCATATCTAGTAATACGTCCGTTTCGGAGAACACAACTACATGACCAGCACCAACTCGCAGCCGGCAGTTTCTACACCCCAGGTTGCAGTGAACGACATTGGGTCCCGCGAGGACCTGCTCGCCGCTATCGACGAGACCATCAAGTACTTCAACGATGGCGACATCGTCGAGGGCACTGTCGTCAAGGTTGACCACGATGAGGTCCTTCTTGACATTGGCTACAAGACCGAGGGTGTTATCCTCTCTCGCGAGCTTTCCATCAAGCACGATGTCAACCCGGATGATGTGGTTGCCGTTGGTGATCAGATCGAGGCCCTGGTTCTCCAGAAGGAGGACAAGGAAGGCCGCCTGCTCCTGTCCAAGAAGCGTGCACAGTACGAGCGCGCATGGGGACAGATCGAGAAGGTCAAGGAAGAAGACGGCGTTGTTACCGGTACCGTCATCGAGGTCGTCAAGGGCGGCCTGATCCTGGACATCGGCCTGCGTGGCTTCCTCCCCGCATCCCTCGTTGAAATGCGTCGCGTTCGCGATCTCGCTCCTTACATCGGTCGTGAGATTGAAGCCAAGATCATCGAGCTGGATAAGAACCGTAACAACGTTGTTCTGTCCCGCCGCGCATGGCTTGAGCAGACCCAGTCTGAGGTTCGCACCAACTTCCTGCACACCCTCCAGAAGGGTCAGGTTCGCAGCGGTGTCGTGTCCTCCATCGTTAACTTTGGTGCCTTCGTTGACCTCGGTGGGGTCGACGGCCTGGTTCACGTCTCCGAGCTGTCTTGGAAGCACATCGACCACCCCTCAGAGGTCGTCGAGGTTGGCCAGGAAGTTACCGTCGAGGTGCTGGATGTCGACATGGACCGCGAGCGCGTATCGCTGTCGCTGAAGGCTACCCAGGAAGATCCGTGGCAGACCTTCGCACGCACCCACGCCATCGGCCAGGTCGTGCCCGGCAAGGTCACCAAGCTCGTTCCCTTCGGCGCATTCGTGCGTGTTGAAGATGGAATTGAAGGTCTGGTTCACATCTCCGAACTTGCTCAGCGTCACGTCGAGCTGCCCGAGCAGGTCGTCAAGGTTGGCGATGAGGTCTTCGTCAAGGTCATCGACATCGACCTTGAGCGTCGTCGTATCTCCCTGTCGCTGAAGCAGGCCAACGAGCGCGTTGATCCCAACTCTGAAGAGTTCGATCCTTCGCTCTACGGCATGGCCGCTGAGTACGACGAAGAGGGCAACTACAAGTACCCCGAGGGCTTCGATCCCGAAACCCAGGAATGGATGGAAGGCTACGAGGCTCAGCGCGAGGCTTGGGAAGCTCAGTACGCACAGGCTCAGGCTCGCTGGGAAGCCCACAAGGCTCAGGTTGCAAAGGCCCTTGAAGAGGACGCCGAAGCAGCTCCCGCAGTCGAAGAGCAGGCTTCCTACTCGACCCCGGTCGACTCCGAAGGTACCCTCGCCTCCGACGAGGCACTTGCAGCACTTCGTGAGAAGCTGACCAACAACTGAATCACAGCGCCTAAGCGCTCATAGTCAGTTCTGAGGCCCCGGTGAAAACCGGGGCCTCAGTTTTTTGTGCTTGTTTAGCCGACTGTATGGTCGGAGTCGATATCGAATAGAGCAATTATCTCGATCCTGAGTGTGCCTCTTAGGCCTAGGGACGCATCGGTTCAGCTCATTGAGGTTAAGAGTGATGGCCCGCCTCGATCGAGACGGGCCATCGTCATAAGCAATGGTTGCTAGACGTGTGTTCGCTTAGAAAAGAGCAGATCGATCACGAAGCCGATCAATGCTGCGACAACGGTCGGTAATATCCAACCGATTTGAAGGTCTTGCCCCGGACTCCAGGCCATGAGAGGCGCAATGAAGTCCAGTACTCCAAAGGAAATCACTGTTGTGAGAAGTGACCAGATGCTTGCAACCCACACGCCAAGACGGAAGGTCCAGCGAACCTGCATTGAGTAGTGAAGGGGATGGGTCAAGATCGTAATGAAGACGATGCTAATAGCGATGGGGTAGAGGAAGGTAATGATTGGAACCGCAACCTTAAGAACCGTTGAGAGTCCAAAGGATGCCAGCACGAAGGAGATAATCGTAAAGCCGACGAGCCACATTTTGTAGGTGATCTTTGGAAGCAATCTTTCAAAGAACTCTGAAGTTGCAGCGAGTAATCCGACGGCAGTCGTCATACATGCGGTAAGCACAATGAGCCCGAAAACGAGCTGCCCAGCTGTACCCATTGTTATATGAGAGGCGTCGGCGAGGAGTGCAGCACCATCGGTGTAGTTCTGTCCGCCGGGAATAACGTGTCCAATCAAACCTAGGCCGACATAGACCAAACCGAGCAAAATACCTGCAATGAGGCCTGCCGCGCTGGTGCGACGGATAAGTTTTGCTCCGCTGATTCCCCCTTCTCCTTGGTCAAATGAGGCGACGACGATAATTCCGAATGCAAGAGCAGCAATCGAATCCATGGTCATATATCCGTCAAGTAAGCCAGCAGTCAAAGGTGCGTGGACGTACTGTCCGACGGGAGCAACTTCAGAAGGTGGAAGTTTTGCCAACGAGAGGAAAACCAAAAGAACAAGGAGAACCAGAAGGACAGGCGTCAGAATCTTGCCAAGATGATTGACGATCTGGCGAGGATTCCAGGACAGAAAAAGCGCAAGTCCGAAAAAGAGCGCATTAAAGACCATCGAGCTCATGAACGAGGTCGAATGAATGATCGGTGCAATAGCTGTCGAGAAGGAAACAGCTCCCGTACGTGGAAGCGCATAGAAGGCGCCGATCGATAGGTAGACCATACATGAGAAAGTGATTCCGAATACCTTTCCACCTCGTCCAGAAAGGTCCCGTAAATCAGTTCCTGACAGTGCGATTGCGATAATCGCAATGACGGGCAGAGCTACACCGCCGATCAGGAAACCGATCATCGCTGGGTTAAAGTTCGATCCGGAATTGGCACCCATGATGGGCGGGAAAATCAGATTTCCCGCACCAAAAAACATTGAGAACAAGGTGAGGGAGGTGGCGATCAGCAGCCCCATTCCTTGAGGGCGCTTCGTCTGCGTTGTTGCTGTTTGAGTCACTATTCTGCTTCTAGCCGTAGAAGTAATTATTTCTATCGCGATTCTTTCACTTCGTGCCTGTTGTGCCAAGCTGTGTTCACTGTTCTAGTCTTCAGATGTGAAGACTGTCATTGAATCCGGAGGTGCGAGCGCCTATCTTCTTCGCCCGATACCGCAGGCGCACGCTCAAGGACCGTCGTTATTTCTTGCTCTCAGTGGAGGAATCGGCGCAGGAAAGTCCACGATTGCTCAGGTGTTGCGCGGCCTCGGCGTCTTTGTCGTCGACGCGGACCAACTGGCTCGCGAAGTTCTTTCGCCTTCCCATCCCGTGTACGAGGCCGTGCTGGCTAACTTTGGAACCGACCTTGCGCTGCCGGATCACTCACTGGATCGACGCCTTCTCGCACAGAGAGCCTTCTCTTCACCAGAATCGACTTTGTTGTTGAACTCGCTCACGCACCCTGCGATCTCGGCTCTTGCCTGGGAACGACTCAAATCCGCCCCCCAAGGAAGTTGTGCGCTGTATGATGTTCCTCTTCTGACGACCTATGAGGATGCATCACTCTTTGATGTGGTGATTATGGTCAGTGCACCAGAGGAACTACGCGTTCGACGGCTTATTTCTCGTGGTCTGAGCGAAGAAGATGCCCGAGCTCGCATTCGCTCGCAGATTTCGGATAGTGAGCGCCGGAAGTTAGCAAGTATCTGGGTTGAGAACCTCGGCAATCAAGAAGATCTTGCCGATGTCTCCAAGCACGTCTATTCGTCCTGGTTGACACGTGTGCACTAGTTGTTCAAACCTCTTCAGTATTTCTTCAGCTTTCACATGAATTCAACGGGTAACGCTCAATAAATAACCCGGAAAACACCCAGAAACAACCAGTTTGATACGTAAACATTGATGTGTACGAGAAACTAGACCGGTTGTGACTGGGACGCTTGAAGTCGGATATTGTGAAAGCCGCTTGCGGCAGAGATAGCCGACTTCCCCGTGGGGGCAACAAAGAGCTTCTGCATCGGATAGCGAACAGACCAGCCGACATTTACCGCAGAGATGAGGATAAATGGCGCTGTTGAAGACGAAGCGTACTTTTGTTGGAAGTAGGGCAGTGCGCACTCTTGGTGCACTGACTCTTGGCGCAGGAATGACATTGGGCGGTCTCTCGCTTGCGTGGGCTGGCGATGAGGTGCCCGGACCTGATGAAGTGCGCGCACTGGGATACAATACCTTGACTTTCCAGGACGAGTTCAATGGTAGTGAGCTCGACACCTCTAAATGGGGTTTGGCCCTAGGTTGCTTCGATCCCAATGCTCACTCTCAAGCCCAATACTCTGACGCCAAGGAAAATGTCAGTGTTTCAGGTGGTGTTCTTCATCTGACCGCGCGTTATGAACCAAAGACGCAGAAGTGGGATCGTAATTCGCATTCCATGGTCACCGTTGACCGCGAATGTAAGCGCACCACTAACGGGAACACTGATTCTTACAAGGCTCCATTTACCTCTGCGATGGTCCAAACTCGTGATAACAAGGGAGTGAAGTGGGCGGCCTACGGCGACTTCTACGCTGAAGCCCGAATCAAGCTTCCCACAGCAGTCGCATCATGGCCCGCATTTTGGATGACGGGCACAGATCCAATTAGCTTCCCCGCACACGGCGAAATCGACGTAGTTGAAGCAAAGGGCTGGGATCCGCATTACCTCCAAGCGAACGTTCATACACCTCGCGTTGGTAACCCACAGAAGACCGAACAACATCAGGGACAGCTGGGTGGTGACGGCTCATCGCAGAGCCAGTTCCATACATATGGTGTTGAGAAGAACGGTCGTGCAATCACCTTCTACCTGGACGGACGTAAGGCGCATACCGTTACTTATGACAAGGTGAAGGGGAGCAATCCCTTCGTGAATGACGCTAACGGCATGATCTTGCGCCTAAACCAGATGGTTGGTGGAACGTTCCTTGCTTCCGACACGGGCGATACAACCTATACGGATGCAACGAAGTACATCGATGCGTACAAGGGAAATGGTTCTGACATGCTCGTCGATTACGTGCGTGTATGGAAGAAGGGACCGGCAACGAGAACTGTTCCTGAACCGACTCCTACGACAAGTGCACCTGAAGTGACGACACCGACTCCGGAGGCAACTACTCAGGCTCCGTCTCCGGTTACGCCTAGTGCGACAACTCAGACCCCCGTAACCCCGACGCCGGAAGCTCCTGTTGCGCCAAAACCGGTCGTTCCTAGCGCCACTTCCGAAGCTCCCGTAGCGCCGACGGCGCAACCGACAGTTGTCGCACCTCAGCCGGTTGCACCGACTGCAAGTACCCCAGATCCTGTCGCAACTACTCCAGTACCGAACACAAATGTTGTTGAACCTCAGCCCGTGGCTCCGCCCGCGACAACCGAGGCACCCAAGCCGACTGCCGACTCCAATGCCAATTCCCGTAGGCGAGTCCGTCGCTCGATTGAGACTGAACCAAGCCCGGTAGCAACGGAGACTCACAGTGATGTCTCGATCCCGAGTAACGACGTTTCGACTTCCTCCAGCACTGCGGAGTCTTCGGCTCCAAGTGATTCCTCGTCTCAGATCTCTGAGGATCCGCAGGACCAGGTACGTGATCGTGCCCCAGAAGCTGTGAGCGTCGGTAATACTCTGAGTGTCAGAGATGCCGCACCTGCCGCATCGACCGCACAGACAACCGAGCAAAAGCCCTCGATTGTTCGTGCCTTGGCACAAACGGGTGGCTCATTCTGGTCATTGATTGTCGCCGGAGTACTTGCTGTTGGCGGTGTCGCGATGATTGCCTCGCAGCGTCGTGTGAAGGAGTAATCACTAGATCCGTTTGTCATCAAGCGTTTCACTGCGATTAGCGCCGTGGACGTGTACCGACGAGGTGCGTGAGCTCAGCTAAATGAGCTACTGACACGTACTGAGGTACCCGTTCACGGCGCGTTTGCTATTGAAATGACGTAGCGTTAGTGGGTGAGCCAAAGCCCTATCATTCGTGCGGAACACCCCTTTGAGGTCATTTCTGAATACACGCCATCCGGTGACCAACCGAAGGCGATTCATGAGCTAGCAGAACGTCTGCGCGCGGGTGAACAAGATATTGTTCTTCTCGGTGCGACAGGAACCGGCAAAAGCGCAACGACTGCTTGGCTGATCGAAGAAGTTCAACGCCCAGCCTTGGTGCTTGAGCCCAATAAAACCTTGGCAGCGCAGCTGGCAGCGGAGTTTCGCCAGCTGCTGCCCAATAATGCGGTTGAATACTTCGTTTCCTATTACGACTACTACCAGCCGGAAGCCTACGTCCCTCAAACCGATACCTTTATTGAGAAGGATTCATCGATCAACGATGAAGTTGAGAGACTGCGCCATAGCGCAACAAACTCACTATTAACGCGTCGAGATACGGTCGTTGTTTCCTCTGTTTCATGTATCTATGGTTTGGGTACGCCTGAAGAGTATGTTGCACGGATGATCGAGCTGAGTCGCGGAATGTGCATTGAGCGCGATGATCTCCTCCGTGCCTTCATCGGTATGCAGTACACGCGAAACGATATCGGGTTTACCCGCGGAACCTTTAGGGTTCGTGGAGACACGATTGAGATCATTCCGGTGTATGAGGAACTGGCTATCCGGATTGAAATGTTCGGCGATGAAATCGATTCCTTGGCAGTACTCCATCCCGTAACGGGAAATGTGATCGAGGAAGTTGATCATGTCTACCTCTTCCCGGCTTCGCACTACGTTGCCGGCGAAGAAAGAATGAAACGCGCGATCGCCTCTATCGAGAAAGAACTCGAAGAACGCCTCGAATGGTTTGAATCCCAAGGAAAACTGCTTGAGGCCCAACGTCTTCGGATGCGAACAACCTACGACCTCGAAATGCTCAAGGAAATAGGCACGTGTGCGGGAGTCGAGAACTATTCGCGTCATATTGATGGGCGTGGGCCTGGTACACCTCCGAATACTCTGCTTGATTATTTCCCAGATGATTTTGTTCTGGTTATTGATGAATCCCACGTGACGGTTCCGCAAATTGGGGCGATGTTCGAGGGCGACATGTCCCGAAAGCGCACTTTGGTGGATTATGGTTTCCGCCTCCCTTCGGCGATGGATAATCGTCCGCTGAAATGGGATGAGTTTACGCAGCGTATTGGTCAGACCGTCTATCTTTCGGCAACTCCCGGGCAGTATGAACTGGATCGTTCTGATGGTGTAGTCGAACAGATCATTCGTCCGACTGGCCTTGTGGATCCCAAAGTTATTGTTAAACCGACTCAAGGTCAGGTTGATGACTTGCTCGAGCAGATCCAAGAGCGCACCCAGCGCGACGAGCGTGTTTTGGTCACAACTCTCACCAAGAAGATGGCTGAAGATCTGACTACCTACTTGGGGGAGAGGGGAGTGAAGGTCGAATACCTGCACTCTGATGTCGACACCTTAAGGCGTGTTGAATTACTTCGTGAACTTCGTCTTGGAGTCTTTGATGTTTTGGTAGGTATTAACCTGCTTCGTGAGGGGTTGGATCTGCCCGAAGTCTCGCTTGTGTCAATTTTGGATGCCGATAAAGAAGGATTCCTACGCTCAACCCGATCGCTCATTCAGACTATTGGACGAGCCGCACGTAATGTTTCGGGTGAAGTGCACATGTACGCCGATAACATCACTGACTCGATGCGCGCAGCAATAGACGAAACCGAGCGACGCCGTGAGATCCAGCTGGCCTATAACCGTGAGCACGGGATCGATCCCAAACCGCTGCGTAAGAAGATTGCGGACGTCACCGACATGCTGGCTCGCGAAGAGGTCGATACTGCAGAACTTCTCGAAGGTGGATACCGTCGCGAGCGGCCGGCTACAGATATCCGCGCAGATGCGATGGCCTCGGAGGCTATTGAGGATGTACCGAGGAGCCGAGAAGAACTTGCCAATATGGCGCAAAATGACCTTGAGGATCTTATTGCACAGTTGAGTTCTCGAATGATGGAAGCTGCGGAAAACCTCCAGTTTGAGCTTGCTGCTCGCCTACGTGATGAGCTCGCAGAACTCAAGAAAGAGCTTCGTGCAATGAAAGCTGCAAACTAATCTTTGTGGAAATTGGCTAGTGCCTTTACTCAAAAGCACTAAGATAGTAGTGTTCTAAGTTCTCAATTCTGGGAGTCGACTGTGTCTACGATGGCGCATACGCAAGCGCGTCCCGTTCCTTTTGCCAAACGCGCCCTTGCTTGGTCTGCGCACCTCTTCACACTCACTGGTGTGCTGTGGGCGTCTTTGGCGACAATTGCTCTTTACGAGGGACATATCCGCCAGATGTGGATGTGGTTGGGAATCGCGCTTCTTGTTGATGCGGTTGACGGGAGTTTTGCGCGTGCTGTTCGCGTCACTGAATACGCTCCCGGTTTTGACGGAGCGACTTTAGACAATATTGTCGACTACCTGACCTGGACCTTCATTCCAGCGCTGTTCATGGTCTTCTACCTGCCGTTTGGATCCCGCGGACTAGGCATCGCCGCTGCCTTAATTGTCTGTCTCTCCTCAATGTTCTGTTATTGCAATGTCTCCTTGAAGACACCAGACCACTACTTCATGGGTTTCCCCGCGGCATGGAATGTGGTTGCTGCAATTATGTGGATTTTCCAAACCGGAGCTCTTTTTAACTTTATTGCGACCGTAATTTTGGCAATCCTTACGGTTGCCCCGATTGCTTTTGTCCACCCCTTCAGGGTCGGTCGTTTGCGTGTGCTTAACATCGTTGCAGCACTGGTATGGGTTGCGGCAACGGCTGTGCTTGTCGCATATGCACCCCTGCGCCCGTTTATCCTTACGGCTATTTGGTGGGTTGCGGGGATCTGGATTCTTGTCGTGAGCGCTGTGCGTTCGATTCAGGGAATTCCTCAAGAATTTCGTGACGCAGAATAACGCTTGACAAGGCGCGTGTTCTGAATCCCGCGCCAAACCTCGGTAGCAATAGACGCCGCAATCATGAGGCCCACGATGATGATGACTGAGCCTGGGTATCCGCGTCCGTGTACCCAGAAATAAACGTAGGGTGCCATGAACGTTGTCAATGCGACAATTGCGCCGCTGTAACGTTCCAACGGCCTCGATGCTGTCAGCATCGCGAGGATTCCCCAGGTGTAGGGGATTGCGGTCAGCACATCGATTCCCCACAAGACCAACACAGAGCCGTGGAATTGCGGGACAAAAACGACTGGAAGTGCCCGAAGTGAGGAGTACACGAAGACCACTGCGTACACCCAGAAACGTGGGTCTTTGAGAATTCGTGTGATCAGGGAACGTTTAAAAACCTTTACCCCCGCTGCCTCAATTTGATGGGCGAGGCTGTGTGGGGTTCGTGTTGCATTCATGCCTTCTAATGCCGCCCTGAAGCTTGCATCGGGGAGTAGCTGATGAACAACGTTACTGACCCTTAGTCCGAAGACAGTCTGCGTCTCAGAGTGCTGCGCACCAACGTTGACGAAGAGGTCGAATAGCGGACCTGCGAGTTCTTTCAGTTGCTCAGTGTCAATAGGTCCAATCAACCAGATCAAAGCGCGGTGCTCTAAAGCATCACGTACTTCAGAGTAAAAATCATCGGTTGTTGACAGAGTCTGTGGTGTGAGTTCACGAACCTCACGCCGTCCCAATTCAGCAAGTCTGGAAACGCCGGCAGTATGCGCGAGTTTTGTTGTATCGAAAGCGCAGGCTTGGACGACTGGCAGTTCAAAAGGTGCCTGGGTTGACCCGAAAAGGGTCTCCTTTAGGCGACGCAGTCGGGACACTTGGGCTGCACGATTTTGAACACTCACTCTGTTGAGTCTAAAGCACTTCCGTGTGAAGCTCTTAACGACTTGTGATCTGACAGAGAATGTGAGCGGAATCGTTTGTTACGCTAGTCGCGAGGGGAGTAATCCCAAAAAGAGCACCATCGTCAACGCGGTATCTCCTAGATACCCGGTGTTGCTGCCCAATTTTGGGTGGGAAGAGACCTCAAGTCTCTGCCTGAAAGGTCATTCGTGGACGTACATATCCTCGGCTGGATCGGCTTGGCCGTCGCTGTTATCGCCCTAATTTCCACTGACATCATTGGACACGTGCGTAAGCCCCATGCGCCTTCTATGAAAGAAGCAACAGCGTGGACATTGGGCTACGTTGCTCTTGCGGTTATGTTTGGCCTCGCGATTTGGGCGATCTACGGGGCAACTTACGCCATCCAGTTCTATAGCGGCTACATGATGGAGTGGTCACTTTCGCTGGACAACCTTTTCGTCTTCGTCATTATCATGGCGTCCTTTAAGGTGCCAAGGGAGTTTCAGCAGAAAGCGCTTCTTGCAGGAATCATTCTTGCCCTGATCTTTAGGGCATTTTTCATCATTCTCGGTGTCACCCTGGTCAATCGATTTACATGGATGTTCTTCTTCTTCGGTGCATGGCTGCTGTGGACGGCCTATTCACAGGCCCGCGAAGGCGCTTCCGGTGAAGAGGAAGAAGTTGGGGAAATTCAAGAGAATGCTTTTGTCCGCTTCGTTCGACGCATTCTTCCTGTGACTGATGGATACATCGGAGACCGCTTCTTCTATCGCCATAATCGTCACACATCCATCACACCCCTGTTCCTTGTCGTTCTGGCGCTTGGATCCGCGGATCTGATGTTTGCGCTCGACTCGATTCCCGCGATCCTCGGCCTCACTCAAGAGGAGTATTTGGTCTTTGCGTGCAATGCTTTTGCGTTGCTGGGGCTTCGACAGCTCTTCTTCCTTATCGATGGCCTTCTCGAAAAGCTCGTCTTCCTCAACTACGGACTTGCAGTGATCTTGGGCTTCATCGGGGTGAAGCTTATTCTTCATGCACTCCACGAAAACTCCTTGCCCTTCCTTAATGGAGGCGCGCCTATTCATGGAATTCCGGAAATCGGAATCCCGGTCTCACTTGCTGTCATTGCAGGGACACTCATCACGACAGTCCTTGCCTCGCTCATTTATTCGAAGCGCGATTCCTCGAGGAGTAACGGCCGATGACCATTGCTGCACAAGCTCCTAACCCTGCTCAGGGACTTAGTGGATCCGAAGTAAAAATCCGCGAAGAACAAGGCAAGCTGAACATCACTAAGCTGCCTTCATCGCGATCGCTGGCATCGATTATCCGCGCAAATGTCTTAACACTTTTTAATGCGATCTTGAGTATCGCAATGGTCATCGTGATCATCTTCGGGTCCTGGCAGGATGCTGTTTTCGGCGCGATCATGATCATCAACGCGGTCATTGGAATTTTCTCCGAGCTCCGTGCAAAGAAAACTCTGGATGATCTTGCGATCGTTGACGCCCCACGGGCGAAGGTACGACGCGATGGGCGTATCGAGCAGATCGACGTTCAACGCATTGTTCTTGACGATATCGTCGAGCTTTCACTCGGCGATCAAATTGCAGCTGACGGAGAAGTTGTAGAAGTTTCCGGTCTGGAAATCGACGAATCGATGCTCACTGGCGAATCTCGCCCGGTTCTTAAGCAGGTCGGCGATCGTGTCCTCGCTGGAACATCCGTCGTTTCAGGTTCTGGCGTAATGCATGTGCAAGCAGTGGGTTCGGATCTGTACGCACAGGGTATTGCGCGTCATGCGCGGACTTTTTCTCTTGCCACTTCTGAGATCCAACAGGGTATTAATAAGATTCTGCGTGTCATCTCAATAGCACTTCCTCCAATTATTCTTCTGACGCTCTGGTCGCAAACACGAATTGCAGGAGAAGGCACTCCCTATGCGTGGCAACACGCGTTGGTTCTTGCTGTTGCAAGTGTCGTCGGAATGATTCCGCAGGGATTGGTACTTCTCACCTCCATGAACTTTGCGATCGGTTCAGCAACGCTGGCACGCAAAGGTGCTCTTGTTCAGGAGCTTCCGGCAGTTGAAGTGTTGGCTCGTGTTGATGCACTTTGTCTGGATAAGACCGGTACGCTCACAACCGGTGGGATTCGACTGCGCTCCTTGGAAATCCTTGATCGACAGCGAGAAGATGAGCTTTTCCGTGTGCTGTGGATGCTCAACGACGATGAAACAAATGCAACCGCGCGGGCAGTCAAAGACTATTTGTCCAATAGGGGAGAGCTACCTAAAGCAGATATTGAACCATCGCGGAGTATCCCCTTCTCCTCTGAACGTAAATGGGCGGCATGGGTCACGCAAAGCGCATCAATTGTTATGGGCGCCCCCGAAATGCTCATTGATCACGTTGAAAACCTAGAAAGTCTTCGAGCTGATATTCGTTCGTACGCCAGTGAGGGCTTAAGAGTATTAGTCGTCGTCCGCTATGACGAGGCCATTGAAGACCAGACCCTTCCGGCAAACCCGTCGCCTCTCGCTCTCTTGGTTTTGGAAGAAGACTTGCGTGATGATGCTACCGAGACTCTCGCTTACTTCCGCCGTCAGGGCGTTCGTGTACGCATCATTTCGGGCGATAGTCCGACTACGGTTGCTGCGCTAGCCGCACAGGTTGGATTGCGTTCACCTAATGGCGACGCTCCTCACGCATTTGATGCTCGGGATCTCCCCGAGGACCCAACCTCTGCTGAGTTCCTCTCTATCGTTGAGGCAACAGATGTTTTTGGACGCGTTACCCCCGAACAGAAACGTGCGTTGGTTAAGGCACTGCAAACTCAGAAGCACTGTGTTGCCATGACGGGTGATGGTGTCAATGACGCTCTTGCGCTCAAAGATGCTGATCTAGGTATCGCGATGGGGAATGGCGCAGCAGCAACCAAGGCAGTTTCACAGCTTGTCTTGGTTGATCAAAAGTTTTCGGTGCTCCCCAGTGTCTTGGCTGAGGGACGTCGCATCATGGCCAATATGGAACGTGTGTCATCGCTTTTCTTGGCAAAGACGACCTACGCGACACTATTCGTCATTCTTAGTGCAATTTTTGCCTGGCGTTACCCCTTCTTGCCGCGACATTTCACCTATGTCGACACTCTGACTATCGGTGTTCCCGCGTTCTTCATTGCCTTAGGCCCCAACAATCGGCGTTATGTCCCAGGTTTCTTGTCTCGAACCTTGTCGCTGGCAATTCCCAGCGGTATCGTTCTGGGAGTTGCGGCTCTTGCTGTCTATTCTTCAGTAGGCAACGGCACGGTACTCGGTTCTACCGCGGCCGCAATGACGGTTCTGATTGCAGGATTGTGGCTTTTGTCGATCACAGCGAGGCCGCTGGTACCGTGGCGCGTAGCCTTGATCTGCGCTATGGCTGTAGCCGGGGTTTTAGGTGTTCTCCTTCCCTTTGCGCGAGCCTTCTTTGCCTTCCAATGGCCCCCGGCCCCGCTGTGGCTGGCGATCATCGGATCAGGACTTGCTGCTGGTCTCGTGATCGAGGCATTCTCGCGGGTGCTCTACATGGGTAAGCTTCGTGAAGCTGAGTCTGAAGGACATTCCATAGACTAAACGTGAAGCAAAGCGTAAAAGAACACATGTTCGACCAAAGCAATGCGTCAACACGTAAACTAGTGGAGTGCATGATCAGTTAATTGTCCGTGGTGCCCGCGAGCATAATCTCAAGGGTGTTGACCTTGATCTTCCCCGTGACACGATGATTGTTTTCACCGGTCTATCGGGATCGGGAAAGTCCTCTCTTGCCTTTGACACGATTTTTGCTGAAGGGCAAAGACGATACGTTGAATCGCTGTCCTCATATGCGCGTCAGTTTTTGGGACAGATGGATAAGCCTGATGTTGATTTCATCGAGGGGCTCTCTCCAGCAGTCTCAATCGACCAGAAATCCACCTCGCGTAATCCGCGTTCGACAGTCGGTACGATTACCGAAATCCATGACTATTTGCGTCTCTTATTTGCACGCGCGGGGGTAGCCCACTGTCCAGTGTGTGGAGCTCGTATCCAAGCTCAGACTCCCCAGCAGATTGTTGATCGTGTTCGCTCGCTTCCTGAAGGAACCCGCTTCCAGGTCCTTTCACCTGTTGTGCGAGGCCGCAAGGGCGAATATCAGGACCTTCTCGAGGAACTCAAGGCGTCTGGCTATGTGCGAGCAATCGTCGATGGACAATTGCTTCGACTTGAGGATGTCCCGCCGCTGGAAAAGAAGCTCAAGCACACGATCGAAGTTGTTGTTGACCGTCTTGTCGTACGCGAGGGCGTCCGTCAGCGATTGACCGACTCTGTTGAAACAGCGCTTCGTCTTTCGGACGGCTTGGTGATCATCGACTGCATTGATTTGGATGAGTCAGATCCTGATCGCCGACGCAAATACTCCGAAAAGCGTTCGTGCCCCAACGACCATCCATTGACATTGGATGAAATCGAACCGCGAACTTTCTCCTTTAATGCACCCTACGGCGCGTGTCCTGAGTGCTCAGGCTTGGGCTCTAAACTCGAAGTCGATCCCGAACTTGTTGTGCCAGATGAGGAACTCTCGCTCAATCAAGGCGCAGTGATTGTTTGGAACTCGAATTTTAAGTATCACCGCCACCTTCTGGAGGCCCTGTCAAAAGAGCTTGGTTTTTCCATGGACACCCCGTGGAAAGATCTTCCCAAGAAGGTTAAGGATGCAATCCTCAACGGTCGAAACTACGAAGTAAAAGTTAAATTCCGTAACCGTTGGGGTCGCGAACGCTCGTATACGACTGGTTTCGAGGGTGCACTCACCTATATCCAGCGTAAAAAAGAAGAGACAGAATCACAGCTGGTCGTTGATCGTATGGATTCGTACATGCGTGAAGTGCCCTGCAGCGCATGCCAAGGAGCCAGATTACGTCCCGAGGTCTTGGCGGTAACCATTGGTGATCTGTCAATCGCACAGCTTTCGGATTTGTCGATTCGCGATGCGAAAGACTTTCTTGACGGCGTTACTTTGGAAGAACGTTCATCTGTCATTGCCGCACCGATTCTCACAGAAATTCAAGCTCGATTGAACTTCTTGGTCGATGTAGGCCTCTCATATCTGACGCTCTCTCGCGGGGCTGCAACCCTTTCTGGTGGTGAGGCTCAGCGAATTCGTTTGGCAACCCAAATCGGTTCCGGCCTTGTTGGGGTTTTGTACGTCCTCGATGAGCCCTCGATTGGTCTTCACCAACGTGACAACCGCAAACTGATTGCGACCTTGGAACACCTACGCGACCTCGGAAATACCCTGATCGTTGTCGAACACGATGAAGAGACCATCGAGGCTGCTGACTGGATTGTCGATGTGGGCCCGGGGGCCGGTGAAAACGGTGGCTGGATCGTTCACAGCGGAACTCTTCAGGAACTCAAAGAGAATAAACGCTCTTTGACCGGTCAATACCTCAGTGGAAAGCGTTCGATTGTTATCCCTCAATCCCGCAGGGAGCGTGATCCCAAGCGCCAGATTACGGTGAAGGGCGCACGCGAGAACAATCTCAAAGACGTCACAGTGTCCTTCCCGCTCTCGACTTTCACTGCGGTGACAGGTGTATCGGGCTCGGGTAAATCTACCCTGGTCAATCAAATTCTTTATCGATCCTTAGCCAGCCGTTTGAACGGTGCCCGCCTTGTTCCGGGACGCCATCGTTCCATCGTAGGAACTGAGGGGCTCGATAAGGTCGTGCATGTCGACCAATCGCCTATCGGCCGTACACCGCGCTCTAATCCGGCTACTTACACAGGGGTCTGGGATCAAATTCGTAAGCTGTTTGCTGAAGTTCCTGAGGCGAAACTTCGCGGATATGGTCCCGGGCGTTTCTCTTTCAACGTGAAGGGGGGACGGTGCGAGTCCTGTAAGGGTGATGGAACCCTCAAGATTGAGATGAACTTCCTTCCGGACGTTTACGTGCCCTGCGAGGTTTGCCATGGTGCACGCTACAACCGTGAGACATTGGAGATCCTCTACAAAGGTAAGAGCGTCGCAGATGTCCTCAATATGCCTATTGCCGAGGCCGCTGAGTTCTTTGCCCCAATCTCGCGTATTGCCCGTCACCTGAACACCTTGGTTGAAGTTGGCTTGGGCTACGTGCGACTTGGTCAAGCTGCGACAACTCTGTCCGGTGGAGAGGCGCAACGCGTCAAGCTCGCATCGGAGCTGCAACGTCGCTCAACGGGCCGGACGGTGTATGTCCTAGACGAGCCAACTACGGGTCTGCACACCGAAGATATTCGGAAACTATTACTAGTTCTTCAGAGCCTGGTCGATAAGGGCAATACGGTGATCGTCATCGAGCATAATCTTGACGTGATCAAGAGTGCCGACTGGGTCATTGATATGGGACCCGAGGGCGGCAGCGGCGGCGGTACCGTCGTTGCAGAAGGAACCCCTGAGGAAGTCGCGAAGGTTCATGAATCATTCACTGCTCAGTTCCTTGCGGAGATTTTCGAGGCCTCGGCACAACACCGAGCGAAATCGAAGTAACAGCACAATCGACGCGTACTGAAAAGCTGAGTTGTAAACAGTTGTGTGGGCTTCCCGAAAGGGGAGCCCACACAACGTTAAAAGCAGTGTTCTCGCTTCAGAAAATCATACGCAATGATCTTGGCAAGGCTCACTGAGCTTCGGGGGTTGTTCCCGATTCATAAAGTGCTTCGACTTCATCTGCGAAATCAGCAAGAACCCGACGTCGTTTGAGCTTCAGTGATGGCGTCATATATCCGTTCTCAACCGTAAAGGCTGCGTTCACGATGCGGTAGCGGCGGATTGATTCTGCCCGCGAAACTTGCTTATTTGCCCGCGCAATCGCGCGTTCTAGAGATTCACGCACTGCAGGTAGCTCTGCAGCCTGAGCAGCATCTACGACAGGTTGCCCGTGGGCGCGTAGCCATTCAGGAAGCATTTCTGTGTCGAGTGAAATCAGTGCCCCGATATACGGGCGATTATCACCGACAACAATGATATTGGCAATCAACGGATGGGTTGAAAGGGCATCTTCCAAAATTTCAGGGGAAACGTTCTTCCCACCTGCAGTGACAATGAGCTCCTTTTTGCGGCCAGTGATACGGATATGGCCTCGATCATCAATGGAGGCAAGATCCCCGGTCTTAAACCAGCCATCAACGAAGGCCTCTGCAGTGGCCTCGGGAAGGTTATGGTAACCGCGGGAAACTGAAATTCCGCGGACTAAAAGTTCCCCGTCGCTGGCCAGTTTTGCCTGGTTACCGGGCCACACGAAGCCAACGCTATCCGGCGGGAAATCCTGGGGGATCTCGACGCTGATGGGGCCGGTGGTCTCCGAGAGTCCGTATCCCTGGAGCAGGGTCAGCCCGAGGCCTCGGTAGAAGTTTGCAAGGTCGAGGGCGAGGGGAGCGCCACCAGAGATGATCGTATGAAGGTTCGGTCCAAGAATTGCCTTAACCTTTGAGAGAACCAATGCGTCAGCAACACGCCCGCGAATCTTTAAGAGAGCGGAGGGACCGGGAGAAGGAATTGCCGAGGCGTCGGGCACGGGCGTGGTGTCTGGTAGGGGACCAGCAACTAAGGACTCGGGAAGAGGAGTATCCACATAGGCGCGCGATTCCGATAGTGCGCGCGCTTGCTTTGCTGCCCAAGAGAACATTCGTCCCTTGAAACCGCCACCGGCCTTGGCTGATGCCGCGTTATAGACCTTCTCCAAGACGCGCGGGACAACCAGAAGCATTGAGGGCTTGAAGGTGGCAATATCATCGACCAGGTTGCGTGTATCCGGTGAAAAGGCTACAACTCCCTGTCCCGAGAGCAAGCAGTACATCACGAAGCGTGCAAGTACGTGAGCCACGGGCAGGAACAGCAGCGAACGAGAGCGCGGATCATTGATTAGAAGGGGAAGGAAATCGTAAGCCTGAAGCATGGGGCTGATGAAGTTCCCATGGGTTAGAACAACGCCTTTAGGGACCCCTGTGGTTCCGGAGGTGTAAATGATGGTGGCTTCATCCTCAAGCTTGACGGCCTCGGTCCGCAGGCGCACTTCTTCGATTGGAACATTGAGCCCGGCTTGGGCAAGATCGCGCTGAGCTCCCTTATCAAGCGAGAGAAGGTGGCGAACCGAATCTGTTTTTACTGACTGAACAAGTTCGGCCTGCTGAGTCGTCGCGGTAATGACAATGCGGATATCTGCGTCCTTGAGGATGTGCTCAATTTGGACAGCAGAATCGGTTTCGTAGATCGGGACAGTGATCGCACCGCAGGACAGGGCAGCAACGTCGATGAGAGCCCACTCGTACGAAGTTGGCGCCAAAATCGCCAGGTGTTCACCTGCTTCAAGCCCCAGGGCAATGAGGCCTCGAGCAATCGAATCAACATCCGAAAGGAACTGATCGATGGTGACCGGGCGCCAAGTACCCACAGGTGAACGACGCTCAATTGCAACCTGACCAGGGTGCTCTTGAGCACGCAGGCGAAGCATTGACGGCAAATTCATCTCGGGGCTCGCCTCGCGAGTTGCAATCGCTTCCCAAGAGCCATCTGCAAGCCTGCGTACTGTCATGAGTATCCCTTTCAGTTGTATTGAGTTCAGCGTCTATCGTGCACGTCGAAAGAACCGACGGCGCTTTGCCGGGGCAGCTTCAAGTGGACCACCGTAAAGTTCGTCAACTTCATCTGCGAAATCATGAAGTACTTTCCCACGACGAAGCTTCATTGAGGGAGTCACATAGCCGTTTTCGACAGTAAAGCTCGCATCAATAATTCGGAATTTACGAATGGACTCCGCGCGAGAGACCGCCTTGTTTGCGCGGTCTACTGCACGCTGGAGTGAGGCTTGCACTTCGGGAAGCTGGGCGGCCTCGAGGGGTGAGCAACGGGGGAGTCCGTGCTTACGGAGCCAATCCGGAAGCATCTCAGCGTCAAGGGTAAAGAGCGCACCGATAAATGGTCGTTGATCGCCAACAACAATGACGTTTGCAATTAAGGGGTGGGTTGCTAGTGAATCTTCCAAAACCTCGGGAGAAACATTTTTGCCACCCGCGGTGACGATGAGTTCTTTCTTTCGTCCGGTGATTGAAAGCTGGCCGCTCTTTGAGATAGATCCAAGGTCGCCGGTATGGAACCACTCACCATCGGGCATAACCTGGTGAGTCTGGTCAGGCAGGTGATAGTAGCCGGGCATGACAGAAACGCCCTTAACAAGGATTTCTCCATCTTTTGCGATCTTGATGAAGTTTCCCGGAAGGGGCAGACCTACGGTTCCTACGGGATTCTTACCGACATGCTGTACGGCGATCGGTCCGGTCGTTTCGGATAAGCCATAGCCTTGGAGAAGGGTGATTCCCATTCCCGAATAGAACTGAGCAAGGTCGGTGGCTAAAGGCGCCCCGCCGGAAACGATGTAGCGAAGATTCGGGCCAAGAATCGAACGGATCTTCTTCAGAACAAGTGCGTCGGCAATGCCGTGGCGTGCCTTCTTCAGTAGAGAAGGTCCGAAAGTACGCTCTTGTGCGAGTGCATATGTGCGAGCCTGCTTGGCGCTCCATGCGAACATCTTGCCCTTGATTCCGCCGCCGGCTTTCGCGGAAGCGGCGTTGTAGACCTTTTCGAGCACACGCGGCACGACGAGCAGAACAGAGGGCTTAAAAGCCTGAATGTCGGGCAGCAGATTCTTAATATTTGGTGAGAATCCAAGGACCCCTGCTCCAGAAAGCACGAGGTGCATAACGAGGCGTGCAAGAACATGCGCGACCGGAAGGAAAAGGAGTAGTCGTGTATCAGGCGAGTCAACGATATCCCCAACAACCTGACGTGCGCCCGCAATCGTCGCAAGGAAGTTTGCGTGGGTGAGGACAACGCCCTTAGGAACGCCCGTGGTTCCGGAGGTATAGATAATTGTCGCGATCGATGAAGAGTCCAGTGAAGAACGGCGCGTTTTAACGTCGTCGATTGACACGTGCTTAGCAGCGCGAGCAATGGTTCGCAATGCTCCCTGATCGAAACTGTCGATTGAGCGCGTGAAAGCGGGGGCGACGCTTCGAACTAATTCTGCCTGTTGCGTCGTCGCCGTGAACACCTGGACGACGTGGGCATCTTCGAGGATGTGGTGGATCTGCGCGGCTGAATCAGACTCATAGATCGGGACCGTGACGGCCCCAATCGAGAGAAGAGAAAGGTCGAGTAGCAACCACTCCATGGATGTGGAGGCGAGAATCGCGACCGAGTCACCCGCTTCGATACCGAGGCCGACAAGGCCGCAGGCGGTGTATTCGACCTGACGTTGAAGTTCCGAAGCAGTGATCTTCCGGCTTGCGCCAACGGAGGAACGTGTCTCGACGGCGACCTGATCGGGATGAGCCGCGGCACGTGCAGCGAGCAGGTCAGGGAGCAGCTCGTGCGAAGGGAGCTTAAATTTCGGCTTGATCGTATACGAACCGTCACGCATGCGTTTCATGATGTCTCCGTTTCGGACCTGCAGTTACATGAGCAGACACTATGAATATAGCGTCTAATGGCGGCTATCTAGCTCACAGATCGTAATACAGCTGAAATTCGTAGGGATGCGGGTAGGCACGCATTGGGGCAATCTCCACCGTTTCTTTATAGTTAATCCAGGTTTCGATCAGGTCTTCAGTGAAGACATCCCCTTCGGTGAGGAATTCATAGTCATTACGAAGTGCCTCAAGAGCCGCTTCCAAACTTGAAGGAAGCTTCGCGATGGAATCGTAGTCAGCGCTCGGAAGTTCGTAGAGGTCCTTATCAATGGGTGCAGCTGGTTCGATACGGCGCTTGATCCCGTCGATACCGGCCATAAGACAGGCTGAGAAGGACAAGTAGGGGTTGGCACTGGGATCGGGAACACGGTATTCAACGCGTTTCGCAGCAGGCGAAGTACCAGTTACGGGAATGCGAATACAGGCGCTACGGTTGCGTGCCGAATAGACCAGGTTAATCGGTGCCTCAAAGCCGGGGACGAGTCGGCGGAATGAATTGACCGAGGGGTTTGTGAAGGCAAGCAGAGCAGGCGCGTGCTCCAAAAGCCCACCAATGAACCAGCGAGCGGTGTCGGAAAGAGAACCGTAGCCTCGTTCGTCATAGAAAAGAGGCTCGCCGTCCTTCCACAATGACAGGTGGGTGTGCATTCCTGAACCGTTATCACCGAAAAGAGGCTTGGGCATGAAGGTTGCCGACAGCCCCGCGGCGCGCGCAGCGTTCTTAATGACGTACTTAAACTTCATCATGTCGTCTGCGGCAGTTGTTAAGGTATCGAAGCGGTAGTTGATCTCCTGCTGGCCGCCCGAACCAACCTCGTGGTGTGCACGCTCAAGCTTGAGTCCGACCTCGGTCAGAAGGCTAGACATCTCATCGCGAAGATCGGTGAAGTCATCACTGGGGGAGACAGGGAAATAACCGCCCTTCAGCGCAACTTTATATCCCAGATTCCCGCCTTCTTCGGTGCGTCCTGTGTTCCAGTAGGCCTCGTCGGAGTCAAGGGCGTAGAAGGTCGATTGAGGGCTCACTTGGTAACGCACATCGTTGAAGACGAAGAACTCTGCCTCTGCACCGATGTAACAAGTGTCGGCGATGCCGGTGGAGCGCAAGTAGGCCTCTGCCTTTGCGGCAACCTGTCTGGGGTCGCGTGAGAAAGGCTCATCAGTAAATGGGTCGACGATGGAAAAAATGATGACGAGGGTGTTATTCGCGCGGAAAGGATCGACGAAGGCTGAGGTAATATCCGGAATCAGCTTCATATCTGATTCGTGAATCTGCGTGAAGCCGCGAACCGACGAGCCGTCGAACATCAGTCCATCTTTGAGGACGGAGGCTTGAAGCTCACTGGCGGGAATAGTGAAGTGCTGTTGGACTCCCGGAAGGTCGCAGAAACGTACATCGATGTAAGCAATTTCTTCCTTTTCGATGAAGTCGATAACCTCTTGGGCCTGGGTAAACATGGCAAACCTTTCCGCAGCAATACCTTCAAGAAATGATAAACCTCAGACCAAAAGTTTTCTAATGCCATACAGAGCAAGCGGCACATTGATAGCCCGGTTAGGCTAGGGGCGTGGCTGATCCTTCGACATATCGACCGAAAACAAGCGAGATCCCGACAGACCCAGGAGTCTATAGGTTCCGCGATGAACAGGGTGCAGTCATCTATGTTGGTAAGGCAAAGAACCTTCGAGCGCGCCTGACCAATTACTTTCAAGATCTTGCCAATCTTCATCCGCGTACTCAGAAAATGGTCACAACCGCTGCCTCGGTGCAGTGGACGGTTGTTGGTAATGAGGTTGAGGCGCTTACACTTGAATTTACGTGGATTAAGGAATTCAATCCGCGTTTTAACGTCATGTTTAAGGACGACAAGTCCTATCCGTATCTTGCGGTGAGTATGGGGGAACGTTTCCCTCGCGTCCAAGTCACCCGAGAAGCTCGCAGGAGAGACACTCGTTACTTTGGTCCGTATACGAAAGTTTGGGCCATCCGCGACACCATTGAACTCCTGATTCGAGTTTTTCCAGTTCGAACGTGTTCTGCCGGGGTATTCCGGCGCGCTCAAGCTCAAGGACGTCCGTGTCTTCTGGGATATATAGAAAAGTGTTCGGCACCGTGCGTTGGTCGTATCTCTCAATCCGAACATCGCGCTTTAGCGCAGTCAATGTGTGACTTTCTTGAGGGAAAGGCAAGCCCTATCCTGCGCCAAGTCGAGTCTGAAATGCGGCAAGCTAGTGCTGAGCTCGATTTTGAAACGGCTGCAAAGAAACGCGATGATCTGCGTGCTCTAGAGACGGTTCTAGAACGCAACACGATGGTTTTAAACGATGGAACCGACGCCGATATTTTTGCCTTAGTCAGTGATGAGCTTGATGCCGCGGTGCATGTTTTCCATGTTCGTGGAGGTCGTATTCGTGGCACTCGAGGTTGGGTAGTTTCGCGCGATGATGATGCCAGTGAAGCCGAACTCATGGCGAGGCTCTTTGAACAGATCTATTCCGAACTACCGGATGTTCCCGAGGGGAGGAAACGACGCATTGAACAGGCTGAGGCAGTATCAGTCGATGACGTGATTCATACTCCGACTCGAGCGGTGCCGCGTGAGATTTTGGTCAGTGTGATGCCTACCGAAAAGGGCACAATTGCTGAGTGGCTCTCAGAAAAAAGGGGAGCGGCGGTTGACATCCATGTCCCTAAACGCGGTCCGAAGGCTCAGCTTTTGGAGACCGTTAAAGAGAATGCTAAGCAGGCGTTGCTTCTTCACAAAACGCGTCGTAGTGGTGATCTTGCTCAGCGTGGTCAAGCCCTGGACGAGCTTGCTGAATACCTTGATCTTCCCGCGTCCCCTTTGCGCATCGAGTGCTACGACATCTCGCACACTCAGGGGCAACTTCAGGTCGGCTCAATGGTTGTCTTTGAAGATGGAGTGCCAAGGAAGGACGCGTATCGCCACTTCAATATTCAGGGCGAAAATGGTGAGGGGACGCCTGATGATACATCGGCGATGGACGAGGTCCTTCGCCGCCGATTCCGCAGGCTCCTTGCTGAAGAGAACGGCGAAGATGGTGAAGATGAGGAAGGCATCGCCTTTGAATCCGGTCCGGTTGATGCTAACGGGCGGCCACGGCGTTTTTCCTATCGACCAGATTTAGTTGTCGTTGACGGTGGTTTGCCGCAGGTTAATGCTGCCCGCGATGCTTTGGACTCAATGGGAATTGATATTCCCCTGATCGGCCTTGCAAAGAGGCTCGAAGAAGTGTGGATTCCCGGTGAGGAATTCCCGCTGATCTTCCCGCGTACCTCTGCAGCTCTCTATATGCTTCAGTATCTAAGAGACGAATCCCATCGATTCGCCATCACAGCGCATAGAAAACTGCGCGCGAAGAATCAGCAGCGCTCAGTACTGGATGGAATTGCTGGAGTTGGTCCTTCACGCCAGAAAGCGCTCTTACGTCACTTCGGTTCTGTCAAGAAAATTCGCGAGTCTACGCCTGAACAAATCGCAGAAGTGAATGGGATTGGCCCCTCCTTGGGAAGCGTCATTTGGCAGGCGCTCAATCCGGATTCTCCGCTTTCGCCATAGCGCCAAACTATCTGAGGTAAAACCGGGAAAGATTCGCTGATCAATGGCACCATAGGGGTATGAGCGAAACTCCCATCCCACCCGATACTTCGCAGGAAACCGTCCCCGGAGGCATCCCACTTCTCGATCAGATTGCCCCGGACACTCCCGATGAGGGTGGCAACGAGGTCGTGATCATTACCGGGCGCTCAGGAGCGGGGCGTACCGGTGCTGCGCGTGCACTTGAGGATCTTGATTGGTACGTCGTTGACAATCTCCCGCCGGCAATGCTTCCAGCACTGGTCGGCATGATGAGTCCCGATGGTGGGGGAGTCCATCGACTGGCTGTCGTTGTTGATGTGCGCTCGCGTGAGTTCTTCGCTGATTTTGCGCGCGCGCTTGAACAGCTTAAAGAGTTGGGCGTTGCCTATCGGGTAATTTTCCTTGAAGCCTCGACGGACACTCTTGTCCGCCGTTATGAATCAAATCGCCGCCCACACCCGCTTCAGGGAGATGGAACTCTTCTTGATGGAATTACAGCTGAAGAGCGCGCGCTTGCTCCTCTGCGTCGTTTCGCAGATACGATCATTGACACGTCCAGGATGTCGGTCCATGATCTAACGCGTCATATCCGTGATGTGATTGCTCAGGCTGGCGATGTGCCGCTTCGAATCACCGTTGAATCCTTTGGTTTCAAACATGGTCTCCCTTTGGATGCTGACCACGTTCTTGACGTCCGCTTTTTAAAGAACCCCTACTGGGTTGATGAATTGCGTCATTTGACGGGTAAAGACCAACCCGTTGCAGATTACGTCTTGTCCCAGCCGGGTGCCCGCGACTTCGTTGTTGGTTACGCCGATCTTCTTGCACCCATGCTGAAGGGGTATATTGGTGAACTCAAGCGTTACACAACAATTGCAGTTGGGTGTACGGGCGGGAAGCACCGTTCAGTGGCGAGCGCAGAGCTCATCGCCCGCAGGCTGCGCGAGCATGGTTTCAATGTGCGAATCATGCATCGCGATATGGGAAAGGAATAGTCGATGACCTACGTTGATGCTGCTGGGTGGATGCAGCGCGGCGAATCGAATAACCGTGTTGTCGCTCTAGGTGGTGGACATGGGCTATCCGCTACCCTGCGCGCACTGCGACACATCACACGTCAGCTCACAGCCGTGGTCACCGTTGCCGATGATGGTGGGTCTTCGGGCCGACTTCGCGCAGAAATGCCAATTCTTCCTCCTGGTGATTTACGCATGGCCTTAGCGTCTTTGTGTGAAGAAACTGAATGGGGTTTAACTTGGCGCGATGTCTTCCAGATGCGCTTGAAGACCAGTGGTCCGATGGATGGTCACGCGGTCGGCAATATCGTGATTGCTGGATTGTGGCAGCTCCTTGACGACCCGGTTGAAGGTCTTGATTTTGTTGGCCGTCTCTTGGGTGCGCAGGGGCGCGTTCTCCCGATGTCGACAGACCCGCTGAGTATTGAAGCGGATATGAATGATAACGGGCGACACTACACCGTTAAAGGACAATCTAAGGTTGCAATTGCACCGGGTGATGTCGAGGCAGTACGCCTCAGCCCAGAAGAACCAAAGGTTCCCGCAGCAGTTACCGATGCAATTTCGGAAGCCGATTGGGTTGTTCTTGGTCCCGGTTCTTGGTACACCTCGGTAATTCCGCACTTACTGGTTCCTGACCTTCACCGCGCACTTGTGACGACCGAAGCTCACCGTGCACTGATTTTGAACCTTGAACGTCAGCGTGGCGAAACAGAGTCAATGACAACTGCTGATCATGTCCGAGCGATCGCTCAATATGCTCCCAGTTTCAAACTGGATGTGGTGATCGCCGATCCGACAACAACTGACGATATTGATGATCTTGCCGAGGCTGCCGATGCACTAGGCGCTCGTGTGCTTTTGCGTCAGGTTCGCACCGGTGACGGCGAAGCCCATCATGATCCTTTACGACTTGCTGCAGCATTGCGTGATGCTTTTGATGGTTTTCTTGGCGAAGTTGGCCGCAGCGAAACCTGGCTCCCGTAAAATCTTCCTCGTTCCAGTGCACCCTGACATAAGGAGACAAGGTGTCCCTCACATCGGATATGAAAGACGAATTAGCGCGTAGCGCGGTACCCTCGCAATCTGCGATGGCCGCAGAGGTATGTGCGATTCTTCGTTTCTCAGGTGGTCTACACCTCGTGGGTGGTCGGATCCTTATCGAAGCGGAGTTGGATTCTTCCGTAGCCGTGCGTCGTCTTCGTACATTCCTGACCAGCTTGTACAACGTTGAGTCCTTCGTCGTTGTCGTCTCAGGTTCGTCGCTGCGCCGAGGAAAACGTTACGTCGTACGCGTCGTGCACCGAGCGGATGAACTTGCTCGACTCACCGGCCTCGTCGATGGGGCGGGAAGGCCAGTGCGCGGGCTTCCTGCGACCTTGGTTGCTTCCGGTAAAGATGAGGCCGCGGCTGTGTGGCGCGGCGCATTTCTTGCCCGCGGTTCTCTTCTCGAGCCTGGACGCTCCTCGTCTTTGGAAATTACATGCCCGGGACCCGAGGTTGCACTCGCGATGGTGGGGCTCGCCCGTAAGCTCGGGGCTACTGTTCGTTCAAAAGAAGTACGCGGATCTGATCGCGTCACTGCTCGTGATTCCGAGGCCATTAGCGCGCTTATCCGTGCGCTGGGTGCACCTGCTACTCATGTTGCCTGGGAGCAGCGGCGTGAGCGTCGCGAGGCCCGGGGTTCAGCTAACCGCTTAGCAAACTTTGATGATGCGAACCTTCGTCGTAGCGCTCGCGCTGCGGTCGCGGCCGGCGCGAGAGTTGAGCGAGCCTTCGCGATTTTGGGCGACGACGTTCCAGATCACCTGAGGCAGGCGGGGGAGTTGCGTATTCAGTACAAGCAGGCTTCTCTTGAGGAGCTGGGCAAACATACCGATCCGCCGCTGACGAAGGACGCGGTTGCAGGTCGTATTCGTCGTCTTTTAGCCATGGCCGATAAGGTCGCGCATGAACGAGGTATTCCCGATACCGAATCTGCCCTGACCTTGGACATGCTCGACGGTGACTGAGATCTCTCTTTCAGCATAATGTGGGCCAGATCTCTAAGGACTTAGTTCACCCTCATCTCGGACCGTGAAGGTGTAGATTAGAGGTACTGGAACCGCAGAGAACTGCGGGCCATAGATGCAAACCGCATCTTCATGGTTGATACAGAAAGCGTGTCCCGCAGGGGGCACAAGCAGGAGGACAACAGTGACCACCCGCGTTGGCATTAACGGCTTTGGCCGCATCGGTCGTAACTTCTTCCGCGCTGCAATTGAGCAGGGCGCAGACCTCGAGGTCGTTGCAGTTAACGATCTGACCGACAATAAGACTCTGGCACACCTGCTGAAGTACGACTCGATCATGGGTCGCTTCAATGGTGAGGTTTCCTACGACGATGAGGGCATCATCGTTGATGGAAAGCACATCAAGGTTCTCGCACAGCGCGATCCTGCCGACCTGCCTTGGGGCGAGCTCGGTGTTGAGGTTGTCGTTGAGTCCACCGGTTTCTTCACCGATGGTGAGAAGGCAGCTGCACACATCGCAGCTGGCGCAAAGAAGGTCGTCATTTCGGCACCTGCAAAGAACGTTGACGGCACCTTTGTCATGGGCGTGAACGACGGTGATTACGATCCCGCCACGATGAACATCATCTCCAACGCTTCGTGCACCACCAACTGCCTTGCTCCTCTGGCCAAGGTTCTCCACGAGAACTTCGGTATTGAGCGTGGCATCATGACCACCATCCACTCCTACACCGGCGACCAGCGCGTTCTCGACGCTCCCCACTCGGATCTGCGTCGTGCACGTGCAGCAGCCCTCAACATGATCCCCACCAAGACCGGTGCGGCTCAGGCTGTTGCTCTGGTTCTGCCCGAGCTCAAGGGCAAGTTCGACGGACTCGCAGTTCGCGTTCCCACTCCGACCGGCTCGCTGACCGACCTGACCTTCGTTGCAACGAAGGAGGTCTCGGTTGAGGCTATCCAGGCTGCCGTGAAGGCTGCCGCCGAGGGCGAGCTCAAGGGTGTTCTTGAGTACACCGAAGATCCGATCGTCTCCACCGACATCGTGGGCAACCCCCACACCTCGATCTTCGATGCAACCGAGACCAAGGTCATCGGCAACCTGGTGAAGGTTCTCTCTTGGTACGACAACGAGTGGGGCTACTCGAACGCTCTCGTTCGCCTGACCTCGCTGGTTGGCTCCAAGCTGGCCTGATCCTCGCATAGAGCATGATCTGCTAGTTACTGGGCCCGTGTACGTGAAAGCGTATGCGGGCCCAGTTCGCTAGCGTCTCAATTTTTCATTTATTTAAGGAGATTCCCATGAGGACAATTGATAGCTTGGGTGATCTTTCCGGTAAGAGCGTTCTGCTCCGTTCGGACTTCAATGTTCCCCTCGATGCTGATCAGAACATTACCGATGATGGCCGTATTCGCGCGGCACTTCCGACGATCAAGCTTCTTTTGGATGCAGGTGCAAAGGTCATCATTGCCGCTCACCTCGGTCGTCCGAAGGGCCAAGTCAATCCCGCATTCTCACTTGCACCCGTTGCCACCCGCCTTGCCGAGCTGACCGGCGTCAAGGTCACTCTTGCTCCCGACACCGTCGGTGAAGGAGCACACGCAGCAGTTGAGGCCGCAAAGCCCGGTGAAATCGTACTTCTCGAGAACGTTCGCTTCAATGCTGCAGAAACCTCGAAGGACGATGCAGAGCGCGAGGCCTTCGCCACGCAGCTCGCTTCACTTGCCGATGCTTTTGTATCCGATGGTTTCGGTGTTGTTCACCGTAAGCAAGCCTCCGTCTACGATGTTGCCAAGCTTCTGCCCAGTGCAGCAGGTTTGCTGGTCGTTAAGGAAATCGAGTCCCTGGGTAAGGCAGTTAATGATCCGGAGCGTCCTTACGTTGTCGTTCTGGGTGGCTCGAAGGTCTCCGACAAGCTCGGCGTGATCGCTAATCTGCTTTCGAAGGCGGATAAGCTCATCATCGGTGGTGGCATGGCCTACACCTTCCTTGCAGCGAAGGGCTACGAAGTTGGCAAGTCTCTTCTTGAGGCAGACCAGATTCCCACCGTGCAGGGTTACATGGAGACCGCTAAGAAGAATGGCGTCGAACTTCTTCTGCCCGTCGACACCGTTGTTGCTCCTGAGTTCGCAGCAGACGCACCCGCAACCGTTGTGAGTTCTGACGCAATTCCCGCGGATCAGATGGGCCTCGACATCGGCCCGAAGACCCGCGAGATTTTCTCTCAGGCAATTGCTTCTGCAAAGACCGTTGTGTGGAACGGCCCCATGGGTGTCTTCGAGTTCCCCGCGTTCGCAGAGGGCACAAAGGCAGTCGCACGTGCAATGAGCGAAGGAACCGCATTCACCGTTATCGGTGGTGGAGACTCCGCATCCGCCGTTCGTAACCTCGGCTTCGACGAATCTACTTTCTCTCACATTTCCACCGGTGGTGGCGCCTCTCTCGAACTGCTCGAGGGTAAGGTTCTGCCCGGTATCGCAGTACTGGAGGACTGAACAATGACACGTACCCCTTTGATGGCAGGTAACTGGAAGATGAACCTCGATCACCTCGAGGCAAATCACCTGGTCCAGGGCTTGGCCATGGAACTTTCCGATCACAACTTTGACTACTCGCGTTGCGAGGTCCTGGTGATCCCTCCCTTCACCGATCTTCGTACCGTGCAGACCGTTGTTGACGCCGATGATCTTCAGATCAAGTACGGCGCACAGGACATCTCTGTCCATGACAATGGTGCATTCACCGGTGAGATCTCCTCTGAGATGCTGACCAAGCTTGGATGCAGCTACGTGGTTGTGGGCCACTCCGAGCGTCGTGAGTACCACAACGAGTCCGATCAGCTTGTTGGCCAAAAGGCCCGCAAGGCATTCGATGCAGGCATGACCCCGATCCTCTGCTGCGGCGAGGCTCTTGAGGTTCGTAAGGCTGGAACCCACGTCGAGTTCGTTCTCGGTCAGGTTCGTGCAGCACTCGAAGGCTTCACCGCCGACGAGGTCGCGAAGATTGTCATCGCCTACGAACCCATTTGGGCAATTGGTACCGGCGAGACTGCTACTGCCGATGACGCACAGGAAGTATGCGGTGCGATCCGCGAGGCACTGCGCGCTGACTACGGCGACGCAACCGCTGACTCCACCCGTATCCTCTACGGCGGCTCGGCAAAGCCCGGAAACATCAAGGAGCTCATGAGCCAGCCCGATGTTGATGGC
Source organism: Trueperella pyogenes (assembly GCA_963534475.1). Classification (GTDB taxonomy): domain Bacteria; phylum Actinomycetota; class Actinomycetes; order Actinomycetales; family Actinomycetaceae; genus Pauljensenia; species Pauljensenia pyogenes_B. Next base: position 61,886 of record CAUSSZ010000005.1, on the reverse strand, counting down.
GCGCTCGTTGGTGGCGCATCGCTGAAGGCAGACTCCTTCGCCGCGATGGCTCGCTTCCAGGAGCTGTGATCCTTTAAAGGCTCTGGGCACCGAAGTGCGCAACACTTCGGTGCCCAGCTGGCCTTACCTGTGCATTATTCGCTAAACTACAAACCGTTGAAGTCTCTGAAAGAATCGGAAAATCGAACGTGGCGGCACTGAACATTACACTCATCGTCATCATCACCCTGACCAGCATTTTGCTGACCCTGACGATTCTGATGCACAAGGGTAAGGGTGGCGGCCTTTCCGATATGTTCGGTGGCGGAATTTCTTCTTCGGCTGGTTCTTCTGGCGTCGCAGAGAGGAATCTGAACCGCATTACTTTGGCGATCCTCCTGATCTGGGTTGTGAGCATTATCGGCATGGGAGTGCTGATGAAGTTCGCTGCCTAAGACGTTCTTCATTGTGCTGCATCCGCAGGCGGATGCAGCATTTTTTTACCCTGCGATAGCATGAGCTTATGCTGAGTGGATTAATGAGTGCCCTACTGGTCTTTTCGCCAGCCATCGTTTGGGGCATTCTTTTTACGTGGTCCTATCTGAAAGAGCCGCGACAGTTCAAGAATGCGATTTTCTTCCTGTTGATGCTGATCTTCGCACTCGGTGCGTGTGCGATCTACACCAATGACATCGGGATAGTCCTTCTTTTGGGAATTGCAATCCCATTTGCACCCATCATCACCGTGGTGTTCTTGCTTGTTAATGCGTGGATTGTCATTCGGCGAGAGGGCTTCTCCCTTCCAAACGTCCTTCCCGCGCTTTTCGCGTTGGCAATTGTCGCCTGGATTATCGGAATTCCAGTGGGTATTGGAATAAGCCACTCAAGGGTCGTCATTTCCCTTTCAGCTTTGCTCTTGGTGCTCGGTTTGTGGTTCTTCTTCAGCTTTGTTGCGCTACTCGTGTATTCCTGGTTCTATCGCAGGCTTCCACGGAAGCGACGCTTCGATTACATCATCATTCATGGTGCTGGTTTGAAGGGTGAAGAGCCGACGCCCCTTCTGCGGGGTCGAATTGATAAAGCACTCGAACTTTGGAGTGCTCAGGGATGCTCCGCCATCTTGGTTCCTTCTGGCGGGCAGGGGAGTGACGAGGTTATTTCAGAAGCCGAGGCGATGAGTCGTTACATGCTCCGCCTAGGGGTTCCTCGGGAGGCAATTCTTACAGAAGATCAATCAACGACAACGATGGAGAACCTCGTTTTTGCCAAGAATCTTCTGGATGCGCGTCAAGCGACACCCTACCGCTGTGCTTTCGTCACCTCGGACTATCACGTCTTTCGCACGGCACTCTATGCTTCGCATGTCGGCCTCAAAGGAGACGGGGTTGGTTCAAGAACCGCCGCATACTATTTCCCGACGGCCTTTATTCGCGAGTTTATCGCGATAACGAAAGAACACTGGATGCCCTATGTGATCCTGACGATCATCTGGGCAACCAGTGTCCTTGCGCCGTATTTTGGTCAGCTACTGCGGGTTTTCCTGTCCAGTCAGTAGGCCATGCCTTCAGTGAGCGGCAGCGATACTCTCGCGGGCCTGTGCCGCAATGTTCTCAGGCGTGAAGCCGTACTTCTCAAACAGCCGGGTGCCGTCCACGGACTCGCCAAAGTGTTCGAGGGAAACGATCCGTCCGGCCTCGCCAACCCAGCGGTACCAAGGAAGCGCAATGCCGGCCTCGACAGCCACGCGTGCGCGAACCGCCGAGGGGAGGACCGACTCGCGGTAGGCCTCGTCCTGGTTCTCAAACCACTCAATGCACGGAACCGAGACAACGCGCGAGGCAACTCCCTCGGCCTTCAGCAGGCGATGAGCCTCCAAAGTAGGAGCTACCTCTGAACCCGTGGCCATCAAAATAACCTCGGGAGTGCCTTCGCTATCGGCAAGAATGTAGGCACCGCGGGCAACACCTTGAGCATCAGCAAGCTCGCTTCCTTCACCACGGGCGGGATTAGGAAGGTTCTGTCGGCTTAAGACCAAAGCTGCAGGATGCTGTTGCTCGAGGATGTTCTTCCATGCCTGGACAGTCTCAGCTGCGTCCGCAGGGCGAATCACTGCAAGATTTGGAATTGCACGGTAGGAAGCAAGATGCTCGATGGGCTGGTGTGTGGGTCCATCTTCGCCAACACCGATTGAATCGTGTGTCCAAACATAGGTGACGGGAAGGTCCATGAGAGCGGCAAGGCGAACCGCACCGCGCATGAAGTCCGAGAACACAAAGAAGGTGCCGCCATACACTCGAGTAAGACCATCAGCCGCGATACCGTTCATCGCACAGGCCATCGCAAATTCACGAATACCAAAGTGGAGGTTGCGACCGTATGGATCAGCTTCAAAGGAACGCGAGTACGTCCCCTCCGGAAGGAATGAGGTCAATCCATTGAGGAAGGTGTTATTTGATCCACCGAGGTCAGCGGAGCCACCCCAGAGTTCAGGAAGCACCGGTGCGATAGCGTTCAGTACCTTTCCCGAGGCCGAGCGGGTTGCGATTGCCTTATCCGCTGGGAATTCGGGGAGCGCCTTTTCCCACCCCTGGGGGAGTCCTCCCTGACGAAGGCGCTCAAGAAGAGCGGCTCGATCGGGATTTGCGTCCTTCCACTGCTCGAAACGCTGATTCCATTGGTCACGCAGTACCTGTGCACGCTGAGCAAATTGATTGCGAGAATACACAACGGACTCTTCATCGACGGCGAAGTGAGCATCTGGATCGGCTCCCAATGCGAGCTTTAAGCCACGAAGTGCCTCTTCACCGAGTTTGGCACCGTGGATTCCTCCGGTGTTGGATTTTTCGGGAGTCGGCCAACCAATAACCGTCCGTAGCGCAATGATCGAGGGCTGGTCGGTGTTATCCCGCGCGGCATCCAAAGCCTTATCCAAGGCTTGAACATCTTCAACGTAGGAGCCATCCTCGCTCAACCAGTCCACGCGCTGGACGTGCCAAGCGTAGGACTCATAGCGCTTAAGAACATCCTCGCTGAAAGCGATATCCGTATCGCCTTCGATCGAGATGCGGTTATCGTCCCATAAAACGATGAGATTGCCGAGCTTTTGTGTTCCCGCAAGGGACGAAGCTTCCGCGGAAACGCCCTCTTGAAGACAGCCGTCACCGGCAATGACATAAACACAATGATCAAAAATCGACTGACCATAAGGAGTATCGGGATCAAGAAGACCGTGGGTGAAACGCTCCGCCATTGCGAAACCAACAGCCGAAGCAAGACCGGTTCCCAGCGGTCCTGTCGTGAGCTCAACTCCCGGGGTATGCCCGAACTCGGGGTGTCCAGGGGTGAGTGCACCTTCGGTACGCAGGGCTTTCAGGTCCTCAAGTTCAACGCCCATTCCCGCAAGATAGAGCTGGAGATATTGAGTCAGTGAAGAGTGGCCGGATGAAAGAACGAAACGATCGCGGCCCAGCCAGTGTGGGTCTGACGGGTCAAGGCGAAGGTGATGCTGGTAGAGCGCATACGCCGCGGGAGCAAGAGAAATCGCTGCTCCCGGGTGTCCATTTCCGACACGTTCAACTGCATCAGCGGCAAGAATTTTAGCGGTGGAAATAGCGCGGCTATCGAGCTCATTCCAAGACGCGGGCACGATTGGACCTCCTGGCAATCGGTAAGATGGCTTCCCTGCAGGGTTAAGTGTAGCCGCTCGCCGCGCTCGAACAGCGAATATGCAGCAAATCAGCCGAGCGCAAATACAATGACCCCGTGGCTAAACAAATGGAGCGTGTTCAGGAAGAATGGCTTATTTTCCTGAGTGTAGAGAAGGGCGCATCCCCGCATACTGTCTCCAACTATCGGCGCGATGTACAAAAATATTGCGCTTTCCTAGAAGCACGCGGCGTTGCACAATGCGATCAAGTCGCTGAGAGCTCGATTGAAGATTTTCTTGCGTCACTGAGTGAGGCGAAAGACGGACATGCTGCAGCACCCTCCTCCGTGGCGCGCGCATTAGCGGCAATTCGTTCTTTCCACAAATACGCACTTCGAGAAGGCCACAGTGCGCAGGATCCCAGCGCCCAAGTTCGTGTTCCTCAAGTTGCTGAGCACCTTCCGAAAGCTCTAACAGTCGAGCAAGTTGAAGCCTTGCTCGAGGCAGCGGGTACGGGGGATGATCCGCGTTCACTTCGTGATCGAGCCCTGCTTGAAACCCTCTACGCAACGGGTGCTCGCGTGAGCGAGGCCGTTTCAATGGCGATTGATGACCTCGACCTTAATGAAGAACTTCCAATCATTCGTCTGTTTGGAAAGGGACGTAAGGAACGACTTGTTCCCTTGGGGTCGATGGCAAAACAGGCTCTTGAAGCCTATCTTGTGCGTGCGCGCCCCTTCTTTTCTTCAAAAGGGAAAGGCTGCCCGAACGTCTTCCTCAACAATAGGGGAGGCGCACTTTCACGTCAGTCTGCTTGGGACATCATTCAACGCGCCGCAACGCGCGCACAGCTTGAGGTACCCGTCTCTCCACATACCTTGCGGCATTCTTTTGCCACGCATTTATTAGAAGGCGGAGCGAATATCCGAGACGTACAAGAATTACTAGGGCATTCCTCTGTCTCAACGACGCAAATCTATACCAAGGTGACGATCGCGACCCTTAAGGAAATGTACCGAACTGCCCATCCGCGCGCGCAGCTCGATCCAAGCGATCTCTCAACCTCGGCCTCGCAGTCCCAATAAGACAAGCGAGCGCACAACTTCAGCGAGGGTAGGGCGGAATTGTGTGGAGCAATGCACTAGGATGGGGAACGTGACGAATCCATCTCAGCCAACGCTTACCGGGGATCTTCCTGCCAGCGAAGAAAATGATTTCCCCGTCCCGGCTCCACTGACCGGGCATGGACCCGCACGCATTATTGCGATGTGCAATCAAAAAGGTGGGGTTGGAAAGACAACAACGACCATCAATCTTGCAGCCTCGCTAGCTGAATATGGGCGCCGTGTTCTGATTGTTGACTTTGATCCTCAAGGCGCAGCATCTGTTGGCTTGGGTATCAATACCCTGGAGATGGAACACACAATCTATAACCTCCTGATGAATCCGAAGGAAGATATTCATCAGGCCCTGTGCCACACCTCAATTCCCGGCCTCGATATCGTGCCTGCGAATATCGACCTTTCGGCTGCCGAAGTTCAGCTGGTTAATGAGGTCGCGCGTGAATCAGCGCTCTCGCGTGTTCTTCGACCAGTAGTCGATGATTACGACGTCATTCTCATTGACTGCCAGCCTTCGCTTGGACTGCTCACCGTCAATGCCTTAACCGCGGCGCACGGTGTAATTGTTCCTATGGAAGCGGAGTTTTTTGCTCTTCGCGGTGTCGCATTGCTGGTCGAAACCATTGAAACAGTGCGCGATCGAATTAATCCGCGCCTGAAGATCGATGGAATCCTGGCGACGATGGTTGATACCCGCACCTTGCACTCGCGTGAGGTTTTGGAGCGACTTGACGAGGCCTTCGGTGACCTTGTTTTCACAACACGGATTGCACGTACTGTGAAGTTCCCCGATGCTTCAGTCGCGACAGTGCCAATTACCAGCTACGCGCCGAACCACCCGGGCGCGCGTTCCTACCGACGTTTGGCCAGAGAGATCATCGCGCGTGGAGATGTCGCCTGAATATGACGGGACTCAAGCGGCACTTGATGATTTTCAAGTTTCGCTTGAAGTCTTCGAAGGCCCTTTTGACCTTCTGCTCCAATTGATCTCTCGGAAGAAGCTCGATATCACTCAGGTTGCCCTTGCCGAAGTGACCGATGAGTTCATTGCGCATATGCGTGCCTTTCCTGATCTTTCACGGACCAGCGAATTCCTTGTCGTAGCAGCGACACTGTTGGATATGAAGGCAGCGCGTTTGCTTCCTGATTACGAAGAGGAAACCTCACTGAGTAGTGAAGACCTTGAAGCACGTGACCTGCTCTTCAGTCGTTTGCTTCAATACCGAGCATTCAAGCTTGCGGCGGGGGAGATCGCTCAACGGCTTGAGGCTTATGTGGGTTTAATCCCGCGCAGTGTTGCGCTTGAACCTCAATTCACTCGGCTTCTTCCGGAACTTCGATGGGAAGTAGGCGCTGAGGATCTTGCTCGTGCATGTGCTGACGCGCTCAGCGCTCAGCCACCGACTGTCGAAGTGACGCACCTCCATTCAGCTGCTGTGCCAGTTGCTCAGGAAGCAAAGGTCGTCATCGCGTATCTAAGTGCTCGTGGCCACGCAACCTTTTCTCAGCTCATCTCGGACGCGCGCGATGCGGCTGTTGTTGTCTCGCGTTTCCTCGCTATCTTAGAGTTGTACAGGCGCCGAGCTATTGAGTTCCAGCAGGAAGAGGCGCTTTCAACACTGGAACTCGTATGGAATGGGAATGACCCAAAGGTCGATGAATGGGAGGAGGACGTATGAGCGATGCACTTGACCTTGCTGAGACTCAACTTCTCTTCGCTCCAATCGAAGCAATTTTGATGGTTGTCGATCAACCTGTTACTGCTCAACAGCTTGCCGGTGTTCTCAATGTGTCTGCTGAAGATATCGAGCACGTGCTTGAAGCACTCTCTGCGCAATACGCTGGACGCTCTGGCGGCCGTGAACACGGATTTGAACTACGGCGTCTAGGTGGAGGATGGCGAATTTATTCTGCTCCTCGCTGGGAGTCGCTTGTTTCCCAGTTTATTGTTGGATCAGGACAATCTAAACTGTCACAAGCTGCTCTGGAAACACTTGCGGTTATTGCCTATCGTCAACCGATCTCGCGTGCGAGAATCTCTCAAATTCGCGGCGTGAATGTTGATGCAGTGGTTCGGACCTTGTGTGCACGTGAACTCATTGAGGAAGTTGGCCAATCTTCTTCGGGGGCTCGTTTGTATGGGACGACCCAAGTATTTCTTGAACGAATGGGAATGAATTCCCTTGACGAATTGGCACCATTAGCCCCCTACCTTCCGGCTTCGGACGAGCTGGACGAACTTGAGGAGACACTGTGAGAAACGATTCCTATAGTGAAGACGGCATTCGCCTGCAAAAGGTACTCTCACGTGCGGGGGTAGCTTCTCGACGGGCCGCAGAAGAGCTTATTGCCCAAGGCCGCGTTTCAGTTGACGGCAAGGTGGTTCGCGGTCAAGGCATGCGTGTTGACCCCAGGCGTCAGGCAATCCACGTCGATGGTAAGCGGATTATTTTGGAAGAGAATCGTCCAATTGTCATGGCTGTGAATAAGCCTGTTGGCATGGTTTCGACCATGTCAGACCCGGAGGGGCGTCCGACGCTGGCGGATCTTGTTGCTGATTACCCTGAGCGTCTGTATCACGTGGGCCGCTTGGATATCGATACTTCTGGGCTGCTTTTGCTGACGAATGATGGTGAGCTTGCGAACCGACTGACCCATCCCTCCTACGAGATTCCTAAGACCTATATCGCGCGTGTTCACGGTGAGGTTAAGCCAGGTGTTCGCCGTCGTCTGCTCGAAGGCGTTGAATTGGAAGATGGTCCAATCGCGGTTGATTCTTTCCGCACCATGGAAACCTACGGTGATATCACCACTGTTGAAATCGTTGTCCATGAAGGACGTAACCGCCTTGTTCGCCGTCTGATGGATGAGGTGGGCTACCCAGTTCGTGAGCTCGTTCGTACAAAGTTTGGGCCTATTCGCCTGGAACACCTACAACCCGGAACAATGCGTCGCGTTAAGGGCCCGCAGCTTGCCGCTCTCTATGACGCAGTTGGTTTGTGAGTCCTGTGCCGTCGCACGTGAGCACAACCCGCGGCCCCGTCCTGATTATCGGCACGGGTCTTTTGGGCACTTCTCTTGCGCTTGCACTTCGTAGTGGGGGAGTTGAGGTTTTTCTTCGTGATTCTTCACCAACTGCTGGACGCTTAGCGCAGGATTTGGGCGCTGGCACTCTGATCGGTCCGGATGATCACTGCTCTCCGTCGCTGGTGATCGTGTCAACTCCTCCTGACGTTGCTGATATCTGTGTTGTGGATGCGTTGATTCGATATCCCGAGGCCGTCGTCAGTGATGTCGCTTCCGTAAAGTTGGCTGTCCTTGAGGGAGTTGTCGAGGAAGCAGAGCGCCGCGGCCTAGATATCACGAGCCGCTACGTGGGTTCTCATCCGATGGCTGGTCGCGAGCGTAGTGGCGCAGGTGCGGCAGACGCTGATCTTTTCTACGGCAGGCCATGGGTGATTGTTCCTAGCCCGACTTCATCTCCTGATGCAGTGATGCGGATTCGTTCGCTTGCGGGGGATGTGGGGGCATTTCCGATCGAAATGGACGCGTCGACGCATGATCAATCCGTTGCGCTAATTTCGCACGTACCTCAGTTGGTCTCGTCAATGCTTGCTGCTCGGCTCGCAGATGCCCCCGTTTCAGCGCTTTCACTTTCAGGTCAAGGCCTGCGCGATACAACTCGAATTGCCGCCTCCGATCCTCGTTTGTGGACTGCTATTTTGGCGGGTAATGCTGGTCCCGTTGTCAAGGTGTTGAAGGATATTCGTGGCGATCTCGATGATCTGATTTCGCACCTGGATGCCGCCGCGCAGGAAGGCGCTCTTGAAGGTGGAAGCGTAGGAGCTGTCTATCGTGTGATGGATCAGGGCAATAGGGGAGTCGCGCGGATTCCGGGTAAACACGGTGGAGCACCAACCCGCTACGTCGTTCTCGATGTGTTTGTTCCTGATACTGCTGGCTCACTCGGTCGACTTTTCGCTGATCTCGGTGAGATCGGTGTGAATATTGAAGACTTCGCCCTCGAACACTCTGCCGGCGCTCAAATGGGAGTCGCCCGTCTCAGTCTCGATCCATCAATCGTTGCTTCGACCATTTGCCAGCTGCAGGAACGCGGGTGGAATACCGGAAGTGGAGATTAATAGTGTCTGATGTTCATTCCCCTCACGGCTTGACGATTGCAATTGATGGGCCTGCAGGTTCTGGTAAATCCACGATTGCCAAGTTGCTTGCTCGTCGCCTGGGCATTGGCTACCTCGATACCGGGGCGATGTATCGATCATTGACTCTTATTGCCTTAGAGTCTGGCGTTGATTTAGATGATCACGATGCCGTTGCTGCCTTGCTTCCTTCTCTTGATCTTCACGCCGATTCGAATCCTGATGATCCTCATTTCTATGTTGGAAACCGCGAGGTGACTTCGTTAATCCGATCCTCTATCGTTTCCGAGGCCGTCGCTAAGATTTCCACGAACCTTTTAGTTCGCGCTTGGATGGTCGAGCATCAGCGTCAACGCATGGCCGAAGCTTGTGCTAACGGAAGTGGAATGGTTGCGGAAGGACGCGATATCACCACTGTCGTATACCCAGAGGCTGACCTGAGAGTCTTGCTTGTTGCTTCTCCGCTTGCGCGGATGAAGAGAAGGGCTAAGGAGCTATTTGGCGATGACAGCCCTGAAAGCCTAGAGAAAGTTCGCTCGCAGATTGTCGATCGTGACGCAGCTGATTCAACTGTCAGTGAATTTACGAATCCGGGTCCAGGAATTGAGCTGGTTGATACCTCGGATCTTGATATTGAGGGGGTCTTGGAGGCGGTTATTTCACTTCTGCCCGCAGGCATGAGTGGAAACCACAACTGAATGTGACGGGGGTCGCCGTACTCAATTGGAATTTTCGGTAGGACTTGGGCTAAACTATCCGAGTCGCCAAAATTTAGGTGATCAAACGGGCTGTGGCGCAGTTTGGTAGCGCACTTGACTGGGGGTCAAGGGGTCGTGGGTTCAAATCCCGCCAGCCCGACAGACAATCAGGATCGGTTTTCCGATCCTGATTTTTTATTCTCAGCCGCCTTTTGCGTGAAGTTTTACGCTCAATTGACGGCAATAACTCTCATTATTTTCTTAGGCAAGAACAGCTAGAGCATTCCGATGAACCGTGAGATCTTCGCTTATATTCAACGAAATTGACTGAAGAAATCCTGTGAATGAGTGCACTTTTTGATGTTACGGATGTGGCAAATGTGTATAGTGTTACGAAAGTGACTAACCATCATCACTGACGGAGTTTATCTATGCGAGTAGTTTCCCTGACAGCAAGTGCTGCATTCTTGAGCCTTGTGTTCCCACAAGGAATGGCCTTGGCGAATGCTCCTACTAGCGATCACCAGATCACCCTCACAGGGACGACAACAACTCGCGAACACCCCGTACAAAAGATCACTCTCACGAGTTCGCAAGGAGAACCTACCCGCGTTGCCCAAGCAGGCCTCGAGAATGTTGGAATTGGAAATGGGCATTCTTTAAAACGGTTCTCACGCGCCACGTTGCAATCGCAGGGCACATCTTCTTTTGATCCAAGTGATGATGCAGCAATCTTGACCGAACCGATCTCTGTCGATCCTTTTATGGTGACCGGTTTGTCTTGGAGCGGAGAAAGCGCGCTTTCTGCCAATACCCAGATGTTTATTCGGGTACGCGAGAATGGCCAGTGGAGCCAGTGGTACCTCACTGATAAGGATGGGGGAGCGGGAAAAGACCGCGCTGATGGTACACAAGCACTCGGTGGTACGGATCCTTTCATTACCGCGGGAGCCGATGGTATCCAGATTCGCGTAACTGGAGACGAAGACGATCTTCCAGCTGATCTCGAAGTCGCAATGATTCCCGATAACCCGCAAGGCGAAACAACACTGGCAGAAGACGATGTTGTAACAACGGCTGCGGAAGGCACAGATCTTAATCTCGAGTCCGTGCAGGCTGAAGGTAACGATTTTACTTCGCTAATTCAGCCCGAGCAGAACACTGAGGCTGATAGCCAGAGCGCAGAGCCTGAAGCTGAAATACCAACCCCTGCTTCAAGCGAGGACAGTGCCGAGGAATCAACTCAAACTGTTTATCCAGGAGTCGGTAGTGGAAGCGCAATCGGTCGCAGCGGCGCACAGCTGAGCCGCGCATTCCCCAAGACCGCTCAGCCGAATGGGCTTCCCATTGCCGTAACAAGTCGGGCTGGATGGGGCGCAGACGAGTCCTATCTTGACTGGGATCCCGAGTACTATAACACCCGCCATGTTGTCATTCATCACACGGCCGGTACCAATAACTACTCGATGGATCAATCTGCATCCATTGTCCGGGGAATCTATCACTACCATGCAGTGACTCTTGATTGGGGAGATATCGGCTATAACTTCCTCGTCGACAAATGGGGGCGTGCTTTTGAAGGCCGTAAAGGTACCTTATCCGCGCCTTCGGGAAAGATGGTAGCTGGAGCTCATGATCAGGGTTTCAACTCTGGAACAATGGGCATCTCGATGATGGGTACCTACCAAAATGAGCCTCCCTCGCAGGCAACCTTGAATACCGTCGGCGCTTTGGCAGGTTGGCAATTGCGTCGAGCAGGTGTCAATAACATGTCAGAGAAGGCTGTATTTAAGCCGATGGGTTCAAACCCTAAATATCGCGCCGGGACCGCAGTGAATCTACCTCGCATTTCTGGTCACCGCGATACTTACCCGACAAGCTGCCCTGGTGATGCCGGCTACGCAAAGCTCCAGCAAATCCGCGAAATTGCTCAAAATGGCAGTAGTGCAACGACTACGAACACCACAGAACGTTCGGCAGCCTACTCCGTTAAGGGAGCGATTCAAGGACTCTGGAATGAAAATCATTCCCTCATGGGTGATCCAAAGAGCGAGGAAGAATCAAGCGGTAGCGGGGTCTACCAGCTCTTCGAACGAGGTACCGCTTACTGGACCGAAAAGACTGGCGCCCATTTTGTCTCCGGATCAATCTTCCGCACATACGGTGACAACCGTTACGAACGTGGCTTCTTAGGATTTCCAACGAGTCATGAGTATTCTGCAGGTTCTGGACGCGTACAAGAATTCGAAGGTGGAGTAGTTACTACCTCTGGATCAGGAAACTACGTTCTGCGATTCGGAACAGGTATTGCAAACGCGTACCGCACTTTGGGCGGAGCAAAGAAATTTGGCGCAGCAACAAGTGCTGAAACGCGCTCCGGAAGGGGAGTTTTTCAGGTATTCGATAAGGGAACCGCTTATTGGACAGCAGAAGGCGGTACCCACTTCGTCAGCGGAGAAATCTTCAAAGCATACGGACAAGCAGGCTATGAACGCGGCTCATTAGGTTATCCGATAAGCGACGAATACTCCACGGATTCGGGACGCATTCAGGAATTCCAAGGTGGTGTCATTACCTCCTCGACTTCAGGGACCTACACCCTGCGTTATGGGACTGGTATTGCAAACGCTTTCCGCGAGATTGGTGGGGTAAAAGTTGTCGGTTTACCGCGCACCTCCGAGACCCATTCAGGTAAGGGCGTCTACCAAGTATTCGATAACGGCACGGCGTACTGGACCCCTCAAGGCGGTACTCACTTTGTACGGGCAGGGATCTTCAACGCCTACGGAAGCAAGGGATACGAACGCGGTTTCCTTGGTTTCCCCGTCAGTGATGAGTACTCAGCAGGTTCCGGTCGCGCACAGGAGTTTGAGGGCGGCGTCATCACATGGAGCGCAGGTGCGGGAACCTATGTCTTGCGCTACGGGACTGGTATTGCAAACGCATATCGAGATCTTGGTGGTGCACGTTTCTTGGGTGTTGCAACTACAGCTGAGACACCTTCAGGTAAGGGAGTATTCCAAGTCTTTGATAAGGGGACTGCCTACTGGAGCGCAACAAGCGGCTCACACTTTGTACGAGGCGAGATCTTTGAAAAGTACGGCCGAGCTGGATACGAACGCGGAAGCTATGGGTATCCCACCAGTGATGAATTCTGGTCCGCAGGTACTCGAGTTCAGTACTTTGAGGGCGGTAGAATCGCCTCATAACTTAGCCCTGACGGCGTAGATGAGGCAATAATGGCGTACACGCAAGAAGACTTTCAGGAATGGATTTTCTTCATTTCTGACAAGCTGGATTACATGACCGATACATTCGCAAAAGAAAACGGTCTGAATCTTGACTTCTCAGTTGAGTCCATTGATGCCCTCGAAGAGTGGATGCTTGCGCATTACTCATCGCCGCAAGACCTCATTAACGATCCGCGGATGCACGACCTACTCACCGTGTATATCGGCGAGACCTATCGTCATCATCTTGGTGGTCGGTGGTTCATGGATCTGGAGAACAAGAAGAACGCATACTATGCGATGCCTATTCTGAAAGATCTTCGTTCGCGAAGGGCTGGATCCATGACGCCCCTCATCGACGCTACAGCATCTCTTAATCGGCGCACAGGGACGTATATGAGCACAATCTTCCGGTACAAGATCGAGCTTTCCAAAGCAGATGACTGATCACATGTGAATGCGTGTAGGTAAAACTAGTGGTGCGGCCTCCCCGTTGGGAGGCCGCACCACTTAACAACTCTTAGAGAAGCTAGCTAGCGGCGACGGCGCTCGCGTACACGTACCGAAATCTGGATAGGGGAGCCCTCAAATCCAAAGTCTTCGCGCAGACGACGCTCAATGAATCGGCGATATCCGGGATCCAAGAACCCGGTTGTGAAGATGACGAATCGTGGAGGCATATTCGACACCTGGGTCGCGAAGAGAATTCGAGGTTGCTTTCCACCGCGAAGGGGGTGCGGATGCGCTGCAACCAGTTCACCCAAGAAGGCATTTAGGCGGCCAGTGGGAATGCGTGTTTCCCAGCTATCCAGTGCAGTCTCCATAGCACGAGTCAGGCGGTTAATATGCCAGGTTGTCTTCGCTGACACGTTAATTCGTGGTGCCCATGAGACTTGAACAAGCTCTCGCTCAAGCTCTGACCGAAGCTGAGCTTGACGCTCTTCATCAACCAAGTCCCACTTGTTGTTGATGATGACAACCGCACGGCCGGCATCAACTGCCTGCTGCACGACTCGAATGTCTTGTTCTGTCAGCGGCTCTGAGGCGTCGAAAAGAATCAACGCAAGCTCTGCCTTCTCCAGGGCGGCTTGGGTTCGAATTGACGCATAGTAGTCAGCACCAGTGGTTCGGTGCATCTTTCGGCGAATGCCTGCGGTATCGACGAACCACCACTGCTGACCATCAAGCTCAATGAGCTCATCAACTGGATCACGAGTTGTTCCAGCAAGCTCATTGACGACAACACGCTCAGAACCAGCCAGAGCGTTGAGCAGCGATGATTTACCAACGTTCGGACGTCCGATCAGAGCAACTCGCCGGGGGCCGCCCACAGGCAACGCTGAAGCCACTGAAGACACTTCAGGAAGCACAGCCATCACAGCATCGAGGAGATCACCGGTGCCACGGCCGTGAAGTGCAGAAATAGCGTAGGGCTCACCCATTCCGAGTGACCACAGGTAGGCTGCTTCAGCTTCTTGCATCGCAGAATCAACCTTGTTCGCCGCTAGAACGACGGGCTTACCGCTCTTACGAAGCATAGAGACGATACGTTCATCCGTATCTGTCATGCCAACAGTCGCATCGACTACGAACAGCACGGCATCTGCCAGATCAACCGCGATTTCTGCCTGTTCTGCGACCGAACGGTCAATTCCCTTGACATCGATTTCCCAGCCGCCAGTATCGACAAGAGTGAAGTGACGGCCTGCCCAATCGGCAGGATAAGATACGCGGTCTCTCGTAACACCGGGGGTGTCTTGAACAACCGCTTCACGCCTACCAATAATGCGGTTCACCAACGTTGACTTGCCGACATTGGGGCGCCCGATCACTGCCAAAACGGGAAGACCGAATTCGCTGTCCTGAGAATCAGAATTCTCGAAGTCCCCGTTGAGCAGGGCAAGATCTTCGTCATCAAGCTCAAACTGGTCGAGGGAGTCACGCATTGCACGTGCGCGTAGCTCTGCTTGACCTTCGTCGAAGGGCTCAGTGTTCTCGAGGTATTCTTCAGTCACGTCCTTATCCTATCGGTAGTCAGTGATGACAAGCGCGTTACAGGCGCGCGCGAATGTCTTGTTCCAAGACTTCACGAGCGACGGGTACATCGTTATAGACGTGCTTGATTCCCTGGATATCTTGATACCACTCGGCGCCCTTTCCGGAAATGACGACGATATCTCCCGCGTCTGCCGCAAGAATTGCTTGACGGACTGCGTCACGGCGGCATGTGGTCACTTCAGTAACGTCATGGAAATCAGGACGAACACGCCGAATTCCGTTGAGGAGTTGCTGGCGAATAGATGAGGCATCTTCAGTACGCGGATTCTCATCGGTTACCCATAAAACGTCAGCAAGTTGAGCAGCAATTTCGGCTAGAGGCTCACGCTTTGTCGCGTCGCGATCGCCATCGGTTCCAAACACTAAAACGAGCTTGCCGCGAGTTAACTCGCGGACGGATTTGAGTGTCCAGTCGAGTCCCTCTGGAGTATGTGCAAAGTCCACAATGACAAGTGGTTGTGCACCTGGATCAGGATTAACGGAGGTCATACGGCCGGGAATCTGTTCCGCACCTTCAAGAGCCGAAACTGCTGCGTCGAACTCACATCCCAGCTTTAGTGCTGCAACCAGTGCAACGACGGCGTTTTGGACATTAACTTCACCGAGCATCGGCATCCGAATGAGGCGTTCATCGCCCTGAGGGGTCACCAGATCAAAGGTGACAGCGGGGATTGCGCGATCGAAGTTGATGCGCCGAACAGTCCAATCGGCCTCGCGATGGGAAAAAACCGAAACTGTAGTAACGGGCACTTCGCTTTCTTGGGCCAAGCGAAGGCCCCACTCATCATCAACACAGACGACACCGCAACGCGAGTGCGCAGGAGTGAACAAACTCTTCTTCGCCTCGAAGTAATGCTCCATATCACCGTAGTAATCGAGGTGATCATGCTGAAGATTCGTGAACGCAGCGACATCAAAAATAATGTCGTCAACACGGTTTAAACTCAACGCATGCGCTGAGACCTCAACAATCGCCGCGCCGCATTCTTTCTCGCGAGCAAGTGCAAGAATTCGCTCGACCTCAGGAGCCTCGGAAGTGGTTTTCTCTGAATTGATCACGAGGTCGCCAACTCGAATCTCAACAGTCCCACACAGTGCAGGATCCTTAAAGGTACTGCGCAGAATAGAACGAAGAAGATAGGTTGTTGTGGTCTTTCCATTCGTCCCGGTTACAGCCGCAGTTTTGAGTGTCGAGGCCGGATGGCGATAGATATTCGCCGCGATAGTTGCGCTCGCACGACGGGGATCCGCAACAATAACGACCGGAATATCAGGGTTTATTTCACGTGCGCGTTCAGATCCTTCACGATCTGTAACAACTGCTGTGGCACCTGCTTCGACGGCGGCATGGAGAAAGCGAATACCGTGCTGAACCAGTCCTGGAATCGCAACAAAGAGCCAATTATCTTCAATATCGATCGATGAAACGCTGACACCAGAAACGGTAAGTTCGGTATCGGCGCACAGTGACCAGTCAACTCCCTGAACCCCCTCGAGTGCCTGAGAGAGTGGAATTGGCGTGGTAATCGGACGAATTTCGGTGGCATAAGTCATGACTTTTAGGTTATCCGTTTGCTCCGCGAAAAGCTTCTTCATCGACACGTCAACACAAAATTTCTCTAAAATGAGGGCATGTATGTCCTGACTCGTGAAGATGCACGTCACCGCTCAACCGTTGTTACAGTCCGTCACATTGATGTCACACTTCACCTCGAAGAAGCGACAAGTGAGAAAAGCTCGTACCGCGTTCTCTCACATATGACTCTTGTCTCTCAGGAACCGACGCTCTTTGTCGATGTCGCTGGTGAGGTCCAGACGGTTTCGATTGATGATGTTCCTTTAGCACCCGATCAATTCACCTACGACGGTGAACGCCTCGACATCAGAGGGGTTCCGACCAAAAGAGAGGTCACGATTAGCGTTGAAGCTGATTGTCGCTTTTCGACGACGGGAGAGGGGCTGCATCGCTATCGCGATCCCGAAGACGGACGCTACTACCTTTACACGCAATTTGAGCCTGAAGATGCCCACCGCGCGTGGCCTTGCTTCGATCAGCCTGATATGAAGCCCACGTGGACTTTCCACGTCTATGCGCCTTGCGAATGGGTTGTGACTTCCAATGGGATTGGAAGCTCTCAGGATTGCGGCAACGGCATCACGCTGTGGGACTTCACTACCACTGAGCCTTTGTCGAGCTATATCACAGCGGTCGTTGCGGGCCAGTGGGCGGTCGCCGAGGGCGGGAGCTGGGAAGGAAGCGCAGGCGATGGCAACACTGCGACACTGCAGCTTCGCCTGCTCTGCCGTCAGGCATTAGCAGATTCAATGGATAGCGATGACATCCTAGCTGTCACGCGGGCCGGTTTAGATCACTATCACGAACATTATGGCTACACCTTCCCCTGGGGAAGCTACGACCAGATCTTTGTTCCCGAATACAATCTGGGTGCAATGGAAAATCCTGGGTGCATCACCTTCAATGAGAACTATCTGAGCCGTGATACACCGTCGTTTGCACTGCGGCAAAAACGTGCAAACACAATCCTCCACGAGATGTGCCACATGTGGTTCGGCGATCTAGTTACTCCGGCATGGTGGGAAAACCTTTGGCTAAAAGAGTCCTTTGCGGAAAACCAAGGAACCACAACTGCTGCAGAGGCGACAATTTACACGGGGGAGTGGGCCTCGTTTGCCATTGGCCGTAAAGCGTGGGCATTGGGCCAGGACCAGTATCCGACAACGCACCCGATCGTTGCAGATATCCCTGATATCCCCGCTGCGAAAAACAACTTTGACGGTATTACCTACGCAAAGGGTGCAGCAGTCCTCAAGCAGCTTGTTGCGTGGGTTGGTGAAGAAACCTTCTACAAGGGTGTGCGACTGTATTTCCAGAGATTTGCTAACTCTTCAACCGGCCTAGAGGATCTTTTGGGAGCATTGGAAGAAGCCAGTGGCGAAGATCTTGGGAAGTGGAAGGACGCGTGGCTCCTCACCACAGGCCCTTCTACTCTTTCACTCAGCTGGACAAGTGATGATGCAGGGCGTCTGACAGACCTCCACATGCATCAGGAAGGGCTTGCTCGTCCGCACAGCCTTGAAGTCTCATTTTGGACAGCAGATAACGGCGTTTTGAGAGAAAAGTGCCATTTGCGCGTCCGCATTGAGGAAGCCGATTCTGCCGTTAAGGTCCCCCCGGAGCTTGCTGAAGCTGGTAGTGCACAAGACATCGATTTGGTGGTCGTGAATGACCTCGACTTGACCTATGCGATCTCTCGCTTTGATGAGCATTCGATGCGAACTGCGCTCGCATACGTGTCGACCATTGAACGTCCTATTACTCGCGCCGTCATTTGGTCCAATCTCTTTAGTGCACTTCGTGGCGGTGAATTGGATCCGCGTGACTACATTCACTCAGCTCTTACCCATATGGCTGACGAAAGCGAAGATGCCATTTTCGAGCGTCTGCTGGCGACAATCCGAGTCGCCCGCTCGTTCCTTCCTCACAGTTCACGGGATCGTTGCGATCGCGAGATCCTGAACACGCTTGCTGAGTTTATGCGTCATGCTTCCCGTGACCGAGGCCGCGCTGCCCTTCGTCTTTTTGTTGACGTCTGGATGGCATGCTCAGATGAGACCTATACCGAGGCCGTGCTTGAACTCGCCCACGGACGTCACAGCGATCGACTTCCCTTCATCGAGGGGGAGGAAAGCGCCTGGGATCTTCGCCGGGCTTGCGCCGCGCGAGGCCTCGTCACCGAGAAAGAGTTGGATTCCTGGCTCGAGGCCTCACCGACGGGGGAGAACCGTACCCGCTGGATTCGCTCGCGTGCGGCGCTTCCTAACGCTGATATTCGTTCGCAGGTTTGGAACGAAATTTGTCACGGATCGGCAATGTCGAACCTTGATTTAAGTGCTTCATTGCAAGGCCTGAACGATTCAACGTGGAGTAGCCCCGGCTATGTCACGCAGTACTTCAATCAGCTGCTCCCATTTTGGAAGAACTCATCAATGGGACTCGGGATTCGTTTTGTTGAGGGCGGTTTCCCGATGTCTATTGATATTGAGTGTCAAAGCCTAGACGAGGATCCAATTGAGGCTGCAAAGATCTGGCTTGACGAGCACTCAGAGGTCGCACCCGCACTTACACGCCTAGTCATTGAGAAGCTCGACGATCTTGAGCGGGCTTATTCTCGTCAGAAGCAGTGGCAATGAGTAATCAGCATGCCTCTTCGTCGTCGGCAGGTAATGATCCCGCTGCATCGATGTCCCTCTTGAAGGCAATCCTTGAGAACCCCTTGGATGCTGGATACGGGACCTATCACGAGAAAGCTAGTCGCGGCGTAACTTCGGTTTTCCATCGGACCGTCACTATTCTCATTGCAATCGCATTGGGCATTGGTGCGGGGTTTGCAATCAGTGGTTTGCGCGCCCAAGCGCAAGGGGATGTGCACTCATCTCTTATGAGCCACGCTCAAACGCAAACGCAGCAGATCACTCAAATGAGAGATGAAGTTGCGACGCTTCGCTCACATGTAAAAGAACTATCAGCTCAGCAGGGACAAAGCAGTATTCACGAAAATGCTGCAACAGCCCTAGCAAATGCTGATACTCAAGTAAGTGGGCCGGGACTGAAAGTTACGCTTACCGATGCTGCAAATGCCGTGTCTTCACGCCAAAGCGGTCAAGGACAGGTACGTGACCAAGATATTCGAATGGTTGTCAATGCTCTGTGGGGTGCCGGGGCTGAAGCAGTGAGTGTGAACGGCCAAAGAATCGGTCCCGGTTCTTTTATCCGAACTGCAGGTTCGGCGATTTTGGTTGACGTCACTCCGATTTCTTCACCGTATACGATCGAGGCAATTGGTGACGCGAATACCTTGTCATTGTCATTGGTTCGTGCCTCAACGGGGGATTATTTGTCCAGTGCAGAATCCCTCACAGGAATTAAACTGAGTGCGCAGTCTGTTAAAGAAATGACGCTCAACGCACGCGATAACCGGTCAACTCGTTGGAGTGAGACCATCGAAGAGGGGCACTAAGGTGTTAGCAGTTCTTGGTCTGATATTTGGAATTGTCGTTGGCGTCCTCATCGACCCAACGGTCCCCACGTGGCTTCAGCCCTTCCTGCCGGTCGCTGTTGTTGCTGGCCTCGATGCCCTTCTCGGAGCGGGAAGAGCTTGGCTTGAAGGGACATTTCAAGACCGCGTATTTGTGATGTCCTTTTTCTGGAACGTTGTCGTCGCTTGCCTATTGGTGTTCTTGGGGACGCAGTTGGGCGTTGGCTCGGCCATGACAACTGCAGTCGTTGTAGTTCTTGGAATTCGTATTTTCTCGAACACTGCTTCAATCCGTCGTTTGATTTTTAAGGCCTGAGAATGGGACAGCACGCGAAGAAGACCCAAGCGACTGCTCAGGCTCAAATCGGTGAAGCGGGGGAGAAGGCAACCGTCGACTCCTCGGTAAAACCCTTGGGGGCGCGCCTCAAAGCAGCGATATTAGCGATGCCTCGAGGAACGCATCTTTTACTTTTTGTGATCTGCCTAATTCTTGGGATTGCATTAGTCACTCAAGTTCGAGCGCAACGAACAGACCCGCTCACCTCGCTGAGTCAGGAAGAACTGGTTGAACTCCTCGACAATCTTTCTGTCCAGGAACAAAACCTTCGTGTTGAACGCGGGAAGCTCGAATCCCAAGTCAGTCAGCTTGAGGACGAGTCTCAAAAAGAAGAGGCCGCAGCGAATGCGGCGAAGAAAGCTGAAGAGCAGGCAAAAATTAACTCAGGGCAGGTCGCTGTCCATGGTCCTGGGATCGAAATGATTATCAGCGATCCCTCGCATTCTTTGAGTGCAACTCATTTTGTGATGGCGCTGGGTGAACTCCGAAATGCTGGTTCCGAGGCCTCTGAAATTAACGGCCATCGCGTCACTGTATCGTCAAGTTTCACCAGTGACGGAGGAGTGATCAGTGTGGACGGACAGGCCCTATCAAGCCCATACGTATGGAAAGTCATTGGTGATTCACAGACCATTTCAACGGCTCTAGAGATTCAAGCAGGTAGTGCGGCTCAGATGCGCGCAAAAGGTGCTTCAGTAACAATCACACAGATGAAAGATCTGAAGATCACCTCGATTTCGACACCCAAATCACCGGAATTTGCAAAGCAAATCGGTTAAAAGCCTTCGCGAACACTAGGCCGTGACACTATACTGTTGCTATTGTCCCCCGAACTGGAGCGAGTAATGGAAAACCAGAGCCAAGAGTTTGACCCGACTGCAACTTCGGTCTTCAGCCTGAATACTGTTGAGGAAGTCGCTGACGCGCCTATGCCTTTGTCCGCGCGCGATCAGGACGCAGTCAATGCTCTTCCTGCCGGCTCTGCACTTCTCATTGTTCAACGCGGGCCTAATTCGGGTGCACGATTCCTCTTGGATGCGGAAGTAACAAACGCAGGTCGTTCGCCTCGTGCAGATATCTTCTTGGACGACGTCACTGTCTCGCGTAAGCACTGCCAGTTCCTGTCTCGGGATGGTGGACATACGGTCCGCGATTCCGGCTCGCTCAATGGTACTTATGTCAATCGTGAACGTGTTGAGCAGGTTGAGCTCCACGCTGGAGACGAGGTGCAGATTGGCAAGTACCGCCTGACCTACCAGCCCTCACCTAACGCCCAATGAGTGCGCGCGCTCAGCGCAAGGCCTCGGAAGAAAATGTTGAACCCTGGCCGCGCGGAATTAGTCGTGAGCCAGAGCTTTCAATCGGTCAACTGGTTGAACGCCTCAAGGCTGAGTTTCCTGCAATCACGCAGTCAAAGGTACGTTTCCTTGAAGACAAAGGGCTTGTAGTCCCTGCACGTACTTCTGCTGGGTATCGAAAGTATTCCCAAGCTGATCTTGAACGTCTCCGTTACGTTTTGGCTTCTCAGCGCGATTCCTATTCGCCTCTTGATGTAATCCGTGATCAGCTTCGAGCACTTGATGCAGGACACGAAGTCTCCCGTCGACGCGCAGCCCAGGTCGTTGCTTCCGAAGGCAAAGTCGTTTCTTTGGGGAATCGTCGCTCGATTCCCGCTGCAGACCTTGCGGATCTGACAGGATGCGAGCTTGCAGCGATTGAACGCTATGTGTCTCTTGGTCTGGTCACTCCAGATATTGCTGGCTATTTTCCCTCGCGAAGCGTTCAGGTGATCTTGCAGATTCGTGAGCTCGAGGCCCTGGGAGTTGACGCCCGAACCTTGCGCTCGGTGCGTCACGGCGCTGAGCGAAGCGCTGATCTTATCGATCAGACAGTCCTATCCCAGACTCCTCGTGATCGTGCGATTGATCGCGAACGGCAAAATAGCCGACGTCTCGAGCTAGGGGAGAGGTTTGCTCAGCTTCATCACGAGATGTTGCGAGTAGCTTTGTCGCAATTGACCGACGGAGGGGTGTAACCTTCAACTTGAACTTGAAGGCTCGCCGTGTCGTTCATTGACCGGCAAGCTTCAACTTCGTAATCTAATTTCAGTTCGGTCATTCCATAAACCAAGGAGCATTCGTGAGCGCAGAACCGCTGGGTAGCATGCAGGGGCGTCAGCCTATGCTCTTTGGTGACCCTTTGGAGGGGCGTGACGGTGACGATGTTGGTTACCGAGGCCCTGTTGCTTGTGCGGCAGTTGGAATTACCTACCGTCAGCTCGATTATTGGGCACGCACCGGGTTGCTTCAGCCTTCAGTCCGCGCGGCTAAAGGCTCAGGATCTCAGCGTTTGTATTCCTTCAAGGACATTCTTGTCCTGAAGATTGTTAAGAAGCTTCTTGATGCAGGGGTATCACTTCAGCAGGTCCGTACTGCAGTCACCCAACTTCACCGTCGCGGGGTTGATGACCTTGCCTCCATTACCTTGATGAGCGATGGGGCATCGGTTTACGAGTGCACCTCGACGGATGAAGTCATTGACCTTCTTCAAGGCGGCCAAGGCGTGTTTGGAATCGCCGTTGGTCGCGTCTGGCGTGAGCTCGAAGGTTCTCTGGCTGAGCTTCCTAGCGAACGAGCTGAAGAAAACGTTCTTGTAGACGAACTTGCAGCTCGTCGTGCAATGAAGCGTTCAGTTTCTTAATCACTTCACCTCGGCTCACTCATACAGCGACGTCTCATACGCACGTTCATGGGAGAGTGGCTTTATCAGCTATGAGTTTGGGAGTCTTTTCTAGATTCCTATTACTTGACATAATGTACATTATCGGATCGCGGCTAATGTGCTGAAAGTATAGTTAGAACACTGCTCAGCCCTTTATCAGCTAAACTTCTACTATTCGATTATTACTGCGGGAGGATCAAGGTGGCAGATCGCGCGTTACGCGGAATGCAAATCGGTGCTAAGTCGATGGAATCTGAAGATGGCGTCGTCTTCGCCGATCGGTTCACAGCAAAGTACTTGTGCACAAACGGACACCAATTTGAAGTTCCCTTCGCAAGCGAAGCAACACCGCCTGCAACATGGGAATGTAAATGCGGACAAATGGCTGAGCTTATTGGCGAGGCAACGGAAGACGAAGAACAAAAGCCCGCTAAGCCCGCACGTACTCACTGGGACATGCTTCTTGAGCGTCGTTCGATCGAAGAGCTTAACGAGGTTCTTCAAGAACAGCTCGCTCTTCTACGCGAAGGCAAGCTGCGCCTAGAGGGCCACTACCGCAAGGGCTGATCGACCTCTTAATAACTTGACATAATGTGGGCCCGCCACCTTGGCGGGCCCACATTATTTTCTACAGTTTTCAGCGACGCGATGAGAATTTGCGCTTAATGCCGTTCTTCGTCACCATGACCAGCTCTTCCACAAAGATCGCACCAGAGAGCTTCGATTCTCCGAGTTCTCTCTCATCGAAAGTAATAGGAACTTCGACGATCGTCGCCCCCATGGACTCAGCGAGAGTCGTCATTTCAACTTGGAAACCGAAACCAACCGTTGAGACCTTCTGAAGAATGCCAGTCTCACGCAGCCAAGAGGCCCAGTGAACACGCAAGCCCGCTGTTGCATCTTTAATTCGAGTTCCCAACCAGAAATTGATATACGCGTTGCCTGCACGCGACAGTGCAACCCGCCAGGGTGCCCAGCCATTCGTTTTTCCACCCGGAACCCACCGCGAACCGATGACCATATCAGGTTGATCAGGTCCAGCCATTCGTACAAGTAGTTTGGGCAGGTCTTCTGGACGGTGCGATGCATCTGCATCCATTTGGATGAGGAAATCGAAACCCATTTCGAGGGCTTGTCCGAGTCCCTCAACATATGCAGTTGCAAGACCGGACTTTGCAGGCCGCGTGTAAAGATGAAGGCGCGAATCAGTTTTCATGCGCTCTTGGACCCATTCTCCCGTTCCATCGGGAGAAGAGTCATCAACAATAAGAATGTTGAGCTCCGGGAGCACCTGATGAATGCGCGTGAGAAGACCTGGCAAAGACTCAACCTCGCAATAGGTGGGAATAACCGCCACCACTCCCCTGCCGGTTTCATACATCATCGAGTCGGTCATCAGCGGCGCTTTCTATGTGAACGAGAAATGGTTTGAAATGCGAGTGCAACCAGAAGAATTCCAGTGAGCACCCAGCTAATTTTAGCGGAATACGGCGCAAAATGTGCTGCCCATGTCAATGAGCTTCGAAGAGGCAGGTCACCAGTGAGCGTTGCTGATTGCATCCGTCCGCTTTGAGAAAGAAGGCTTCCATTCGGCCTGACAAGGACGGAGTTTCCAGTCGTTGATGCTTGCACAGTCGAGCGAGCAAATTCGATCGCCCGAAATTGTGAAATCTGCGCCTGTTGTGCGCCCTCCGCACTGGTCCCAAAGTGATAGTTGTTGGAGGGGATCACAATGATTTGACCACCAGAATTCACGCCTTCGGCAAGGAGATCTTCATACGCCACTTCGAAGCAGATTCCAAGTGCAAGAGGGACAGTGCGACCGTCTTCTAACTGAACATCGAAACGCGATGAATTATTGACCGCTTCAAGATCAATCCCTACTTGGGCCGCCTCGGTCGCAAGCCGCGAAACAAGTGATCGTGCCGGAATGTATTCCCCAAAAGGTACCGGAATCTGTTTGCCGTAATAGGATTCGCTCAGTCCAGTATCTGGGTACCAGACTCCCATGTAGTTGTATCGACGATCCTGATCTACACGTGTGATCCCGACAAGAATTGGCGCATCAATATCCTTTGCCGAGGTAGAAATAAGGTCCGCTATCAGCCGGTTATATTTGGGGTCGCGGTCAGTTGAAGACTCGCCCCAGACGACTAGGTCGACCTTCTCCCCCGTTTGTGCAAGCTCACTGGTCAATCGCGCATGGTTTCCAGTAACCTTCCCAATCTGAGAGTATGTCTCTAGGGCAGGAAGCTCAATATTTCCTTGGATTGCAGCAACCTTGATCGATCCTTCTTCTTGGGAGGCATGCAGAGGAAGCGCCATGGGAATAATGACTAAGGCACACGCAGACGCAAAGCACAAAGGTCGCGAATACCAATGTTGATCCTCACGCGAAAAATCAAAACTTCGTCGTAGTAGCACTGCGCAGATGACAACCACAGCGCTCACAAGCACTTCCCCGCCCCAAGGAGCAAGATGCCCCAAAGGCGTCGCAACCTGAGGGTACGCCAAATTTCCCCATGGGAAGCCCGACCACGGAAAATGAGAACGAAGTTGTTCTATACCGACCCAAGAAACAGCAGTAACAAACGCTTGCCCCGCAGCGGAGTTCGCCCACGAAAGCCGCATAAGACCACTCTCAAGTGCGCCCCACACAGCGAAGAAGAATGCTTCCACAAAACTCAACGCAATCCATGGCAGCTTGCTACCGCCCGTCGCCTGAATAGTCCACGGAATAAGCAAAAGCCAGAAAGCCATCCCGCAAATCAGCATGTAGACGAAGGCCCGCCAGGCACCGACGCGATCAACACGAGAAAGAAGCAATGCAAAGGACGGGATTATCACAAGAGGAAGTGAAATATCGGGAAAGGCTGCCCACAGACCAATACCGGCAATTAAGCAAAGCACAAGGTCAATAGCGCTACCTTTAAACCCACGCTTTAGCCTTTTCTGAGGCGCTGTCTTTACTCCCCTTCCCAAGAGACAACTCCTCTCAGAATCAGTCTGCGCGCCTGACGAGCGACCGCTGAAGTTTCTGCAGACGCAACATGGGCAATTTGGTCGAGCAGATCTACTACCTGCCGAATCCAACGGACAAAGTCACCTGCGAGAAGAGGCGTCCCCCAGATGGCGGTCGTCAAAGTTGCCCCATTGGCCCATGCCATTACAGCCTGTGCAAGCCCCGGATCGAGTTCTGGGGATTGAGGAACCCCAACACTCTTCTCCACCGACATCACCGCCTGTGACAACGAAAGAGTTTCTTCCCACGCCTGCACCAACGCGCTTGACGCAGCAGTCCAGGGTTCAACCGCTGCTGATTCTTCGCCTCGAGATTGGTAGACACACGTCGAAACGATTGCAGCGAGTTCGGAAGCCGAAAGACGATCCCACACACCTCGTCTAAGGGCTTCAACAACGATCAGATCCCGATCACCAAAAATACGACGCAGCAGCTGTCCGGAATCTGTTACGAGATCATTTTTCAAGAACCCCATTCGATCGAGGACTTCGCACACTCGATCAAATTGTTGTGCAACCGAGTTCGTGCGTCCATCGATTCGTTTGAGAAGCTTCTCGTACTCAGCATTTTTTCGCGCCCAGGTGTGACCGGCACGTGCATGTTCCTCGCGATCTGGACACGAGTGTACGGGATGCGACTTAATCGCCATGCGAAGCTGAGAAATCTCTGCATCTATCGGCAGCGAATCAAGAGCTTTCTTGCCCCCTTTGCGCTCAGATCGAAGGGTCCGGATCCGCTGCGCCCATTCCTCACGTCCACGGTGACGGCGCAAGGCCTCGGAGGAAGGAACGCGAAGGCGCGCAACGAGCTCAAGTGCACCCGAGAAATCATCTACGCTCAGGGTATGCAACCTAGCATCGGCGCCCAAAGTACGAAGCAGCGGGCGAAGGCCAGCGGAGTGCTGCAGCTCCAAGACCAGGTAACGATGCGCCTTCCGCTTAGAACCAATGTCGAAGACCTGCCCGGGCTTCAGCGAACGGAAAACCTCCTGATCCTGTTCCTTTCGCTGGAGGCTACGCTCACGTGAGGCTTCTTTCTCCAAACGCGCAAGCCGATCACGCATAGAGAAATACTCTTGAGCGTTTCCGCGTGAACAATCGACTCCCTCTCCCAGGCAGTCCAATTCACGCTCTAAAGCGCGTGCACTTTGGGCAAGATGGACGACCGAAGAATCGGCTTGGAATTGTGCAAACGAGGATTCCAGGACCTTGCGCGTCGCCTGACGTGTCGAATGCGCCAGAAGATTAACAACCATGTTGTAGGTCGGATGGAAAGCGCTAACCAGCGGGTATGTTCGTTTCGAGGCCAAAGCGGCAACTTCCTCGGGGGCGATATCCCGACGTCCGCTGACAACCACGTGCCCTTCAACATCGATACCGCGTCGTCCCGCACGGCCAGATAACTGCGTAAACTCACCCGCAGATAAGCGTACGTGTTCGACACCATTCCATTTCTGGAGCGACTCAATCACCACCGAACGCGCAGGCATATTGATTCCCAGCGCAAGTGTTTCTGTCGCATAAACAAGACGAATAAGCCCCATTGAAAACAGCTTTTCAACGGTTTCTTTCATCAGGGGCAGCAAACCGGCATGGTGAGCCGCGATGCCTCGTTCCAGAGCTTTAATCCAAGAGTCAATACCTAAAACTGCGTAATCCTCTGGAGGGATCATCGCCGTAGCTTCCTCTGCGATACGCCGGATTTGCTCTGCCTGAGATCGGTTCGTCAAAGTGACACCCGAGGCGATCACTTCGTGAACAGCATCCTCACACCCAGCCCGCGAGAAAATAAAAACAATTGCGGGAAGCAGATTGGCGCGATCAAGGGTAATGACAGTCGCTGGACGTGAACGGAAACGCCGTTGATGAGCGCGTCGACCTTGCGGAGAGCAGGCATAGAGCAGTTCTGGGTTCAAACGCTGAGATTGCCCAGAACCACGTCGTGACGGCGCGTAGACGTCGTAAAGTTCTCCATCGACAAGCATGTGTTGGAATAAAGGCACCGGTCGCGTCTCGGAGATAATGACATCGCAAGAACCGCGAACTTGGCCAATCCATTCTCCGAATTCTTCGGCATTCGACACTGTCGCAGAAAGAGCAATGACCTTTGTATGTTGAGGAAGATGGATCAGCACCTCTTCCCAGACAGGTCCACGAAAACGGTCGGCTAGATAATGAACTTCATCCAGCACAACGTGGCTCAAGTTGGACAGGTCTGCCCCCATATAAATCATGTTGCGCAGGACCTCTGTCGTCATGACGATGATGGGGGCATCAGGGTTAATCGACGTATCCCCAGTCAATAGACCAACGCGCGCTTCGCCATAGCGCTTCTGAAAATCAGTAAATTTCTGATTCGATAACGCCTTAATCGGTGTTGTGTAGAAGGCGCGTGAACCCGTCGAAAGCGAAAGTGCGACGGCAAATTCGCCGACAACTGTCTTCCCAGCACCAGTAGGTGCTGCAACCAGCACGCTATGACCAGCTTCTAGAGCATCCATTGCTTCGATTTGGAAGTGATCAGGGGTGAAGCTCAAACCTTCTACATAGCGGCTTCTAAAAGATCGATCAATCTTTTGCTGCTGTCGAAACTGTGCCATTCCCTCTGCTGGTGACCAGGAAGATTCTTGTGGCTCGGCGGCCTCCATACTCGCGCGGCGTCTCTTTCGCTTTGGACTCACGCCTCGCTCCTGATCATCTTGGCCTCTTCCCAAATTTCCATCGCGCTTTGTGCATAATCACTGACGCGCTGCATCCACTCCGAGGGACATTCAATGATATCGGCCGAAATATCACACAGCAGCGCAAGGATCCATTCCTCGTTCCAAATAGGCAAGGAACATGTAATCATCTCTGCATCTTCAGAAATCACAGTAGATTCGAAGTCCTCGCAGATCCATCGCGCATTTGAGGAGATCGTCAGCGTCAGCGTTGAAGGAGCAGGCTCAGAAGGAATTGATACCCTCGGGTGCTTCTCGCCGATAACAAGATTATTCATCCGATCTACGCGATAGCTCCTGTGAGTTTCCCGAGTTGGATCCCATGCATCAAGAATCCATCCGGTGCTTAAGTGTTTGAGTCTAAGCGGATAGACGCAGCGAGTATAAGATCCTTCAACACCGAGGTATTCAAAAGACACCTCGCGCAACTCATCGATCGCATAGCGCAGATCAATAACGTGTTGAGCGCTAATCTCTTGCTGTGTGTCGAGGGAATTTAAGCTTTCCCGCTCAAGGTGAATCACCTCAGAACCGCTTCGCGCCTCTCCCTCCTCTTGGCTTGCACGAGAGGCGAGTTTCGCAGCAGTACTCAGCAAAACCTCTTCCTCAGACTCACTGAGGTAAGGCGCAAGAGCGCGTAGGGCAACTAAGAGAGTCGCGGCCTCGGCAGGGGTGAGCTTAGGAAGAGAGGGGGTCAAGCTCCCGCGAAGAACCACCACTCCCTCTGTCTCATACAGATCCCAATCCAGCCCGTAGGAACGATCAATCATCGAGTCGCCGATTTGCCCCATGTACTCTAAATCGCGGCGAACTTGGCGTGAACTTCGGCCGAAATGCTGAGCGATCTGACGAACATTGTGGCCAGGATTATCCATAATCCACGAGGCCATGGCGAGGATCCGTGCGACCTGAACTGGAGCTTCTTCAGGCATTTTGGCCTCCGTTCAGAGACAACGCACTCTGGAGTTTTTTCTGTAAATCCGAGGCAAACTCAGTCGGCCCGATCGGGACAACATCGTGAGCATGAGACAAGATGAAATGTGTCCAGAAACTATAGGGAGCAACGTGGCCGCGGAAGCGTTGCCATTGCTCCGTGTCTGCCCCCGTAGCTTTATCGTCGCGCAGTGCGCTCTTCCACGCTTCACTGCCTACTCTGGCTAAGAAGCTCGGCTCAAGTGGACGTGAAATACCGATCGTTGGGCGGTCCGAGGGACGAGGATAAGCATCGCCGGGCTCTCCAAGCACCTCGATCGGAGGCAGAATGCGCGAAAGCCTGAAGCTACGTTCATCGCCTCGGTCAAGGTCATAGCCCTGAAGATAAATTGCTGAGCCTGAAATGAGGAGATTCCATGGCTCCACAGCGCGATTACCGGTTCCCCTGGGACTTCTATATGCAAAGGAAACAACGCTAGCTGAAGTGATCGCTTGGAATAATGGAAGGACATGTTCAGCGCCCGAGAGATGAAAATCAATCGAAGACTTGCGATTTGCTATGGAAGATGCCCGCAACTTTGTCGAGGCAAGCTCAGTTGTTGACGGATCATTCCATGCTGTCGAGGCTAAGTCGAGCAGCGAATGTTCTTCGAGTGAAAGCTTAAGCAGCTCAGGATTTGACCGGCATAAGCGGTAAACGAGCTCATCTCCACGCGGTTGAACCTCAATGTCAACACCAATTTTTTTAAGCGTCTCTTTATCGCGAGTAAAAGCTGAATCGAACGCGGTATCGCTCAATTTTCGGTAATGTGTGAGCCTGCGAATCTGGGAACGCGAACGTCCCCGTTCTGCATACGTCAGTTCAAAGAGCAGGTCGAGGATACGCACACTGGTATCGTTGCTCTCCACAATGCCCCCTCCTTGTGACAAAATTGATGCACGCTTTAGCCTAGTGCGCGAAAGACCTTGCAGCTACTAAACACACTGTTCACCAATACACGCGGAGAACGCGATGCGAATTCTTCTATCGGCAAGCGATTTTACGAATGCCTCTAATGGGCTTGCTCGTTCAGCCCGCGATTTTTGTGCTGGTCTTCGCGCTCGCGGACACGAGGTACGTGTGATCTCCTATGGCGATTCTTCACATGTTGACTACCCACTCCAGCGCCTCAGCATTCCTTTCTTTGACAGGTACATCAGTGCCGAGGACTTCAATATCGCTCGCCCCGACCGCTCAATTTTCGAGGCCGCTCTGAGGTGGGCGCAGATCCTGTACGTTGAAGATCCTCTTCCGGCAAATACTGAACTTGTTCGTGTAGCACGGCGCTTTGCACTACCTATTGTCGGGAGTTTTCATGTCTATCCAGAAAACTTCCTGGCTCCATTTCCTGCTCTCGATAAACCTCTATTCAACCGAATTCTGTACTCCCTCTTCGATTACTCGGTGTATTCGTACTGCGATGCGATTCATGCACCAACTGAAGTTGTCAAAGAGCGCTTACAAGCCGTCGGATATCAAAATCCTATTTCAGCTTTTTCCAATGGCCTACCACCTTCCTCGATTCGTTCTGAAGAATCGATAAAGCATCAGGTTTTGAAAGTATCTGAAAGCAGATCACGTAATACCCACGACGTAAACGGTCGTTTTACTTTGGTATCAACTGGACGTTTGGTTCCGGAGAAGAATCATGAGGTTCTACTGCAAGCGTTGGCCTATTCACGTCACTCTCACAACATTGATCTTTATCTTGCAGGTAGCGGACCGCTGGAGCCCGATTTACGCAAACTAGCCGCTCCCCTAGCGGCTCAAGTCCATATTGGCTTCGTTCCCCATAACGAGCTAATTGCCTTGTTGGATCGCGCTGATATCTACGTTCATTGCGCGCTGGTCGAAATTGAAGGCCTAGCTGCGCTTGAAGCGATGGCTCGGGGTTGTATGCCAATTCTTGCTCGCTCTGAACACTCATCGACGTGGCGTTATTCCCTGGATCCACGCAACATGTTTAATGCCCGCAATCCAAGACAATTGGCTGCTCTTATCGATTATTGGCTTGAACATCCTCTTCAGAAGACTGAACTTTCCACTAGGTACAACTCACTTGCCCATCGTTTGGATATGAAGCACAGCATTGATGCGATTGAAGACCTTCTCCTGCAAACTCTTAGGAATTACCGAAGAGAGTAATTCCCTCAGCCTGGATTTCAGCAAGCTGAGGGAATCACTATTTTGAAGCCGCAAAACTACGACTGCGGGATGTAATCGTTTGTCATCACTTGATCAAGAGTGACTTCATGCTCGAGAAGCCCCGAAATTGATGACATGAAGTTGAGCATCTCTTGCCAGCGATTTTGATCTTGTTCCAATGAAACCTTCGAATTCGCTCCCAAAATCAGTAGATTCGTCGCATTGAGAATCTGGGTGGCTGTAGAGCGCGTTTTATCATCAGTCAGGGTAGTGTCACGCTTCTCAGTGGCAGCAAATGCTTGATCTGGATGCTCGACCGCAGCTGTCATCCCCTGTTGTGTTGCGCGAAGAATTTTCTTCAGCTTTTCAGGATTTTCCTTCGCCCATTTCGATGTCGTGACCAGAGATGCCGAAACCAAAGGAATGGTGCAATCACAGTCAACAACACGTGTATCGACGCCAGCAGCAGAAAGCTGAACAGCATCATTGTTTGCAAAGCCGACAACTGCATCAACGTCTTTATTATTCAATGCAGAAACTTGGGTATAACCAATGGATACAACACTGATGTCAGATGTCGTCATATGAGCGCTAGCTAAGTACGCCTGAAGGGCAAGCCATGAAGATCCGTATTCTCCTGGGATTCCTACTTTCTTCCCCTTCAAGTCACTAACGCTCTTGATTCCGGTATCAGCTCGGGTCAAGATCACGTTTGGCTGCTCACGGTAGTATTGGCCCACCGAAATCACATCCATGCCCTGTGATCTGGCTTGAACTACTTCGTCGCCCGTCGCGAGGACAACTTGTTCTTGTCCGCTCACAAGAGCGGTAAATACTCCTTCATCATTGCCATGATGGCGGATATCGACCTTTACTCCTTCCTTGGAGTAATCGCCATTATCCTCAGCAAGGTAGACACCGGAGAATTGAACATTTGGCACATAGGTCAAACCAATAACGGTCGTGTCAGATGATGAGGAGGTGCTGGAACAACCACTCATCACAAATGCTGCCGTAAGTAAACCGGCAATTCCACGAACAATAGGACGCATAATGCTCTCCAATAGTATGTCGCACCTAGTCTGTTTCAACCATCACGCGTGAGCGCTTTTCCCATGCGGACATGAGTGTGTAGATGACAACTGCCTGTATACACAGAAAAAGAATCACAACAAACATTCCTGCAGTATCGACATTCGTGCGCATCTGAGAAAGGAGCATTCCCAGCCCCTTTCCTCCCATCACCATTTCCCCGACGACAGCACCTGTAATGGACAAAGTAAAGCCATTGCGAATGCCGGCAAGAATCGCTGGTGATGCAAGTGGAATTTCAATCTTCACCGCCATCGTGATCCCTGCTGCCCCGTCAAGCTGTGCCGCCTCGCATACTTGGCGGTCCAAGGAGCGTAAGCCAACCAGGGAGGAGATGAGAATAGGGAAGAAAGCAATCAATGCGCAAAGCATCGAAATTGGAATCAACCCGTAGCCGAACCAGAGGACCAAAAATGGTGCCAAGGCAACGGCGGGTAAAGCCTGCGAGGTCCCTAAAAGGGGTTCAATAGCCTCGGCGATGGTACGGAAACGGAAGATCAGGTAGCTCAATGGAAGTGCAACGCACACACCAATGAATCCACCGACTAGGGCCTCGACTCCGGTTCGCGCGAAAGCGAGCCAAAGCGAAGGCTGTTGAACAAGAGAGTATCCTCGGGCGAGGACGGCGTACGGCGAAGGAAGACGCCACGCTTGAATCCCACTGAATGCGGTGATCGCCCACCAAAAGAAAACCAAGCAGACGATGACAACAAGCGGGGCGATAACAGTGAAGCGGCGAGGTGCTCGACGGCTCACGGTAATCCTTCCCGCACTTCGAGCTATGCAGCCGCTCAGCAGACACTAGGCCCGCTCAACTACTTCTCCCATCCAGGCTTTAACTGTCGGTACTGGAATTACACCAGTTCAACCGCATCGAATGATGCGGGTCGCGGACTTTCACCGCCGGCTCGGACTTACACCGACCCCGAAGTACATAGTTATTCTGGCACGCGCGGAAGCGAGTGTCATCTTCAGTGCATGTGCGATTGCGCAAGAGAACGCAGTGTTGCGATTTCCTCAAAGGCATCATCGGCGCGGAAGATTGCCGATCCTGCAACAAAATTTGTGGCGCCCGCGTCAGCAGCGCGCTCAATAGTCTTACGCGAGACTCCCCCATCTACTTGAATCGAGATATCCAAAGACGCGGAGGCGATTGCATCCCGCGTTCGTTGGATCTTTGGAAGCATCGTTTCAAGGAAACTTTGACCGCCGAAACCTGGTTCAACCGTCATAATCAAGATCATGTCGAATTCCGGCAAAATATCGACGTAGGGCGCGATGTCCGTCGAAGGTTTGAGCGCAAGAGCAGCACGGGCACCCAGACGTCGGATTTCCCGAGCGGTGCGGATCGGTGCGGAAGCGGCCTCGGCATGGAAGGTGACCGACGCACAACCGGCTTCTGCGTACGCAGGTGCCCACCGATCTGGATCTTCAATCATCAGGTGAGCATCAATAGGCAAGATGCCAGTGTTGACGCAGGCTTCAACGACGGGAAGACCCCAGGTGAGGTTGGGGACAAAGTGATTATCCATGACATCGACATGAGCGATATCAGCACTGGAAATCTTTTTCAGTTCGTCCTCAAGTCTGGCAATATCGCAATTAAGAATCGAAGGCGAAATGAGCGGCGTGGTCATGAGAGCTCCTGAGCTACTGGAAGTTTTCGGAGAGCAGCAATAAACATAAGATCAGTTTCGTTACGGTGTTCCCAAAGCTGAATTGTTCGAGCAGCAATTCCTTCTGCTTGCGGAAGGTTAAGGGGCCTGGGAGTAATTTGCGAGGCCACAGGGCGCAGATCCACCAGCTCGACACGTCCCGCGGAGAGAACACGTGAAATCTGATCGAGAGTTTCCTGCACGACTGGCGAGCAGGTGATGTAAACCGTCACTCCCCCAGGCCTGGTCAATTCGATTCCTCGATCGAGTAGCTCCGCCTGAAGGGAAACCAACTGCGAGATGTCATCTCGATTTCTGCGCCAACGTGATTCCGGACGACGACGCATCGATCCAAGGCCAGAGCACGGTGCATCAATAATGACCCGGTCGAAAGACTCTAAAGCCCAGCGAGTGCCCTCACCACCAAAGCGTGTTCCATCGGAGCACACGACTTCAGTGTTATCAAGGAGTTCAAGGGTCTTTTCGACGAGGCGCGCCCGATGAGCGTGCACCTCGTTGGCGACAAGCTGAGCGCCTCGTTCAACACCTAATGAAGCGACCAGCGCCGCTTTACCTCCGGGACCTGCGCAAAGGTCGAGCCAGCTCTGATCTTTCCCCGTCACGGGGACTTGAGCTGCCAAAATCCCGGCAAGTTGAGAACCCTCATCCTGAACCGCTGCTCGCCTCTGCCTGATTGCAGGAATACGGGCTGGATCCCCGGACTCAAGAAGAACAGCGTAGGGAGATACCTCGCCATCAGCAATACGAGTTCGCAAGTGATCAAGACACTGATCAGCAAGTTCATCAACCCCAATGAGGCTTGGGCGTGCGACAAGAGAAACGTAGGGTGCCTGGTTGTTAGCAGCCAGAAGCTCCGTAATCTCTTCACTGGAACAACCGTTAGCGACGAGCGCACGACTATATTCCTCGACCATCCATTGCGGATGAGAGTATTCGATCGCCAGGCGTTCTGATTCCGGAAGTTCATTCAAAGCTTCCTGCCTTGCCTCTTCACCTTCACGGATCACAGAACGCAAAACAGCATTAATGAACTTTGCTGGACCGGCACTGAGATACTGCCGCGCAAGATCGACAGTTTGAGAAACCGCAGCGTGGTCGGGAACTCGCATACGCAGCAACTGATAGACGCCAAGACGCAGGATATCAACGATGCCGCCTTCGATATCGGAAAGCGGACGGGAAGAGTTTCGAGAGATCACCCAATCAAGGAATCCCTGTTCGCGTAGGGTTCCGTAAGTGAGTTCGACAGCGAAAGCTCGGTCACGTTGATCGAGATGAGCCTGTCCTTCAAAAGATTTTAGAACTTTTGGAAGAACCAGATTCGCGTAGGCATCCTCATTGCGCACCAGTGTTAGGACCTCGAAGGCAACCTGACGGGCGGGATCCGCTTCGCGGAAGGAACGATATCCATCGGAATAACGGTGAGTTGCCATCAGAGCGCTATCCCTTCACCGAGTCGCGTATCACTATCCAATCGCGCGCCGCGTGCCCATGCAGCTGCATCCATCCATTTTTTCCCGGCGGGAGCAACCTGACCAAGCTCAACACAGACGTCCGTGCAGCCAACAAGGACGCTCTTCTTCGAAACGATAAGACGGCCGGGGCCGGGGGTAGGAACATCGGTCAAAGAAACCTTACCTAGCTTGAGTCGTTGCCCACGAAACTCCGTATATGCACCTGGGCTGGGAATCACCGCGCGGATTCTCAGCCACGTCTGGCGGGCACTCTCATCAAAGGAGACAGCACCATCACTGGGTTCCAAGCGCCGGGCATAGCTGAGTTCCACACCCTCAGGAACGACTTGTGGCTGTGCAAGAGCTTGTCCAGCCTCAATTGCATTCACCACATCGAGAACTTGCTGAGCGCCTAAACGCGCCATCTCATCGAGGAGCTCACCGCTGGTCTGATCGGCGATCTCGACCTTTTGGCGAGAAAAAACGGGACCCGTATCCAGCCCCTCTTCTAGCTGGAAAACGCTAGATGCAGTTTCACTCAGCCCCGACAGGATTGCCCACTGCACGGGAGCTGCACCACGGAAGAAAGGCAGATCTGAGAAATGAAGATTGAGCCAACCATGCGGAAGAGCCTCAAGCACACGCAGAGGAATCAGAGCGCCATAGGCGACAACAACCGCGATATCAGCATTCCACGCACGAATGCGGTCCAAGGCCTCGTCTCCTTTAAGAGACGAGGTTTCGAAGAGATCAATTCCAGCTTCACTTGCACGCTGCGCAATGGGCGATGGGACTAGACGGCGCCCACGACCGCTCTTTGCTGGAGGACGAGTAATAACGCCAACGACCTCATGTGGCGAGGAAATCAGGGCTTCAAGGGTCGGTAACGCCGGCTCAGGGGTACCTGCAAAAACAATACGCACGCTCATAGTGTATCGGCTTGTCTAGAACAGCTCAGGAGGATTCAAGGTGAGGCGAAGCGGATAGCGTTTACGTGCCGAACGCACACCATTACGTTCGCGAAGTACTTGTGCGAGTTGAGGATAATCAGCTGTCGCACAGCGAATAAGAGCGCGCCGATCATCCGGACGATGTCCGATCTTCCCAACCGAAGGCGCATCAACAATACCGATTAACTCTGCGGGGAGATCCTGACAAAAAGCATTCACTTGGTCAAGAGGACCATCGATTGCAACGATTGATGCAGTTGGTGGGAAACGAAGAACCTTGCGTTCATCAAGAAGCTGCTGAATATAGTCTTCGGGACTCCACCTAATGAGTGCCTGCGCAAGCGCGTTTTCGACCCCAGCAGAGACCCATATTCGAGCGTGAGGACGGGCGAGTGCGCCGGCATTCAGCCACCTGCGCAGCGCTTCTTCTGGGGCCCACATCTCGGGCCTCGAGGCAAGCGCCGCGGCTGAGGGGATAATTACTGCCGCGTAGCCGTCCTGAGCTTTGGGCTCCACGCCAGGAGTAGAGACAACTATCCGAGCTTCGGGACCAACACGCGGACGCGTTTCGTCATTCGCTTGAGTGATGATTAAGGGAATTTGAGGGAAAGAACGACCGATTTCTTCGCCGATGCGCTCAGAGCCGAGGCGCCACCATTTAAGGGTTGTCCCCTGGCATTTAAGGCACGACCAATTCTCGGTCTTGCGCTCGCACCATGAACACACTATCGAATGGTCAGCCTCTAATTGAAGCGGTCCTGAGCAGTATTCGCAGCGGGCAGGCCTTCCGCAGCGAGAACAACCGACAACAGGGATATATCCCGAATGCGGAGAAAGAATGAGAACGGGTCCCTCTTTCAATCCCGCACGAATACAGGAGAACGCATCCGGTGGCAGATAAGTAAAAGCAGACTTTCCCTGCCGCTCTTGATCAAAAGAATCAGCGACGACAAAACGTCCCGTCGATGCTCGCAATACCTCGCGTTGTGGGGTAAGAGAAATTGCCCAGGAGCGTTCGACAAGGTACTGCGCTTTCACCGAGCGAGAGTAGCTTCCAACAGCAAGAGCGACATGTTCAAGATGTGAACGTGCAACCGCCACGTCCAATGCATCAGTGCGCGGAGCACGCGGTTCACGAAGATGGTCATCCCCATCGCCCCAGATAACGATCAATCCGAGGTCCTTCATGGGAAGCCACACCGCTGAACGCGTTCCAACGATGACGCGATGCGTCCCAATCTCCGCTTGAAGGTACAAACGGTAGCGCTCACTGGCCGTCTGTTCTGTAGTGTAAATGGGGATCGATGTGTCAAAGATCGTAGACAACGAAGATGCTAGTTCACCCGCAACTCGAGAAGTCGGCACAACGATAAGAGCCGTCTTTCCAGCTTTCTGAACAGAAGCAATAAGATGGGCGATTTCAGATTCTAATCGTCCTGGAATTGATGTCCATACGGCGCGCGGGTACTCCCCCTGACTCACATGTTCAAGAAATGCATGGCCGAGTTCAAAAGCTTGCCAGGGATCTCCCTGCCCGATCTTCAAGTCAGCAGGCCTTGAGGATATTAATTCTTGCTCAACCCGTGCACGTCTTGGAGGAATGGCGATTCCCAATACCGTAGAGGCGGTTGAGAGGAAACGCTTGCCTATGTAGGAAGCTAATTCAAAAGTCTTCGGTGAAACGACTGAAATAGTCGAAACAACATCGATAATTTCGCGGATGGCCGCGTCGATGTTACTGCGTTTCTCACACGAAAGGACCCATCCAATTCGTTTTCGCCCCGCAAGGGGTACCTGCACGATAAATCCAGTGAGATCCATCGATTCCCATTGGGTGGGGACGAGATAATCCAGCGGGTAATCGAGGTGTGAAAGGTCAGAATCAACATAGACATGCGCGATCAACCGTGGCACATCACGGTCTGATTCAAAACCCGGAAGGGGCAACGCGTCCATCACCATGTACCTAGTTCAACACATTGAACCGGCATTTGAAGACCGATTGAGCACCAACTGATCAATTACCGAAAAGTACTGAACCGTATCGCACAACGATCATTGCAAGAACAGCTGCAATAACGAGGACGACGACCAGCCAGTCTCCACCGGCCTTCATCACAGACTTCCACCACGCAGGTGCGGGGAGCACTCCCTGAGAAATGCATACTCGTGTAAGCCCAAACCAAACAAGCGTCGTCGTTATTGTGATGAGCAAACACCACGGACACAACACGTGAATGACGAAATACGATTGCGTGAAGAGCCAATATGCGAAGAGCAGGCCGATGGTATAGAGAGCTTCAACCCCCAGGTAATACCATTTCGGAAAACGTACCCCTGCAATGAGGGCGAAGGAAACGGTCAAAACAACGGCCTCGAAAAAGATCCCCAAAAAGGCATTCGGGAATCCTAGAACTCGAGCCTGCGGAGTGGCTGCGACGGCAGAGCACGACAGAACCGAAGACACGTCACAGCTAAATGTCCGTCCCTGATCCGCCGCCAACTGCCACGCCTCGATCGAGAGGACGAAGGAGGCGCATAGACCGATGATCCCCGAAACCGCCATTTCGATGGCAGTTCCGCGGTTTGTCGGACGGGTGGCGCAAGGGGTAGCACTCATTGAAGAATTTCCTGGAGTCGAGCCACACGATCCGTCTGCTCCCAGGGGAAAATTGGGCGGCCGAAGTGGCCATAAGCAGCGGTCTTCGCGTAAATCGGTCGTAGAAGATCAAGGTCTTCGATGATTCCTGCAGGGCGAAGATCAAAGCAGCGGGTGATGGCATCGGTAAGAACGTCATCACTCACAGTTCCGGTACCAAAGGTCTCGACATAAAGTCCGACTGGATGCGCACGACCGATTGCATAGGCCAATTGAATCTCACAGCGCTTTGCATAGCCCGCGGCGACGATATTCTTTGCGATCCAGCGCGCTGCGTATGCCGCCGACCGGTCAACCTTCGACGGATCTTTACCAGAGAAAGCACCGCCTCCGTGGCGGGCCATGCCTCCGTAGGTGTCGACAATAATCTTGCGTCCAGTCAGACCTGCATCGCCAGCAGGTCCACCGATAACAAAGCGCCCAGAAGGATTAACAAGAAGCTTCATTGTTTCAGTTGAAAGCCCCAAGCCCGTCTCTTCGAGCACAGGAGAAACAACCAACTCGCGCAATTGCTCTTCGAGTTCACTTATGCCAAGCTCGGGGTCGTGCTGAGTCGAAATGACAAGCGTATCGATCTCGCGAGGAATGCCCTGCTCATCATAAGCGAGAGTGACCTGCGTCTTTCCGTCAGGACGAAGACCATGAGCAAGTCCTTGATGGCGAACTGCAGCAAGACGCTCTGCTAGCTTGTGCGCGAGCCAAATTGGAGCAGGCATAAGATCAGGAGTTTCATCCGAGGCATAGCCGAACATCATGCCCTGGTCGCCCGCGCCCTGAGCCTCACGACGATCCTCATTTGAACCGTAACGCGTCTCCAAGGAATGATCCACGCCATCTGCGATATCACTGCTTTGGGCACCAATAGACACGGAAACACCGCAGGAGGCACCGTCAAATCCCTTGCGGGATGAGTCGTAGCCGATCTCGAGGATCTGTTCGCGAACAATCTGCGGAATTTCAACATAAGCATTGGTTGAAACCTCGCCGGCCACATGAACCAAACCGGTTGTCACCATTGTTTCCACAGCAACACGCGACTGAGGATCGGCCTCAAGAAGAGCGTCCAAAATCGAGTCAGAGATTCGGTCACAGACCTTATCGGGATGACCTTCGGTTACGGATTCAGAAGTAAAGTACTTACGCATATCGCTCACGCCTCCATCGTATCGAACCGCTGTGAAATAAGATCAATGAGGATTCGGGCAACATCTGCCTTCGTTCCCCCACCTTGGGTCACTACCGACCCCTCTTGGTTCAGGACATATACATAGTTGGGAACATCGCCAAATCCGATATCAGCCCCCACTGCATTCACAGCAAGATAGTCTGCGCCTTTACGTTTGGCTTTCGCAGCCCCATAGGACAGTACGGTGTTTTGATCGCCGGTCTCAGCCGCAAAGCCCAGGACCACGCGAGGGCGGTCAGGAGCCGAACTCACGCTGCGCAGGACATCAGTCGTTTCTGTGAGTTCGATGCGAGGCGGCGCTGATTCATTCTCTTCTTTTTTGATTTTCGAGGCCGAGGCCGCCCGCGGGCGGTAGTCAGCTACCGCAGCCGCCATGACCAATGCATCACTGTGCCCAAGATGAGACATCACAGCGTCATAGACGTCTTGAGCGGAAGGAGCATCGATCACGCTGCATCCCTGCGGAATAAGAGCAGCATCAATATTGGAAGTTACTAAAGTGACCTCGGCACCGCGACTAAGGGCCTCGCGGGCGATCGCGATTCCCTGTCGACCAGTCGAGCGGTTACCAAGGAAGCGGACTGGATCAATCGCTTCACGAGTTCCACCGGCGGTGATCAGAATTTTCTTTCCCGCAAGGTCACCTGATACACCATATGCTTTGCGCACTTGGGCCGCGATAACCTCAGGTTCACTCATACGACCAGCCCCGCGGTCACCTGAAGCAAGATCACCATCTTCCGGGCCGACGATGATATATCCGCGCTTCCGAAGCCGGGCAATATTCTCCTGCGTTGGAGCCGCACGCCACATTTGCGTGTGCATAGCAGGTGCAATAACTACAGGGCAATCACTGGCAAGAACCGTGGTTGTCAAAAGGTCATTGGCCTGACCATTCGCTATCCGAGCAATAACGTCAGCGGTAGCGGGTGCAATAACAATAGCGGCGCAACCCCGCGCTAACTCAACATGGTCTGCTCCCCCACCGTGAAAAACATCGGTGTTCACGCTCTCTAGGGTGAGCCCTTCCCAGGTTGCTCGCCCAACGAACTCAAGCGAAGAAGGTGTTGGAACAACGCGGACACGGTAGCCGTCTCTTTGAAGGATTCTCAAAAGGAAAACGGCTTTATATGCAGCAATGCCCGCTGACACACCGAGAACGATGTAAGCGGGCTGCTGATCAGGCTTGGGGTGCTGACTCAAGGGTCAACAGGCCTTCATCAATTTCGCGAAGTGCGATCGCCAAGGGCTTCTCGTCGACTTCAGTTTCTACAACAGGTCCGACGAACTGGATCATGTTCTGCTCAAGCTGGATGTTGTAGGAGTTGATCTGGCGAGCACGACGGGCAGCGAAAATCACCAAGGCATACTTTGAATCGACGTGCTCCAGCAGGTCGTCAATCGGCGGGTAGGTGATGCCTTCGGGCTGCGCAACAATTCCGGACATGCAAATCTCTCCTGATATAACTGGCAAGAACCGGCTTCTATTCTAGCCCCATCACATGGGCTAGTTCATGGACAGCAAGCTCCAAATCATCATTAACAATGGTGACATCAAACTCATCTGCAGCCGCAAGCTCTACCTTTGCTGTACGCAAACGTCGCTCTTGTTCAGCAGGGTCTTCGGTACCGCGACCGACCAAGCGAGAGACAAGCACTTCCCACGATGGCGGTGCGATAAAAACAAAGCGAGCGTCCGGAAGCGATTCACGAACTTGACGCACACCAGCAACATCGATTTCAAGCAGGAAAGGCACTCCGCGTCGAACTGCATCATCAACTGGACCACGCGGTGTTCCGTAATGATATTTCCCGTGAACGAGTGCCCACTCCAGCATTTGTTTGGAATCAATGAGCTGGGCGAACTGGTCCTCAGTGACAAAGTGGTAGTGCACCCCGTCGATTTCTCCCGGTCGCGGAGAACGCGTTGTCATCGAAACCGAGAGTTCAACTTCAGGAAATAGCTCGCGCAAGCGCGCGATCACAGTTCCCTTACCAACAGCCGTGGGACCTGCAATGACAGTAACCGTAGATGAAGACATGCCTGTATGCTGCCACAGCTGGCTTAAAAGTTCAGCCGAAGCGACGAATTAATTCTTCTCGCTGCACCTGACCAAGACCTCGAACACGCCTTGAAGGCGCAATCTTGATCTCATTCATCAATGCTTCCGCAGTACTTACACCGACTCGAGGCAGGGCTTCCAGTAAAGAACGCACCTTCATCTTCGCGATTGCATCATCTGTTGCAGCCATGTCGATGACTTCAGACAGAGTAATCTTTCGCGATTTGAGCGCATCCTTCACCTCAGCGCGCCGACGACGAGCGCGCGTCGCCTTCTCAAGAGCCTGGGCTCGCTGTTGCGGAGTTAGATCTGGCAGTGCCATCTCACTACGCTCCTTTTTCTAGATTCCCCTGACAGGAATAAGCATCGCACTATTTTGATAGTTTTTGGTGCAACTGCAACCGACGATGCGTGCAACACAGGCAAAAAGCGAGTGAGGACTCGTTCAAAAAAACATCAATACTGACGTGTGTTTAAGAACGTGATTGCTCAGCATCCGTTTCGCTGCGGGGAAACTCTTACCATCAATTTTGAAGTAGAAACAGCCCGTGACCTGCAGGGCGGGAAACTCTTAGAGCATCACAAGAACAAACTGAAATTCGAGCAGATGGCTATAGCAGGAATTAAAGAGAAGTGCGAGTGTGAAAAGTTGGAACAACTTCCCTAACAGTCATTTGTGTCAAACATCACACTTTGTTGATGCGTTCGGAGTGTCATAAACGGGGGTGCCTGTAGGCACCCCCGTTTATCACTCACACTATTTCAGTATTCGTTGAGAAGATCATCTAGCTCTGTCAGTTCATCCGCACTGAGTTCTTCATCAGGCTCATTGCCATTGTCGACCTCGCTTGAGCGCCGAGACCATGAAGGAGACTCAATATCTTGACGAATCGCATCAAGAATCGCATTCACAAAGCCTGCGGATTCTTCCGTTGAAATCGACTTAACAATTGAAATTGCCTCGTCGATTGCAATAACCGGAGGAACCTCTTCAGAGTTAGACAGCATTTCCCAAACCGCGACTCGCAGGACTGCGCGATCGACTGCGGGAATTCGATCAAGGCCGGTACGAGCATGAGTATCAATCAAACGATCAATCCGGTACAGCTCGTCGGCGACACCTTCGATCATACGAATCGAATAATCCGGGAGAGGTGTCAGTGCTGCTGTAATG
Source organism: Trueperella pyogenes (assembly GCA_963534475.1). Lineage (GTDB taxonomy): Bacteria > Actinomycetota > Actinomycetes > Actinomycetales > Actinomycetaceae > Pauljensenia > Pauljensenia pyogenes_B. The sequence continues at coordinate 17,766 of CAUSSZ010000005.1, read as the reverse complement.
ACCTTGCGCTCACGGAGGAGATCACGCAAGACAGTGGCATTGCGCCCCATGCCACGCTGATCTGCCTCATAGACGACATCAGCGGCACGCTTACGTGCTTTGGTACGAGAAGTGAACTGATGTTTGTGAGACATTATCAGTCAGTCACGCGGCCGGAGTAGGAACCATCGCGGGTATCAACCTTCACGCGGGTCCCCTCTTCCATGAAGAGCGGAACCTGAATCTCGTAACCGGTTTCGAGCGTGGCGGGCTTCGTACCGGCCGAAGAACGGTCACCCTGCAAACCGGGCTCGGTGTGAGCAATCGTCAAAATCACGGTGGCGGGAAGTTCAATGAAGAGAACCGTACCGTCGTGCTGAGAAACAATCACATCCTGATTCTCAACCATGAAATGAGCAGCGTCGCCAACAACTTCTGCGGGGACATTGATCTGCTCGTAGGTAGAGGAATCCATGAAGACGTAGTCGGTACCATCTTGGTAGAGGTAGGTCATGTCGCGGCGATCAACCGTCGCGGTCTCGATCTTCATTCCCGCATTGAAAGTGCGATCAACGATCTTGCCAGACAGGACATTCTTGATCTTGGTGCGAACGAATGCGGGGCCCTTACCCGGCTTAACGTGCTGGAACTCGACAACCTGCCAGAGCTGGCCGTCGATCACCATGACGGTGCCGTTCTTCAGATCATTTGTCGTTGCCACTATAAAATCCTCCCAAATCGGGTGAGCTTAAACCGTGGCTATCTTACACGCCGCAATGATGGTATCCGCTACCTCACGCGCCGTATTTTCGCCAGTATCACATGAGAAAGTGGCCAGATCTTGATAAGTGCGATCCAATTGCCGACTCATCGCAGCAAATAGCGCTCTTGGCGTCCCCAATCCCACAGAACGCGGCGCATTGAGTCCCACGCGACGCGCAGCCTCATCGATGGAAGTCCTCAGAAGGACAACTGAAGTGCCTTCATCGATCAGCTGCGAAAGCTTGGAAAGAATCCATGAACTATTGACCTGCGAGGGCGACAACACGGCAATATCGCAGTCACCGGACAAAAGCTGGATTCCAGCGCTCTCCAGCGCTTCTTGCAATGGGAAGTGCTCGTCTAGCACTAATTCATCAAATGAGCGTGAATATGACGATTCAAGAAGTTCTTGATCTTCTTGCACTCGTAAGCCACAGGTTTTTGCAATTTCCTGTGCAACGCATGTTTTTCCGCTTCCAGAGGTTCCAACAAGAACCAAAGTCGGATGCTCACGCGCATTCACTGTCGCATTCCCATCGAGAGTGCGCAATCAATAACTTCCTGTGGATTAACCTTCACCGTAACAGGATGATTCACTCCATCAAGAAGAACGAAGCGCAAAACTCCAGCCCGCACTTTTTTATCCGAAAGCATCACTTCAAGCAATGCATCGATCGATGCCCCTTCATAGAATGTTGGAAGTCCAAGGGCAGAGAAATCTTCAATATGACGCTGAACCTCTGCTTCACTCAGCATCCCCCGACGCTGCGCAAGATGAGCTGCGAACACACAACCGATAGCCACTGCCTCACCGTGGCGATAGTGGAAGTTCTCAATTTTTTCGATCGCATGTGCCAGCGTATGTCCGTAGTTTAGGAATTCACGGGGACCGCTCTCGTGAAGATCAGCGCTCACTACTTGAGCTTTAACGGCAATGGATCGTTCAATGAGTTCAGCGATCTCCTCAGAACGGGGATCATAAACAGCCTCGGGATTAGCTTCGACGATCGAGAGGATCGCAGGATCTGAAATAAAGCCGCATTTAACAACCTCACCAAGCCCCGCGCGATAGTCGTCGTGGTTCAAGGTCTCGAGGCGATCAAGATCAACAACAACGCGCCGTGGAGAATGAAAGGCGCCAACAAGGTTCTTACCTACGGGAGTATTGATACCGGTCTTGCCTCCAACCGAGGCATCAACCATCCCGAGCAAGGTGGTGGGCACTGCAATGAAATCAATGCCACGCAGCCACGAAGCGGCAAGGAAACCCCCAACATCTGTTGAGGCTCCCCCACCGATAGCAATCACAGCATCCGCGCGACCGAGTCTAAATCTTCCGGCACAATCCCACAGCGAGGCCATGACCTCAATGGTTTTGGCTTCTTCCCCATCTGGAAGAATCTGTGTAGAAACCTCGTAACCTAAGCCTTCAAGCTGAGATGCACATTCACGAGCGTAATTACTCACGTGTGGTGCACAAACGATTAGAAGCTTCGTCGTATTCTCTCGTAAGACCTGCTGAAGGATTTCCTTTGAGAGATTCCTTCCAATAACGACGTCGTAGGGGGTATCAACATTGACTGGAATCGTCACGCTCATCGTCTTCACCAACTTCTCGAAGAATTTGCTCAACAACATGAATAACAGGTTCTGAACTGGTTTGAACCTCTAGCGAGGCAACCTCCGGAAAATATTTCTTACGTGCTTCCCATAGCTCTTCAAGACGCGCCTGCGCATCGCCCGCAAGTAGAGGGCGATCCGAACCCTGCGATCGGCGAAGTAATTCAGGCAGCTCCGCCTTGATATAGACCACGAAACAGTTGCGCAAGCGTTCACGGGTCGCTTTTCGGGTGAGCGCTCCCCCGCCTAAAGAGAGAACCCCCGGATACGCCAGAGCCTGCCTAATAACCTCTTCTTCAAGCTGTCGGAAGTAATCCTCACCATCGGTTGAGAAAATCTCCGGAATTTTGCGGCCGGTAGCTTCCTCAATCAAGGCATCTGAATCACGATGCTCAAGCCCCAGAGCCGACGCAAGTTCCCGTCCTACTCTGCTCTTTCCACTAGCAGGCATACCGACAAGAACGATCTGCTGTCTGGTCACTGCACGTTCCCCAGACGTTCATCAATACGAGAAAGATAAGCAGAGAGATTACGCGCGCATTCTGAGAGGGAGTAGCCTCCGGCATGGTCAGCTATCGCGCGCGCAAGAACCAAGGCGACCTCGGCCTCGGCAATAACAGCGCCGGGAACTACCTGGCAGGTATCAGAGCGCTGGTGGAGTGCCCGAGCTTCCTCTCCATTGGCCAGATCAATTGTTTTCAAGGCGTGAGGAACCGTTGAGATTGGCTTGAAAGCAGCACGGACGACAATCGGCTGACCATTCGATGTCCCACCTTCGATACCACCGGCATGGTTCGAGCTGCGCTGAACGCGTCCATCGACACGCTCAATCTCGTCATGAGCCTGTGAACCGCGAAGACGCGACTGTGCAAAGCCATCACCGATTTCGACGCCCTTCACAGACTGAATCGACATCAATGCCGCGGCTAATTGAGTATCAAGCCGACGATCCGCCTGAACATGCGTACCAACACCGATCGGAACGCCCCATGCAACAACCTCAACAACACCGCCAACGGTATCTCCCAAGGAGCGTGTCTCATCAACGCATTCAAGGAAACGCGCCTCATCGCGAGCATCTAGGCAGCGCATGGGCGAAGCGTTCAGCGCAGCCTCGTCCTCAGGTGATGGAAGGGCACCTGACTGTCCCTGAACAGGGCCAACAGCAACCACGTGGGAAACTAACTGAATTCCAGCAAGCTGGCGAAGGTAAGCCTCGGCACAGGCGCCAAGGGCAACCCGAGCTGCAGTTTCTCGCGCACTTGCGCGCTCAAGTACGGGACGAATTTCCGCGAGGTCGTAGGAAAGAACCCCGGGCAGGTCCGCATGACCCGGGCGAGGCTTCGTCAAGGGCTTATTACGCGCAACCTCACGTTCGTCTCCCTTGCCAGCGTCGATCAATAGATCTTCACGCGTGACGGGGTCGGCGGACATGACCTTCTCCCACTTAGGCCACTCGCTATTAGCAATCTCAATGACGATCGGCGCACCGGTGGTTCGACCATGACGTACTCCACCGAGGATACGAACCTCATCGGCCTCAAACTTTTGGCGAGCGCCACGACCGGCTCCTAAGCGCCGACGTGCAAGGGCATCGCGAATAGTATGGGTCGTAAGCTCGATACCTGAAGGAAGGCCCTCAAGGGTAGCAACCAATGCAGGACCGTGTGATTCACCAGCAGTAAGCCATCTGAGCATGTTTGTAGTCTCTCATAACCAGCGCGAACGCTTCGAGAGCAACCACATTATGAGGTTGGGGTGGTTGCCAAAATATCAATCACGATGCATAAGGTATCGTCACCAGTCGCCTGATCAGGAGGCAAAGTAATCGCTAGCCGAGAGCCGACTTTCTGATCAATAAGAAGCGGACGAAGTCCAGGCATGAGTTCACTGAGCCGAACCCTCTCTGGCACGCCGGTACGCCAGGTCGATTGCCGCTCGATTCCATCAGTCCACCCGCTGACAAAGTACTGAACGACGATGTCGTCATCAGAACGCACCTGCGCTCCCGCCCCCGTCAGAAGTGGCTGAGTTGTCGGTCCGGTGGGAAGTTGATCCCCATGTTTAATGATGGGGCCTTCATCTCGCATCGTCACTTCAAGTGGCCCCGAGCCGCTGGCTTGGGCAGATGCCTGCCCCGAGGCCAAAGTCGGGAGAATATCTATGACGACAATTTCACCCTTGGTTGAGCGGGCAGTCGGTGTGGGAGAAGCCGTGCTGTCAGAAACTGAGGGAAGTGGACGCGCGACGAGCAGGCGACTTCCTTCGGCCCGTCCATTGACTTCGTGTGCCATATCAGCACCAAGGGAGTCATCATCGGCACGTCCGACGATGAGACGCGGGCGCCCGTTAGGAGAAAGAATCTCACCCGTCGTTGAATCAAATACTGTCACTGAGAGTAGGACCGGTGTTCCCGCTGTAATGGCGCGACCGTCGCCCTGTGACAAGATCTGGTGTTTTGTACTGACAATTTGAAGGGGGTGGCTGAGTTTAAGTGTCGGTGTTGCACCAACACGACCAGACACCTCGACTGCACTCAATACCGAGCGAGGCGCTTGTCCTTCCATGGCCTCCTCAGAAGAAGGACGAAGGAACCAGATCAATCCAACAATGAGCGCGCAGACCAGGAACAATACGGAAAGGACAACAAGAATCCGACGGCCTGTACGGCGCGAAGCTTTTCGTGCCTGCCTCGTTTCTTCTCCGTGTTCCTGTGCGACTGGATGGAGTCGCGAAGAAAGATGTTTTCCGCTCATGCAGGAAAAACCTCGTGTGGTGAAACAAGGCCGGAGATAAATTCATCGACCGCCACTGACGATGTCGCAAAAGGATCGTTCATCAGAACGTAGCGATTCGGATCGTCAATCCGTGACGCACGAACCCAATCGAGAGCAAGTTCAATGCCGGCCTCTTCAGCGGCATTGATGACCTTCGAGCGAAGGTGGGCACGCGTTGTCTGAGGAGCGCTCACGCATGCATTGCTCACCTGTTCATCCGTGGTCATGCGGCGCATTGCTCCTGTACGTTCCAAAGCTTGTCGCAAACCATGAGGACCGATGTCATGATACGAGAGCAAAAGCCGTGCAACGCGGGGATCATCAAGCGTCGTTTGCTTACGTTTGAGGTACTCGCGGATCAAACGATACTTAATCGCGAAATCGAGTTCGTGATCAATCCCCGACCAGTCTTGGCTGCGGAGTGCATGAATCCCCCGTTGCCACAGGTCGATAATCGCGTGGGTTGTAGGTTCTGAGGAATCCGACGTGCGATCGATCTTCAACACATCGATGACGCGGTGCAAAATTCGCTCTTGGATCTCAACAGCACTTAAATCTGGTCCGTTGACCATAGCGATCTTAGTCTGTCCGGAAAGATCATGATTGATCTGACGGATTGCCATCATTGGATCAGCAAGTTCCAAATCTTTAAGGTCCATACCTTCCTCGACGGCATCAAGAACCAAAGCGGTCATGCCGACCTTGAGGAAAGTGCTTGCCTCGCAAACATTCGTGTCTCCACTGATTACGTGAAGACGTCGGTACTGACCTGCATCAGCCAGTGGCTCATCGCGGGTGTTGATAATTGGCCGCGTACGCGTTGTCGCAGAGGAAACGGCTTCCCACATCTGTTCCGCTCGTTGGGAGAAGCAGTAACTAAGTTGGGTACCCTGCCTACGAAGATGTCCCGCACCGACAAGGATTAGGCGCGTGACAAAGAAGGCGACCAGTCCATCCGCAACTTGTCGGAAATCTCGACGACGGTGCAGAAGGTAGTTTTCGTGGCACCCAAAACTATTGCCCTCTGAATCAACATTATTTCGAAAAACGTAAATTTCTTCGGGATCCGGCAGCTGACTAAGCGAGCTACGCGCAGCGTCATTAAGCTGATTCAGCAGCTCATCACCGCAACGATGCTGTGCGAGAAGGTCGAGAAGAGTGTCGCACTCTGCAGTTGCATATTCGGGATGTGCTCCAACATCAAGATAGAGTCGCCCACCGTTGCGCAGATACAGGTTAGGAGCCCGACCGCCCTGTGCGAAGGGCTCAAAAAGCAGGTGCGCAGCAGCATCGGCATCGTGAGTAGCACGAGCCCCAGAGCGCGTTGCGCAGGTTAGCCCGTACTCTGTTTCGATTCCGATGACCCGTCGCTTCACCTCACTGGCCTCCCTTTTGGACAAAGCCCTGAACGAAAGACTCAGCATTCGTTTCAAGGACGGTATCAATCTGATCAAGAAGCTCGTCTAGAGAATCACTTTGGGCCGAAGCCTGAGCTTGTACCTGACCCGCAGCCTCGTCATCCTCATGACCAGCGCCACCAGCGAACAATTGCGAAAGACTCATATCTACTCCTGTTCTACACGGCTTAATGTACCGTGCTCAAGATCGGAAAGGACCGACGGATCAACACCGGCAGCCTCAACAATAGGACGGCGAATCATCTGATCACCCTGCGCTTCACACAAAGATGTCCACGATGCAGCGATCAGTCCTGGAAGGTTCCGCACTGCATATCCACGCAGGTAAGCACGAGTATTTTCTGGCGCCCAATCTGCAGCATGTTCGACTTCCTCAGGAGTGAACATCCGCTTCACACGACCGGCCCGATCAAGCGCAGCCACCAGAGAACGATCCTCACGCAAATCCGCCCACTGCAAATCCATCGCAGCAAGCTTAGGGTCGTCCCACGTGGTTGACAGACGCTGGCGCTGACGATCGAGAAGCTGATACTTCCCAACCCATTCAACCTCGGTGGCGACGCTAAATAGCTCCTCAGACATACGCGTAAGGACATCATCCCAGTACTTCAGGACTAGTTCTTCGTCTGCACTCAGTTCAATACCCACGCGACTGAAGGTCTCAGAGACCAAATCGACATAGATCTTTTGAATGTCGAGGGCGCTTCGCGCACCTCCTGCAAGCCCTGCCTTGTAAGTCAGCGTCGGATCATGGCTGATGTTCCAGGTTTCTTGAACCGGATCATCCATCGCAAGAGCATCCCATTCCATTCCGAGGCCGGCCTCAATTGCTTTGAGCACTAAGCCGGTCGTTCCCAGGCGAAGATAGAGCGAGGAATCGAATTGGTTGGCATCTCCGCCGATCACGTGAAGGCGACGGAAGTAGGCTGGGTTCGCATGAGCTTCATCGCGAGTATTGATAATCGGACGGTTAAAGGTAGTCTCTAGGCCAACTTCATTTTCGACAAAGTCAGCTCGCTGCGAGATCTGAAAACCGGCAAATTCACTGCGCTGGCCGATTCCAACGCGTCCTGCACCACAAATAACTGGGCGGGTTACGAAGAACGGGGTGAGGCCTCGGATAAGGTCATCAAGATCAATACGACGACTGATCTGGTAGTTCTCGTGGGTGCCGTAAGCCGCACCCTTACCATCCGTGTTGTTCTTCACCAACACGATCTCGTCTCCGCGCTCACGAGCCGCTAACATCATTCGTCGAGCAATGACCTCGCCGGCGCGATCCCACAGGACTCCATCGCGTGCGCTGAGGGTTTCAGGCGCAGAATATTCTGGGTGGGCATGATCAACGTAAAGCCGAGCTCCGTTTGTCAGTACAGATGACACCGATGCAGGCAAATAGCCACTTGACTGCCTCGGCAAAGGAAGTCTTTCACTTCCGCCCGAAGGAGCAAGGTGATAGGGGTCATCAGTAAGCATCGAAGGATCTGCAGCTGCACGCGAGAGCCTCATACCGCGCAAGTCATTCAAAGGATCTTCAGCCGTGTAGTCCCAGCGAACTGGCTGGCTCCCCTCCGTAGGCGTACCGCGGCGCGAGAGAGCCGAGTAGGCATCAACTATCCGGCAGGATAGGTCAACCGGATCGGCTCCAGGATTCTCGGGGGTATAAATACCGAATTCGGTCTCGGTACTCATCACCATATGAGAGCTCATTACTGGTTCTCCTTCAAGGGATGGATATCAGCGATATCTTGATCCAGACCGATCGTGCGCGCCCAGTCCGCTGGAGCCTGTCGCGTTGCCAGTTCCATTGATTCGCGAATTTCATCGCCGAGGCCGCGCATCACGTGGTCGAGCGTCATCCCCTGCGTACCGTTTTCAATTGCGTCGAGGATCGCGTATTTCTTCGCACGCTCCACGATTCCTGCAATCATCGCACCCGAAACAATATCGGCAAGATAGATGATGCGTTCCTGACCGGAATGACTTCTGGCAGATAGCAAAGCTGAATTGTCATCGCGTCGATAAAGGCTGGCAACTGCCCTATCGATCATCTCGTCATGGCTGAGCTGCTGACCGTTTTGTGCAAGCGGCACAGAGTGGTCGAGATGCTTTCTGAAAATATCCTTCGCTGCACGTTCATCTGGGCGATCAATGCGGATGCGTACATCAAGCCTTCCAGGGCGAAGGACCGCGGGATCGATCATGTCAGCCCGGTTTGAGGCACCAACAATGACTACGTTGTCAAGACTTTCGACACCGTCCATTTCAGCGAGCAGCTGTGGAACCACCATCGTCTCGACATCGGAAGAAATTCCAGTACCGCGTGTTCTGAAAAGAGCTTCCATCTCATCGAAGAAGATCACGACTGGGACCTTCGACGAAGCCAAGGCACGAGCCCGCGCGAAAATTGCACGGATCTGCCGTTCTGTCTCACCAACAAACTTCGTGAGAAGTTCAGGGCCCTTAATTGAGAGGAAATAGCCTTCACCTGAAGAGCTAAACTCGCGTAATGATCGTGCTAGCGCCTGGGCGATCAGCGTCTTTCCTGAACCCGGGGGCCCATAGAGCAAAATTCCCTTTGTCGGCCGCAAACCGTATTGCCGATATAGCTCGGGATGGCGCAGCGGAAGTTCAATTGCCTGCCGAATTGTCTCAATCTGAGCATCAAGTCCGCCGATGTCATCGAAAGTAACATCGGGAATTTCAGGAGTGAGAAGCTGCTCGACGTCTTGGCGAATAACACGTTCATAGGCAAAGGAAGTACGAGGGTCAACCAAGACGCTCTCTCCGGGCCGAAGAGTGCCGTGGCGTAGCGGACCAGCAAGTTCAACAATGCGATGGCTTCCGGCCTCGGCAGTCACTACAGCACGATCCACTCCGATAAGTTCCGCAACCTGTGCAAGCTCTCCGGTTCGCGAATATTCGCCGATCCCGACAACAATCATCTTGTCGTCAATGAGGACCTGTTGCCCCGGCGAGATTGACGTGATGTCAAGGGAAGTATCCGCCGCAAGGCGCATGAGGCGGCCTGAAACATAGACTTCAAGAACACGCGAAGACGGCTGCGCGCGAAGTAAAACTCCCAGGGTCAGCGGTGGTTGATTTAAATGCTTGAGTTGTTCCCTCAGGCGGAGAAGTTCTTGACGCGCCTGAGTAAGAGCCGCACTCAGATGGGCATTCTTCTGCTCAAGAATTGAGAGTGCAGCGTCACTGTTGGTCATGACGACGCCCTTCTACCCACGCTCGCGCCTTAGCGTCGAGGTCCCTTTTCACCTTACGGATTTTCTTATCCGAGCTGACGCGAAGACCGACTTTCTGCTCGCTCCAGTCATCTTCGCCATTCCACGCCCCTTCGAGGCCTTCAGCAGCTTTCGCTGGACGAGTTGAGCGTTCCTGAGGAGTAGTTTGCGGAGCAAGACGCCTGGCAATCATCAAGAATCCTGTATGGGCAACCATTCGATGCTCGGGTCGCACAGCTAAGCCATCGACGTGCCATTCACGCGAGAGCGTCTCCCATGCGACCGGATCGGTAAAGTTCTGAGAGGAACGAAGATCTTCGATCAACCGGGACATCTGAGTCACGGTCGCGATGTAGCAGCACAGAACACCGCCGGGAACAAGCGCGTGTGCAACCGCATCCAAGTTCTCCCAGGGAGCGAGCATGTCGAGGACCACACGATCAACACTCGAGGCAGGCAAGGCATTGAGTTCATCTGCCAGATCATTGACCCGAAGATCCCACGCCGGATGCGGAGCGCCAAACCACAGTTCAACATTATCGCGTGCAATCTGTGCGAATTCTTCGCGCCTTTCGACAGAAATCAGCTTGCCGCGCTCCCCTACTGCGTCCAAAAGAGCCATCGATAGAGCACCCGAGCCAGCGCCGGCCTCGACAACTACTGCACCGGGGAAAATATCCGCGTAGTGAACGATCGTCCCAGCATCTTTCGGGTAGACGACTGCAGCTCCCCTAGGCATTGACATGACATAGTCAACTTGAAGCGGGCGCAGAATTTGGAACTGACGGCCCTCTTCGGTGGTGACGACCTGACCATCAGGGCGTCCAATTAGATCATCGTGATCGATAAAGCCACGATTGGACTGAAAACGACCACCAGAAACCAAAATAACGGTGTGTAAACGCCCCTTCGGGTCGCGAATTTGGACACGCTCCCCTTCTCGGAGAGGACCACGGTGACGTTCTTGGCCAAGGCCCTGGGCTTCATGTTCATGTGTGCTCATCGCCTCTACACTACCGCGGCGCATGGATGAACTGCCTGTTTAAACCCCGCGCGAAAAGGTGGAACTGGTTACGGTAGATGTATGAGGAATTCACTCCCAAGCCGGCCCGCACTTTCGGCAAGCCGCACGAAAGAGTACCAGCGCTGCCCGCTGCAGTTTCGCCTGCATGTCGTCGACCGCGTTAAAGAACCTCCGACGCAAGCAACACTTCTTGGGACAACAGTTCACAGCACCTTGGAAAACCTCTATGCCCTGCCAAGGGAAGAACGCAATGAGACACTCGCTATCGAGCTTTTACGTACCGAATGGGAAAAGACGCTTGCAGCCAATCCCGATGTCATGAATCTTTTTTCAGACCATACGGACTTCGAACGCTGGCGCGAACGAATGCATTCGATGATCAGTAACTATTTTGCGATCGAAGATCCTCAAGCGCTTGAACCGCTGTCTACCGAAGCCCTTGTCGAGGCAACAACTTCACAAGGAGTGAACCTCCTCGGTTACATTGACCGAGTCGACCAAGCACCCAACGGAGATCTGAGGGTCATCGACTACAAGACCGGAAAGGCTCCTTCCCCACGTTTTCAAGAGGAAGCATTATTTCAGATGCGCTTTTACGCCCTCTTGCTTTCTCTCACAAAGCGTCTACCAAGGCGTACACAGCTGGTTTATCTTGCTTCTCAGAAGGTACTGACCTTTGATCCTGATTCCGCTGATATTTCTCGCTTTAGTGAAGAACTTTCCCGGACCTGGGAATCAATGAGAAGGGACGCTTTGCAGGGCTATTTCGCCCCACGACGAAACCCGTTGTGCAATTGGTGTGGGGTGCGTTCGATGTGTCCGCTGTTTGACGGGAAAACACCTGAAATCCCAACCAGCGGTCTGGAACGTTTACTGGCAATCGGTCCGCGGCAATCTGATCAGTGAGCGCGAACGAAGTTCGGCCGTTGCCCTTCCATAATCGACTCAATGACACCTTCACTGAGGTCACTGAGCTCGCGAATATAGGGAAAATCAGCGGCGAACTCTTCGGGCGCCGCCCCCTTGATCGCGACGGCCACTCCGCCACTGGCAGAAGCAGCTTCAAGACCGACCGGCGAATCCTCGACAATCATGCAGCGACGGATATCAACTCCAAGAAGCTCAGCAGCCTTGAGGTACCCCTCTGGTGAGGGTTTTCCTTCCGAGACGTCATCACCGTAAATTGCATTCGTAAAACCGGGTTTTGCGGGTACATGCTCCAGGACCCTGGATGCCACTCGCCGTCGTGTCGCTGTAACGACCGCTGTCGGAATTGAGTGCTCATGGCACCAAGCAAGGAGTTCAACCAGACCGACTTTCCAGGGCAATCCCGCGTCGAGGCGATCGATGACTCCCTGCTCAACACGATCGGCAACCACGGCCTCGTCAAGAGGATTGCGGGCAAATGAACGCAAAATTGCCACCATCCGCGGCAAAGTAGACCCCAACATCTTTTGGCGCATCTGCGGGGTCATCTGTGTCCCCATCTCGGCGAGCACCTGTCCTTCCGCGCCCTCCCACAGGGGCTCGGTATCGACGATGGTGCCATCCATATCGAAAAGAATTGCCTCAGGCAGAGTCATACTTTCGTAAGTCCTTCACACAAGATTCACGCAGCGGGCGTTGTTCCCAAGGGGGAAAGCAAACCGCTTAACAGACCAAGAGCTACAAGAATACCAATTGCAATTCGGTACCAAACAAAGGGCGCATAGGACTGAGTGGAAATAATCTTCAGGAACCACAAGATCACAACGACGCCGACGACAAAAGCAATGATTGTTGCAGCGATTGTCGGGCCAACAGCAATGGTCTCACTGCCGGTCAAGACCTTTGCCACCTTGTAGAGCCCTGAAGCCCACACAGCCGGCATTGCCAGAAGGAAGGAATAGCGGGCAGCGGCTTCACGGGTGTAGCCCAGGAAACGCCCCATGGTAATCGTTCCACCTGAGCGAGAGACACCCGGGATAAGGGCCATTGCCTGCGCAAGACCGTAGAGAAGGGCATCTTTCCACGTCATGGTTTTCAGATCGCGCTCTTGAGGCGCATAGCGATCGACGAAGCCCAAAAGTAGGCCAAAAACAATCAGCATTGCCGAAGTAATCCACAGATTACGCAAGCCCGTATCAATCGCATCCTGGAAAAGAAGACCCAGAATACAAATCGGAAGCGAACCGACGATAATCATCCAACCCATTCGCGCATCTGGATCACTCGAGGGCACCCAATTTTCCTTTGCGCCCAGTGGCAAAGATCGGAACCAAGCGCTGAGGATGCGGACAATGTCCTTCCAAAAGACGATGACAACCGCGAGCTCCGTACCGATTTGCGTGATTGCGGTGAAAGCAGCACCCGGATCGGTTGAGCCCGTAAGCTCACCGACAATGCGAATATGCGCGGAGGACGAAACGGGAAGGAACTCCGTCAGGCCCTGAACAAGTCCAAGGATGATTGCATCAAGCCAGTTCATATCCCCAACTCTACGGCGCTTGACGTGAGCCTAGCCAAAGATGGGCATGTGTATGCCGTCATAGCCTGCGCGTTCTAGGCTTATCTCTATGGAGATTCGTCAATGTGGAACACATGGACTTTCTGTGTCCAGTCTGGGTTTGGGAACACTAACTTGGGGACGCGACACAGATGAAGATCAAGCATGCGCAATGCTCAAATCCTTCGTTGACGCTGGAGGGACTCTTGTAGAAGTGAGTCCTCTGCACGGCTCCGGGCGTGCTCTTAGCGTTCTCGCCGAGGCCTTACGCGCCGTTGGCCGTCACCGAGTCAGGATTGCATTGCGTGGTGCAATGCGTTTCTCTCAAGGAGCCAATGAACTCTCCGCTTCGCGCGGAGATATGCTCCGCTGCCTAGATACAACACTTGCGATTCTCGAAACAGACTTCGTTGACCTCTGGTTAGCAACTCCGTCCCCTACAGGAATTCCGCTCGAGGAAACTCTATCGGCGCTCGAATGGGCCTATTCCAGCGGACGCGCGCACTACCTTGGGCTAAGTCACCGCGACACCTGGGATTGCGCACTCATGTGGGCACAGTCAGATCGACTTCCTCTGGCCGCCGTCGAAGAAGAACACTCGCTTTTATGTTCTTCTCCCTTGCTCGAGCGAGCACGACACAACGGCTTTGGGTTTCTCGCTCATTCACCGCTTGCTGGAGGCGTCCTTACAGGAAAATATCGTCATACAACACCACCTGATTCACGAGCCGCATCTGCACATCTGCGTTCAAGTGTTGAGCCATACCTGGAGAGCAGTCTTCCGATTGTCGAAGCGTTATCTCAGGCGGCACATGGGCTGGAATGTTCGATCGCTGACGTTGCTTTGGCATGGGTAGAGGGCACACCGGGAGTGACAAGCGCAATCATCGGGCCTCGAAATCTCGTACAACTCGAGCAGATACTCAATGGACGCATTGACCTTCCACTTCCGATTCGCCAGGTATTAAGTGAAGTGAGTGCTAAATAGGAACGGGCATTAAATAAAGGTGTGCGGGCAGTAGCAACTGCCCGCACACCTTAAAGACAACTTGACCGACTAGTCTTCGTCTTCATCCTCATCAAGGTCGACAAATTCATCGTCATCATCATCGACTTCTTCATCATCTTCGTCGTCGTCGTCAAAGTCTTCTTCCTCATCTTCCTCATCAGAAACAATGAGGTCGAAAGGAAGCTCGACTTCGAACTGCGTGAAAAGCACGTCATCATAGGTGAAGAAGGCATCACGGAGAGCTTCTTCGGCATCGATAAGTGCCTGTTCATCGACTTGATCGGAAGAAGCCACCTCGTAGTGATTCTCGAAAGCGGCAATCAGCTGATCTAGGACAAGACGAGGTTTCGTGGTCATAGTCACACATCCTACACGATGTCTACGGCAAGTTCAGCTGGGACCTAATCACAGAAACCATCAGATCAGCGCCCTTAATCTCTGCTGTTTGGTCGGGGCCTAAAATACGCGAATTACCCTGTGAATCGAGGAGTTGGGATACGCCGTGCTCAGGTCCCAGCGGCAAGATCACCCATTCGTCACTGGGGTTGTAGGTTGCCTGAGGTTCTTTACCAGACAGCTGCGAAGAGATATTCGAGATCACGATGCGCGCCTGTGCTCGAGCGGCATCAGCACGCTTTGATTCGCGAACATCCGTAACGTCGCCGATCGCGTAAATATTGGTTTGGCCTACGACTTGAAGCGTTGGTTCTACCTTAAGAGCGCCGTCTGGGCGAACTGCAGACTGCAGCTCGGTACCTGCAACATAACCGGTATTCGGACGGGCACCATAGCACTGGAACCACATATCAGCTTCGATACGATGACCGTCCTTCGTTTCAACGACGAAACGGCCAAGCTCACCAACATTGAATGGCGGAAGGTATGCAAGCTCCGAGCCTTCAATGAGGCGGATATTGAGCTCCTTCAGTTGCACGCGAACCTGATCGCGCAACTCATCAGCAAAACCCTGAGTCGGGAGAAGCTCAGATTGCTTTTCAACCAAGGTAATTTCCAGGTCCGGGAAGGCATTGCGCAGTTCCCCTGCAAATTCAATACCGACAGTTCCGGCACCTACCAAGAGCACGGAGCGAGCACCATGAAGGTAGGAATGCAACTGCTTCAGGCGTGCCTTTGCAACATCAGAACGCGAAGCCGAGTACTTTGCTGGGAATGGATAGGTTGAACCTGTTGCCAGAACAACGTAGTCGGCATCGATCGGGTCCTGACCGAAGATATGAACCCGAGTCCCTTCAACCTGAGAAACCGTTCCGTGAATGACCCGCCCATTGCTCAGAAGATTCGAATAGGGCATGAAAATTGAATGCTGCCATGCCTCATCGACTGCGGCACGCAGAGCCGCAGCATGGTGAACAAACTGATCTTTTTGCTCGACCAGAATGACTTCGGCAAGAGGATCAAGTCCCTTGGCGACGGTGACACCACCGTACCCGCCACCGACAACGACGACTCGGGCCACAGTGCTCTCCTTCTCTCGTTGGTTACCACCCATTGTCCCTGAAAACCCAGGAAGCAACGAGTGCAAAAAGTGTGTTATTCCTGACCAAGGGCTCGAGCAATATTCGGCGTGAAGAAGTTTGGCCCCTTCAATACCTTGCCATCCTCACGGAGTTTCACGCTGCCGTCGGGCATAAGCTTCGACAGATTAGACGCCTGAATTTCTGCAAGGACACGATTCAAATCGATTCCAGATTCCAGGGCCATGCCATAGATGACGTAGACCAGATCGCCTAAAGCATCCGCTGTTTCGATGATGTCTCGCGTTCCATCATCTGCTTCCGTTGCACGTTGCGTCGCTTCTTCAACGATTGCACGTGCTTCCTTTCCGTACAAGGCTCCGAGCAGCTCAGCGAACTCTTCGCGGATCAAGCTCACTCGCATATGGAGACGCTCATAGTCAAGAGTTGGCTCTTGATGATCTCGAATACGGTCGGGCATGAAGTAGGTAGTGTGGAACTGCTGGACAAGAGCTTGTGGGCGCGATGAATCCAAGACTTCGGGGGCGCCTGCGCTAGGTCCGTCCCACGGACCTGCGGGTGTGCGCGGGTCAGTGGCAAGAATGCCTCCTACCCAGGCCTCGTATCCAGGAAGGCGCGCAACGCCTTCCTTACGGAAACCGTTCTTCCATGCGGCCTTCCAAGATCCCCAATTTCCTACGTACGCCGCCCACTCAACGCGAGAAGCGCCTAATTTCTCGAATGCTGTATCTAGAGCAAGGGACACAGCCTCTGTTGCAATACCCTCGCCCCACTCGTCATGGCGAACAAAGTACGAGACTTCATAGCGGTCGGAAAAATGAGTATTACGGATGAGCTCAATACGCCCAAGGAAACGTCCATCGTGGGCACTGCGAATTGCCCAATCAGCACTCCCCTGCTCCCACTTCGCAGGTACCTTTGCAAGATTCTCTTCAGCCATTGACAAAGTGTAGGGATAGGGAATCGAGGTTGTTTCGTGAAAAATTGGATCCTGGAGTGCGTCAGTAAGATCCACTGCATCGTTCGCAGACAGCGGGACTAAGACAATATTTTCACCGTGAACCTCAAAGGGTTCCATCAGTGTGTTTCCTCCTGTGTTGATACATTCGGGTGGGCCTGTTGCCACGCAGTTTCCAGAATTCGCCCCATCGCTTCGCTATCGTGCATTCCCTGGACAACAAGACTCCGGTCGAAGAGATAGGTCGGAATAGTGTCAATTCCCATCTGTACAGCGATCTGGTAGTCCGAGAAAACTTCAGACGAGGCGACGGGGTCGCTCAGAGCGTCAACAACCAGCATTTCAGGAATCCGTACATCCTGTGCACAACCAATCAGCACATCTGGATCCGCTAGGTTCAAACCGATCTCAAAACGAGCACGGAACAAGGCTTCGGCATATGCAAACTGATACGTCCCGGCCCCGCTCGTCACTCCGGATTCTTCGTCCATTTCCCGCGCAGCCGCCATCGCTTTATGCGCAAACGACGTCGGCGCAACGATCAAGGAATCAAAATCTAGAGAAATTCCATCGGCACGAGCGAGCTCACCAACGTGAACGAGCGCATCAGTAGCTTCCTCTTCACTCATACCTGGATGCGTGTGGACCAAGAAATCAGCCTGGGACATTTCAAGGACAGCAGACTGCTCAGGATCAAGCAAATAGGAGTGGAAACGAACCTCGATCTGGTCACGATGTTCGAAACGCGTGAGAGCATCTCGCAGATGATGGATACCGAGGTAACACCAAGGGCATGCAAAGTCTGCCCATACGTCAACATGCATGAAGTCTCTCCTCGGGGATAAGAGCACGTTCGCCTATGCACAGGTTACCTTGCGTATTGAGGAGTTACCAGTGCAAAGAAAAATCCCGGGGATCCGAAGATCCCCGGGTTCTGTGCGCGGAGGGGGACTTGAACCCCCACCCTCTAATACGAGGACTAGCACCTCAAGCTAGCGC